>JAGWYN010000038.1 GCA_018969295.1 Chloroflexota bacterium | reverse complement strand
GCTGTCGGTGTTGCTGTCGGTGTTGCTGTCGGTGTTGCTGTCGGTGTTGCTGTCGGTGTTGCTGTCGGTGTTGCTGTCGGTGTTGCTGTCGGTGTTGCTGTCGGTGTTGCTGTCGGGGTGCTGGTTGGTGTTTCTGTTAGGGTGCTGGTTGGTGTTTCTGTTGGGGTGCTGGTCGGTGTTTCTGTTGGGGTGCTGGTCGGTGTTGCTGTCGGTGTTGCTGTCGGTGTTGCTGTCGGTGTTGCTGTCAGTGTTTCTGTCAGTGTTGCTGTCGGTGTTGCTGTCAGTGTTGCTGTCAGTGTTGCTGTCAGTGTTGCTGTCGGTGTTGCTGTTGGGGTGCTGGTCGGTGTTGCTGTCGGTGTTGCTGTCGGTGTTGCTGTCGGTGTTGCTGTCGGTGTTGCTGTCGGTGTTGCTGTTGGTGTTTCTGTTGGGGTGCTGGTCGGTGTTTCTGTTGGGGTGCTGGTCGGTGTTTCTGTTGGGGTGCTGGTCGGTGTTGCTGTTGGGGTGCTGGTCGGTGTTTCTGTTGGGGTGCTGGTCGGTGTTGCTGTCGGTGTTGCTGTTGGTGTTGCTGTTGGGGTGCTGGTCGGTGTTGCTGTCGGTATGCTGGTCGACGCAAAAGCCTTGACCCCTTTGAGTTCGATATAATCAGGTTCGCCGTAGCGTCCGTCATTTCGGACGGAGATTTTGAGAAAGCGCGTGCTGAAGGGAGTGACAGAAATTTTGGTGGGTAAAGAAATTCGTCTAAAGGTGGTTTCATCCAGCCCGGCGTCGACTACACGTTCATCTTCTACTGCGACCCAGCCTGTATCGGTGTAGTCCGGCGCTGAAACAGCGGCGCTGTGTTTGAAGAATTGAATGTGGGTTGTTTTGCCGTCAGAAAACATCTGAAAGACACTGAACCTGTCAATCGTACGCACGTCCAGCAGGTCGACCACCAAATAGCCGATTCCGCCGCTGTTATTGTTCCAAGTCGAACCCCACCCAACGTTTTCATCCAGATTGCTCCAATAGTCTTCGCTGTTGGCATACGTCCCTTGATCGTAGATCGCTTGCGGTGCCTGCCAAGAGTCGAACCAGTTGTCCAGGGTTGTGTTGTAAGGTGAGACGCCGCCGCTGCCAGCGATCTGGACAGGGACAGCGACTGGCAGGGTGTTGCTGGGACCACCGCGCAGCAGGTTCTGTGTGGGGGGGGGTGTTGGCTGCGCCTGGACAGGTCCCCACGGGAGGAATCCACATATCCCGCTCAGAAAAAAGACGATCAGGCTGTACAGTTGCCATCGTTTTGTTGACATAGTTGAAGTTTGTACTGTTTATCTTGGAAATTTAACATGTTTTCTCAAAGGACCAACAGTAACAATTCCAGCTTGCCACACACAAGCACACTGACGGTCGCACATCATTATCGTTCAAGTCGCAAGTTTTTGCTACCAGGCCAGGCATGTAGCATGTAAATTTGGAAAAAGCGCTCTATGGTCAACCCAGCCCCCACACAGTGCGGTCAAAAATTTTCAATTTCTGATGAATCTCCTAACGGGCTATCCCTGGATATTGTCTGAGTTCAACGGCCTGGTCGGCAGAGGGCAGGTCAGTCGAGAGGATCGGCACGCGTGTCCCGTTGGCAGGGTCGTACAGCCCTGTCAAGACCCGCAGCGGGTATTGTGCGTCGGCAAGCGCGAGGTCGATGTGGTAGTCGTCGACCACAATCTGTTGGCTGGTCCAGCTGGAAGTCGGTGCGCTGCCATGGCCAGGGACCTGGTCCCATTGGCCGACCAGCCGCCCGGCGGCGTCGACCACGTGGACAAAGACAGTGTAGTCGGTTGGGATCGGCGCTGTGGCTTGCCAGAAGAGCGTCAGCTTCAGCGGGTTCTGCAGAGAGTCAGGCAGGTAGGCGGCAGCGAGTTCGGCGCCTGCCGCGAAGTGGATCTGCGGTGGTGGAGAAGGTGCGCCGCAGATCCAGAGGTGAAAGTCTCCGAGGGTGATGCGACGGGGACAGGCGTCGCTGCTTTCGACCAAAAGATCGACCGGCCCGCGGCTGGCCGGGGCAGACAGGTAGAAAAAGGGGTGCGCCCCGACCAGCAACTCTGGCAGCGGGTCGACTCTGTCCGGGCGCCCGCCAGCAGCCACTACCCGGTCGGGGTCGGCGAGCAGTGGGCGCAGTGTGCGCGCCAGGGTCAGGTCAGCCGTGACAATTGGGGAGGTGGTCTCATCGGCATTGAAATAGAGCGCCACCGGGCGCAGCGGCGTCGTGGCCATGCGGCCGGCGGTGTAGGTTTGCAGAAAATCGGGCGCCCCCCCCACCATGGCCAAGAAGAGGACGAGCGCAACTCCGACCGGCAGCCAGCGTCGAGCAGGGGGCCAGCCAATCATCCAGGTCAGGTCCACGGCGATCACGGCGAGCAACAGGGTGCGCAAGCCGACAATCTGCCAGAGCAGGCGGACAGGGTCGGCGTCCAGCAGGGCTGCTATGGCGGGGGGGTAGTTTGGGCCGATCAGGTTGAAGTAGATCGGATGTTCCAGCAGGATCAGGGCGCTCAGGAGGAGCGCATAGAGCAGCCCGCGCGCGGTTGGCCAGAGAAGAAGGAGAAAGGGCAGCAGATAGAGCGCGTATTGTGGGTTCCAGGCCGGGTAGGCGAGCAGCAGGATCGTGTAGGTGAGCGCGGCGAAGGCGACGACGCGCCAGGGGCTCTGCGGCGCGGGTTGGCGTCGGATCGCAAACTGCAGCAGCGCGACCCCTAGCCCGAGCCACCCCAGCCAGATCAACGTCTGTGGGAGCTGGACAGCGTATTGGCCGACTGTCGGGTTCGGATCGAAGGGGTCGCCGACCACTTTGCCAAGCCGGGTAAAACCGTCTGCCAGGGCATAGACCGTGCTCCAGCCTGTCCGTTCGGTCAACGAATGCAGCGATGCCAACGTCATGGTAGGCCCGTTCTGCCAGGCCAGGCCGTAGATGGCGACGACGACAAGCAGCGCGGGAAAAAGGGCCAGGAGCGCGTGCCAGCGTCTGGCGACAAGCGGGGTGACAGCCAGAATGGCCAAAGGGACGAGCTTCAACACAGCGCCGATGCCGGCCACAAGACCTGCCAGAAGCAGGCCAGAGGTGGGGCGGAGTGTGAGCAAGGCAGTCAGCGCCGCGAAGATCGTCATCACCGGCAGGGCATCGTACCAACCGCCCAGCAGATAGACAGGCAGGAAGAGGCCAGCGTAGAGCCAGACCACGCGCAGGGGGCGCTGGGTCTCTGCTGCTGCGCCGTACAACAGACATGCCAGCCGATAGAGGCAGAGCACGGTCACGGTCTCTGCAGCGACCATGGCGGTTCCAAAAAAGAGCGCGTACCAAAGTCGTTCATCTTCCCACAGCGCGAACTGGCTGGCAAGGGTATCGATCCAGACGCTGAACCAGGCAAAGAGGGGTGGGTACTCTGACCAGTACTCTCGATAGGGGAGGAAACCAAACTCGCGCCAGCTGGCGCGAGTTTGATAAAAGATCAGGTCTGAGTAGTCGCGGAAATAACCCCCTGGCCGGAAAAACCAGACCGATCCCAGCCGAAAACTGACAAACGTGGCGAGAAGCAGCCAAAAGTCATTGTGGCGTTGAGCCCAGGCAGACCACTGAGTCCACCGAGGCAGCAGCAGGGTAGGAGAAATACTTTTAGTTGGCATAAAACAAAAACCTCAACAGGTGTTGGTTGCAACAATCAAAGAGTGCAAGTGCTGCGAGCACGGGCTGTTCTGTCCGAGTGGCCCGGTATTTTGGCAGGCACGGAGGTATTGTACACAACTGCTTCTTCTTTTCCTTCTTTTGACGATGGACTTGGCAATCGCCGCCGTGGTTTGTGTTTTGGGTGAAGAGTGCAGCGCCGACCGGCGGTGGGGGGCTGTTGGGGGGGAGTGTCTCCTGCCGGTTGAAACCGGCGGCCTGTGATAAAATGAGGGGCGTTGTTCATTTGGGTGTTTTGCAAAGAGGGGGGGCAGGGAATGTCGATCCCCAACTGGTTGCGTCTTGTGCATCTGGCCGACAGCGCGCTGCCGATCGGTGGCACAGCGCATTCGTATGGGCTGGAGACGCTGGTCGACGCTGGGTTGCTGGCCCCGGCCCAGCTGTATGAATTTTTGGACAGCTATCTTGTGGAGGCTGGCCAGCTGGAGGCTGTCTGCTGTTGGCGTGGGCATGCTTTGGGGGAGGAGCTGCGCGAGGGGGTGACAGCAACATTGGTGGACGAGTGGGTTGCCTTGAACCAGGAATGTTCGGCTGTGAAGCTGGCCCGTGAAAGTCGGCAGGCGAGCCTCAGCCTGGGTGGGCGTCTGCTGCATCTGCTCTGTGCTTTGGAGGCGAACGCCAGCCTGAGCGAGTTGTTGGAGCGGACAGAAGCGGTGGGGGGTGGGGTGCACCACAGCTGTGTGTTTGGTCTGGCCGGTGGGTGGTTGGGAGGAGAGCCGGCCGTGGTTGCTGCTGTTTGTCTGCGTCAGCTGGTGGCGGGGTTGGTGGCGGCCTGTCAGAAACTGGCCCCTTTGGGTCAGGTGCAGGCAGCTGCGATCCAGTGGCAGCTGTATCCACGCATCGAGGAGATTGCCTTGGCAGCGAAGGGGATGCCAGCCATGTTTGTGCCTCTGGTTGAAGTTGCCAGTATGCGCCATCCGGCCTTGCCTGTACGTCTGTTCATCAGTTAAAAACGGAGGACCTGTGAACGATCCAGGGGAAGGTGTGCGTGGGATGCAGGGAGCGCTGCGGCTGCGTTTTCGTCCTGGCTTGCAAGGCATGCGCCGGGTGACTGTAGTCGACACCCTCGTGCAAACCCCACCGCTGCGGGTTGTGCGTCCTTTTTTGCTGCCGGACGGTGCTGCGCTGGTTCACCTGCACAATCTATCGGGGGGAATTCTAGGCGGAGACAGGTTGAATATGGCGGTCGAGCTGTTGCCGGGTGCGCGTGCGCAGTTGACCACGACTGGTGCTTCGCGCATCTATGGCAGGCGTCAGGGCATTGCGTGGCAGGAGAACACCTTTGCCGTAGGGGCTGGGGGGCTGCTCGAATACCTGCCCGACCCTGTGATTCCCTATGTGGGTTCTGCCTACCGTCAGCGCACGCAATTTGTCCTGGGGCCGGATGCAGGGCTGTTTGCCTGGGAGGTGGTGGCGCCAGGGCGTGAGGCACACGGAGAGTGTTTCGGTTACGAGTCCTTTGGCTGGGAGTGGGAAGTGCTGGCTGCCTCTGAAGCTGCTGTGCGGCCGCTGCCCATTGCTGTGGAGCGGGTGCTATTAACACCGGCACGGCGTCCTTTGTTGTCTGTGGCCCGGCTGGGGCCCTACCGGTACATGGCAACGCTGCTGGTCTGCCGGGTGGGGGGGGGGCAGTGGGACCGTGTAGAGCGGGCCCTGTCGGCGCTTGCCGAGCAGACGGGCCTGGCAGAAGGGGGGTGGTGGGGAGTTTCGACACTGAGCGCACATGGGGTGGTGGTGAAGGGTCTGGGGCAGAATGGCCGGCGGTTGTTGGACGGGCTCTCTCAGTTTTGGGGGCTGGCCAAGGAATTGCTCTACGCAGAAAAAGCGATATTGCCGAGAAAAATCTATTGAAAGCGGTGATCTATGCATTTGACCCAACGGGAGCAAGAAAAACTTTTGATCGTGGTGGCGGCGGACCTGGCCCGACGGCGGCAGGCGCGCGGTTTGAAATTGAACTATCCGGAGGCGGTGGCGGTGATCACCGCCGAGATTCTGGAGGCTGCCCGGGACGGGCGGAGTGTGGCCGAGTGCATGGTCTATGGGGCGACGCTGCTGCGTGCCGAGGATGTCATGGAGGGGGTGGCGGCGATGGTTCAGGAGGTTCAGGTCGAAGCCACGTTCCCGGACGGCACCAAGTTGGTCACCGTCCACGAGCCGATCCGGCTGTAAACAAACATTGGGGAGAGCGCCGACGGGAGAAGAGGGGGGAAGGATGAGACCGGGAGAAGTATTCGTCGAAGAAGCGGGTGGAGAGATCCTGGCCAATGCAGGGCGTGTCGTGTGTGTCGTTTCGGTGGCCAACACGGGGGATCGCCCGATTCAAGTCGGTAGCCATTTTCATTTTTACGAAGTCAACCCGGCCCTGGCCTTTGACCGTGCGAAAGCCTATGGGGCGCGGCTCAACATTCCTGCGGGCACAGCGGTGCGGTTTGAGCCTGGAGAGGTCAAAGAAGTGCTGCTGGTTGCGCTGGCTGGCGCACGCCATGTGTATGGCCATAACGGCAAAGTCAACGGTCCGCTTCTCGGGCCAGGAGGCCCTGCATGACACTCCACATTGCTCGCTCGACCTATGCCAGTTTGTACGGGCCGACCCGCGGGGATCGGGTACGGCTGGCCGACACCGATCTGATCGTTGAAGTCGAACACGACTATACAGAGTATGGCGACGAGATTACGTTTGGGGGGGGAAAAGTCATCCGAGATGGAATGGGGCAGAGCAGCCGAGCACTGCGCGAACAGTCGCTGGACCTGGTCATCACCAATGCCTTGATCCTCGACCATTGGGGGATTGTCAAAGGCGATATTGGGGTCAAAGATGGCCGGATCGTCAAAGTGGGCAAGGCTGGCAACCCGGACACGATGGCTGGGGTGGACCCGGAGCTGGTGGTTGGGGCCAGCACCGAGGTGATCGCCGGGGAGCATCTGATCGTCACGGCCGGCGCGATCGACACCCACATTCATTTTATTGCGCCCCAGCAGGTCTACGAAGCGCTCTCCAACGGCATCACCACGATGCTGGGCGGGGGTACCGGACCGGCGACAGGCACCAATGCCACGACCTGTACGCCGGGTGCCTGGAATCTGGCGCGCATGCTGCAGGCTGCGGAGGCGTGGCCGGTCAATTTTGGGTTTTTGGGAAAAGGCAACGCCGGGACACCGGAGGTCTTGGCCGAACAGCTGCTGGCAGGGGCCTGCGGTCTCAAACTGCACGAGGATTGGGGGACGACGCCGGCCACGATCGACTGCTGTCTGCGGGTCGCCGACGAATACGATGTACAGGTGGCCATCCACACCGATACCCTCAACGAAGCTGGGTTTGTGGAAGAGACGATCGCAGCCATCGCCGGGCGGGCCATTCACACCTACCACACGGAAGGGGCTGGCGGCGGGCACGCGCCTGACATCCTTAAAATCGCCGGCTATCCCTACATCCTGCCCTCCTCGACCAACCCGACCCGTCCCTTCACCGTCAATACCCTGGCGGAACATTTGGACATGTTGATGGTCTGCCATCATCTCAACCCGCAGGTGCCCGAGGATGTGGCCTTTGCGGAAAGTCGGATCCGGCCTGAGACGATTGCAGCCGAAGATCTCCTGCACGACCTGGGGGTCATCAGCATGATTTCCAGCGATTCGCAGGCGATGGGGCGGGTTGGGGAGGTAGTGACCCGCTGCTGGCAGACCGCGCACAAAATGAAAGTGCAGTTTGGCTCTCTGCCAGGAGACTCTGCCCGCAACGACAACCAGCGGGTCAAACGGTACGTGGCCAAATATACGATCAACCCAGCGTTGACCCACGGAATCGCCCATGTGGTGGGGTCGGTGGAGCCAGGAAAACTGGCCGACCTGGTGTTGTGGAAGCCGGCCTTTTTTGGTGTCAAACCTGAGATTGTTGTCAAAGGTGGTATGATTGCCTGGAGCGTGATGGGGGATGCCAACGCTTCGATCCCGACCCCGCAGCCAGTTTTGTATCGTCCGATGTTCGGCAGTTTCGGCCAGGCAACGGGAGCGCTGGCGGTGCATTTTCTGTCACAGGCCAGCCTGGAGGCGGGGATGCCGGCGCGGCTGGGGCTTCGTCGGCCTGCGCTGGCGGTCAGCGGCTGCCGCACCGTCGGCAAGCGGGACATGGTGCACAACGATGCGACGCCGACGATCGAAGTAGACCCAGAAAGCTATGAGGTGCGGGCAGATGGGCAGCTGCTGACCTGTGCTCCTGCAGAGGTGTTGCCGATGGCGCAGCGTTATTTTTTGTTTTGACTTTGTCAGAAAGCAGGAATCGGGTGATGCTGGAAGAGCGTAAACAGGTGCGCGGTCTGCGGGTGGGTGTCGCTGGACCTGTGGGGAGCGGCAAGACGACCCTGGTCGAGTGTTTGAGCCGGACTTTTTCTGAAACCGGGTATGAAGTGGCTGTCGTCACCAACGACATCTACACGCAGGAGGATGCAGAATTTTTGCGCCGACGCGGGGTGCTGCCGCTGGAGCGGGTGCGCGGGGTGGAGACTGGGGGGTGTCCGCACTCAGCGATTCGCGACGATGCCTCGATGAACCTGGAGGCTGTGCGCGACCTTGAGCGGCTGTTGCCAGGGTTGCAGGTGATTCTCATCGAAAGCGGGGGGGACAATCTGGCTGCCTCCTTCAGCCCGGAGCTGGTCGACCTCTGGATCTATGTGATCGACGTGGCGGCAGGCGACAAGATCCCGCGCAAAGGAGGCCCCGGCAACAGCCGGTCGGATCTGCTCGTCATCAACAAAATTGACCTGGCCCCCTATGTCGGGGCCTCGTTGGAGGTAATGGAGCGAGACGCTCGGAAAATGCGGGGAGAGAAGCCGTTGGTTTTCTGCAATCTGAAAGCCGGTGTCGGGGTGGATCAGATTGTGGCTTGGCTCACGCCGCAAATCGAGAACGAAACGGGACGCCGTGCGGCATTGGACGACGGTCGGTTGTCTGTGGCAGATGGAACCAGAGTGCACCTCTGATCGACGTCCGCTCATCACGCTGCAGGGCTTCCGCCCTGGCAGATTCTCAAAGAAAGGGCAACAGATGCGACGCTTTAAAAAAATTGTACTTTCGGGGGTGTTGGCTGTCTTGGGGCTGCTCGTGCTGCTGGTGGTGTTGCTGGCCGGATCGGTCGCTGTGGACGCGCTGGCGGGCGGCGGCCGGGTCGCAGCGTTGATCAATACGTCGATCCCCGGCCCTGAAGGGCGCACGGTCGGGGCCTATGTGGCGCGCCCGGCGGGTGAAGGGCCCTTTCCAGCGGTGATCATGCTGCACGAGTTCTGGGGGCTCAAAGCAGAGATCGTCGAAAAGGCGGAGGCTCTGGCCGCCGAGGGCTACGTCGTGGTGGCCCCTGACCTCTACCGGGGACAGACGACCGCCTGGCTCCCGCGCGCTATTTATCTGGCTGTGACAGTGGCTGAACCGCAGGTATTGGGGGATCTGGACCCAGTCTTTGCCTGGCTGCAGGAGCAGTCTGCGGTGGATCCCCAGCGAATCGTGGTCATGGGGTTTTGCTATGGGGGCGGCAAGGCGCTGCAGTACAGCCTGAAGAACCCGAACCTGGCAGGGACTGGGGTCTTTTATGGGGCGTTGGAGAGCGACCCAGCTCTGCTCAGCCGGCTGCCAGGTCCGCTCCTGGGTGTCTTTGGCGCAGAAGATCAGGCTCCCTCCCCCGAACGAGTGGCTGCGTTTCAGGCAGGTCTGGAAGCAGCCGGGGTGGAGCATGAAGTGAAAATTTACGAAGGGGTGGGCCATGCCTTTGTCACCGACATGGCCGCTGTACGGCGCGGGGGACCCCCAGGGGAAGCCTGGCAACAGCTGGTGGGCTGGCTGCAGCGTGTGACCCGCTGACAAGGGGCAATATACACGTAGGTGGTGCGTTGATCGGCCATCAACGCACCACCTACGCTCCCAGCTGTAGAGTGAATGAAGCAAGTGATGTTCGCTCACAACAAGGCCTGGGAGGACAAAATGAACGACTACAACGATGGAACCGGCTATTCTCCGCTGTTTTATGTGATGTTGGTCCTTGGGATCATCGGGGTGTTGGGTCTTTTGACGGTGGGGGCTGGTTTGGGGGGATAGCGTGTGTGCGTCTTGGGCGCTGCGTTGTCATCTGTGTGGATTTCAGGTATACTGATTGACATGGAATCAGACAAACGTACTGCAGCGCTGCAAGCGGGCACAGTGGCTACCCCGTTGTTTTCGAGCTATGTGCTGGTGACGAAGCTGGTCTGCCCGCTGTTGCCGGAGCGTCCTTTGGTGAGGCGGGCCTTGCAGCAGCGGCTGGAAGAGTGGCATCGCTACCGGTTGATTCGGGTTGAGGCGCCGGCTGGGTATGGCAAGACCGTGTTGGGCGGGCAGCTGGTGCAGCAGGTGACGGCTGGAGATCCCAGAGCGCGTGCGGTGTGGCTTTCTTTGGACGAAAACGACGATGAGCCGGTTCGTTTTCTGATCGCACTGGCGGCAGCGTTGTCGGCGGTGATCCCGGCGGCGGCAGAAACGGCGACCGCTGTGGCGTTGAGCCAACGGCACTCTCTGCAGTCGCTGCACTTGCTGTTGGGGGGGCTGACCGAGAGCCCGGCCAGGACGTTGGTAGTCTTGGATGATGTGCAGCGGCTTCAGCACCCTGAAGTCCACCGCCTGCTCTTTTATGCGCTCGAGCGCAGCCCGGACCAGGTCTGCTGGGCTTTGTTGTCACGCCAGGCGCTGCCGTTTGCGGTGAGCAAATGGCGCCTGCAAGGAGACCTGCTGGAGGTGAACAGCGCCGACCTGCAGCTGCAGAGTTCAGAGCTGGCAGAGTATCTGGCGTTGACGGGTGACCTGGTGCTGGAGGACGAGGCCCTTGCGCTGCTGGAACAGCGCACCCAGGGCTGGCTGGCGGGTGTCCAGCTGACGCTGCTGTCGCTGCAGCAGCAGCGCGTCCCGAAAGAAGAGATGGTGTCCTGGCTGGGGGTGCACCTGCATGGGGACAATTTGTTGGTGGCCGAGTATCTGACCGCAGAGGTACTTGCACATCTGCCCGAGCCGATGTACACATTTTTGCTCAAATGTTCGGTTTTGGACCGTCTCCATCCAGAACTCTGCCAGTTTGTCAGTGGGTTTGCACAGTCAGAAAATTTGCTGCTTCAGGCGGCCAGCGGGCCGCTGTTTTTGCAGCCTCTGGATTTGCGTGGGGAGTGGTACAAGCTGCATCAGCTCTTTCGCGAGCTGCTGCAAAGATACCTGCGTCGGCACTTTGACGCTGCGCAAGTGAAACAGCTCTACCGTCTGGCTGCAGACTGGTACGAACGGCATGGAGACTATGTTGCGGCGCTGCGCTGTCTGGTGGACGGGAAACTCTCTGCTCTGGCTGCCGAGTGGGTGCAGCTTCGTTCGCGCAGCGCGCTGTTGCAGCATCGCCTGGTGGAGCTGAGTCACTGGTTCGAACTGCTCCCTGAGAGCGAGTTTGTCGAGCGTCCCCAGCTGATGTTGGATCGGGCGTGGCTGTTCTGCTTCACTGCATCTCGATCTCTGGAGCCAGCGCTCGTCGATCTGACAAGTTTTCTGAAGTCAGCCCCTGCTGTGCCGCAGCAGTGGCGTGACGAACTCTGTATCCAGCAGCTGTTGGTGCGCTACTTCAGTGCCAAGCGCGATGGTCTGTATGAGCAGACCTTGCAGGCGGTGACTGCGTGTGCGCCAGAGAGCCATCTGGCGATCGGCTGGGGGTACACAATTCTGGCGTTGGTCAAAGATGGGGTTGCTGCGCAAGAGTCTTTGTCCCATGCTGAGCAGGCGTTGGCTGCCTTTACCGACGCGCAGATGCGTGTGAGCCAGATCTTTGTGCTTGGCGTCCAGGCTGCTTTGTTTCGTGGGATGGGGAAGCCGCAGCGCTGCATAGCAGTCTGCCTGCATGCCTTGAAGCTGTTGGAGGCTGAACAGATGCCTTCTGTCGCAGAAAACAGGGTGATTTTTACCTTGATGCTCGGCGAAATCTGCTACTGGAAGAATGAAATCGGAGCGGCTCGCCAGTGGTATGAACAGGCATGGCAGGACAGTAAACTCTACGAAGACCCGTCGATCATGCTTCAGTCTATGGTCTGCCTCGAACTGTGTGGTCTGGCGGACGGCACCCTCCAAGAGCCCCCGTCGCCTGCCCGGTTGGAGCAGGAAGAGCAGTTGTGGCAGAAGCTCGATGCCTTTGTGTCGATCGGCAGCAAGGCAAGCATTGTTTACTGGCAGGTGCTGCGTTGGCTGGCCCACAACCGGCCTGAAGACGCCTGGCGTGCTTACGCGCAGCTGAAATTGGAGCCAGCGGATTTGACGTTGACCGCACCGGATTCTGTCTGGCTGGCCTACCTGACAGCCACAATTGGCTGTGGCCGCGGCCAGTCTGAAAGCTCGAAGTGGCTGCAACTGCATCTGGCGCGGTTCCGCTCCACGGGTTTTTTGTCTGCACAGGTGTATCTGGAAATTTTGAGTGCGCGCCATCAACAGCGTATTGGCAACCACCAGAGGGCGCGCTCGCTGCTGCGCCAGGCCCTGCACGGGGTAGAGCAGATGGGGTATGTGCGCATGGTGCTCGATTCTCCTGGGCTGAAGCCTGTGTTGAATGTGCTGGACACCAGCTACTCGCGGGCGCTGTTGGCCCAGCTGGCAGGCCAGACGGATCGTCTGCGCAGCCAGCTGGGGATGACCGACCAGGAAAGGTCCGTCCTTTTTTTGATGGTCGGCGATCTCAAGCTGGCTGAGATGGCCGACCAGCTGGCGTTGGCGCCCAGCACGGTCAAGTGGTATATACACAAAATTTACACCAAGTTGCAGGTCAAAAATCGTCGTCAGGCAGTTGCCAAGGCGGTGAAGCTGGGGTTGTTGTAACCATTGTCTTCCACTCTGGACGGACCTGCTGAAAAAGCGCATTGGCCAGGGCTGAAACAAACAATTTGTCAAAAGGAGTGTGTGCGATGTTGCGAAGCTTGCGGATTGTGGTCTGGGTGGTGGGGTTGCTCTTTGTCGCTGGGTGTGCCGGGAGTCTGCCGGCTGCGGTGGAGGGAGGGGGCGATGAAAAGCCGCTGATCCGGTTGATTGCGAATACCTGGCCTGCTTCGGAATTGAATGTGAATGTGGCGGCGATCTTGCTGCGCGACCAGCTGGGCTATCCGGTGGAAATTATCGATCTGGACGAGCAGGCCCAGTGGGATGCCCTGGCGGCGGGCGACGCAGATGCCAGCCTGGAGGTATGGCCCTCGGGGCACGGCGAACGCATGGCCCAGTACATCGACGAGCAGAAGGTCGTCGAAAATGGGGGGGAGCTGGGGGTAGTCGGCAAGATCGCCTGGTACACCCCCCAGTATGTGGTCGACACCAATCCGGCGCTGGCCAGCTGGGAAGGTCTGGCTGCTGCCGAGGCGGCTGGCCAGTTTGTGACCGCCGAGACAGGGGAAAAAGGGACGTTTTTCGCAGGCCCGCTTGGCTGGACCCAGTATGACCAACAGATTATCGACAATCTGGGGCTGAACTTTCAAGTGATCAACACTGCTTCAGAAGAAGCCCTGCTGGCCCAAATGGACTCGAAGTACCAGCGCCAGGAGCCGGTGCTCTTTTATTTCTACACGCCGCATGCGGTCTTCACCCGTTACGATCTGGCAGAGGTCACACTGCCCACCTGCACCCAGGAAGAACATGCAGCCAAGGTGGCAGACGGTGCGGTCGACTGTGCCTACCCGGATGACCGGCTGATCAAGATCTTCAACCCCAAGCTGCAGCAGAGTGCGCCGGACGCCTATGCGCTGCTCAAAAAGTTCAACTACACCACCGACGACCAGATCGAGATGTTGGGGATGTTGGATCAAGGGATGGCTGTCGCTGAGGCCGCGCAGGCTTGGGTGGACGCCCACAGCGACGTCTGGCAGAGCTGGCTGGCGGAGTAGGCCGCTGCTTTCAGCGGGGGAGAGGATCGTGTAGTCGTGGGCAAGAGCCAGATCGCCTGTCGCAATCTTTGGAAGATCTTCGGCCCGACACCGGAGCGGGTCGCGGCTGAAATCACCGCGCAGCGCACGCGTGCGGAAATTTTGCAGACGACCGGCCATGTGCTGGCTGTGCGTGACGTGACCTTTGAGGTGGCGCAAGGCGAGATTTTTGTGGTGATGGGGCTTTCGGGCAGTGGGAAATCGACCTTGCTTCGCTGTCTTTCGCGATTGGTCGAGCCGACGCATGGAACGGTTCTGGTGAACGGCGAAGAGGTGACTGGCATGGACGAGCGGCAGCTGCGGCAGCTGCGTCGGCACAAGATGAGCATGGTCTTCCAGCGTTTTGGCCTCTTCTCGCACCGGCGTGTACTCGACAACATTGCCTACGGGTTGGAGGTGCAGGGGATGGCCAAGGCGCAGCGGCTGGCCCGGGCTCGGGAAATTCTGGAGCTGGTGGAGTTGACCGGCTGGGAGAACCATTATCCTCACGAGCTGAGTGGTGGGATGCAACAGCGGGTGGGGCTGGCCCGTGCGCTGGCGGTCGACCCGGAGATCTTGCTCTGCGACGAGCCGTTCAGTGCGTTGGACCCTTTGATTCGCCGGGATATGCAGAACGAACTGCTCCGTCTGCAAAAAAGTGTGCGCAAGACGATCGTGTTCATCACCCACGATTTTCTCGAAGCGGTTCGGATCGGCGACCGGATCGCCGTGATGAAAGATGGCGAGCTGGTCCAGGTAGGTACTCCTGAACAACTGGTGGCCCATCCGATCAACGACTATGTGCGGGAGTTCACGCGCGATGTGCCGCGGGTGAAAGTGCTCACTGCACGCAGTGTGATGCGGCCTGTGCATGCCAAGGATCTGCTGATCGGCCATGCCATTGCGATCGATACGACCCTGGAGGCGTTGATTCCGCTGACTGTCGACAACGAGGCTGGACTGGCGATCGTCGACGAGCAAGACGATCTGGTCGGCTTTGTCGACCGCAGGGCTGTGATGCTGGCGTTGGCCGAGCGTGGCGCAGGCAGCTGATGTCCATGTTGCGGTCGAGTTTGCTGCGGAGAGGGGAGCCGGCCTGGCAGCGTCGGCTTCCTGTCGGGCTGGCTGCTCTGGCTGCGCTGCTGCTGCTGTACCATCTGTTTGGGCAGTCGCTGGGCGAGTTTCCGGTTGCCTGGAACTTGCAGCTGCGCGAGCCACTCGACGCGTTCAAAAAGTGGTTGGTCGGCAGCCGGTCTATGAACCCGTTGTTTCTCTATGGGTTCGACCCGCTCAGCGGCGGGGTCGAGTGGGTGATCCGTCGGGCGGAGGAATTCCTGCTCTGGCTGCCCTGGCCGACGGTGGGGAGTGTGCTTTTTTGGGTGGGGCTGCGTGTGGGAGGCGTGCAGCTGGGGCTGCTGGCCATAGGATGCCTTGGGTTTATGGGGGGGGTAGGGCTCTGGGATGCCAGCATGCAGACGCTGGCGTTGATGGTGGCGTCGGTGTCGATTGCCCTGCTCGTCGGAATCCCGCTGGGCATCTGGTCTGCGCACAGCGACCGCGGCGAAGCTGCACTGCGTCCGCTGCTGGACGGGATGCAGACCCTGCCGGCCTTTGTGTATCTCATCCCTGTGGTGCTGTTTTTTGGCATTGGGCGTGTCCCAGCTGTGATCGCTGCGGTGATCTATGCGATTCCGCCGGCTGTGCGTCTGACCAGCCTGGGGTTGCGCCAGGTTTCTGAAGAAGTTGTGGAGGCGGGGAGGGCTTTTGGATCCACCCCGCGTCAGCTGCTCTACAAGGTGGAGATTCCGCAGGCGCTGCCATCGATCCTGGCAGGGGTCAACCAGACGATCATGATGGCGCTGAGCATCGTGGTGATCGCCGCCCTGGTCGGTGCAGGCGGGTTGGGGACGGTTGTGCTCAAGTCGCTGCGCCAGCTGAAGGTCGGTGAAGCGCTGGAGGGGGGGCTGGCGATTGTCGCGCTGGCGATTTTGCTGGACCGCCTCACGGCAGCGGTCCGCCGCGGCGACGAAGCGGGCCGTGGCGCTGCGGCGGTGCGGCGCGGCTGGGTCCCCGAAGGGGCTGTAAAGCGGCTGATGTTCGGCTGGAGGGCGTTGCCTTCGTCGGTGCGCCGACACGGCTGGCTGTGGGGGGGGCTGCTGTGGGGGAGCGCGGTCAGCGCGCTCTGTTGGGCGTTGGGCTGGGTCGATTTTCCTAAGGAGTGGAACCTGTCGTTGGCGGGGCCGGTGGATGCCGCTGTCCGGTGGGCGCAACTCCATCTCTACCGGATTGGGGAGAGCGGTTTCGGCACGGGCCCTGTGAGCGACTTCATGTCGCTCTACATTCTGGCGCCGCTGCGGCAACTCTTCGCCGAGCTTCTTCCCTGGCCGGCCCTGGTGTTGTTGGCGGCTGCGGCGGGAGCGGCGGTGGGGGGAGGATGGCTGGGTCTTGCCAGCGGGAGCAGCCTGTTGTTGTTGGGGGCGCTGGGGATGTGGCAAGGGGCGATCGACACTTTTACCCAGGTTGTGGTGGCTGTGCTGCATGTGTCCGTGATCGGGATCCCGCTGGGCATCTGGGCTGCCCGCAGCCCGTGGGTGGACAGGCTGCTGCGTCCGCTGTTGGACCTGCTGCAGACCATCCCGACATTTGTGTACCTGGTGCCCGTGATCATGCTGTTCAACCTGGGCCGTGTGCCAGGGGTGATCGCTTCGGTGCTCTATGCGTTGCCGCCGTTGATCCGGCTGACGAGGCTGGGGATCCGGCAGGTAGACGAGACAGCGGTCGAGGCGGCCACCGCTTTTGGATCGACGCCGCACCAACTTTTGACCAAGGTGCAGCTGCCGTTGGCACTGCCACAGATCCTGTTGGGGGTCAACCAGGCGATCATGATGGTGCTTTCCATGGTGGTTGTGGCGGGCATGGTCGGGGCGCAGGGGCTGGGGCTGGAAGTGGTAGATGGCATGCAGAACAACCGGATGGGTCAAAGTGTGGAGGCTGGGCTGGCGATTGTGGTGCTGGCGGTGCTTCTGGATCGCCTGACCCAGGCGCTGGCCAGGCGATAGGAGCAATTTCATGCAAAAGCGCTGGATCTTGTGGGGGATTGGGGGGCTGTGGGGGCTGTGGGTGATGTCGGCCACGCTGTCTGCCGCAGCGCTTCTGCCGGGGGACACGCAGCGGGCTAGCCAGCCTGACAGCGGGCTGGTGGCCCGCACGGCGCTGAGCCAGACACTCTTTTTGCCGGCAGTCGCCAATGGGGTCAGCAGTGTGACGGAGCCCCCTACCTTTCCGGTCGATATTCGCGACAAAGAGAGCGTGACGGCCTTTTTTCGGGCCTACTATCAAGACACGCCCCGTGCGGAGATGGGGTGGACGGGAGAGCTGACAAGCTGCAGAGCCGGGGAGATCTCTGCGGCCTATCGGCAGGCTTTGCTGGATCTGGTCAATTTTTTGCGGAGTATGGCGGGGGTGCCAGACAACGTGCTCTTTGTGGAACAGTACAACACCCCGTCACAGCAGGCTGCGTTGATGATGAGCGCCAACCGTCAGTTGAGCCACAGCCCTTCTCCCAGCTGGCTCTGTTACAGCAGTGCAGCGGCTGAAGCGGCTGGCAAATCCAACATGTCACTCTGGTGGGGAAACCAGGAGCATGGCATCAAAGCGCAGATGCGCGACACCGGCGACAGCAACACAGCCGTCGGCCATCGTCGGTGGATTTTGTGCCCGACCACCCAGGAGATGGGGATCGGTAACGTGCCGGCCCAGGGTGAAAACCCGGCTGTGAACGTGTTGTGGGTCATCGACGACTATCTGTGGGGGCCGCGTCCGCCGGTGCGGGACGAGTTTGTTGCCTGGCCCCCCAGCGGCTATGTGCCGGACGATCTTGTCTATGCGCGCTGGTCGTTTATGCTGCGCGACGCCGATTTTACGGAAGCCACTGTCAGTGTGCGTTACCAAGGTGTGGCGCTGCCGCTGCACGTGGAGACGATCCAGAGTGGCTACTGTGAGAACACCTTGGTCTGGGTCCCGGAGATTCCCTGGGAGACCCTGGACAGGGCTGAAGAACATCGCTTCGCCGTCGAGATCGACGGCGTGGAGATTGGCGGCGGCCGCCAGAGCTACACCTACGACGTGCTGCTCTTTTTTGTCGAATGACGTCATGCTAGGCCAGCCATTCTGAATGAAAGGATCGTTTGTGGACATTGCCAGGCTGTACGAACTGCAAAAGATCGACACCCATCTGGACAAAGTGCGTCGGCGGGTGGCCCAGATTCGCCAGAAGCTGGGGGAATCGCAGGAGCTGTTGCGGGCACGTGCCGCTGTCGACGAATCGGCTGTTGAACTGGAGAAGGTGCGTGCCCGTCAGCTGGACGCTGATCTCAACGCCCGCCAGCTGTTGGAGCGCATCCGGGAGAGCGAAAAACGGATGATGAGTGGGCAGGTGCGCAATGCCAAAGAGTTGGAAGCGCTGCAGGCCAGCATCGAGTCGATGAAACGGCAGCGCAGCCAGGCCGACGACGACGCGCTGGCTGCGCTGCAGCGCAACGAGGAGCTTCAGCAGCTTCTCGCTGGCCAGCGGGCTGCGTTGAGCCGCCTGGAAGGTGACTGGCAAACCCAGAGCCAGGCACTGGAGCAGGAAGAGCTCAAATATCGGCGGATGTACAGCCAGCTCAAGCAACAGCGCCAGGGGATGACCGAGCGGCTGGATGGGGCTGCTCTGGCGCTCTACAGCCAGCTGCAGGAGCGCAAGGCTGGGGTGGCGGTTGCTGCGGTCCAGAATGGGCTGTGCAGCGCCTGCAACGTCTCGCTGCCGACCGGCGTAGTCAGCAACGCCCGGATTGTGGAGGGGTCGCCGGTTTACTGCCCGAGCTGTGGACGCGTTTTGTTTGCCAGCTGAAGAGCGGGCCGGCTTGTTCAGCGGCTGATCTGGGGCAGATAGAGCGAAACAGGCCAGCGCACACGAAAAGGCACGACCTCGACCTGTTCTGCGGGCGTGTTGTGGTGGTGCAGCAGCAGCAGCGCTGGAAAGCCAGCGTTGCCAGAAGGGTTCCACTGGACCTGCACCGAGGTGCCCGGCTGGTCAAAGATCAGCGGCTGCTGCAAATAGTTTGCCGCAACGGTGAGGGTCGGGCGGGCCAGGTCGAGGGTGCGGGGCGGGGTACGGTCGACGAGCGACTGGGGAGCGACGCCGCCGAAGGCGCGGTGGTAGCTTTCTGCCCACCAAGTGATTTGGTTCTGGCCTGGGGGCAGGTTGAGTTCCGCCAGTCGAACAGACAGCACCATGACTCGGCTGCCGAAGGGGCGCAGATCTGCCCGGCTGGCGTCGAGCCGGTTGAGCGGCAGCTGCACGGCAAGCTGCTGGGTGTGCAAATTCTCGAGCGCGCTCACAAAGGTGTCGCCCAGCATCTGGTCCGACGTGTACCCTTCCTGGCTGCTGTTGAAGAGCCGGTAGTCGCTGTTTCCATCGCCGTCGATGTCGAACAGAAGATTGAAATAGACCAGATTGGGGGTGGTCCAGGGGGCATGGGCGGCGATGCCGAAGTGCAGCAGCGCAGCCTTGGGGCTGGCGAAGTCCTCGATGGCGACCCCGATCTGGCTGATGTCGGCGCTGTCGTAGAAGTCGACAGCGCCAGCGGGCAGGGACGCTGGGCGCCCGTTGGGGCTTTGAAGTTCAAGCTGGAAGAGACTGGCCAGTGAAACCACGGCGGTGGGGGCTGTGCCGCCGGCCAGGGGAGTGCCGGCCAGGGGAGTGCCGGCCAGTGTAGCGGTTGCAGCGAAGGGTACATCGCTCTCCAGCGTGTTGGGTGTAGCACGCATGGCCGAGGCGGCGAACGGAGCGGCGTGCAGCGGGACATGCAGGACGACGCTGGGGCTGTGCAGCGAGCCGCTGGCGGTGCGGGCCGGGCTCTCGGCGGTCTCCAAGGTGACAGAAAAAGAGCGGGTCGCCAGCAGCAGTTCGTGCCCTGCCTCCAGCACAAACGAACCGGTATAGTGCCCGGCCAGGCTGATCTCTGGCTGGGTATAGAGCGCAGGCTGGGCGGCACTGGCGGTCAGGAAGAGAGTGCCCAGCGCAGGGGGGAGGTCGCTGCCGGGTGTGAGGGTATAGGAAAGGGTGCGGCTGACGGGCTGATAGCGAGCGACCAGCTCCCCGAGCGTCTGGCCGTCGGCTTTTTGCAGCGTGGCCTGCCAGACGGCGGTTGTGGGCCAGAGCAAGACGTAGCCGCTTTCTTCGTCGAACCAGGCGCCCGCTGCCGGGAGGGTGGAGCGGCCGAGTGCATCGGCTGTAGCGACCAGCTGCACCGGCACTGTGGCTGTGCCGTCGGCGGGCAGCTGAACCGGGGAGGTAGGAAGGGTGATGCTGACGCCTGCCATCTCTGTGATGGCCAGATAGCTGGGGGTGTAGGCCTGCTCGCTGCTGCTTTTGTCGACGAGGCGCAGGGATTGGATGGCCTGGTACTGGTCGAGCACGGCGGGCCGGCCAAAGCTCAGCGAGACCTGGTCTGGCCGATCGGCGTTGAAAGCGATGGCTGGGGCGTCGAGGGCAGCGGAGAGATCCAGCCGACCAGCGCCGGTGCGGCTGGGGGCGTGGAGGGTGGCGGTGAGGGGGCTGTCGAAGCGCACCAGCGGCCAGGCAGTGTTCATCACCAGCGCTTTGAGGTCGCTGCTGCGCCAATCTGGGTAGCGCTGGCGCAGCAGTGCCAGCGCGCCAGCGACGTGGGGCGCGGCCATCGAGGTGCCGGAAAGACGCAGCGAGCCGCGGCCACTGCCGCTGGCAGCCGAAAGAATGTTGACGCCCGGAGCGGCCAGGTCTGGTTTGGCCACCAGGTCTACCGCGCGGGGGCCGCGCGAGGAGAAGGGAGCAAGGGTATCAATAGGCCAGGTGCCGGTGGGGGACAGAGCCTGGCCATGCTGGGTGGCAGCGACGCTGATCACCCGCTCGCCGTTGGAGGGGCTGCCCAATACAAAGCGGTGGTCGCCGCTGTTGCCGGCAGAAGCCACCACGACCACCCCCAAGGCAGCGGCATTGTCGGCTGCCACCGTCGTGGTGTCGGTCGGCAGGCCGAGCGGCGAACCGAGCGACAGGTTGATGACATCGACGCGGTCGGTGAAATCGCCGTCGCCGTCGGGGTCTACGGACCACTCCAGGGCCAGGTCGACCAGGTCAGAGCTGCCTGAACAGCCGAAGACCTTAAGCGCGTAGAGCTCGGCCAGCGGCGCGACCCCAGGGCCGATGCTCAGCTGGCTGAAGTCGACGTCTCGGTCCCACGGGCCGGTGTAGGGATGGCCCTCTGCGGTGACCCCGTAGCCGGCTGCAATACCAGCCACGTGGGTACCGTGGCCGTAACAATCCTGTGGGTCTGGGTCTGGCGCAGGGATCGGGCTGTAGGCTGGCGAACTTGGGTTGGCGTTGTAGAAGTCGCCGGCAAAATCATAGCCGCCGACGATTTTGGCACTGGGAAAGCCTGGCACATCGCCGACGACCGTGCGGTCGTTTTCGGCGTAGCCGACGCCGGGCCCGCCAAAGTCCAGATGGAGATAGTCGATCCCGGTGTCGATGACGGCGATGCGAATGCCCTCTCCCCGCAGGCCGGTACCCCCCCCCCAGACCTCAGGAATGGACAAAAAGGGGATGCTGGAAGTCGTCGCCGGTTCCTTGCTGAGGATGGGGTGGAGGGCTTTGACGCCGGGCAGGCTGGCAAGCGTGCGCGCCTGCTCCGGGGTGGCCAGGACGGCCACCCCGTTGTAAACCCGTTGGGTGCGGTAAAGCAGGGGGATCTTCTGCTGCTGGAGGGTGTCGAGCAGGAGCTGTTGCGCCTGTTCGAGGTCGGCCAGATAGCGCTGGGTGCTGGCGCTTGCTGCCGCCACCCCCTGCTCTTGCAGCAGTAAAAAATGCTGTACGGCGGGGGGAGCGGTGAGTTCCAGCAGGTAGGCCGCACGTGTCGGGGACGCAGCCCCTGCCGGGTGGGTCGACTCCCAGCGAGCCGCCTCTGCAGGAACAGCCAGCACCGCCAACACAACAGCCAGCAGAAAGGAGCCAAAAGTTGAAAAACGGTTCATCCGTTGCCGCCTATTTTTTCGAAACGGTCTCTTGCCGCCTGCCCCAAAACGATGGAACTATCATAGCATAGTACAATTGGATCGAACGGAATCGACGGTGCCGGATCCAAGAACAGGAAAAAGCAGGGGAGAGCGCAGTGGAGTATGTGAAGAAGAGAGGGGCCGGACGGGTGTGGGCCTGGCTGTTGCTCTGGCTCTGCTGTTGGCTCTGGCCCGAACGGTTGTCTGGACAGGGACAGGAGCTGACCCCAATCTATCAGATCCAGGGAGAGGGGGCTGCAACGCTGTTGGAGGGGCGTGTGGTCGACAGTTTTGGGGTGGTGACGGCGGTAAGGGAGACAGGCTTTTTTCTGCAGGATCCGACAGGCGATGGCCGGGCGGAGACGAGTGATGGCATCTACGTCTACACCCGGCAGCGGCCTCTGGTGGCTGTGGGCGACTGTGTCCGGGTCCGTCAGGCAGAGGTCGATGAATTTTACGACAAGACCGAGCTGGTGCGGCCACAGGCGATCGAGCCGTCCAGAGGCTGTGCCGGCCATCCAACCGTGCTGACCATGCTGCCGGAGGGGGTGGGGAAGATGGAGCCCTACGAGGGGATGCGGGTCGGTGTTGCTCCTTTTGAAGGGATCCTGCATGGGCCGACGCGGCGCTACAGCGGGGAGGAAGCCGAGGTCGCCGTGGTGCTGGCTGGCCGCCAGCCTTATGTGAGCGGCGGACGAATTTTCTACGACGAGCCGCTGGAGCAGGCGCAGCTGCTGTATCTCAACAGCGCTGCTGGCAGCGCGCTTCCCGACCTGCGCCACGGCGACCGGGTGCGGGTGGCCGGCGGTGCAGCGGTGGTCGACTACAACTTTGGCAAATATCAGCTGCTGCTTCTGCCGGGCAGCCAGATCGAACGGGTGGCGAGCGCTGCTGGGCAGCCGGACCCGGCAGCGCCGGCGGCTTCAGACCATTTCACGGTCTGTTCGTATAACATGAACGGCATGGGCAGCGGCAGCGATCAATACCCGGAGCCGGCGCGCTATCAGCGCGAAATGGAGCGCCGGGCTGAAACGATTGCCCGGTGGCTAGGCGGCTGTACGGTGGTCGGTCTCCAGGAAGCGGGTACACCGCGCGACGCCGAGCAGCTGGCCGAGCGGTTGCGTGCCGACTACGGTTTGGCGTACACTGCGACCGCGCTGCCGGGCCCACAGAGTGCTTCCCGCAGCTTTCCACTGACCAACGCGCTGCTGACGCGCACGGATAGGGTGCAGATCCTGGCGGTCGAGGCATTCCAGGGTTGTTCGGAGAGGGACTATGGCGTGCAAGAGGTAGGGGCCTGCCCGTTGGGGCAGTATCCGCTCTTTGACCGACCGGTGCTGGCGGTGGATCTGGCTGTGCAGGGGGCGTGGGGCGAGCCTTTTGCGATCAGTGTCTGGGTCAACCACTGGAAGAGCAAATCAGGCGACGAGCGTGCCAACCTGCCAAGGCGGGTGGCACAGGCGCAGCAGGTGGCTGGCTGGGCGCAGCACAAATTGGCGGCAGAGACAGCGTTGGTCGTGCTGGGGGATCTCAACGATTTTTTGGACAGTTCTTCTGTGGAGGCCTTGCGTACAGGGACGGACCCTGCGCTGCTGCAGCTGTATGCGTGGCTCCCTGTCTTGGATCGCTACAGCTACATCTACAACGGGGCCAGCCAGACGCTCGACTATCTTCTGGTGAGCCGCAGCCTGGAAAAGCTGGTTGGGGAAGTGCAGGTAGTACGGGTGAATGCCGACCAGCCCTCGCCGCTGCAGCCTGAGACGGCGGGGGCGCTGCACAGCAGCGACCACGACCCGTTGCTGGCCCGGATCTGGCCGCAGGGAGTCGGGTGGGTTGCGGGTGATTTCGGCCATGCCGATCTGCGGTTCTCTTGGGAGGAGCGCAGCGGCCGGACAGTGGGCGAGGCGGTCACGGATGCCAACGGGGAAGTGCGTTTTTGGAACCTGCCACCGGGCGCTTATCAGGCTGAGCTGCAGGCGCCTGCACATCTTGTACTGTCGTCGACGGAGGTTGCATTCACAGTGGTTTCGGGTGAAAATCGCATTCATGGGGAGGTACGCCATCGCACCAGCCTGGCTGGTGTCGAGTTGGCGGTGTGGGGTGCCAGGCTGGTGGCGGATCCTACCGCCGGGCAGGCGGCCAATAGCGAAGTGGAGAACCGATGAAACAGATCTACCTGAGTTGGAACGAGCTGGAAGAAGTGGTCAGCCAGCTGATTTTTAAGTTGAACACCCCCTACGATGCGATTCTTTCGATCACGCGCGGCGGGATCATCCCGGGGGGCATGATTGCCGAGGCGTTGAAGATGAAAGAGGTGTTGACGGCGGCGGTGCTCTTTCCCGAGAACCCAAGCCAGCGCACGACGCTGAGCTGGCCCCGTTTTGTCCAGTTCCCGGCAGACGACCGGCTGCGCAACCGCAAAATTCTGGTGGTCGACAACCTCTGGTATCGAGGACGCACGATCATGGCTGTCAAAGGGCGGATCGAAATAGCGGGCGGCTTTCCCGAGCTGGCGGTCCTTCACTGGAAACAGTCGAGCAGCGTCTTTGCAGATGCCGGGCCAGACTACTATGTGCAGATCACCGAAGATTTTGTGCACTATCCTTGGCAGCGGATCGACGATTCTGACTACCGGGTGCGTGCAGAGCCGGTCTATTCATAGGGGGGGACATGGCCACAGAAGAGGGGGGGAGCGCGGCTGAGCGGATCGGCTCGATTTTGCAGCGGCTGCACGCCGAGTACCCGGATGCGCGCTGCGCGCTCGAGCACCGCAATGCTCTGGAACTGCTGGTGGCAACGATTTTATCGGCGCAATGTACAGATGAGCGGGTCAACAAAGTGACGCCGGCTCTTTTTGCCCGGTACCCGGACGCAGCGGCGCTGGCGGCGGCGGATCGAGATGAACTGGAGGCGTTGATCCGTTCGACGGGCTTTTACCGCAACAAGGCCAAAAATATCCAGGAGGCCTGTCGGAGAATCGTGCTGGCGTATGGCGGGGAGGTGCCGGCCAGCATGCCGGCGCTTCTGACCCTGGCTGGTGTGGCGCGCAAGACGGCCAATGTGGTGCTGGGGGTTGCCTATCAGATTGCCGAAGGCATTGTTGTGGACACCCACGTCAAGCGGCTGGCGAACCGGCTGGGGCTGACCACGCAGAGCGATCCAGAAAAAATTGAACGGGACTTGCAGGCGATCACCCCGAGCGAGGAGTGGATTGAGCTCTCCCATCTGCTGATCTTTCATGGGCGTCAGGTCTGCGATGCCCGCAAGCCGGCCTGTGGGGACTGTGTGCTGCGATCGCTCTGTCCTTCGGCGGAGGTGTGATGAGGGGGCAGGCGGCTGCCAGGTGGCTGGCAGGGGTTGGGTGGGCGGTGATGGCAGTGGCCTGTGCCCCGCCAGCGCCGCCCACGGTGATGCCGCCCCTTCTCCTGCCCACCGTGACGCCTACGAGCCGGGTGGTGGCGCCGACAGGCGAGCCTGCGGCGCTGCAGCGGGTCTCTGGGGGGCTGGCCACGATCTCGCTGCCGCAGGGGTGGCAGTACCGGGTACAGAGCTGGCCAGCGGAGCTGCCGGCAGGGTGGCAGGCTGACGAGCTGTGGTTGGTGGCCTGGGTCGGGGAA
Source organism: Chloroflexota bacterium (assembly GCA_018969295.1). Classification (GTDB taxonomy): domain Bacteria; phylum Chloroflexota; class Anaerolineae; order Caldilineales; family Caldilineaceae; genus Caldilinea. The sequence goes on along the minus strand of JAGWYN010000038.1, from coordinate 15,175 downwards.
ATTTCCCACAGCCCGTTGAACTTCACGCTGGCTGCGCGTGCGCGCCTGGGGTTGTCGCTGGAGCAGTACATGGCGGAGGCGGCTGCAGAGCTGGCAGCGACCCCGGGTGTAGATGCGGTCTCTGCCAGCCTGCGGAACGACCTGCGCGCCGACGGGTTGCCAGCCGCTCTTTTGTCGTACCGGCTGACAACCTCGGCGGGGGCTGCGGTGGGGCAGCAGGCGGTGTTGTACGACGATACAGGGGAGCAGCTGCTGCTGGCGACGCTCGTCTCGCGCGACCTGGCGGGGGAAGAGACGCTGAGGGCCTTGCTGCGGACGCTCGAACTGCACCGCGAGCCAGAGAAAACGGGCATCACCACTCCGTGATCCACTCTTCCTGCTCGCCGACGACCTTGAATGTGCGTCCGTTTTCCGGGCGGGCGGGCAGGGCGCGAGCGGGTATCTGGCTGGCTGGAGCGGCGCTGGTGTAGCGGGCATCGGGGAACCCCTGGGCTGCGGGCGGGGCGAAGATGATCACCGGTGCCTGGGCGGGCAGTGTGGCGTGGGGGTGATGCCGGGAAGGGTAGGCAATTTCGACTCTCTCTTCCTCTTCCTCAAACGATGGGGAGCGGCTGCGCTGGCTGGAGGCGAGCACCAGCAGTGCAGCTGGAATGCTGGCCAGCACCCCGAAGAGCACCCCGATGGCGATGCCGAGTGCGTCTGCGCTGAGGCGTTGGCCGGCCAAGAAGGCCAGTACCCCGAACAACAAAAGAGCGGCGGTTCCCCAAAATTTCATACCCTGACTCCTTTTCAAATGGTTTTTCGAGACAAATCGATTGCAGATCAGCTACGCAAAAAAGCGGGGGAGGCGGGTGGAGGGTCAGACCAGCTGCGCAGCCCGCGGATCCCCTGGCGCAGCACCTGGCAGACCTGTCCGAGATCGTCCGGGCCCAGCCAGGCGGCCTGGAAGCGGACGGTGCTGCCTTTGGCGACCAGCAAAAAGTCGCCCTTTCCTTCCAGTTTTTCGGCGCCGCTCTCGGTGACCCCGGTGGCGTAGCGGGCCTCGTCCCGGCTGGCGACAGCACCGACAAGACGGATTGGGAAATTGGCTTTGAGGGTGCTGCCGATCACCTGTGCGGTCGGTTTTTGTGTGCAGGCGACGAGGTGGATGCCGGCCTCGCGCCCTCGCTGGCCCAGGCGGGTCAGCAGCTGTTCGACCGGCGTGCCGCCGCTCATCAGCAGGTCGGCGAGCTCGTCGATTCCGACGACCAGGGCTGGCCGGCTGTGGGCGGTGCGGTCGCGGCGTTCCATCTCGTCGACAAGCCAGTGCAGGCGGTCGAGTGCTGCAGTCGGGGTGCTGGCAATGCCGCCCAGGACGTGGGGCAGGGGGGCCAGGGGGCCAAAACCGCGGCCTTTGGGGTCGATCAGCACAAGCTGCACCTGGTTTTGGCGGTTGTACATGGCCAGCGAGGCCAGCAGGGTGCGTGCCAGTGCGGTTTTGCCCGAGCCTGTGGTGCCGACCACCAGCACATGGGCGACATCGGGGGCTGGCAGCCGCAACATCAGGGGCGTGCCATTGGGTTCGAGCCCCAAAATGGCGGTGAATGCAGGCACCCTGTGGAGTCGGCTGCAGAGCGGGAGCAGCCGCACCGAGATCGGCTGGGCGTTGGGCACCTCGACCTGAAGGGCAGCGCCTTCCCGGTAGATGCGCGCTTCGCGCTGGTCCAGCTCCATGGCAATCTCATCGGCCAAAGCCGTGATCTTGTTGACTTTGGTGGCACCGTCCGGGATCAGCCGGAAGCGCACAAAGCGGGGAGTCACCTCGCCCCCCTCGACCCGGGCCTGAACATGGTGTCGAGCCAGCACGGTTTCGATTCGATCGGCCTGCATTTCCAGCGTGCGTCTGCGGTACCCCATCGCCTTTGCCTCATGTCTCGGAACAAAAAAGCCTGCTTGCCCGCAGCTGGGCTGTCGAGCGCACTTGTTTTAGAACAAAAGTTCTAAAACAAGCATAGCGCACAAATGTTCGGTTGTCAACTGGCAAAAAGGGGACAGTGTGTCTTGTCTGGCGAGCGTTTGGTGGGAGGGAAGCACACAGGGCGGCTGCTGGCGCGGGAAGTGGAGTGGGTGTTCACCCACAATGTGACCAATGCGCAGACCGGCGACAATGTTTGGGCCCGCTACGAGCTACGACATTTGTCGGGAATTTTTGTCAAATTACGCCTGACAGGACACCAGGTTTGTGGGCTGGTCGGGTCAGGAGCGAATCAGCCGCCGACGACGACCGTCCAGGGGCGGATCTGCCAGGCAGTAACCAGCCCATTTTGGACGTAGGGATCTTCCTGGACAAACTGTTCGAGGATCTGAGGGTCGGCAACCCGAAAAATCAACACAGCCTGGTCGACCGGGTTGCTCAGTGCGCCAGCCATCACCAGCTCGCCGCGCGCATGGGCAGCCTGGATCCGGGCCAGGTGTTCGCTGCGGAAGGGGCCGCGGCGTTCAAGAATTTCTTCGACATAGTGGTAAAACAGGATGTGGTACACGGTTCCCCCTTGGTTGGATGTGGTTTGGAGACGGGTCAGCAGCCTGAGCGCAGGTCAGCCAGTTCGGCCGCAGTGTAGCGAATTTGAGAAAAGGTGATCTGGCAGCCGTTGCCGGTCGGTGCCTGGACCGAGAAGCCTGCCCGCAAGCCGGCGGTCTGGCGGAGGGCAAAGTAGCGGACGAAGTGCCAGGTCGTGTTGTCCAACGAATAATGCAGCGCAAAGGCCTGGCCGAAGCCGGCGACACGCAGCCATGCGGCCGGCTGTTCGAGGACAACCGAATTGCAGTCGTCGGAGCTGTCGTTGGTGACGACCGAGACGATCATCGGCTGGCCTTGCGGGGCGCGTTCCAAGCAGAGCTTGGCCCAGTGTCGATCGTCGACGTAAAGCATCAGCACTGCTGCGTCGTAGGTTGCGACCAGCTCCGCCTGGGCGTAGGCGCTGAGCATAAAGACCGGGTCGGGGGTGAAGAGCAGACGGGCCGAATTGGTCAGCGCAACGCCGCCGCGCGGGTCCAAGAAAAAATCGGTGCGGGGGGCAGCGCGCATCTGCACACGCCCTCCATCCTCCAGCACAAAGTGGGCAGGGGGCGTCTCCCAGGAGAGTAGGGAGGGGAAACCGGGAAGGTTGAGCGGATCAGCCATTAGGAATTTCTTTCTGCAAACTCGTCGGCAGGTCTGGTCATCTGGATACGTTTGGCCAACAGGATGTCTGGTTTGCCCCATCCATTGGCGTCTGGAACGACTCCCACAACGGCGAAGCCGCATTTCAAATAAAAAGAGAGAGGATGGCGTTGTCGCGTCTGCAGATGGGCGATATGTTCCCACACGTTGGGATAGAGATCTACATTGCCCAGGCTGGTGCTGCTGTTTTCGTCGTCGGCGCCGAGCAGCACGGTGGTGCCGCCGTGTCGGCAGACTTGCTGGGTGAAGTCAGCGACCAGCGCACGGCCGATGCCGCGTCCCTGGGCGTGCGGGTGGACAGCAAGGGGGTGCAGCTCCCAGACCTGGCCGCCGTACACAGGAAAGCCGGCAACCCAGCCCAAGAGCTGTTCAGCCGAGTCGAAGTATCCGCGGCAGAGGTGATCGGGGGCCAGGGCGTCGTGGACTTCACGGCTGGCTGCGGCCAGGTCGGGCCAGGGAGAGGGGGAGCGGTCTGCGAAGGCTGCGACCAAGATGGCGGCCGCCGCTGCGGCCTCCTGCGGGGTGTCGAGGGACAGGGCGCGGATCATTGACGTCCAGAGCCTTATAAAGAGAGCAAGCTTTCGGCGACTCGAAGGTCGTCCTGGCCCGCTGAAGGATCATGAGGGGTGTAGTCCCACCATGCGGAGAGGACGCACTGGGCCGCGCTCCACAGCCGCATCCGTTCGCGGTCGAGAGGAAGCAGATCGGCGAGCTGGTCGAGCCGCCGCTCCAAGGAACGGGTCAGGCTTGGTTGCTGGCGCGGCCAGCCGAAGGGATTGCGCAGCAGCGCGTACACCTCGAACTCGCGATCGCCGGCGATGCCTTTGGGGTCGATGGCTCGCCACTGTCTGCCGTCAGAGAGCACGTTGCCATGGTGCAGGTCGCCGTGCAGGATGAAGGGGTCGCCGCTGGAGGCGAGCAGTTCTGTAAAGAGCTGTTCGGCTGCATCCACGAGATGGGGCGGGTAGGGGCCGGTGCCCCCTTGGAAGGTAGAGCGCAGCGTCTGCAGCCCCTCAGCCCAGAGGCCGATCGTCAGCATGGAATGGCTGGGAGGAGCAGGTCTCCAGAGTGTCTGCATCACACCGGCCAGGATCGACGTGGCTTTGGCGTCGTCGGTGAAGGCCAGCGGTTCTACCTGATCGCCCGGGTGCAACCTTTCGAGCAGCAAGGCTGCCTGCTCCGGGTCTGCATCGAGGAGCTGCACGCAGCCTACACCGTTGAAAAATGAAAGTGCCGCGTGTTCCGAAAAAGACTCACGGTGGGGCACGCCCAGTTTGAGGACCGCTTCGCTGCCGTCGCTGCGCCGCACAGGTGCGACATAGTTGAAGGAAAGATTGGGAAAATGTGCTTCCAGGGTCAGCTGCCAGCGTCGGGAAAAATAGTCGAGCCTCTCCGGCAGCTCTTGCAGGAAGGTGGCTCCCCGCTCGCCGAAGGTCTGTAAAAGCTGGGTGCGCAAAGAAAGAGGCAGCTGCATGGCATCATTGTACTGCTTTTGCAGCGGCAGCGCCAGCCTGGAAGAGCGCTGTTTTGGATTCTGTCGTTCTTCTTGGCATACTGTGTGTGACAGAGTTCTGTTTCAACATCCTCCAGAGGAAAATGGACTACGAGCCATGATGCGAGTTTTTATCACAGGAATGGGCGTGGTGAGCCCGATTGGAAACGATGTCACAAGTTACTGGGCCAGCCTGGTGGCTGGGCGGTCGGGGGCAGCGCTGCTCCGATCGTTTGACCCAGGGGACATGCCCTACCGGATTGCCTGCGAAGTCAAAGGGTACCAGCTGCCGTCCGGGCGGCTGGTGACGGCGAACTGGCCACGGGCGACCCAGTTTGCGCTGTCGGCGGCCCAGCAGGCCCTGGCCGCAGCAGGGCTGTCGATCGGGGAGCACAACCGGGAGCGGGTCGGCGTCTTCATGGCGACCGGTGGCGCTGGACTGCCGACGACCGAGCACTATACAGCGCAGCTTGCGGCCGCAGGCTGGCAGGGGCTGGATCTGTACAGCCTGATGCACCTGCTGCCCGGGGAGGTGAGTGCTGCGGTGGCGATCGAACTGGGGGCGCAGGGGCCGGTGATGACCCATGCCCTGGCCTGTGCGAGCGGGCACTACTCGGTGCTGGAAGCCTATCACTACCTCCGGCGCGGGGAAGCCGAGATTTTTGTGGCTGGTGGGACGGAGTCTTCAATCACGCCGGTCACGCTGGCCGCATTTGGGCGGATGGGGGCGATGTCCAGCCGGACCGAGGACCCAGCCAGCGCCTGCCGGCCGTTTTCGGTCGACCGCGACGGGTTGGTGGCTGGCGAGGGGGCGGCAGCGGTCGTCTTGGAGACAGAAGAACATGCGCGCGCACGCGGGGCAACCCTGTATGCCGAAGTCAAAGGGGGCAAACTGACCGGAGACGCCTACCACGTGACTGCCCCGGACCCGGACTCGGCTGGAGCAGTGCGCGCCTTGTGCGGGGCGATGCAGCAGGCCAACGTCGCACCGACGGAGGTGGATATCGTCTACGCGCATGGAACAGGGACGCCGCTGAACGACGGCGCAGAAGCGCAGGCATTGCGGCAGGCGTTCGGCGCCTCGGCAGACCGTCTGTGGGTCACCAGCATCAAGAGCATGATCGGCCACGGGTTCGGGGCTGCCGGTGCACAGTCGTTGGTCGCTGCGGTGCTCAGCCTGCGTGAGGGAATCGTGCCGCCGACCATCAACTACACCCCCGATCCTGCGATCGACCTGCATATTGTGGGCAATGTGGCCGAGCGCGTGGCAGCCCGCCATGCACTGGTCAACGCATTTGGGTTTGGCGGGCACAACGTGGTGCTTGTCGTCGGACCGGGGGAGTAAAGCCACTCAGCCCGTTTTTGCGAGCGTCGATCGCCTCTTAGGGAGTTTTCTGCCCAGCCGCTCTGCGACAGCCAGGAGGAGGAGCAGCGCCACCAGGCCGCAGAGCGCTGCGTGGACCCAGCGGAGCCGCCGGAGGGCTCGCCGAATCTGCTCCAGTTCGGCAGGGAAGCTGCTGCTGGCTGCGGCAGGGCTGGCTGCGGCAGGGCTGGCTGCGGCAGGGCTGGCTGCGGCAGGGCTGGCTGCGGCAGGGGGGGGGCTGTAGAGCTGGTGGTAGAGCGCCAGAGAGCGCTGGATGCGCTCTGCGTAGGTGGGGGCGTTGCCCGGCCCATTGTAGACAGCGGCAAAGCGCAGAAAATCTGCGTTTTGAAGGGAAGGCAGAAGAGAGTGGCTGACGAGAAAGCGGAAAAATCCCAGCAGCTGGGCCCGTTCGCTCTGCTGGAAGCTCTCGAACATCTCTTGTACAGTGGCATAGCCGATCTGCAGGTGGTTGAATCCCATAATTTGAGCCATGCCCATGCTGGTCGAGCGTAGGGCGGCGCGTTCGTCGAGCGTGCGGGCAAAGGTGAACACCTCCCATTCGGCCGGCTGGCTGCCGTGAAAGGTCTGCCAGTTGCCGTGGGCAGAGGGGCGCCAGCTGTGGCCGGCTGTGGGCTGCTGCGGGTCGAAGCGAAAGTGGCGGTCAAACAAGGCTGGGTCAGAGGGGTTCCATTCGCGACGAAAGAGATGGACTTCGAAGCGGAGGGTGAGCCTGCCGTCTGGGCCAAAGGGGGTGCCGTTGGATTCGGCCAGCAGCACAGCCAGCGCTACGCCGGCGTCGATCTGCAGGGTGGCAGACAGGCGCAGCAGCAGCGCGCCGTACTGGTTCCAGGGGACAATCAGGGCCTGTGCGGCAGCGCTGCCTTGGACGGGGAGCGGATCTGCCAGCGCAAGGGGGCCGTCGTCGTCGAGCCAGGTGCTGGCCGCTGCTGAGCGCAGCACGTGGGCGGCGTACAGGTAGCCGTCCAGCCGTTCAGAGGGCCCTTCCAGAAGCGCGTAGAGCCATTCCCCGAGTTCAGCGAGGATCGTCACAGGGCTGTCGTGGGGCAGTGTGGAGAGGATGGGAGAGGCGATGCCCGGCTGGGCACGCAGGTTGAGCCCGTCGGGTGCATTGACTCTGCCGTGTCCGAGGGGGAGGGTGCTCAGCTGGTCGAGCAGCAGGGTTCGGGCCTGGGCCAGCGCAGGGGCAGACAGGCCGGGCAACGCTTCGAGCGGCGGGCCGCCGTAGCGGGCCTGGCGGTTGGCGGTCAGCTGCTCCAGCGTCAGGCCTGCCTGTTCGAAGAGGCTCCACTCTGGCTGGTTCAGTGCCTGGGCGGCGTCGTGCAGGGCGTTGATCAGCTGCTGGTTGGTGTAGACAGGGGGCACCGCTGCCAGCAGGGGGCTGGCAGCGGCCAGCACTGCTGGCTGTGCAGAGACCCCGTCAGGCCGGTCGGCGGCCAACTTTTTCTTGCGGCGTGGGGCATCGCCCTTGTTTTTTGCAGCCATCAGAGTGCTCCTGGCGGTGCGCTGCACAGCGCATCCGGTTGCCGTCTACTCCAGCGGTGTGACGCTGTACTCTGTGCGCAGCGTCTGCAGCGGCCAGCGCCGGAAGAGGTGGGCTTTGGCCGGGGTAGCGGCCTGTTGTTCCCAGAAAAGTGCCTTCTGGCGTCCGATCGCGTTGGCTTCCAGAAAGTCGTTGGTGCCAATCATGGTCGTTTCGAGATAGTCCCAGCGGTTGCTGTTGGGGGCACTTTCCCAGCCGACAAAGGCATGGCCGGGCACGAAGACGAGCGCCGGGTTGAGCGTGATGGCTTCCAACAGGCTGGCAAAGAGCAGCGTGCCGTCGATGCAGTTGGCCTGTGCTTCCTGCAGCGTCTCGCGCGGCAGCCGAACCCGCTGTCCGCGCGCGCCTTGGTCAGGGTTGAACATGACCAGCGAATTGACGTAGGTGATATTGGCGGTGTACCTGAGTGCGTCGAAGAGGGCACGCACCTGCAAAGTGACGTCACTTTGGTAGCCAGCCAGCTGGCGGTCGGGGTGGCGGTCGGCGGCCTGGCGCAGAAAGCGCATCACCTCACGCTGGTTGGGGGTGACGAACGCCCCAAAATAGCGGCTGAGGTCGACCCAGCTGTCGTTGGCGGGGTCGTGTACGGCGAGCGGAGCCGCGTTGCGGGCGAGCAGCCAGATAGGCAGGGTTTCGTGGGTTTCGACCTTGCCGTCGTCGAGATCTTCCACCAGCACGGCGACGGTGGCCCGGGTCAACTCCTGGACGGCCTGGGTGTGTTCGGGAAAGAGGGTTGGCAGCAAGGCCACGCTGCGCGTCGCCTCTGTGCGGCCGCGCGGGGCCAGTTCCAGGGTGGCTATCGCGTTGGCGCTGTAGCCTTCCAGGCTGGCCTGGATGCGCAGCCGTCGCTGGCGCCCTGGGGCAAAATTCTCGACGACAATCTCGACCAGCGGATCGCTTTGCGCGTCGAGCAGGTGGTAGATCCCGGTGGGGACATGGGCCATGCGCAGCCGGACCGTGGCTTTGAGCTGGGTGACCGCGCTGCTGCGGGTCACGCTGGCAGCGGACTCCGGGTAGACTGCGGCTTCTGCAGCGCTGTGGGGGCTTGGCTGGAGGGTGGCCAACTCCTCTTCGACTGCGCCAGCCTCGGCCAGCGCCTGGGCCAGTGCAGTCGGGTCGGTGGCAGCAAGCACCCTCTGCTGCAAGGCCCGGGCGCGCAGCTGCAGATGGTAGATCTGTTGGCGCAGCGCAGGGGGGGCAGGTTCGGCAGGCATGGGGTAGCTTCCTTACGCTGGAAATGGATAGATCTGCCCGATAAACTCTTTGTCCAGCGCCGAGAGTTCACTGTTGCTCCAAGGGATTTCGAACCCTCCCAGCGTGAGCTCCCTGGGAACCGGGTAGAGCATGATCGAGTGTGGGTCAAAGCGGGTGTAGGCGTCGGCTTTGGAGCGGGCCAGCACATTGGAGCGCGTGTAGGCCTCGTCCCAGCCGTTGGTCTGCCGGTAATAGTCGAGCACCTTGGCTTCGTTCCAGGGAATTTCGGCGGCAGGGGAGAGGTGTTCGTGTACCAGGCCGAGGGCATGGCCGAACTCGTGCAGCACGACCCGCCGGTACTCGACAAGTGGGGTTGTCGGCGTAAGCCAACCCAGGTTCATGGTAGGCCGGCCGGCCAGCTGTGACAGGCTGCAGTCGGTCCCCATGTAGGACCAGGAGCCCGAGTTCGGGTTGAAGGAGATGCGAATTTCTGCTTCCGGTCCGGCACCGAAGACAAACTGAACGTTGGCGTGCTGGCTCCACTCGGCCACGATCTCTTCGACATGGCGTTGCACAGCGCGTTCGCCTTCCAGAAAATGGACGCGCAACGTCATGCCGACCGGCCAGCGGCGCCGAGTTTCCATGGCGGCTGCAATCAGCTGCGGCTGCTCCTCCAGAAGCGCGTTGTCGCTGTTCAGATCGACTGCATGTTGAAAAGCAAATTCGCGCAGACGGGTTTCAGGCATCACAACCGTACACAGTCCTTTGATCGCTTCCATGAGACTCTGTTTCCTTTCTTGTTTTCCAGTGGAGTCCATTTCGCGTAGACGCTGATGAGTGGCCTTTCTACATAAAGCGTACCCCAGTTCGAGAGAAATGTCAAAGGGTTTTTGCATTTTTGCCAGCTTCAGGGGGGCGTGCTAGGATCTACAGACAATGTCGATCTTTGTGACCAGGGACAGAGTGTGAGCGGAACGTTTCAGTTTGAGCTGCATGTGGCAGATGGGGGGGCACGGTGCAGCACCTTGTCTACGCCGCACGGCTCGGTCGAGATGCCAGCCTTTGCCCCGGTCGGCACTCAGGCCAATGTGAAGACCCTGGAACCGCGCGACCTGTGCGAGGCCGGCGCTTCTTTGATCTTGTCCAACACCTACCATCTCTACCTGCGGCCGGGCCATCAGCTGATCGAGCGGATGGGGGGGCTGCACCGTTTTATGGGGTGGGACAGGCCGATCCTGACCGATTCGGGGGGCTATCAGGTCTTCAGTCTGGCAGGCAGCCGCAAACTGGGCGACGACGGTGTGCTCTTTCGCAGCCACCTTGACGGTTCGCTGCACCAGTTTACCCCAGAGAAGGTCATGGAGATCGAGCAGGCGCTTGGGCCTGACATTGCGATGGTGTTGGACGAATGTCCGCCTCCGCTGGACCGCCTGTACAACGAAGAGGCCTTGGAGCGGACACATCGCTGGGCAGAGCGCTGTCGGCATGCCCATCGACGGGCGGACCAGGCTTTGTTTGGCATTGTCCAGGGGGGAATCTTTGCGGATTTGCGGCTGCGCAGTGTGGAGTTTTTGCGCCAGCTGGAGTTCCCCGGCTATGCGATCGGGGGGTTGGCGGTCGGTGAGACCAAAGAGCAGATGTATGCGATGCTGGACGTGGTTGGGCCGGCGCTGCCAGCGGACAAACCGCGTTACCTGATGGGGGTGGGGGCGCCGGAGGACATTGTGGAGGCGGTTGCTCGTGGGGTGGATCTCTTCGACTGTGTGTTGCCGACGCGGGTGGCGCGCAACGGCCAACTGCTGACGCCCGACGGGCGCATGAACCTGCGCAACGCCCAATACGCCGAAGATCCCCGGCCGGTGCAGGAGGGCTGTCGCTGTTACACCTGTCGCACCTTCAGCCGAGCCTATCTGCGCCATCTGTACAAAGCGGGCGAGATCAGTGCGCTGCGCCTGGGCACGATCCACAACGTTCACTTCATGTTGGAACTGATGGGACAGATACGGGCAGCGATCCGCTCGGGGGGCTTTGGTTCGTTCCGCCAGAGTTTTCTGGAGCGTTATCAGATGACCAACCAAACCGTGCGGCATGCACAGCGTGCGCTGCGGCAGTCAAAGCGAGCACAAAAATGAGCGAATCGATCGATCTGATTCAGGCAGTGATTTTGGGGTTTGTGCAAGGGGCGACCGAGTTTGTTCCGGTCAGCAGCAGCGGCCATCTGGTTCTGGTGCCCTGGCTGTTGGGATGGCCGGCGCCGTCGTTGTTGTTCGACACGCTGCTCCACTGGGGAACGTTGGTGGCGGTCCTAATTGTCTTTTGGCGGGAGTTTTTGGCGATGGGAAGTGCCTGGGTGCAAAGCATTGCCCGGCGGTCGTTGGCCGACCCCGATGCGCGCACCGCCTGGTTTATCGTGGTGGGCACGCTGCCGGCGGTGGTTGCTGGTCTGCTCTTTGACGAACTGCTCGAATCGTTTTTTCTCAATCCGCTGGCGGTGGGCTGTTTTTTGCTGGTGACAGCCTTGCTGCTCTGGTTGAGCGAGCAATTGGTGCTGCGGTCGGGCGGGGGGCGTGTGTTGGCGCAGATGCAGTGGCTGGACGCCGCAGCGATCGGGGTGGCCCAGGCATTGGCCCTGTTGCCGGGGGTCAGCCGCAGTGGCAGCACGATTGCGGCAGGGCTGGCGCGCGGGATCCAGCGTGACCAGGCCGCGCGTTTCAGCTTTTTGCTGGGCACACCGGCCATTTTGGGGGCTGGGCTGTTGCAGCTGGTCAAGGTGTTGGGCGAAGATGCCAGCGCGCTGACCCAGCATGCAGGTCCGATCCTGGTCGGGTTTGTGGTGGCGGCCGTGACGGGGGTGGTTGCGATTCGTGTGTTGTTGAACTACCTGCGCAACCACACGCTGTATGTGTTCAGCGGCTACTGTCTGGCCGTGGGGGTAGCGACGATTGTCTGGCATCTGGCGCGTTGAGCGCGCGGCGCTCTGTTGGCTGCTGCTGCTGCTGGCCGGCTGTGGGGCGGCAGCGACACCGGAGCCTACCACGCTCACGGTGGTGGGCTCCACATCGATGCTGCCTGTGCTGCAGCAGTTGGCGAGCGAGTACAGTCGACAGCATCCGAATGTGGTGTTTGACCTGCGCGGGGGAGGCAGCACCCTGGCCGAGGAGGCTGTGCGGGCGGGCCAGCCTGTGCTGGCAGCAAGCACCCGCTTTCCCCCCGATGTAGAAGCGGGCGAAGTGGTGCCTGCCGGGGAGGAACGGTTGGTGCGCACGCCGATCGGGCTGGATGGGCTGGCTGTGATTGTCCATGCCAGCAACCCGGTCAAGGCGCTGTCGCTGGTGCAGCTGCGCGATCTGTACAGCGGTCGGGTGCTCAACTGGCAGGCTTTGGGCAGCGATGCAGGCGACGTGGTGCTGGTCAGCCGCGAGGACGGCAGCGGGGCTCGTCTCTTGTTCGAGAAGCGGGTGATGGGGGAGGAGCGGGTATCGTTGACAGCGGTTGTGATGCCGAGCAGCGAGGCGGTCCTCACCTATGTCTCCCGCAACCCGGCTGCGATTGCCTATCTCTCGCGCGCGTATGTGCGGGAACAGCTCGAGGATCCATCCGGGCAGCCGAGTGAACTGGCACCTTTGGCTGTCAAAGTGCTGTCGTTGGAAGGGCGGCTGCCCACGGTCGAGAGCCTTGCAAAACAGCAGTACCCCTTGATCCAGCCCCTTTATCTGATCACCGCTGGCCCTCCTGCTGCCCGCGAACGTCTGTTCATCGATTTTGTGCTCAGCCCAGCGGGTCAGGCGATCGTAGCCCAGTACCACGCCCCGATCCGCTGACCGGTTGCGGCGGGAAGGGTGGTCTGGCTGGGAGCCCAGATTCACCCGGCATCAGGGCAGGGAGTCCTGGTGGAAGATCTCTACCTGGACAGTGGCTGGCGCTGAGAATTCGGTCTTTGCTCCTGCCACTGGTTCTCCTTCCAACCAGAATTGATGTGGGCCGAGCTGCAGCGTCCACCTGCTTTTCAGCCGGTTGGCCTGGTGGGCAACGGCCACAGGGATGCCGTCCACGACCAGGCGGAGCGTGGCCCAGCGCTGGCCATCGGCCACAAGGCCTTCGATGGCCAGCCGCTGGCTGCTGGCAGGCAGGCCAGGGTGGAGCTGAAAGGTGGAAAACGCGTCGGGCTGGGTCAGTGTGAGCCGCGGCTGCGCTGGGCTGACTATGGGGGGATTTTCCGGGTTGGGGCCAGAGTGGCGTTGGGCGAGCGCGCTGGCCACGGCTGGCGGTGCGACGGCGATTCCTTGAGCAGCCATCCAGTCATGGTATTCGGGAGGCAGCAGCCAGTAGACCTTGTCGACACGTTGGTGGGCTGGGGTATTGGCATCGGCGGGCAGCCCGGTAGAGCGGTCCAGGGCAATCTGTTGAAACTGGGTGTCGGTCTGTGTGGGCTGTGTCCCTTCGAGGAACAGCTCCTGGCGCAGACGTGGGCAGGCGGGGCTGGGCAGCAGGCCGCTCGGCGCGCAGAGGGTGACCTCGACCAGCCCGGGGGGGCGCGTGAAGGGAGGGGGGGGATGGCGGTGGGAGAGCCGCATCAGATCCTGCCAAAGGGGGCCAGCGCCGTCGACCCCGCTGACATTTTGCATCGGTGTATTGTCGGCGTTGCCGACCCACACCCCGACGATGCGCTGGGTCGAGTAGCCGACGGTCCAGTTGTCGCGCCAGTCGGTCGTGGTGCCGGTCTTGACGGCTGCTGGAAAGGGCAGATCGAGCACGGAGCTGCGTCCGAAAGCGGGGGCACGGGCCAGATCGTCGGCGAGGATGTCGGTGATCAGATAGGCGGCCTGGGGGGAGAGCACCTGTGGGAAGGGGGGAGGGGTCAGCTGGAAGAGCGTGGTGGTCTGGCTTGTGGCTGGGGCAGAGGCTTCGACACGTTGCAGCGCACGTGGGGCGAGTGCGTAGCCGTCGTCGAAGATGCTGTAGGCGGCGGCCAGGTCGAGCAGGCGGACTTCGCCGCCGCCCAGGGTCAAGGCCAGCCCATAGCGTTCGGTAAAGGTGGAAATGCCTGCCTGGCCAGCGAGCTGGCGGAGAGTCTCGACGCCGATCTGTTGCAGCACCTCGACAGCTGGCACGTTGTAGCTGTTGGCGAGGGCTGTGCGCAGGCTGACCGGCCCGTGGGCTTTGCGGTCGTAATTTTGGGGGCGATAGGGGGCCTGTGCCCCGTCGCTGTTCTGCACGGTGAAAGTTTTGGGCAGGTCAGGCAAGATGGTCGCTGCGGTCAGGGGGGGGGACGCGCTGCTCCACTGCGGGTCGAGCGCAGCGGCGTAGGTGAAGGGTTTGATGGCGCTGCCGGGCTGGCGTCTGGCCAGCGCGGCGTTGAGATTGCCGCTGGCATGCGCAGCAAAATAGTCCGGGCTGCCGATCAGGGTCAGGATGTCGCCGTTGTGGCTGTCGAGGATGACGGCGGCTGCGCTGTCGACCTGCCGGCTGCGGGCAGCGGGGTCGGTGCAGGCGCTTTCGGCCTGGCAGGTGAGCTGGGCCAGCCGCCGGCGTAGCGCCGTCTCTGCCTGGCGTTGCAGGTCAAGGTCGAGGGTGGTGTAGACGCGCAACCCGCCCGCCCGCACCCGTTCGAGACCCAGCTGCCGGACAAGCAGATCCTGGACATACATGACAAAGTGGGGGGCTTCGATTGCAAACAGGCTGGAGCGATATTGGAGTGGCTGACGGGCTGCCTCTTCGGCTTGGGCTCTGGTCAGCGCCCCATGTTCTTGCATCAGCCGCAGCACTGTGAGCTGGCGTCCTTTGGCGGCCTCTGGGTCCAGCAGCGGGTTATAGCCGGAAGGGTATTGGACCAGCCCGGCCAGCAGCGCGCACTCGGCCAGGCTGAGCTGGCCGGCAGGCTTGGCGAAGAAGATCTGGGCGGCCGCTTCGATACCGAACGCAAAATTGCCGTAGTAGGTCTGGTTCAAATAGAGTGCCAGCAGCGCGTCTTTGGTGTAGGCCTGTTCGAGCTGCCAGGCGAGCACTGCCTCGCGCAGCTTGCGCCGCAGGCTGCTCTCAAACCGTTCCTGGTTTTCCATCAACAGATTGCGGGCCAGCTGTTGGGTCAGCGTGCTGGCGCCCGAGACGATCCCCTGACTGTGTAGATTTTGCCAGAGGGCGCGCAAAACGGCGAGTGGGTCGACACCCCCATGCCAAAAGAAGCGGTTGTCTTCGGTGGCGATCGTGGCCTGGACGCAGGCGGCTGGGATCTGGCTGAGCTCGAGGTCGAGCTGTTTGCCGGCAGCCGGGTCGATCCATTCGTAGAGGAGCTGGCCGTTGCGGTCCAGAATTTGGGTCGTCGGGTATGTGGCACGTAACCCAGCGGCGTGAACTGGGGGGAGA
>JAGWYN010000037.1 GCA_018969295.1 Chloroflexota bacterium | reverse complement strand
GGCGGGTGATGCATCAAGAGGACGCCAGCGTATCACTGCTTTACCCAATCCACTGGATCGGACCGTTCGCGCGCCGGGTCGGCCAGACCCTGACGCAAATTTTATCCCTTCTATTCGATTTTCAACGTGCGAAATCCAGGCTTAGATCTGGCGTGGGCGACGTAGGGCGGAATCAAGGGTTCGGGCACTTGGCCTGGGTGGGGCTGTTTGGGGGTTGGGGTTTGGGAGGGTCATCTTGCCCCCTCATGAATGGTCTCAACAAACTTTCGGAAGCTATGGGAACTGCTGTTGGCCGGGTCGACGTACACACCAATGGCGCGCGCCGCCTCGATTTTGCGTAATCCTGTCTTGAAGTAACCATGCTGCTTCAGGATGCGTTCGAACGCCTCCCAGGCACCGCCGCTGATTGCATCGGGATCGCGATATCGTGCCTGAGCAGGAATGGTGCGCGCCACCCTTGGATAAGCACTTCGCACCGCTGGCCAGTTGCCGAAGTACCATGCCTCCAATTCCTCGATGGCCAGGCGGTTGACGACCTGCCAATTGTCGGCATCTGCCGTCGTGCGGGTTTGAAGCCCAGCGGCGAGCGCCATGCTGTCCAACTGCCGCTTCAGGAGTTGACAGCGATCGTCGTCGCGATCTACAAGCACGATGATTCGCCAGCCCTGTGGCAACCACTGAGCATAGCTGCGCAATCGAGATGGCAACTTCTGCAATAAATCGTCCTTGCCCTGAAATGCATGGACATCAAAAGTGCAATGTTCGGGGAGCAGGCGCGGGAGCAGCGCGCGTACAAACGCTTCGGCCGAAGGCTCCTCTACCAGAAACTCGAGGTGTTTTGTGCCCATCTCATTATCCCTTGCGCTGTAGCAGCGGTGCGCCTTGATTGACCAGTGGGTCGCCAGCGCCTAGTTGCCCTTCCATCCAGAGGTGGCCTAGCAGCGCACCGTTTTCCACAAAGGCCTGCACCCGCGGCACGTCGGACGTGCGCACCGTCTGGGTGTAGCCGTCTTCGTCGCGCCACAGGACGCGCACTTCATCGGGTTGAAGCGCATTGATGAAAAACGGCGAATGCGTCGTCGCCAGAATTTGGGTTCTTTCGGCAGCGGCGCGGCACTCTTCGGCCAGTTCGGGCAGCAAGCGCGGATGCAGAAAGTTTTCTGGTTCTTCGATGCCTACAAAAGGCGGTGGCGTCGGGTCAAAGAGCAGCACAAGATAGGCCAGCATTTTCAGCGTGCCATCAGAGGCAAACCTTGCCAGCACGGGATGGCTGAAAGGCGCATCCTTGATCTGAAGCAACAGGCGTCCATCGGGCATCGTGTCGGTCAAAACCCGTTCGATGCGCGGCACACGCCGCCGCAGCACAGCAAAAATCTCCTCCAGGTGCGCAGGGTGCTGTTCTGCCAGATACTGAATGACATTGGCGAGGTTATCGCCGGTCTTGGTCAGCCGTTCTTGTGGCCCGGCCTCGGGTTGCCCACGTGCACTGTCGGCGGAGAGGTAGGAGACATACCAGCCGGTGATGAAGTCACGCAATGCAGCCACGCGCGGGTGCTCAGCAAATTGTCCTAATGCATTCACAGCCAGCAGATCGGCTGCTTTCAGCGGGATCTCCACCCGCTTGTCCTGCTGATCGGGGCGGTCACCACTTGCCGCACGCCCCTTCCCTTCCCGGTAATCGAGAAAACGAAAGGGTTTCCCTTGCGCACCACGCCGCCATTGCAGCCATTCTTCGACCACGATTGGGGCGCCGGCACGCTCATCAACAGCCAGATGGTATGTGATGAGCGGATAGCCAGGCTCCTGGTATTTGATCTCGATGGAGATCGGCCCCTCTGCGTCGCGAGATTTGAGCTCTTTGGCCCGACCGCGCTTGTCCCAGGCCCGGCGCAGACCGGACTCGAAACACTCGGAAAGGAAGGCAAAAACGTCGAATACGGTGGATTTGCCGCTGCCGTTGGGCCCCAACAGGACCGTCAACGGTGTCAGTCTCCTAAATTCGACGTTGCGGAGCGCGCGGTAGTTGGTCACTTTCAGGAATTGGATGGTGGGCCGGCTTTGGTTGGATTGGCCGCTGCTCATATGTATAGCTCCTGTGACAAAGCGATGCTTTTGCAAGTTTGACAGCCATCATACATGCTTACCAGCGATCCGCGAAGTGTAGCCTGGCAGGATCACTGAATGCTTGCCTTTACAGACACCGCGCCAGAATTCGTTCCGCATCCGCGTGCCACCGATCCAGCTCTGCGTTCTTCGAAATTCTCCAGGCGCTTTGTCGTTGGGCGAGCAATTCCCGGTGCATTTCCCGAATCAGCCGGTTGACAATGCTTATAGCAACCCTTGTCTTCCCCTCCCCGCCCAGATGCACCCAGATCCGACAGGCTGCTGTGCCGGTTTGCCGGTTCTGCCGGTTGGCAGGCTGGGCGTTTCACAGTATGATGGAGGGGGGCGATGCGTCGCAGTACGGGCGGCGCCGACCCGCTCGATGTCCGTCAATCAACCGGAGGGTGCTATGACCAGCGGCAGACTGGCCCGTCCACAAGGGCTGTTTTTTGAAGAATTTATCGTCGGCGACCAGACCGAAAGTGTGGGGAGAACCGTCACCGAGGCAGATATTGTCAACTTTGCAGGCTTGTCTGGGGACTACAATCTGATTCATACCGACGCCGAGTATGCGGCCGGACACCTGTTCGGCCAGCGGGTGGCGCACGGTCTGCTGGTGTTGAGCATCGCCAGCGGGCTGGCCGTGCGGCTTGGTTTTATGGAGGACACGATCCTGGCCTTTCGTTCGGTGGAGTGGAAATTTTCCGAACCGGTCTTTGCCGGCGACACCATCCGGTTGCGCGTGACCGTGGAAAATACCAAGGCGATGCCCCGGCTGGGGGGTGGGCTGGTCACACTCAAGATGGAAGTGTTCAACCAAAAAAATGAAGTGGTCAACCGGGGGGCCTGGGATGTGCTCTGTCGCAGTGCGCCCAAGTAGGTGTGCTGCGCCGCACGCTCTGTTGGAGTGCAGGCGATGACAGAGCTGCTGTGCGCTCTGCTGGTGGCGGCGGGGCTGGCCCTCTGGCTGTGGGGGCGCAGCCAGCTGCATGCAGCCGGGTTGCCGGCTGGGCAGTGGGTCTACAGCGACACAGGGGCTGAACAGGAGGTCGCCCAGCCGCTGCTCAGCCGTCGGTATGGGCTGGTCGGCAAACCGGATTACCTGGTAAAGGTTCGGCAGGGCGGCCGGCAGACGGTGGTGCCGGTCGAGGTCAAAAGCGGCCGGGCCCCTGCTGAACCTGCGCCCGGCCACCTGCTGCAGCTGGCCACCTACTGTCTGATCGTCGAAGATCTCTACGGCGTTGCCCCTGCCTGCGGCATTCTGCGCTATGCAGACCGGACTTTTGAAATTCCGTTCACCGCCGACCTGCGCCGGGCGGTGCTTGCGGCCGCCGACCAGCTGCGGGCAGCTCGGCGGGCACATGATCTGGCGCGCAGCCACCAGGAGCCGGCCCGCTGCCGGCAATGTGGGTACCGCCAGGGCTGCGGCGACCAGGCCCTGTAGGTCGTTGCAACGGACGTGGGGCAAGCTGTGATGGCTGAAGCGATAGATTCCACAATTTCTCTGGATCTGGTGATCAATGCCGGCGGAGAGAGCCGGCGTATGGGGCGTCCCAAGGCGCTGCTGCCAGTTCCCCCAGGGGAGACCCCGCTGGTGGCCTCGGTGGCAGCGCGGCTGGCCTGCCTGCTGCCGGCGCAGCAGATCGTCGTCGCCAACGATGCAACGTTGGCAGCAGAGGCTGGGTTGTCAGCGCAGACGCGCTTTGTCGCCGACAGCTGGCCAGGAACAGGGACCCTGGGGGGGATCGCCACCGGGTTGCAGCAGGTTGCTGGCTGGGCGTTGGTGGTCGCCTGCGACCTGCCGCTGGTCAGCCCGCAGGTGTGCGCGCTGCTCCTCCAACGGGCCGCCGAGGGAGGCTGGGATGCCGTGGTCCCACGGATCGGCGGCTACCCGGAACCCTTGCACGCGCTTTATCACCGGCGCTGCCTCCCGGCGATCGTGGCTCGGCTGGCCCAGGGAGAGCGGCGGGTTGTCAGTTTTATGGCGGATGTGCGAACCTGTTTTGTCGAGGAGGAGGCGCTGCGTGCGGTCGACCCTGACCTGCGGTCGTTTTTCAACGCCAATACGCCGGAGGAATGGCAGCGCGCCCTCCAGCTGCTTGCCGAGGAGACGAAACTGTGACCGAACTTTTTACCGTACAGACACCTTCTGCCGCCTGGGCGATCTTTGCCGAGCAGTTTCATCCGCAAGTTCGCAGCGAGCGGATTGCGACCACTGCTGCGTTGGGGCGTGTCCTGGCTGAACCCCTCCAATCTCCCCAGGATCTGCCCGACTTCAGACGGGCCACCGTCGATGGCTACGCAGTGGCCGCTCTCGACACCTACGGCGCCACCCCAGGGCTGCCTGCATTCCTGAAGGTCGCTGGCGAGGTGCCGATGGGACAGGCAGCGGGCTTTGCAATTGGGCCGGGTGAGGCTGCGCTGGTTCATACAGGGGGCATGCTCCCGCCCGGCGCAGACGCCGTCGCAATGATCGAAACCACCCAGCAGGCGGGCATCTCTGCTGTCGAAGTGTTTCAACCTGTCGCCGAAGGGCAGGGGGTCGTGCAGATCGGTGAGGACATCCGCCGGGGAGAAGCCGTGCTGGCGCCAGGACACCGGCTGCGGGCGCAGGATATCGGGGGATTGCTGGCTTTGGGAATCACCGAGATTGGCGTGGCGGTGCTGCCGGTGGTCGGAATTTTGTCGACCGGCGACGAAGTCGTGCCGCCGCACCAGCCTCTCCGCCCCGGACAGGTGCGCGATGTCAACTCTTATACCCTGGCCGCGCTCGCTACGGAAGCGGGCGGACGGGCGGTCTGTTATGGAATTTTTCCAGACCACCGAGAGACCCTGGCGCGCGCCGCCCGACGGGCCTGGCAGGAGTGCGATCTGGTCGTCTTTTCTGCGGGCAGTTCGGTCAGCTATCGAGACATGACGGCCGCTGTGATCGACGAGCTGGGGAAGCCCGGCGTGCTGGTGCACGGGGTCAGCGTCAAGCCGGGCAAGCCGACCCTACTGGCGGTCTGCGACGGCAAGGCAGTCTTCGGCCTGCCCGGCAACCCGGTCTCGGCGATGGTCATTTTTGACCTTTTCGTCCTTCCTGCGCTCTCTGCTTTGCTGGGGACCGATCGGCCGCGGCCGAACACTGTGCAAGCCCGGGTGGCCCGCAACATTGCCTCGGACACCGGGCGGGTCGATTTTGTTCAGGTGCGTCTGGAGCAGCGCGCAGGAGAATGGTGGGCCGTGCCGGTTCTGGGCCGCTCTAACCTCATCTACACGCTGGTCAACGCCGAAGGTGTCTTTCAGATCAGCCTGGATTCCACCGGGATCCAGGCTGGCGAGTGGGTCACTGTGACGCTCTACGGGGCACTGTATGGAGGGAGAGGGGGCGCTCCCGGACGCTAACAGGCCACCAGAAAGCGACGCAGTTCGTAACCGTTGGAAAGCTCGCTGTAGCTCAGCTGGGGCTCCTGGACGATGCGCAGGCGCTCGATGGCCAGCAGCCGTTGCAAAAAGATATCGCTTTCCTGGATGGCCACATAGGCCCCTGGGCAGCGGTGGTGGCCATCCCCGAAGCTGAGCAGCATTTCGGTGACCCGGTCGCCGTGCAGCTTGCGGCCCGGGCAGAGCTGCTGTGGCGCCGCGCCCACAACCTCCGGGTCCAGGTTGGCTGCTGTGATGTGAACATCGATCAGCGAACCTGCCGGGATTACTGTGGGGCCGTCGGTCTGTTCCAAAACCAGATCGGCGGTAGTGCGTCGGAAAAGATGGCCGACCACCGGTTCCAGGCGGAGAATTTCGTGCAGGATGGTGTAGCGCTCGGTCTCTTCGGCGGCCAGGTAGCGTGCGCGCAGCGCCGGTTGTTCGAGCATATGCCAGGCGGCCACCCCAATGAACTCACGCGTGGTGACCATCCCGGCTGCACCGTAGGTGATGCACTCGGTCAGGATTTCACGGTCGTTGCGGCCCAGCTGCACCAGATGGCTGATCACGTCGTCCTGCGGTTGGCGTTTGCGGGCGGCGATGGCCGGTTTGACATCCAGGTAGAGAAAAGCCAGCACATTGACCTGGCCAGTCAGAAAATCAAAAATCCCGCGCGGGGTGCGCCGAAACTCCCCCACCCCTTCTCTGAAGAAGGCATCCAGCCGCCGATCCATGCCGGGCAGCCGACTGGAGGTCAGCCCGACCACGCGCGCAGCCACGTTGACTGCCAGGGTCATGGTCACCTTGCTGAGGTCAGCCTGGCCCTGCTGTTGCAATTCGGCGACCAGGGTGTCGGCCAGTTCGGTCATGAACTGGCGGTAACGTTTGTCCGTGGTGGCCGGTGTGAAATAGCGGGCGGTCTGTTTGCGCTGTTCGAGATGTTCCTTCCCCTCCATATAGAGAATGGGCGGGTTGGTGAGCGCGCCTGGCATCTTTTCGAGGAGCTCCGCCTTGAAGCCTGCCTGTTTCGTGGCGGTGCTGCGCAGAACGGTGCGTGCCAGCTCGAAGTCGCGGACATGCCAGGCCCCACGCGCGTCTCGCTCGAGGGGGCGGTCGGTCGGTTCGACCTCGCGGGCGGTTTTTTGGCTGCCATACGGATGGCTGTGGTCGACCGGACAGCCCATCTGCCGGATCGGTTGTGCCACGTTTGTTTCAAAGACTGTCATAGAACTCTTTTCCATTCAAAAGGGTGCACCCGTGATACACTGTACGATCAGTATACGGGTGGAACGCCCGGCAGACTGTAAGCCAATCGGGGAGAAGGGGACGCTTTTGTGGGCAGAAGGGGAAGAAAAGGATGAGCAGTGCCACGGACCCGCACACCTTGTACCTGCACGATGTGCCGTTGAGCGAGGCCGTGGCCAGCTGGCATGCGGCGTTGGCAGCGCAGGCCCTGCTGCAGCCGCTGTCTGCTGAGCGCGTCCCTCTCGACCAGGCGTTGGGGCGGGTCACGGCAGAACCTGTCTGGGCGTTGATCTCTGCGCCCCACTATTCTGCGGCGGCGATGGATGGGTTTGCCGTGCTCGCCGAGGCGACACGGGGTGCGACGGAGACCCGTCCGGTGCAGCTCAAGTTGGGTGTTCAGGCGTTTGCGCTGGACACCGGCGACCCGCTGCCGCCCAACACCAATGCGGTGATCAAGATCGAAGACACCCATCGGGTTGACCTGGCCGAGGGACCTGCGATCGAGATTTTGGCGGCGACACCGCCCTGGCGATATGTGCGGCCGATGGGGGAAGACATGGTGGCGACCGAACTGGTGCTGCCTGCCAACCATTGCATCCGCCCTCAGGACCTTGGGGCTGTCGCTGGCTGCGGCCATACGGCGGTCACAGTCTATCGTCGGCCGCGGGTGGCGATTTTGCCGACCGGCACCGAGCTGGTCCCGTTGGGCACCCCACCCAAAGCAGGGGAGATCCTCGAATACAACTCGTTGGTGCTGGGCGCGCTGGCTCAGGAGGCTGGCGCCCAGGTCACACGGTTGCCGATCGAGCCCGATGTCCGGGAATCGATCCGGTCGGCGGTGCTGGAGGCACTGGCCAGCCACGACCTGGTCGTGGTCAACGCCGGTTCATCGGCAGGGTCGGAGGATTTTACTGCGTCGATCGTCGCCGAGCTGGGGACGCTCTGCGTACACGGGATTGCCATCCGTCCTGGCCACCCGGTCATTCTCGGTGTGGCGCATGGCAAGGCGATCGTCGGAATCCCTGGCTACCCTGTGTCCGCTGCACTGACCTTTGAGCTGATCGTGCGCCCGCTGCTTTACCGCTGGCAGGGGCAGCTGCCGCCGGAACTGCCCAAAATCGAGGCGGTGTTGACCCGCAAGGTCTTCTCCCCGCTGGGCGAGGACGAGTACCTGAGAGTCATGCTGGGGCGGGTCGGCGACCGAGTGGTGGCTACCCCGCTGGTGGGGGGAGCCGGGGTGATCATGTCGCTGGTCAAGGCGGATGGGATCGTCACCATCCCCCGTTTTTCGGAGGGCTACCCTGCCGGCGAGCGGGTGACCGTCGAGCTGCTGCGCCCGTCACGCACGGTCGACCATACGATCGTGGCGATCGGCAGCCATGACATGACCCTGGACCTGCTGGCCGACTTTCTCCGGCGGCGGGACCCGCTGCTGCGTCTTGCGTCGAGCCATGTCGGCAGCGTCAGCGGCCTGCTCGCCTTGCAGCACGACGAAGCCCACCTGGCCGGCTGTCACCTGCTGGACGAAGAGACCGGCGAATACAACCTGGGCCCTGTCCAGCGCATGCTGGCGGCGGAAGGGATCCACGGACGGCTGTTGGGCTTTGTGGAGCGCACCCAGGGGTTGGTTCTTCCCAAAGGCAACCCCAAACAGATCGAACGGCTGGAAGATCTGCTGCGCGAAGATGTCGTCTTTGTCAACCGCCAGCGCGGTGCCGGCACGCGGGTGTTGTTGGACTACGAGCTTCAAAGACGGGGGCTCCACCCCCGGCAGATCCAGGGATACGAACGCACGGAATACACCCATCTCGCCGTGGCGGCTGCGGTCAAAAGTGGGGCGGCCGATACCGGGCTCGCCATCCTGGCCGCAGCCCGCTCGCTGGACCTGGAGTTTATCCCACTCTTTGTGGAAAGATACGACCTGGTCGTTCCAGACCGCTATTACGATTCGCCGCTCCTGCAGCCGCTGCTTGCGCTGATCCGCGACCCTTCGTCCGGCTTTGCAGACGCAGTGGCTGCGCTTGGCGGTTATGGTGTGGCCCGGATGGGGGCAGTGCTGGGCAAGTTTTGAGCAGGGGAGCGAGCCGACAAGTTTGTATGTACAGAAAGGGAATGGCATGGAATCGCATCGTTTGATCGCGTTTACCCAGGAGTTGGTGCGCCTGCCCAGCCTGAGCGGCTCCGAAGGGCCAGTGGCCCGCCGGATCCAGCATGAAATGCAGCTGCTGGGCTTTGACCGGATCTGGATGGACACCAACGGCAGCGTGGTGGGTGTTGTGGAAGGGAACCGTCCGGGGAAAACTGTCCTGTTCGACGCCCACATCGACACGGTGGGGATCGCGCCGGGTGTCCCCTGGGTGCATGACCCGTTCGGTGGGACTGTGGAGGAGGGCGTGCTCTACGGCCGTGGGGCAGCTGATATGAAAGGGGCGCTGGCAGCGATGGTCCATGCTGTGGCTGCGTTGGACCGGACCCGGCTGGCTGGGCGGGCAGTGGTCAGCGCTTCCACCTTGGAAGAGGTGTTGGAAGGGGTCGCCCTGAAAACGGTCATGGACACCGTCCAGCCTGACTTTGTCGTGATCGGGGAGTCCACCGATTTGAACCTGAGCCGCGGGGGACGGGGCCGGGCAGAGCTCCATCTGACCACAGTGGGTCGGCCTTCCCACTCGTCGGCACCCCACCTGGGGCGCAATGCTGTCTTGGAGATGATGCAGGTGATCGCGGCGGTAGAGCGGATCGAACTGCCCGTCGATCCGGTGATGGGACCGGCGATTTTTGCGTTGACCGACATCGTCTCCGACCCCTATCCGGGCCATTCCGTGATCCCTACCCTCTGCAAGGTGACCTACGACCGCCGTCTGTTGCCGGGGGAGCGGGCAGAAACGGTGTTGGCTGGGGTGACGGAGCTGCCAGAGCTGGCTGCGGTGACGCTGCAGGCTGCGGTCGGGGTTGGGGAGTATACTGCGTTCACGGGTGCTGTGCACCGCTGTGAAAAATTTTTCCCAGCCTGGCTCTATCCGGTCGAGCATCCCTGGATAGCGACTGCGCTGGCCGCACTGAACGCTGCCGGGATCGCCGCCCAGCCCAGCGCCTATCGTTTTTGCACCAATGCCGCCTACAGTGCTGGGGTCGCGCAGGTGCCGACCGTTGGCTTTGGCCCGGCGAACGAAGCAGACGCGCATGTGATCGACGAACGTCTGCGGCTGGAAGATCTGCTCCAGGCTGCGCGCGGCTATCAGGCGATCGCCGAAGCAGCGCTGCGGTAGAGGTCAGCCCTCTCCCAGCTGGCGTGCGGTGGCCAGGGCTTCCTGGCCGCAGTGCGGGCAGTGGTAGCTGGGCCGGCGAGTCCAGTGTATGCGGTCGACCAGCGGCTCGTCACAGTGGGGGCAGTGCAGGTCGAGCAGAAGACGCCACTGCCAGAAGTTGTTCACAAAATATAAAAGCGCAAAGAGCAGCGCGGCCAGCAGCAGAAAAAATGTCAGCCCAGCGCTGCCCGAGGCGTTGCGGCTGACCCAGAAGCTGAACAAAAACAGGAGGGCCAGCCCGCCGCCCAGTGCAGCCAGAAGAATCCGGGCCCCCTGGGTTCTCGCCCGGCGGACCGCCCGCTGCGCTGCACATTGTGCAGCGGTCAGCTCTTTGCCGCCCAGAATCACGGGGCGAGTGGTTGGGGAGGGGGGGCGGACTTTTTTGCTCATCAGGCATATAGTATCGCACGGCATGGGGAATTTTGCGCAACCGGGGAAGAGACCGGTGGAAGGAGAGAAGATGCAGCTGTGGCAGGGGTTGCGCCTGGGGCTGGACCCGCAGGCACCCGATGTAGTGTCGATCGTAGGAGGGGGCGGCAAGAGCAGCACGGCATTTCGTCTGGCCGCAGAGGTAGCAGCGCTGGGGCGTCGCGCCATCGTTGCCCCGACCACCCGAATTGCTGCCTTTCAGACGGCCTGGGCACCAGCCTTTTTGGAGATCACCGGGGATGAACTGCCCTGGGAGGCCCTTGCCAGCAGCCTGGAGCGACATGGCTGCTGCCTGTTGTGCGGGCCGGTCGTGCGGGACCGGCGGCTGGGATTGGCGCCCGAGCAGGTCGACCAGCTGGTGGAACGGGCGGCGGCGCTGCAGCTGGCGGCCATCACGGTCGAAGCAGACGGCAGCAAGATGCGCCCGGTCAAAGCCCCGGCGTCACACGAACCGGTGCTGCCGGCCTCTACAACCCATCTGGTGCCGGTGGTCGGGATGGATGCGGTGGGGGCTGCGCTCGACGAGCAGTCTGTCCACCGCCCAGAGCGGGTGCGGCAGGTGTTGGGGCTGGCGGAAGGGGCGACTGCGCCGCTGACACCGGCGCAGCTGGCGCTGCTGCTGCGCCACCCGGAAGGTGGCGCCAAAGGGCTGCATGGCTCGCTGCGGCCAGTGCTCAACAAAGCGGACAGCAGAGTGCGGCTGGCCTGTGCCCGGCTGGTGGCGTCGCTGTTGGCCAAGGAGGGGGTGCCGGCGTTGGTGGCTCGCGTCGGGGTGGCGGAGCAGCCGCCTGTGCTGGAGCGGTGGGGGCAGACGGCGGTCGTCGTCCTGGCGGCCGGCAGCAGCAGCCGGATGGGGCGGCCGAAGCAGCTGCTGCCTGTCCAGGGGGTCCCGATGGTGGTGCGGGCGGTGCGGACAGCGTTGCACAGCGGTGTCGGGCCGGTGCTGGTGGTCATTGGGGCAGCGGGAGAGCAGGTGCGTGCGGCGCTGGGGGATCTTCTGCCCTACATTCGTCTGATAGAGAACGCCGACTGGGCCGCCGGCCAGTCTACCAGTGTCGCTGCTGCCTGCGCGCAGCTGCCAGACAGGGCCGAGGCCGCTATTTTTATGCCGGTCGACCAGCCCTACCTGGACCCGATGTTGCTGCAGCAGCTGCAAGCAGCCTGGCGCAACGGGGCTGACCTGGTCGCCCCGGTCGCTGCAGGGCTGTTGCGCGGGGCCCCGGCGCTGTTTGACCGGTGTTACTGGAGAGAATTGCTGGCCTTGCAAGGCGACACCGGGGGGCGGCGTCTGCTGGCTGCCCACCCAGACGCAGTCCAGACAGTGCCGGCGCAGGCCGAATGGCTGGTCGACATAGACACCGCCAGCGACCTGGCGGCGCTGGCGGGATAAGCGGGCCGGATCAGACTCGGGCCAAAAAGCGGGTGTCGTTGCTGTAAAAGAGCCGGATGTCGTCGATGCCCCGTTTGAGCATCGCTTGACGTTCGATGCCCATACCAAAGGCAAAGCCGCTGAACAGAGCCGGGTCGTATCCCCCGTTCTGGAGCACCACCGGATGCACCATGCCGGCCCCCAAAATTTCAAGCCAGCCGGTCTGTTTGCAGAGCCGGCACCCGGCCCCGCCGCAGAGGACGCAGTCTACGTCGACCTCCACACTGGGCTCGGTGAAGGGAAAATAGGACTTGCGGAAGCGAATCTGGCGCCCTTCCCCGTACATCTGATTGGCAAAGTTGAGCAGAGTCCCTTTGAGATCGCTGAAGGTGATCTTGCGGCCGACTGCCAATCCTTCGATCTGGTAGAACATCATCTCTGAACGGGCGGTGACATCCTCGTTGCGAAAGCACTTGCCAGGCAGGATCACCCGGATCGGCTCCGGGGCGTAGCGGCGCATGGCGTGGAGCTGGCCTGGGCTGGTGTGGGTGCGCAGGATCAGGTTGGGCGTGGTCGTGAAGAAGGTATCCTGCATTTCGCGAGCGGGGTGGTCAGGTGGGAAATTGAGCAGGCCGAAGTTGTACTCGTCGCTCTCGACCTCGGGCGAATCGAAGATTTGGAACCCCATCTGTTTGAGAATGTCGACCATCTCGCGCATGGCCCGGTGGGTGGGGTGCAGCTTGCCCAGCAGGGGGCGGCGACCGGGAAGGGTCACGTCGATCCCTTCTGCGGCCAGCGATCGCTGCAGCTCCTCCGCAGCGATCGCTGCTTGTCGGGCGGCCAGGGCACCTTCGAGGAGTTCCTTGACCTGATTGGCCTGTTTGCCCACCAGAGGGCGTTCTGCCGGGGAGAGCTGTCCCAGCCCACGCAGCAGCGCTGTGAGCTTGCCTTTGCGGCCCAGATAGTCGGCATGCCACTGCTCAGTTGCGGGCGTATTCTGGGTTCCTGCAAGTGCTGTCTCTGCTTCTGCCTGTATCTGCTCCAGCTGTTCGATCCAAGTGTTCATCGGGCACGTCCTGTTTCAGTAGGTGGCATCATGTAGATCTGATTGTACCATAGAGGGGTGTTGTCGCGGTCTGTCAGTGGGCCAGAGGAGGTGAATTTACTCGCGCACCGCGCGCGACGACAGGGTGCGCCAGCTGCTGGCCATGGCCGCCCAGCGCTGGGCCAGCTCAGCGGGCAGGGAACCGGCAGCCAGCAGCGCCGCAGTGGCACGGCTGCAGCGCACTTCGACCGCGTAGCGGCTGGGCTCCTGGCCGACGCGGCGAATGCGCTCGCCCAAGTTGCGCAGCGCATCCAGGGCAGCCTCCAGTTCGGCCTGGGCCGGGTCGTGGGTGGCGCTGGTGCCTTGCTGGCTGTCGGTGCGGCCATCCTGCAGACGCACCAGCTGCCAGCGCCAGGCGCACGCTCTGTCGGCCCAGACGTTGAGCGCAAATTCAGCCGGGCTGGCCAGCGCAGTGCGATAAAACTGGTGGACCGCCTGAAATTCGCGCGTGAAGGAGGCGGGCGGCAGATCCTGGCGAGCACGTCGACCGTAGGCTTTGCTGCTCAGCCGTTCGTCCAGAATGGCGACGACGCCGCTGTCGTCGCTGCGCCGGATCAACCGGCCAAAACCCTGTTTGAGCGCCAGGGTCATCAGCGGGGTCATGTACTCTGCGAAGCTGGAACGCCCTTCTGCCTCGATCGCCCGCATCCGGGCATTGTGCAGCGGGTCCCCGGGCGTCGGAAAGGGCATCTTGTCCATCACCACCAGGCTCAGATCGTCGCCAGGGATGTCGACCCCTTCCCAGAAGGAACGGGTCGCCAGCAATACGCTGTAGGGGGTCGCCTTGAACCAGCTCAACAGCGCGTCTCGAGGGGCATCTCCCTGAGAGCGGAGCGGCCAGACCAGGGTACGCTGACCATTTTGCAGACGGTCGCTGACCTGCTGCAGGCCGCCCCAGCTGGTAAACAGGCACAGCGAACGGCCACGGCTGATTTCGAGCAGCCGCTCCAGCTCTGCGGCGACGGCGTCGTAGAAAGGCGCAGGGCTGCGGTAGTCGAAGGGGGGCAGCGACGGCTGGTAGAGCAGGGCCTGGCGTGGGTAGTCGAAGACTGCCGGCAGCACCTGCTCTTCGCCGACCCGGCGAATTCCGCAGCGGGCCTTGTAATGCTGGAAATGGCCGCCTGTCGCCAGTGTGGCGCTGGTGCAGATCACCGAGCGAGGCACTGCGTCGCCGTTTTCATCTTCAGGGTGGAACAGATAGGTGGCCAGCAGCCCAGATGGGTCGATCGGGGCGGAATGTACTTCCAGCGTGATGTAGCGCCGTTCGAAGACGCGCACCGCATAGCGCACCCGGTGGTCGTCTTGGCGGGCGCTGCCGATCACGTTGAGCTTTTCCGCGGTGCTGTTGAGTGCAGTGACCGAGGCCTCGTAGGCGCGAAAGCGTTCGGCTGTGTCGGCGCCGGGGCGCTCGCCTTGCTGTGCTGCCTGCTCGACAGCGGCTGCATAGGGATTTTTCTGCTTGAGCCGTTTGCCGAGCTCGGCCAGCGCGCTGCTCAGCCTGAGCAGGCTCTCCAGGTCCCCCTCGAGTTGGAAGGCATTTTCGCGGCTGCTGTGGGCAATCTCCTGGAAGGCCAAGGTGTTGAGCTGGCGCAGCCGATCGAGATCGCTGTCGCCGAGCGCTTCTTTGAAGAGCGAGCGGGCGAGCAGCTGTTCGACCGTGTAGTCGGTCACCAGCACTTCGTAGACCGCAGTCGCAATCTGCTCGAGATGGTGTGCCTCGTCGACAATGTAGATGGACGCTGGCGGCAGGATGCGTTCGCCGGCAAACCCCAACTCCAGCGCGTTGAGGAGCAGATGGTGGTTGGTGATGAGGATTTGGGCCTGGGCAGCTTCGTCGCGCATCCTGTTGACCCAGCAGCCCTCTTCGTCGTAGCGGCAATCGTGGTGCAGACAGTCGTCGGGGAAACTGACGACCCGGTTGCGCAGGTCGCCGCCAAGCACAAAGGGCAGTTCGTCGATGTCTCCGGTGGAGGTCTGGGCCAGCCACGCCTGCAGCGCCTGAAACTGGTCGTCGGCACGGTCGTAGAGAGAGATGTAGGTCTGTTCCTGGCGCTCTTTGTCCAGCTTGTGGGTGCAGATGAAATTGCTGCGTCCTTTGACCACCACCGCCGGGATCTGCCTGCCCAGCACCTTGCGCAAGAAGGGTAGTTCTTTGTGGAAGAGCTGGCTCTGCAGCGATTTGTTGGCGGTGGAGATGACCACTGTCTGCCCGCTGAGGATCGCAGGGACCAGATAGGCGATCGATTTGCCGGTGCCAGTTGGCGCTTCGATCAGGGCATGCGAATGGGACACCAGCGCCCGCTGGATCGCCTGGGCCATCCGCAGCTGGCTGTCGCGTCGCTCGTACGGCTGCAGCGCGCGGGCCAGCGGGCCAGCGGGGCCAAAAAAGGTCGCCAGATCCACCGCTGCCAGCTCAGCCAGCGCATCGGCGTCAGAGCTGGGATCGTCCGACCTGGGATCCCCCTCCTGCGCGAGAATCTCGTCGGGCAGGTCGTCTAAAAAGGCATCCGTGGGCAAGGATGTGGGAACATGCGGCGATTTTGGCATAGCCCCATCATAGCACAAAATCGACAGGCTGCTCAAGGGAGAAAGTGCGGCTGCAGGCGTGGGGCAACGAAAAGGGGGCTGGGCACACTGCCCGGCCCCCTTCGGCTTTTTTGAATCCTGGTGCGGTGCCGCTTACTGAGCTGGCGGCAGAATCACAGCGCTGATAGCGTGGATAATGCCGTTGGACGCCGGGATATCGGCGATCGTGACTTTGGCGCCGTTGATGTAGACGCTGCCATCTTTGATCTCAAAGGTCACCTGTTTGCCCTGCACTGTGGTAGCGCGCATCCCATTGGTGATGTCTGTCGAGCCAACTTCGCCGCTGAGCACATGGTACTGCAGGATCTGCTGGAGTTCGGGCGCTTTCAACAGCTGGTCGGCCGCCAGCCCTGTCTGAGTGAGCAGTTCGTTGAAGGCTGCATCGGTCGGTGCAAAGACCGTATAGTCGCCGCTGCCGAGGGTGGTGGCCAGCCCGGTCGATTCCAGCGCCTTGGCCAGGATCGAGAAGTTCGGGTTGGATTGTGCGATCTCGACGATCGTTTCGGTGGCTCGGGGTGCAGCCGTGCTGGTCGTCGTCGCCGTCGCCGTGACTGCGGCAGTGGCCGTGGTGGTGGCCGTCGTCGTCGCCGGGGTGGTGGCCGTGATCGTGGTGGCTGGGGTCGTCGCTGTAGTGGCGGCTGTTGCGGCGACTGTGGTGGCCTGGGTGGTGGCCGGGGTGGTGGCCTGGGTGGTGGCCGGGGTGGCTGCCGCAGGTTCCTCGGTGGTCGCCGCGGCTGTTGTGGTCGTCGCGACCGCGCCGATCTGTTCGCGAGTCGGCAGGTTGATCACCTGGCCGACCTCGATCACGTTGCAGTCGGTCAATTTGTTGAAGGCGCAGAGCTTTTCATAGAGTTTGTAGTCGCCGTAGATGTCGCGGGCGATGATCGCGAGGGTATCGCCAGAAACGACCGTATACGTTCCGCCGGGTTCACCCGCAGCCCCTGACCCCGCTGCGGGTGTGGCTGCAGTCGTGGCCGCAGTTGTAGCTGCCGTCGCAGTGGCTGTGGTGGCTGTGGTGGCGGCAACGGTTGTTGCCGAGCCAGCGGCTTCCTGGGCCGAAGTCGTCTGCTGCGAACCATCGACCAGCACTGCGCTGGTTGCCGAGAGCTCGTAGGTGGCGGGGATGCGCGAGTTGTTGTAGACGATCACCGTATAGGTGCCGAGCCCTGGGGCAAAGAAGCTGGTGGTGCGTACATTTTCGTCGCCCGGCGTGGTGACACGGTTGCCATTGGCCACGGCAAGGTCGCTGGCGTTCTCGCCACTCTGGTAGCGCACAAGCCCCTGTTCGTCCAAGACCCAGAAATTCAGCCGACGGGCCAGCTCCTGGTTGTCGCGTGGGTCAAAGGAGAGGCGCAGTGTGATCTCGCTGTCGCGCTGCTCTGGTTCCAACCCCAGATAGTGCTGTTCGTACTGCTCGTTCAGCTCGCCTTTGACGCTGCTGCTGCGGAACGGACCTGCTGCAGGCGCTGTCGTGGTGGCCGGAGCAGCGGCGGCGGGCGCCGCAACGGTCGCCGTCGTCGCTGCCGCGGTGGTTGTCGCCGCGGTGGTTGTCGCCACGGTGGTTGTCGCCGCGGTGGTTGTCGCCACGGTGGTTGTCGCTTCTGTGCTGGCAGCCTCTGTGCTGGCAGGGGTGCTCTCGGTCGCTGCGGCGGGAGCGTCGACCTGATTGTCGTTGTCGACAATAATGCCGTTGTCGACGCTCAGCGTAAAGCGGGCATCGGTGGCGGAGTCGTTGTAGACGACGATCGTGTAGTCTGTACCGACAGCCCGAATGGATGCACCCTGCACATTTTTCTCACCGACGACGAAAAAATTGGAGTCTCCCATGGCCAGCTGGTTGCGTTCGATCCGTTCCCCCATGGAGACGGCAGCGACGTTGCCCGGGTCCAAAATATAGAAGCCGACCCCATTTTGTTCTGGGTTGAGGCGGTCCCAGGTCGCTGTCACCGTAAAATTGCCTGGGTTGGTGATTTCCAGCCCCAGCCACAGCTTGGCGAACTGTCCACCCGGAACGGTGCCGGAGACCTCTGTGGCCCGCACCTGGGAGGCAGGGGCTGATTGTTCGGCTGCGAATGCGGCCGGTGCCAGTGCAGTGACCAGCAGGGCTGTCAACAACACTGCTGTAAGCGCCAGGCGCCACTTTGATTGGTTCATCTTTTTATCCTCCAAACGACCCAACTTGATTGGACTCCCACAATGAATCTCCCAGTTTTCTGGCAGATTTTTCAAGACACATCCTTGAAATTTTGGATCGTTCTCCGCTACAACGCTTCTGCGGCGGGCCGATCCTGTCCATTATACTGCTGCTGCGAACTCCCTCCCAAATAAACTTTCCACTTTTGGCCGACATATCGCCGAAAAATTTGACTCGGCGCTATCTCGGCGGCTGCGGGATCGCAGTCGGTGTCGGCGGCACGGCAACGACACCTCGTACATAATAGTCCGAGAAGGTGCCGTCTTGTCGGACAATTTTCAGACGGAAATCATACGAGTCTTCGGCCATCAGCCCCAGGTCCAGACGCGCCAGGTAGCTGTTGACGACCGGCTTGACGTCGCTGAACAGAAAATTCCAGCCCTCCGATCCTGCATAGGCCCAGTAGAGTTCCCAGCGAAGCAGGCCGGGCACTGCGGTAGTGCCTACCAGATCCACGACGCCGGTCACACGGATGCGGTCGAACGGGAAGTAGAGGCCGGGCAAATGCATGGCCTCGGCAGCTGGCTCTGCCGGGGCAGACAGTGCGGTGGCATTGTCCACCCGCAGGCGAGTCACATAGTATTCGTCGTAGTTGCTGTCTCGGTAGACGATGCGCAGGCGCAGGTCGTAGAAGCCATCGGCCAGCTGGGTGCTGTCCAGGGTGTAGATGGGGGACTGCCAGAACTGCTGGGAACTGCTGTACAGCCAACTCCACTGGTCGCTGCCGCTCGGTGTGAGGAAAAGTTCGTAGCGCTCGAAGGGGTTGAAGGCATTTTTGTTGTTGGCGGTCGCGACGACGGCGACCTGCCCGCGCAAAATTGCCCCGTTCTGTGGCTCGTAAATCCCTTGCCCGTTGGGGAGAAAGCTGCGGAACCGCGGGGTCGGGGTCATCGTCGGCGACGGGGTCGGAAAGAGGATCAGCGGCGAGAAGGGCTGGTTGGGATCGCTGGGGGTCGGATAGGGGGTCTGCGTTGGCGGCGCTGCGTTGCGCACCGCAAGCTGGCGCAGGAAACTCTCGCTGAAGTGGCCGCTGTAGTCCAGCGCACGCAGGCGCAGATCGTAAAGGCCGTCGGGCCAGGCATAGGCGTTGAAGACATAGAGCAGTCCGCTGCGGATCACCTCGCGGCTGCTGTAGAGCCACTGCCAGTTCTCAGCTCCTGCCACGCTGATGTGCAGATCGTAGCGGGCAAAGTTGTCGATGACCGCAGTCCCGATCAGAGGGGTGAACCCAGCGACGACATCCTGGTCGGCTGGATGGGTGATTTCGTTGACCACCCGCAGGTCGAGGGTCGGCGTCGGCGTGAAACCGACACCCGACGGAAAGGGCGTGGCATAAAAATAGGGGGTCCAGGTCGGTGTCCAGGTCGGCGTGGCTGGGTAGCTCTGCTGCGCCAGCCCAACCGTCGCTGTATCGGCAAAGACCTGTCGCGCCAGGTCGGGCACGGCCAGCACGGCCAGCACAAACCCTCCCAACAGCAACAACCCCACACGCCGCAGATCGTGACGCTTCATAATCGTCGAGTATAGCGCCCAGCCCTTCTCAACCAAAAATCGCCCATCTCACAACTGTACAGACCTGCGGGCTGGACTCCCTCCCTTGCCGGCATGTGGGGTTTGTGTGGGTTTTGATGGGGGTTGGGGGATGGTTTGCACATGTAGATTCTGCTGGTCGATACCTTTGTCTAGTTTTGCTTTGCAATCTATGGTCAAAGGTGTGACCCGTAGAGGGTTTGTGTCATGGGTCAGCTGGTCAGCCAGAGCACCTGGTAGGGGGTAAGCACGAGGGGTTCGTCGCCCAGCTGGCTGGTGCGTCCGCTGACCAGGTCGCGAAAGTGGTAGCCAAGGCCGTAGAGGCGCACCTCATTGGGGGCGATCGGCTGGGTCTGTTCGCTGAAATTGGCCAACACCAGCACCCGTTCGCCTTGCGGGCCGGTGCGGACATAGGCGAAGAGGTGGTCGTTGCCGACATGGAGGATCCGCATGGCATGGCCGGCAAAGGCGGGGGTCTCTTTGCGGCGTTGGATCAGATGGCGCAGCCCCTGGTAGATGCGTCCTTCGAGGGTGGTTGGGTCGTTGCGGCGTTCCATCTGTGTCCAGTCGATGCGTGGGCGGTGTACCCAGCGGCTGTCCTGGCTTTTGGTAGGTTCCTCGACGTAGCGATAGTCGTTGAGGAGGCCGATCTCGTCGCCCAGGTAGATCAGGGGGATGCCGCCGATGCTGAGGATGACGGCGTGGAGCAGGAGGATGCGGCGCACGGCGAGTTCGATGCTGGCCGGGTCGCCGCTGCGCAGGGCTGCTTCCAGCCCGGCCAGCGACGCCTGGCTGCCCGAAATGCGTGCGTCTCCTGTGCGTGGATTTTCCTGGAAGGGGAGCCCGCGCGCAAAGCTACCGGGAAAGCGGCCTGTGAAGAAGCTGTTGAGAAAGCGGCGGTGGTCGTAGCCGTTCACCCCGATTGCCTGGCTGTCGCCGTCGTCGAAGGTCCAGCCGATGTCGTCGTGGCAGCGGATGTAGTTGACCCAGGCGCATTCTGCGGGCAGGGCGAAGCGGTGGCTGAGCGACTGGCGCAGCAGGCGCACCTCCCGGGTCGCCAGGCTGTTCCACAGGAGGGCCATCAGCAGCGGGTTGTAGGAGAGCTGACATTCCCGTGCATCGATGTAGCGCGTGACCTCGTCGGGGTGGACGATCGCTTCGGATTTGAAGAGCAGGCTAGGCGCTGCGATGCGCAGCACTGCGTTGAAGGCGCGCACCAGCGTGTGGGCTTTGGGCAGGCTTTCGCAAGGGGTACCCACTTCTTTCCAGGTGAAGGCCAGTGCGTCCAGCCGCAGCACCTCGGTCCCAAGATTGGCCAGAAAGAGCATTTCCGAGGCCATGGCGCGGAAGACCTCCGGGTTGCGGTAGTTGAGATCCCACTGGAACGAGTTGAACGTCGTCCAGACCCAGCGCTGCAGGTCGGGACGATAGCTGAAGCTGCCCGGGTGCTGGTCAGGAAAAATTTCGCGCAGGGTGCGGTCGTAGGCGTCCGGCTGGGTGCGGTCTGGAAACAAAAAATAGTAGTCACTGTAGGTTTCGTCGCCGGCCTGGGCTGCCCGCGCCCAACGGTGTTCGTCCGAGGTATGGTTGAAGACGAAGTCGAGCACCAGGCTGATCCCATGGGCGCGCAGTTCGTCGGCCAGCGCACGCAGCTCCTCCATCTGGCCCAGGCGCGGGTCGACCGTCCGGTAGTCGCTGACCGCATAGCCGCCGTCGTTCTGGTCGGCAGGCGCGGCAAAAAGGGGCATCAGATGCAGGTAGGTCAACCCCAGTTCCTGGAAATAGGGAATCCTGGCGCGCAGGCCCTGCAGATCCCCGGCAAGCAGATCGACATAATACACCCCTCCCAACATCTGTTCGGACTGGTACCAGAGTGGGTGCCGTTCGCGTGCGTCGTCCAGCGCTTGGAGTGGCTGCGGGCGATCCAGCCAGGAGTGGGCTGCCTCGGCAAGCAGGCGCTCCAGGTGATACAGGAAGTCATAGCGTTCGCCGTACAGGGCAAAGAGCTCTGCAAAAAGGCTGCCGAAGTGGGTATCCAGGCGGCGTCGGAAAACTGTCCAGCTGTCCGTGTCGCGCACGGCGGCGAATTCTGCTTCCAGGCGCGGCAGCAGGCGGGTGTAAGTACGACGGCTTTCTCGGCTGAGATGTTCGGGTGTGGGCATATGGGGCTCTCTTTTCACAGGGCTGGCTTGTCTATCGAGTCTCCGGTTTGGCGGCCACCAGGATCAGGTGTTCGCTGTCGCTGGCATAGGGAGTCCCCTCACAGTCTCCCATGACCTCTTCGACTGCCAGGCCGGCAGCTTGCAGCATCAGTTCTGCTTCGTTGCGCCACAAAAACCGCAGGGTGAAGGGGCAGGCTGTGCGTTCGATGCGGCCATCGGCATGGATCTCTTCGTAGAGGAAGAGGGTTTCTTGCAGCTGTTCGGCCAGGTCGAGGCGACGCACGCTCCACTTCAGCACTTCAGCGCCGGTCTGTTCGTCCAGCCAGCGATCGGCCAGTTCCATCAGCCCTTCGACGGCGAAGAGGCGGGGCAGGTCGGGGTTGAACAGGTCGAGCAAAAGCCGGCCCCCTGGCCGCAGATGGCGGGCCATGTTGTGCAACGCGGCCAGCTGCTCCTGGGCTGTCGTCAGGTGCATCAGGGTGCTGCTGGTACAAAACGCAAAGCCATAGCCTTTGGTGGGCAGGTCAAAGGTGCGCAGATCCGCCTGCAGCAGCTCGACCTGGGCAGACAGACGCTGTTGTTGCAGCCTGGCTCGCGCACGCTCCAGCAATGCAGGGCTGATGTCGACTCCGGTGAGGCGGTGGCCGGCCCTGGCCAGCGGCAGCAGCACCCGCCCGGTGCCGCAGCCCAACTCCAGGATAGGGTCTCCGTGCTCGTCAGCGTACTGGCCGATCAGGTCGATGTCTTCGTCGTAGTGCCGGTAGTCGCCGTCGTAAAAGCGAGCAAAGCGGTCAAAGAGGGAGGAATCTGGAGAAGGGGCCATTGGCATGTTTACCACCATACTGCTTTCACGACTGCTTTCACGACTGCTTTCACGGTGCGACCCAAAAGATGATTTTACAGATTTGAGAAGAATGTATTATACTGTTATACACGTCTGTCGGGCCGACCTGCATTGGGGTCGGCATTTGCTTTGCTAAATCGGGCCAGAGCAACGCCGCCTTGCGAAGGCGGTGTTTTCATACCAGTATTACACAGGAATGCGGTTCTGAAAAGAGTGCAACAATGAGCAACAACCAACCAATTTTTTTGACTCCAGAAGGTCTGCAAAAGGTCAAAGACGAGCTGGAGTATCTGACAACGGTGCGTCGCCGCGAAGTTGCCCAGATGATCGCTGAAGCCAAAGCGGAAGGGGACATCAGCGAGAATGCTGGCTACGACGAGGCCAAGACGGCCCAGGGATTTCTGGAGGGGCGCATTCGCGAGTTGGAGGCGATTTTGAAGAATGCCCGGGTGATCGGCGACCACAACGCCGCACCTGGCGTCGTGACGATCGGCCGGACCGTGGTCGTGCGGGAGGAGGGCTTCGACCAGGAGGAAGAGTATACGATCGTGGGCCCGCCCGAAGCAGACCCGGGCAAGGGCAAGATCAGCAACGAAAGCCCGATGGGGCGGGCCCTGTTGGACAGGCGGGTCGGTGACCGGACAGTCGTCAAGTCGCCGGGCGGCGAGATTGTCTTTGAGATTGTGGCGGTGAGGTAGCCTGTGAGCGAACCGTCCCATCCGTTGTTTGACCCCGCCACCCTGACCGACCAGGAAGTGGCCCGTCTCAAAAATCTGGCGGGGCTGCGCGCCGCCGGGATCGACCCCTATCCAGCGCGTGCCCGCCGCACCCACTCGATTGCCGCCGCACGGGCCCTGTATGCACAGGAGGGGGAGACCCGACAGCCCGTGACGGTCACCGGCCGGCTGCGCCGGATCCGGGTCATGGGCAAGATGAGTTTTGCCGATCTTGAAGACGGGAGCGGTTCTCTCCAGCTGGTGCTGCGCCGCGACGCGTTGCCCGGCGATTTTTACGACGTTGTCTGGAAGCGGCTGATCGACCTGGGGGATTTTATCGGGGCGACCGGCCCGCTGGTCGTGACCAAGACCGGCGAGCTGAGTGTCGAGGTGCAGGAGGTCCAATTTCTCAGCAAGACGCTCAAACCGATGCCAGACAAGTGGCACGGGATGCGTGACCCGGAGAAACGCTACCGGCGCCGCTCTGTCGACCTGCTGGCCAACCCGCCGGTGCGCGACCTCTTTCGGACCCGGGCCGCCATCGTGCGGGCGGTGCGTACCTATCTGGACAACGAAGGCTTTTTGGAGGTCGAAACCCCCATTCTGCAGCCGCTCTACGGCGGTGCGGCTGCAAGACCCTTTGTGACCCACCACAACCAGCTGCACCAGGATCTCTATCTGCGCATCAGCTTCGAGCTCTATCTCAAACGGCTGATCGCCGGCGGCTACGACCGCGTCTATGAAATCGGGCGTGACTTCCGCAACGAAGGCGTCAGTTTCAAGCACAACCCGGAATTTACCCAGCTGGAGTTTTACGAGGCCTACGCCGACTATCAGGATGTGATGCGCCGCACTGAGGAGATGGTCTCCTTTGTCGCCCAGCAGGTCAACGGAAGTCCGCTGCTGACCTGGCAGGGGCAGACGGTCGATCTGACCCCCCCCTGGCGGCGTATCCCGCTGCGCCAGGCCATTCTGGACGCGACCGGCATCGACTATGAAAACTACCCCGATGCGGTCAGTCTGGCCGATGCAATGCACCGCTTTGGGCACGAACCAGACCCCCGCAGCAGCTGGGGCAAGCTGGTCGACAGCTTGATGGCCAAACATGTCGAGCCAAATCTGATCCAGCCGACCTTTCTGATCGATTACCCGCGCGATGTCAGCCCGCTGGCCAAAGGCTCCCCCGACGACCCGCGGCAGGTCGAGCGGTTTGAAGGGTTTCTGGTCGGGATGGAAATCTGTAACGCGTTCAGCGAGATCAACGATCCGATCGACCAGCTGCAGCGCTTTGTCGACGAGTCCTACCGGGCCCGCCATGGCGACGACGAGGCCCACCCGATCGACGAGGCCTATCTCGAAGCCCTCAGCTATGGAATGCCGCCGACCGGCGGCTTTGGTATGGGCATCGACCGGCTGACCATGCTCTTCGTCGACGCCGACACGATCCGCGAGGTCATCCTCTTCCCCCATCTGCGCACTGTGAAAGAGGAGGAAGTGGCCGAGGGGGAACTGGCCGAGGGGGACGGCGAACCGTAATCGCCCCCATATGCGTTCAACCAGATCGCTCTTCCGTCCCCTTTTTCTTGCCAGCGCGCTGCTGGGGCTCGTGCTCCTCTCGACAGCAACCAACTGGGGGTGGGTGCAGACCAATGTCGTGCTGGTCGGCCGGGACTCGACCGGCCACTTGGAAAAGAGTCTGGAGATTGCCGACCGGCTGGCTTCAGGGGGGGGGCAGGCGCTCTTTCAGGCGATCACCCTGGACAGTTTTCGTCCGCCGCTGCTTTATCTGTTGACCCAGCCCGCCTATGCGGTGTGGGGGCGCAGCCTGGATGTAGCCCAGATCCCCAATCTGCTTCTGTTCGCCCTGATTTTGCTGTTGACCTTCTGGTTGGCACGGCGGACGGTCGGTGACGGCTGGGCCCTCCTGGCGGTGGCACTGCTCAGTCTGCTGCCGATGGCAACGGCGATGACTCGGCTATACTATATGGAAAACAGCCTGGCTGCGCCGCTGCTGGCTGCCTTCTATGCCCTGCTGCGCTCCGAACGTTTTCGACACCGTGGCTGGTCGCTCGGGTTTGGGGCTGCGCTGGGGATTGCCCTGCTCAGCAAATGGACTGCGCCGATGTATCTGGCGCTGCCGCTGCTCTATCTGTTGTGGACCGGAAATTTTTGGCAGCTGCAGCGCAGCGCACTGCGCAGTTGGCAGCCGCGCTGGTCGGCGGTCGGCGGGGCGCTGGGGGTCGGGTTTTTGCTGGCCCTGGCCTGGTACTGGCCCAACCGTGAGTTTGTCGCCGAGCAGGAGATGTTTCTGGGGGAGTGGCTGTTGTGGCTATGGACCCTGTTGTTTGCGTTGGCACTCTATGCGCTCTGGAGTGGGCGGGGGCAGATCGGCAATGGGTGGACAGCGGTTGCGCTGGCCCTGGCAATCGCCAGTCTATGGTATCTTCCACGGCTTGACGTGCTGACCCCGCTGGGGGATGTTGCCTTCGGCACCGACCGGGGCACCAAGGAGCCGCCCAATTTGTGGGCGCTCGCCGCGTACACCCGCTATTTGGAATATGGGGTCTTCGAGCATCTGGGGATGTTGGCCAGCTGGGTGATCTTACCGGCGGCGTTGGTGGGGTGGGTGGCGCGTGCCCGGCAGCCCGTCGCTGCAGAACTCAAGATCTACGGCCTGGCGGTGGTCAGCGCCTGGCTTCCGCTCACGGTGTTGACCTATACCAACCCGCGAAATCTGGTCCCTCTGCTGCCGCTGCTGGTCATTTTGCTGGTGGCGGGTCTGTCGGGGTATCCGCGCAAGCTGGCGGCCGCTGTTGCTGTGGCCTGGCTCGGTGTCTTGCTGGTGCAAGGGACGTTGTTTACGTTTGACCGGCTGGCACCACTTTACGCGTGGGCGCCGCAGCTTTGGGTTCAGAGCGAGTATTCTGTCCTGCCTGCCACAGGCTCGACCGATCCGGCCTACTGGATCGGGCCGGATGTGTTGGCGACGGTCGGCAGCCCGGAGGGCGACGCAGAATCGCTGGGGGTGTTGATCGATACCTGGGAAATTCACCGCGGCAAGCTTCGTTACCTGGTGGCCCTGGACAAGCTGAACATCACCGTCAACGCCTTGACCGAACAGCGTGCAGCTGGCTGGGGGCAGGCGCTGGCCAACCGCTGGATCTTGCTCAAAGACGGCGACAACCGTGACGTCCAGCCTGCCGGGCAGGCGATTCTGACCCGAATTGCCCAGAAGGATCCCTTGTTCCACCAGCTGTACGAACCGGTCAAACAGTATCCGCTGCCCGACGGGTCGACAGCTACCTTGTACGGCCGCGACGGGCCGCGCCAGCCGGAAGCCTATCCGGTGATTCTGATCGAGACCTCCCCGATCGCCGACGCGTTGAACCTTTGGGACTCTTCCCAGGCGACGCTGATCTTTGGCGACCGGGATATTGCGGTCTGGACAGCCGTGCACGACCTGGCTGCAGGCCGGGTGCTGCTGCCGGGGCGGGAAGATGCAGCGTACCCGGTGCCATTGGAGCAGGTGCGCGGTACGATTTTTGTTGTGAGCCGCCACACGCAGGGGGCCCGTGAACAGATAGCAGCCGACAGCTATTTTGCCCGCACGGTGGTCTCGGGGGAAACCTTGTTGGAGGTCTTTGGTCGGCCGCGCCGTCCTTTGCAGGCGCTGGCGGCACACTCTCCCTGGGCTGTGCTTGACCTGGCCGCTCTCCGCAGCCAGGCGCAGATCGCTCCGGGGGAGGTGTTGCCGGTCGAGCTGGAAATGAGCGCAGCCAGTGCAACCCCGCTCAAACTTTCTGTGCGTCTGCTGGCACCAGACGGCACCGTGGTCGCCCAAAACGATCTGCCGGTAGAACCGGCAGTCCGTCTGGGTCTGTTGGTTCCCCCCGGAACGCCCAGTGGAGAATACAAGCTGGGGGCTGTGCTGTACGACCCGGCGACCCTGGCAGAGGTAGCGACCCGAACCGGCGAATCGTTTGGGACGGTGGCGCCGATCCAGGTGGTCGAGGCGATCCGGTCGGGCAGCTGAACACCGGGCAGCTGAACACCGGGCAGGGCCAGCAGGTCACTGGACCGGACGCACACACCGCATGCCGATGGCGCTGGGCCAGTGCTCTGGCGGCTTCAGGCTCCGCCCGGCAGCACGCATGTCGCTCTCCTTGTTGAGCCAGGAACCGCCACGCCGGACCCGGTATTCTCCGGTCGAGGGGCCGGGGGGGTTCACAAGGGGGGAGCTTTTGTAGTAGGCGCCGGCGTACCAGTCGTTCACCCATTCCCAGACGTTGCCTGCCATGTCCATCAACCCGTCGGGGCTGGCCCCGCCCGGGTAGGAACCGACTGCATCGGTGTCGTGCAGACGGTTGTTGTAGTTGAGCAGGGTGTCGTCGGCCGGGAGATTTCCCCAGGGAAACTTGCGGGTGTCCTGGTTGCCGCGCGCCGCTCGTTCCCACTCGGCTTCAGTAGGCAGGCGTTTCCCACCCCAGGTGCAAAATGCCGCTGCCTGATACCAGTCCACCCGAATCACCGGATAGTTGTCAAATTCTGGATTTCCATAATAGTGCGACCGTGTGTAGGAGTTGTTCTGCCAGGGAGGGGTGCACCCGCCTGCCTCCACACAGGCTTTGTACCGGGCGTTGGTCACTTCGTATTTGTCGATGAAATAGGCGTCCAAATAGACTGTGTGCAGGGGTTTTTGATTTGGGCTGCAGGTTTCGATCGGGTTGCTCATGTCGCAGCCCATTTGAAATTCGCCGGCTGGAATCAGGATCTCTTCGGTCTGGTCCGGGCTGGGGGGGGGTGTTGGCGGGGGGACCGGCGTGGGCACCGGCACAAAAGCGATGATCGGCGCATAGATCTGGCTCTGTGTCAGCGGAGAGGAAACTGTGATGGGTGTGGTGGGCAGCCTCTTTTCCTGCTGCTCTTCCAGTCCAGCGCGGTGGTGCGCTGCGCTGGAACTGCTCGGGCTCTCGCCATGAACCTGGAAAGGGGCACCGACTCCCAACAAAAACCATAACAATCCAAGAGAGAGCAGTCGACAGGTCATCGTTGAACTCCTGATGGGGTTGATTGTATGTGCGCGCGAGAGCACGCAACCATTGTACGGCTCTACAAAAAGATTGCCCAATTCAGACCCGCGGGCGCTATTGCGCACAGGGAGAGCGCTGTTTGAGCTGTCTGGAGGATCGGAGTGGGAGCCTTCCTGGCGCAGCCACTGGCCGCAGCGCTGCCGGAGGAACTGCTGTATGGGTTTGACCGGTCTGTCGGTGCATTGTATACTCGAAGGGGATGACGTCGAGAACCTGGCAGAACAGGCAAGTTGGCCTTTCTGCTCTTCGAATCTGGGTCTGAGCCATGAAAGCTTGTGTGATCTGTGCTCTCGTATTGGGGGCGCTCGTTGTGTGGGGAGGGAGCACGTCTGCCGTCCAGGGGGGAGAAAACCCTGGACGACAGACGCCAGCCAGTCGGTTCCCGCCGCTGCTGCAACCGACTGACTCGGTTGTCAGCGCCTCTCTGGATGCTTTCGGTCTGTGGGTGCGCCCCTCTGTCGAGCTGACTGCAAGCCAGGTCTATCTGCCTGTGGTGGCGCAGGCAGAAGTCCCCCCTGTCCCGACACCTCTCCCCAATTTTGAAGAGGAGATCTTGATCCCGCCTGGAGAATTTCAGATGGGCTGTGACGTCTACAATGCGGTGGATTCTTGCACGCGCGGGAGCGAGCTGCCTTTGCATACGGTCTCTCTGGATGCCTACTACCTCGACAAATATGAAGTGACCAACGCACGTTATCAAGCCTGTGTCGATGCGGGGGTCTGCCGCGCCCCACGCTCGAACGAGTCCAGCACCCGCCCTTTCTATTATGGCAACCCTGAATTTGCCAATTACCCGGTGCTGTTTGTGAATTGGAACGACGCCAATACCTTCTGTGGCTGGGCAGGCAGGCGATTGCCGACCGAGGCAGAATGGGAGAAGGCTGCGCGCGGTCCCCTGGACACGCGAAAATATCCGTGGGGCAACCGTGAATTGGACTGTGCTCTGGGCAATTTTCATGTCCCGATCGAAGGGGGGCGGAGGATGTGTACAGGCGACACTGTGCAGGTCGGCAGCTACCCGGAGGGTGCCAGCCTCTATGGGGTGATGGACATGGCGGGCAATGTGCGCGAATGGGTCAACGACTGGTATGGGCAGAACTATTACAGTGTATCGCCTGTACACAACCCACAGGGCCCGGCAACCGGAACCACCCGTATCCTGCGTGGTGGGTCGTGGGACAACCACGGCAA
Organism: Chloroflexota bacterium; assembly: GCA_018969295.1. GTDB lineage: Bacteria > Chloroflexota > Anaerolineae > Caldilineales > Caldilineaceae > Caldilinea. Next base: position 12,103 of record JAGWYN010000037.1, on the reverse strand, counting down.
CTATATGCGTGTGGCCTATCGTATCTATACCTATCTGGAGCGAAGCAACTACTACTATGGGATTCGCTGTGCCCGGTCATTTTAGGGGGGGGGCTCTCCTGGCTGCGGTCTGTCTGTCGCTCTGGGGGGCGGGTCTTTCAGGTGTCCAAGGAGCCCAGCAGCGAGAGACGGCCCCTGGCGCTGTGGCGGCCAGCCAGCCCAGCCCGCAGCAGAAGACAGGCGAGTTGGATGCGTCGCTCCAATTGACAGACAGCCGGCTGTATTTGCCAGTCGTTGCTGCGGTGGAGGTGACCCCAACGCTCAACCCGGCTGAAGAGGTTTTGATCCCAGCCGGCCCGTTTTTGATGGGGTGTGACGGCAGCCTGGCCTGGGAAGCCTGCCGGGTGGACGAACGCCCGCTGCATAGGGTCGAACTGGATGCTTACTACATTGACCGGTATGAAGTGACCAATGCCCGCTACCAGGCCTGTGTCGAGGCCGGGGTTTGCCGTACGCCGCGCAGCCGTGGGTCGAACACGCGCAGTTTTTACTATGGAAACCCTGAATATGCGACCTATCCGGTGCTGCACACCAACTGGCACGACGCCCGAAATTTGTGCAGCTGGGAGGGAAAGCGTCTGCCCACCGAGGCGGAGTGGGAGAAAGCGGCGCGCGGGGAGACAGACACCAGGATGTATCCTTGGGGGGACGAGCCCCGCGACTGTACACTCGGGAATTTTGACGTGGTGGTCGAGGGGAGACGGGTCTGGTGTGTGGGAGACACGACCGAGATCGGCACCTACCCTGCGGGGGCCAGCCCGTATGGGGCGATGGACATGGCGGGCAACGTGCGCGAGTGGGTCAACGATCTGTATGCCAGCAACTACTACAGCTTCTCCCCCATCCACAACCCACAGGGGCCAGCGACAGGTTCCGACCATCTGCTGCGCGGCGGTTCATGGGACAACCACTTCGATTACATGCGGGTTGCCCGCCGGGTCGTCACCTTTCCCGAGCGCAGCAACAACCTCTATGGGTTTCGCTGTGCTCGCTCCCTGCCTTGAGCTCAGTCGACCTGCAACCGGCCGATCTCGACGAAATCCTTCTTTTCGCCGCTGTCAGTTGGCAGACGCACGCCGCTGGCGTCGTACAGCCCGACCCGGATACTGAATTCACCGGTCTGTAGACTGGCCGGCAAGGAGAGGGTATAGCGCTCTTCAAAGGTCATTCCGGGGGTCCAGAGTTGGGTAGGGGCCTGGGGGCTGCGGTCCTGTTGAGCCACCAGCTGGCCGGCTGGGTCGACGACGTGAACAAACACGGTATAGGCAGCGGCGGTGGGGTGCAGGCTTTGCCAGACCAGTGTGACGGGCAGCGTCTGTCCGGCAGCCAACGTTGAGGGCAACGTGGAGCCGGCCAGGCGAATGCTGGCCCCGAAGTCTGAGGGAGGCTGGCCCGTCGACGCAGGTGTTGGCGCTGTTCCGACCTGGATCAAGAGGAGATCCGCCTCTGTGCCTCCTGACGGTATCTGGTGGTTGCCTGGATAGGTGACCGGCAGCAGGTCGAGCGTTTCGCTCTCATAGAAGGCAAGTGTCAGCCTGTACAGGCCATCTGGCAGGGTAGGGGGCAAGGCCAGAAGATGGGCGTCCCGGCGCACCTCGCGCAGCGGCCACTCGCGGGTTGGGCTTCCATAGGGCCAACCTTCGCTGCGCCACACCTCGCTGCCGTCGGGCCCGTACAGACGCAGCAACGCGCTGACATTCTGTTCCATCGTCTGGATTTTTTTGAGATAGAGCGCGACCTCGCCGCTCTCTCCCGGCTGGCTGGGCAGCGGAGAGAGGTCGTGTTTCAGCAGCCGCAGGGCCCCCCCAAAGTCGATGATCCGCTGCGAGTCGACTTTGGGGTTGGGAGGAGGCAGGGTCTGCACGAGATCGTAGACCTGTGCCAGTTCCAACCCGCGGAAACGATAGACATAGACTGGTGTCTGCGCTGCAAAAAATTCCAACGTCTGGGCATCGGGCAGCTGACGTTGCCATTGATTGATGTAGGTGACGGCGTAGTCAGCCTCCAGCCAGTCGCGCTGCAGATTGCTGGCGTAGCTGATGGCGTCGTGCTGATAAAAGTAGGAAAACGGGCCGTTGTTGTAGGCGGCCAGGGCTGGGCGTGCCTGGCCTTGGCCATATTCGTTCAGCCAGCGTGCAGCCTGGTCAAGGCCTTCTCCCCAGCCAATCACCAGCATCTGCGGGGCGGTGGCAGTGCCACCGACCAAGGGGTTGAAATAGGTGAAGTAATAGGGCGCGTGGTAGACAGCGAACGAGCCGTGCAGCGCGCACAGGGCCATGGCCCCTCCCCAGACAGGCCCCAGTCGTCGGGGAGCGCGGGCCAGCCACGGCTGCCGCCAGACGAGCTGGGCAAGGCCATACCAGCCGATCGCGCCGATGAGATCCAGTGCAAGCAGCGCGGGCAGGGCATAGCGGTCTGATTTTTTGCCCCCCAGCGTCATACCAGCAGTGAACAGCAGAGCAAACAGCAGGGCACCCAGCAGCACAGAGCGAGTGGTTGATTGGCGGAAGAGTGGGGCGCCGCGCGTGGCCCACAACACGCCCGCTGCGATTCCGCCGATCAGAGTGGCCGGTGTGGCCCGGAAGAGCAGCGCGACCGGATAAAACAGCCACCCGGGATCTTCGACACGCTGCCCCCAAAAGAAATTGGGGTTGGTGTGTCCTTCGGCGTGCACGCTCATCTCCGCCAGAATCTGGGCGAGGGTTTGCACAGGCTGCACCCACAGGGCGGGCCAGAGCGCAACAAACAGAACGAGGGCAACACCGCCCCAGAGGGCAAGGCTTCCCAACGCGGCTCCTCCCCGCCGGGCTGAACGGCCGCTGCGCCACCAGTCGATCGCCGCCAGCAGCCCCAGCGTGGCGACCAGAAAGATGGCAGGGGTCTTGGTCAGCCCGGCCAGCCCTCCAGCCCCTGCGGAAAGCAGCAGGTACCGGAGGGCTTTGCCTGCGGAAAGCCAGGCGAGCGACGCTGACAGGCTGAGCAGCAAAAAGATGGCCAGCAAGCTGTCTGGATGGAGACGCTGGGTGAGTGCCAGGCCAAAAGGAGACCAGCCGACGAACAGGATGGCCAGCAGGGCAGCGGGCTTGCCCAAAAGCGTACGCAGAGGAAAGTACATCAGCATCAGCAAAAAGGTGATGAGCAAAATGATCGCCCAACGTCCGGCGATCAACAAGGTCAACGGGCTGACTGGCAGATGGGTCTGGAGCCAGGCTTGGGTGGCCTTGCTCTCCCAGTCGAACGGGGCCGGTGCCTGTGTGGCCAGCTCGGGGAACAACGCCAGAAAGCTGGTCATCCCGACATACATCACCGACACGCCTGGATGTGCGATCTGAAAGGTGCTGGGCCAGTCATGGTGGGCAAGCGCATAATAAAAATTGGCCGAGCGGGCCAGCCACTTGGGCTCGTCAGGGCTGACGGCCAGGGTCAGCCCTGGCAGGCGGGGGAGCAGAAGCAGACAGAACAACACTGCCGCAGCGCCTGCCCTGTTGAGAATACGTCTGTTCATACGAACGATGGCACCGATGCTATAATGGGTCGAACAGGTCCTTGGTTCACTGCAAAGGTTCACTGCAAAGGTTCACTGCAAAGGTTCACTGCAAAGGTTCACTGCAAAGGTTCACTGCAAAGGTTCACTGCAAAGGTTCACTGTGACATCTTGCTGTCTGCTGAACAGGCACAAGAGGCTGCATGTTTGTGAAGGTGCAGTATAGCGCGAGCTCAAGGTTTTGGACAATTGGCTGCTCTTGCTACGGATCCCAAGTCGAGGGATGTGTCTCGATGATTCGCTCGTTTTCGAGCTGGCTGCTGGGTGCCAGCGCCTTTTATCTGGTTCTGCCCCAGCTGATTTTTGTGGGGGGATGGCTGCAGGGCCCGTGGGCTGTGGGGGGGATGGTGTGCTGCCTGCTCGGCCTGGTGGGGGTGTTTCGGGCCGCCGACCCTGCCCTGCACCAGCAGATCGAGCAGTGGCGGCGCACCGCAACCTGGCCTGCGCTGGGGCTGCTGGTGCTGGGGTGTCTGGTGCTGGTGGCGGTTTCTGGAGTTGGGGGCTACGGCGCGCAGATTCGAGACTGGGAAAAACATGAGATTGTCCTCGAAGATCTCATCCGCTACGACTGGCCTGTGGTCTATCGCTATCATGGCGTCAATGCCGGTCTGGTCTATTACATCGCCTACTATCTGCCGGCGGCTCTGGTCGGCAAGTGGCTGGGGGTGGATGCAGCGCATCAGTGTCTGGCGTTGTGGACCTTGGCGGGGCTGGTGCTGTCGGTTCTCTGGTTTGCAGTGATTGTACAGCGCAAACCGCTGTATGGGTTGGCGATCTTTGCGCTTTTTTCGGGGGTGAGCATCGCAAACGTTGTGTTGGCTGCCATTCCTGGGGTCGTGCTGCACCCAGAGGGGGCCACTCTGGGCAGCAGGCTGGGCGAGCTTCATCCGGGGGGGATGTCGGTCTGGCAGTACCGGTCGAACCTGGTGGGGCTGTTCTGGGCACCGCAGCATGCACTGGCTGGCTGGCTCTTTACGGCGCTGCTGTTGGCGACAGTTTTATATTCGGAGCGCCGCGACCGGGTGCTCTGGTATTGGGCGGCGACCCCGCTCTGGTCGCCCTTTGTCACGTTGGGGTTGGTGCCGTTGTTGGCGGCGGATCTGAGCGATCGGCGGCAGTTTTGGTCGCGGCTGCGCTCCTATTTGTCGGTCGCCAACGTGGCTGGGCTCGGGATGCTGGCCTTCAGTCTGATCTATTTTGCCAGCAAGTTGGCCCCCCTGGCGGCGGCGTTGGAGGGCTCATTTCGGGTCGGCACGATCTTTTCGGAAGCTGGCCGCTGGGCCCACCCAGCGCAGCTGGCGTTGGCGTTTGTTCTTTTTTGTCTGTTGGAATTTGGCCTCTACTTTGCCATCGACCGTTTTGCTTCCTATCGCAACGCCAGCCATCTACGACGACTTTACTGGGTTGTGCTGGGCTGGCTGCTGCTGCTCCCCCTCTTTGTCTTTGGCCAGTTCAACGATCTGGTGCTGGGCGCTTCGTTGCCGGCCCTGTTTTTTGTGGCGACGATCGTGGGCCGCAACGGTTATCTTCTGCAGGGGGTGACACGGCGGCGCGCGCTGGCCTGGACGGCGGTGCTGCTGCTGGCAGCGGCAACCCCGATCCTCGAGCTGACCAACCAGCTGGCCACGATCGCCGAGCGCGGCTCTTTGCGCAAAGCGCAGATCGGCCAGCCTCGCTCGTTGCCCGAGCAGTACGCGCTGCGTCCGGAGCTGGTCAGACAGTATGTGAGCAGCCTGGACACGCTCTTTTTTACGACGCTGGCGCGCCAGGAATCGCAGCGTGTGGTGCAGGAGACGCAGGGCTTCGACCCTCTGTTGTTTGCGGGCAGCGTTGTGCTGGCCGATGTTCGGGTCGACCCGGTCGATCTCCAGCCAGGGGAGACAGTGCAGGTGCAGTTGCTCTTTCAGGCTGTGGCTGCGGTGCCCCAGGATTACTCGTTGGGGATGCAGCTGATCGATGCGCAGGGCAGCGTGCTCTGGCAGCAGCACAGCTGGCCTGTCGGGATGGCCACCTCGACCTGGGCTCCTTCGCGGGCAGTCCGCTCCGACCAGCGCTCGCTCGCCCTCCCGCCCGACAGCGCACCTGGGCTGTATCGTCTGGAACTGTATCTGGTCGACCCGGTCACCCAGGAAAAAATTAACCCACAGCGGGTCGCCGACGGGGCCCGTGTGGCTGCGGTTGTGCCGGCGGGCGTGTTGGCGGTCGGCACAGACCTGCGAAGTCTGTCGAACACCCCGTTGGCACAGCCGGTCTATTTTGGCTCCGATCTGGCTTTGGTGGCCGCCAGCCACCCTGCCGAGCGCGCTGCCGGTCTGGCTTTCACGGTCGACCTGGTCTGGCAGGCACAGCAGCGGGTACAGGCGGAATACACCGGGTTTGTGCATCTGCTGGACGCACAGGGCCAGCTGGTGGCCCAGAACGACCACCCGATCGCCGACAATTTTGTCCCGCCCTCGTTGTTTCGCACGGGGCTGCTGCTGGCAGACCGCTACACGCTTGAGCTGCCGCCCACACTGGTTGCAGGCGAGTACCGGGTGGTGGCAGGGGTGTACAACACACAGACCCTGGAGCGGCTCCCGGTCGGACAGAGCGACACCTATCTGCTTGGCACGGTTACGGTGCCTTGAGGCCGCTGCGGCAGCGACGAGCAGTGCTTGCTTATCACTGCCGCAGGAGAGGGATGAGTACAAAAGAGTCGGCCAGGGGGGTGTCGCCGGCCTGTACGGGCAGTTGGCGGCCGCTCACCGGTTCGTAGAGGCCCAGGCGCAGCTGAAGTGCAGCCAGGTCGGCTGCAGGCGGGAGGGTCAGCAAAAATTCGGTGAGGGTTTCTTCCCCTGGCACCCACAGCGAGGTTGGCACGGCAGATTCGCTCAACAGAGGCTGGTCGTGTTGGCTGATAATCTCCCCCTGGGGATCCAGCAGATGCACAAATGCGCTGTAGTCGGTTGCCATCCGGTCAAGTGCCTGCCAGCCAAGCGTGACCTGGAGCGTACCGTCGGCTGGCCCAGCGCGTTGCTGTCGGACGCCCAGCAGAGCGACTCTCTGGTCAAACCGAAGGTTGCTGTCGGTCAGCCCTGCAGTGTCGAGCTGGGGAGGGGGGGTGCAGAAGAAAAACGGGGCCAGGCGGAGCTGGTCGGCGGCCGGATGACCGGCGTCGTCGAGGATGGCATAGCGCTGGTATTCCCCGGACAGGTCTCGCCAGAAAAGCCCAAGCTCGAAATGAGCGCGGCCTGGCTCTGTGCCGTCGGGCAGCACGAACTCCCGGCGCTCCGCCACGATCTCCTGTTCTGCCCAGAGGAGTGGTGGGTAGTTCTCTTGCAGGATTTGGTGGTCTTGCAGCTGGCGGCCGGGAAGTTCGAGATGGACGAACATGCGCGGGGGGGAGCGGTGGACGGCGGCAGGGGTCAGCTGCCAGAAGGTGGTCAGGGCCACCGACGGCGGGTGGGTCTCTGGGCAGGGGAGACTGTCCGGCTCGACGGTGTAGCCGAGCAGGGTCAGGCCGTTCTCGAACCGTGTTTGCAGTGGGTAGCGGATGTTGCTGGCGGGCTGCTGGGTTCCAACAGGCTGGTAGGCCGCCTGTGCGACCACGTCGGGGTCGTTCCACCAGGTGGTGTAGTGTTGAAGGGTCATCCAGAGGCTGGCGGCCAGCAGGCTGGCTGCCACGCCAAAGGGGAGCCAGCCTTTGTGGGCTGCGGCAGGGAAGCAGCGGCTGAGCAAGGCATTGCCGCCAATGGCGGCGATCCAGGCCGTCGGCATCGCCAGCCCGATCAGAAAAAGCAGGTCAGGAGGGCCTGTTCTGCCCAAGAGGGCAGGGAGCAGCATAGCGGCCAGCCAGCTGGCTGCCAGCCGACAGCTGGGGTCTTGAAGGCGCCGCAGGGTTGCCACGCAGCCGGCCAGGAAAAAGAGAAGCGTCAGCCAGTTGTGCAGCGGTGCGCCGAGCAGCGGGGCCCGCTGCGGGCTGGCGTCCGCCGTATAGCCGGGATAGAGCAGATCCTCAAACAGTGTCTGATAGTTGTCTTTGAGACGATCCTGGCTGCTCTGGGGGGTGGCCGCATCTTGCACGGCAAAGACCGTTGCGTTGCCGAGCCAGGTTGCGAACAGGATGGGATTCTGGCTGCTGCTGTACAGCTGGGGGGCAGAGCAGAGGAGGGTGGTGCCCAGCAGCAGGGCGACGGCCCCGTTGCGCCGTCGCAGCGGGACTGCTGTCTGTCCGGCGGCAGTCAGCCAGCTGGTCGCAGTGAAGAGCAACAGGGCTGCAGCCAGCCAGAGGGCATGGAGGGTCACGTAGCCAGCCAGGCTGAGCGCAACCCCACCCAACAGCGCATAAGGCCAGGCGCCGCGCGTCCAGGCCCGCCAGAGACAGAGCAGCACCAGCGCCGCCAGCGGCAGGAGCAGCCCGGCGTGCAGCCCCAGCCGACCGGCTGTGACCGGCCACAGCGAGGTGGCCAACCCGGCCGCTGCCAGCAGCGGAACCCAGGTGTGTGGGTGTGGAGGCTGTCCAGGATGGACTGCACGAGGCGGGCTGGGGGTTGTCCGATCGCGGGTCAGCCGGTAAAACAGGGCGACCGCCAGGAGTCCTCCCATTCCGCCGAGCAGACGCACGGCGAAGTGTGAATCAGACCAAAACTGCCGTGTCAGAGCCATTGCAGCGTGCAGCAAGGGGGCTCCGCCGTCGGCGCCGTTCAGAGAAATCGATACGCTGTCCAGACGCTGCACGGCCAGACGGTGGATCGCCTCGTCCTGGAGCCACTGGGCCGGGCTCTGGTCCAGCCAGACCATGCGGGCGCCCCACGCTGCCAGCAGGGTGGTCAGGAGGAGCAGCCGTTCCTGGCTGGGCACAGGCGGTTGGAAGGTGCTGGCGGGCAACAGCGCAGCCAGCTGCTGCACGGCAAGCGCCACACAGAGGACCCCGATCGGATAGAGCTCGTAATAGACGCGCAATTCGTATGGAAAGCCGAACAACACATAGAGGCCTGACAGTGGCAGCAACAGCACCAGCGCACTGCGCACCAGCTGTGGGGCGCGCGGCCAGGCCAGGAGGAGGATGGCTGCGGCTGCAGCGGCGAGCGCCAGAAGCGGCCAGGGGTTGCTGCTGTAGGTGTCCAGGTGGACATGCCAATGGAACTCAAAGCTGCTGCCTGGGTTGGCGCGGAACAACCACTGTTGGGCCAGCCAGATGGTGCCCACAATCGCTGTCTGGCCGAACAGAAACCGCCAGTAGGGGAGCTGGTTGCGCTGCCTCCAACCATAGACCAGCCAGAAAAGTGGGGCCAACAACGCTGTCTCTTTGTTGAGGGCCAGCACGACAGAGAGCAGGAGGGTGGCCAGCCAGCGTTGCCGGGCAATGCCAACGAACAGCCAGACCCAGGTCAGCAGCACGCTGAAATCGTAGAGATAGCCTTGACGAAAGAACAACAGCAGCCCTGCTGTTCCGAGCAGGGCGATGGTGTGGGGCGCTGCCAGCCGCAGTGTTGCTGCCAGTGCACGCAAACCCAACGCAAAGCCTACCAGACAACCCCAGGCCAGCCCTCCATAGAGGAGCAACTCAGGTGCATAGGCAGGGGGGACCGCCAGCCAGTCCAGCAGCAGACGGAGCGGAAACTGGGCTGCCTGCGCGACCAGGGCTTCCTGGGCAGCTTCGGGGATCAAGGAGGCAAGGATGCGCAAACTGCTGGGCACCAGCATGCGGGTCACATAAGGGCGGTGCGCAGTGCCTTCCACCATCTCGGCGAACTGGGCCGGGCGATGCAGATTGACGCCTGAAAGCAGGAGAAAGGCGCTGAGGACAATACCGGTCACCAGCGCGACCGCACCCCCAAATTTTTTGGACGAGACAGGCTGGTTTTTTTTTCTGTCCTTCCAAGCGGTCCACCCAGATTCCATCGGAGATGTCCCAAGCTGGCAGTTGTGGCGCAGTCAGAAAACGGCCATGAAATACCGCAGCAGTGAATTTTGCCACGTGCAAGTTTGTGGGGCAAGTTTTCTGTTGGGTCACCCCAATTCGGGTCGGTCCAGCCTCTGTTGTAAAATTCCAAAGAGCGATGTGCATGCGGACAGACAGGACGAGCCATTTGACCCATTCAGCCGCCAGAGAGTCTGGCCCAGATTCTACCCCTTGGGGGCATGCCATGTCTCGCAGCCGTGCGCTGCTGTACGGCTCTGCCGTTTTGCTGGTTGTGGCAATTTCGATCGGGGGGAGCCTGGCCTGGATCGCACAGAATGTCGTCCTGATCGGCCGTGACGCCGGAGGTCATCTGCTCGATACGTTGGAGCAGGCCCACATTTTGCGCGAGTTTTCGGCCCATTCCTTGCTGCAGGCCTTGAGTTTCAACGACTATCGGCCGCCAGCCTTTTATCTGTTCACACAGCCATTTTATGCGCTTGGGGGCTACTCGGCCGATGTGGCTCAGCTGCAAAATGTATTTTGGCTGGCCGTGATTTTGGGGCTGACCTTTGTCTACGGCTGGCGTTTTTATGGGGCCTGGGTTGCGCTGTTGGCATTGACGATCGTGGCTTTTTTGCCGATGCTGGCCAGCATGACACGCATGTTCTATATCGAAAGCTTTGTCTCGGCCATGGTCATGCTGAATCTGCTGGCCCTGCTCCAGAGCCAAGGTTTTACAAAACGGGGCTGGTCGTTGCTCTGGGGCGTCAGCGCAGGAATCGGCCTGCTGGTCAAATGGACCTTTCCGATCTATGTGCTGCTGCCTGTCGGGATGGTTGTCTGGCCGCTGCTGCGTTCTCGCCTGCCGGGTCTGAAGTGGGGAACCCCACAACGCTTTGGCCGCGCAGCCGGGATCAGCTTGTTGTCCAGCGCCCTGCTGATCGCCCTGCTGATGGCCGACAGCGCCCCTTATGTCGCCACCCTGGCGCTCGGCAATCTCCTTTTTGGAATCTGGTTCGTGCTGCTGGCGCTTGGGCTGCTGCTGCTGCAGGCGCAAGCCACCCCCTGGCGCAACCTGTCGGCCAGCGTGCTCCTTCTCTGCCTGATCGCCAGCGTCTGGTATCTGACGCGCGTCGAGTTTGTCACAGCGCTTTTCGATGCCGCGTACGGCACCTACGGCGGACGGCGGGGCCAGGGCATCGACCTGCTGGACCTCCGCTACTACACACGCAACGGGAGCTATCTCTGGCGGATGCATCTGGGGCCCCTGCTGGCGATGGTGATGCTGCCAGCGGCGCTGGCTGGACTTTTGGATCTGCTGCGTTGGCGCAAGATGTCTCCTGCATCCAGGGTGCTGTGGGGCAGCGTCGTCTCTTCCTGGCTGTTTTTAACCTTTATGGCGCAGGGCAACGAGCGCAACCTGGTTCCCTTGCTGCCGGTGCTGGCGCTGTTGGCAGCAGCGACCCTGGCGCACTTCCCCCAACCCTGGCGCAGCGGGCTGGCGGTGACCTGGGTGTTCTGTCTGGCGCTGCAGTGGTCTACGCTGACCTTCGATGCGTTGGAAAGCTTTTCCCAGGCAACGGCGCCACTCTGGGTTGAAGGCGAGTATGCTGTGCGGCCCGCCAGCGGTGCGACCCACCCGGATTTTTGGATCGGACCGGATGTGCTGGCCAGGGTCGCTGCGGAAGCCCCGGCAGGTTTTCCAGCTTCGCTGGGCATGTTGATCAACTCGCGCGAGATCCACCGAGGCCCGTTGCGCTACTGGGTTGACCTGCAGGATCTTCCTGTGACGGTCAGAACGCTGGGAGAGATCGAGATGCAAGGGGTCGGCGAGATCTTTGCCAATTCCTGGGTGTTGTTCAAAGATGGGGACAACCGCGATCTGGAGGCCCCTGGACGAGCTGCTGTCGCCCGCCTGCTCGCCGGAGACAGCCTCTTTCGCCAACTCTACACCGAAGCGGCACGCTATCCGTTGCCCAACGGCGAGACTGCCTGGCTCTACCGACGTGTTGGCCAGAACGGGCATCCTTACACCGATGCAGAGTGGATCCAGAGCGCAGCGGTCGTCGTCGACCATCTCAACCGCTGGTGGAGTCCAGGGGCTGTCTTATGGATACCCAATGCTGAACTGGCGACCTGGATCGGGATCGGCGGACTGGACGATCCTTGGAGCGGCACCCGGATTGTGGTCATGGAGCAGAGGGCGAGTCCGGACCTGCCAGCCTCAGAGGCACCAGCCCCAGAGGCACCAGCCCCAGACTCGTCAGGCCCGGTGCAGTTTGTGGTTGGCAGCCGCGAGGCTGTTGTAGAAGAACAGGTGCTGGGAGAGGGGGCTGTCAAGGCACTGGAGGTGGGTGACGAGAACCTGGCAGTGGCGGTCTATGGACGTCGGAGTCCTGCTGCCCGCCAGCAGAGGGTTGCTGCGCAACGGGCCGGCACCCGCATCGACTCCGTCGTTGCCCCACCGTCTGTGGCTGCCGGCCAGGTGATGGTGGTGGATCTGACCTTGGGGGGCGAATGGACGGCGGAGCGGCGGATTTCGCTCCGTCTGGTGGATGCGGCCGGCAATTCGATCGCCCAGAACGACCAGGTGGTGGGGCCGACCGTCACCGCAGGCTTGTTTGTGCCTCCGGGGA
>JAGWYN010000036.1 GCA_018969295.1 Chloroflexota bacterium | reverse complement strand
TCCCCAGAGTTATCCACAGCTGTGGATAACTCTGGGGAAAAGGTAGGGAACAAAAAGGGTGGGCTGGGTGTGCTGCCGGGTGGAAAGGGATTGAAGATGCCAAGTGAGGTTCGACCCCAGGAGATTACGATCGAGCGCCGTGAGGGAGTCATGCGGGTTGTCTGGCTGACAGGCCATACGAGCCAGTACGCGTTGGGCTGGCTGCGTGCCCACTGCCCGTGTGCAAGCTGTCGGGAAGAGCGGCGTTCTGCCGGGCTGGTGGGGCTTCTTCCTTCGACCGAGCTGGTCAGCGCCGATCTGGTCGGCAACTATGCGATTCGGTTTACCTGGAGTGACGGCCATGGTGCTGGGATTTTTCCGTTTGCAGCGCTGCGGGCCTGCTGTCCGTGCCTGACCTGCAACCCAGATGGGGTCCCTCCGCTGTGGGTCGAGTGAGTGACGAGCGTGTGAAGGGAGGAAGAGACCATGAATTGGAATTTGGCTGAATTCAAATTGTGGGGGATCGACGTCAAGGTACACTGGTCTTTTGTGCTTGTTTTGGCATTTGGGGCCTTTGTCTACGGTGCGGGGCCGGCAGGGTGGGGGCTTGGCGGCCTGTACGGGGCGTTGACCATTCTGCTGTTGTTTGCCTGCGTGACTTTGCACGAATATGGCCATGCTTTGGTGGCTCGGCGTTTTGGCATCGGCACGCGCAGCATTTTGTTGTTGCCGATCGGAGGGGTTGCCAATCTGGAGCGAATTCCCGAGAAGCCTGCCCAGGAGCTGGCCATTGTAGCGGCGGGCCCGCTGGTCAATCTGTTGTTGGTGCTGCTGCTGCTGCCAGCTGCATGGCTGGCCAACGGCAGCAGCTGGCAGGGGCTTTTCACCCTGAACGCGATGGGGACCAGCATTCAAAACCCAGGTCTTCAAAGTCTGATGGTCTATCTGATCTCCACCAATCTGTTGTTGGCGCTTTTCAACCTGCTCCCGGCCTTCCCCCTGGATGGGGGGCGGCTGCTGCGTGCCCTGTTGGCCTACACGATGCCTTATGTGCAGGCGACCCGTACAGCGGTTGCTGTAGGGCGTTTTCTGGCCATTTTCATGGCGGTTTTCGGCATTTTTTCAGGTGGAATCAGCCTGCTTTTGATCGCATTTTTTGTCTATGTCGGCGGCTCAGCCGAGCTGGAGTCGGTGAGCAGCCGGGCGGTTCTGCGCCAATTTCGTGCGGGCGCAGCATTGACGCACAGCGCGACGACGTTGTACACGAGCGAGCGGTTGGATCGGGTGGTGCAGCTGTTGATGAACTCATATCAGACCGATTATCTGGTGCGCGACCTGGCAGGCGTCTTTGTGGGGGTGTTGACCCGTCCGCTGCTGATCAATGCCCTGCGCGAGCGGGGGCCGGAGGGGCGCATCGTTGATGTGATGCTGCCTGCTGCGGCCATCCCCCGCTGCGGTCCTGACGCCGACCTGGCGATGGTCTGGGAGCTGATGAGCCAGTCGGGCAGCCGAGTCGTGGCGGTGACGGCACAGGGGGAGACGTTGGGGCTGATCACCAACGATGACATTGCCGAGGTCTTTCAGGTGATGGGGGCGTTGATGGAGCGACAAGTCACCGATCGTGGGCGGCCCCATGTCGGTTGAGCCGCAGAAATTTTTCACCTCGACGGGCTTCCTCGCCTATGAGGTGCTGGAGGCACGTGTGGAGCCGGCGACAGCCCCTTCGCTGGTGTTGTTGCACAATTTTATGAGTACAGGGCGGGCAGCCTGGGGGGCGCTGCTTGAGACTCTGAACCAGCGCTATCGTATTCTGCTGCCCGATCTGCCGGGCCATGGCCGTTCGTGTGGGTACCCGTCCGCTTTCCACCATCGGCAGATGGCTGCCCAGTTGGCCGATCTGCTGACTTGTACGGGCTTTGCGGGCGCCCACCTGGCCGGCTGCAGCATCGGCGGCATGTTGGCCCAGCTGTTGGTGGTCGCCGAGCAGCTGCGGCCGGCGACGCTGGTGTTGGTCAGCACCACCTACAGCCTCAACCCGGCGACGACTGGCCACCAGGCGGCTTTGGAACCCGCCAATTTTCGAGCGGGGGAACGCTGGCTCGAAGCGACGGCTCGTCTGCATGACGAGCACCAGTACAGCGGCTACTTCCAGGAGGTATTGCTGCCGGCGTTTCGCCAGATGAACCCCGACTCGGTGATCGACCTGCAGCTGGCGGACCTGGCTCGGGTCACGTCGCCGGTCTGTCTTCTCCACGGCAGCGAAGATGAGTTTTTCCCCCCTGCGATCCCGCTCCAAATGGCAGCAGCCTTTCCCGATGCGGAACTGCAGCTGATCGAGGGGCAGAGCCACAGCCTGATCTTTCGTCAGCCGTGGCGGGTTGCGGCGTGTATGGTACAATTTTTGGAGAGGCGGACCACAAACGTTCCGGCAGCCTCGTTGCCGGAACGACATGGAGGACAGGACAGTCCATGAAAACAGTCAAACCGGTGATCCTGGCGCCGTCGATTTTGACGGCAGATTTTGGCCATCTGGCCGAGCAGGTGGCAGCGGCGGAGCAGGGGGGGGCGGGTTGGATCCATCTGGATGTGATGGATGGCACGTTTGTGCCCAATATCACCTTTGGCCCGCTGTTGGTTCAGGCAGTGCGCCGGGCGACCCTGCTGCCTTTGGATGTGCATCTGATGGTCGAGCAGCCCGAACGGTATCTGGGGGAATTTGTCAGTGCGGGTGCAGACAGTTTGACGGTGCATGCCGAAGCCACGCGCCACCTGCACCGCACGCTGCAGCAGATTACAGCGTTGAACTGTCGGGCTGGGGTGGCCATCAACCCGGCCACGCCGGTCGAGGCGGTGCGCGAAGTGTTGCCGCTGGTCGATCAGGTGCTCGTCATGACTGTCAACCCTGGTTTTGGCTCCCAGCGCTTCATCGAGACCATGACCTCCAAAATTCGGCGAATGGGGCGGTGGATGGACGAACTCTGCCCGCTGGCCGATCTCGAGGTAGATGGTGGAATTCATCTTCACAACATCGCCGATGTGGTTGCGGCGGGGGCAAATGTGGTGGTGGTCGGCAGCGCAGTCTACAACCCGCAGGCGACTCCGGCTGCCAACCTGGATGCCCTGCGCAGCCAGCTGGGGAAGGGCACGGTCAGCTGAAAAAGCGTTCGTAGAAGAGAATGGACTGGTGGATAAAGGGCAGCGTGAAGAGCAGACTGTCCAGACGGTCCAGCATGCCTCCATGTCCACGGAAAAATGTGCCGCTATCTTTGACCCCGAATTGGCGTTTGAACATGCTGATCGACAGGTCGCCGAACAAGGCAAGGATGCCAGAGACCAGGCCGATCAGCGCGCCAAACAGCGGGCCGTTGCGCACAGGCAGGACGGTAGCCAGGAAAGCACCGGCCAGCGCTGCAAAGACCCACCCCCCGATCGTCCCTTCCCAACTTTTTTTGGGGCTGAGTCGGGGAAAAATTTTGTGCTTTCCAGCCTTGACCCCGATAAAAAAGGCGGCCGAGTCGTTGGCCCAGGTCACGAGGAAGCCGAAGAGCACGTAGGCATAGCCGTTGTCGAGAAAACGGAGCGAGACGATCTGGCCGAGCATCACCCCGATGTAGATGGCGACCAGGCTGGTGACGAGCCAGGTTTCGACCGGGCGTTCGTGGACAAACAGGCAGTAGGTCAACGTCACCAGAAAGCCGACGACCAAAATACTGTCGGTCGGGAAGGAGATCCAGCGCAGGAGCAAGGTCGTCGGTTCGGTCAGCCAGCCGGTGATCGGGATCGAAGAGCGTTGGACTTGTTCGGGGTCCCAGCCAGAAAGAAAGAGCAGCACCGCCCAGGGGACGCCGATGGCGCGGGCCGGGTAGTAGCTGTTGACCAAAAACATGTTGTACAGCTCCTGGGTGCCCAGGATGGTCACACCGACGCCGAGCAGGAGTCCCCAGATGCCGCCCAGATAAATGGGGATGACGACGATGGGTATGGCGATCAGAGCGGCGATAATGCGTGTCTGCAAGAAAGGGCTCGCTTGGCGTAGAAGCCGTTCTCTGGCTGGGTCTTTATGGTTTGGGTACGCGACCGAAGCGTCGTTCGCGCTGGCTGTACTCGTCGAGCGCTCGATCCAGCTCACGCTCGTCGAAATCAGGCCAGTAGGTCGGTGTCGTGTAGTATTCGGCGTAGGCCGCCTGCCAGATCAGAAAATTGCTCAGACGCCATTCTCCGCCTGTGCGGATGATCAGATCCGGGTCGGGCAGGCCGCCGACGTACATATAGCTGCTGAGCAACTCTTCGCTCAGCGCTTCAGGAGCAATTCCGTCTTGGATAATCCGGCGTACTGCATCGACCAGTTCGGCTCTGCCGCCGTAGTTGAAGGCGACGTTAAGGATGATGCGGTCGTTGTGTTGGGTGATCTGCAATGCCCGGACAATCTGCTTTTGCAGCTCTTTGTGGATGCCTTCCATGCGGCCGCTGTGCAAAATACGGACGCCGTTGCGGTGAAGGTCGTCAAGCTGGCGTTGGATGGTCAGGCCGAGGAGCCGCATCAAGCCGCTCACTTCGTCGGGGGGGCGCTGCCAATTTTCGGTGGAGAAAGCATAGATCGTGAGTACCTTGACCCCGCGCCGCACGCACTGTTCCAGAATGCGCCGGATATTGTCGACCCCGGCCCGGTGGCCTGCCAGGCGTGGCAGACCACGGGCCTGGGCCCAACGGCCATTGCCGTCCATGATGATGCCGATGTGGTAGGGGATGCTCTCCGGCATCCTGTCCGGTCTGCTCTCGATCCCATGGTTTGTGTTTGAATCGCTCTGAGGCGTCACAGACGAGATCTCCTGTTAGACCGTCATAATTTCGGCGTCTTTGTCTTTGACCATCTCGTCGATGCGTTTGGTGTGCAGGCCGGTCACTTCTTGGATTTTTTCTTCGGCGCGTTTGCGTTCGTCTTCGGAAATCAAGCTTTCTTTTTCGAGCTCGGCCAGATCTCGGTTGGCATCGCGACGGACGTTGCGGATCGCCACGCGCGCTTCTTCCCCCCGTTTGCCGACCAGTCTGGTCAATTCACGGCGGCGTTCTTCGTTGAGAGCTGGGAGGAGCAGGCGGATCGACTGGCCGTCGTTGGAGGGGGTCAGACCAAGGTCAGATTTGGCAATGGCCTTTTCGATCGCCGCCAGATCGCCGCGATTGTAGGGCCGGATCAAAATCTGTTGGGCCTCTGGAATCGAGATTGTGGCAAGCTGCTGCAGCGAGGTCGGTGTTCCATAATAGTCGATACTCAAGTGTTCGACCAGTGCTGGATTGGCCCGACCGGTGCGGATGCTCATCAGTTCGTGGCGGAGCGCTTCCAGAGCTTTATCCATCCGATCTTTGGCATCTGCAATCACATCGTTGATCATAGCCGATCTCCTGATAGAGAGTTCTGAGAGTGAGTTTTGAGGTAGAGGTGCCGACAAAGCGGGTGCTTTATGGCAGCGCTGCCAGCAAACTTTTCAATCATTGTAGCAAATTTTAACGGATGTAAAAATTGTGGCCAACAGCTTTCAACTGGTGATGGTGGTGCCGACAGACTCCCCCAGGACAACGCGTTCCAGCGAACCTGTCTGCCAGAGATTGATGACGGAGATGGGCAGGTTGTTGTCCATGCACATCGCCATGGCGGTGCTGTCCATCACGCCGATGCGCATGTTGAGCGCGTCGATATAGGTAAGATGCTCGAATCGTCTGGCATCTCGATTCTTTTTGGGGTCGCTGTCGTAGACGGCGTCGACCTTGGTGGCTTTGATCAGCACTTCGGCGTCGATTTCCATGGCCCGCAGCGAGGCTGCAGTGTCGGTTGTGAAATAGGGGTTGCCGGTGCCGGCACCGAAGATGATGACGCGCCCTTTCTCGAGGTGGCGGACGGCACGGCGCTGGATGTACGGTTCAGCGACCGCACGTACTTCGATGCCGGTCATCACACGCGTGGGGATTCCCACGCGTTCCAGCGCATCCTGGAGCGCCAGCGAATTCATGACGGTCGCCAGCATGCCCATGTGGTCGGCAGTGACCCGTTCCATGCCATGGTCGAGTCCATCCTGTTTCCCACGCCAAAGATTGCCTCCCCCAATGACGATTGCAACCTGTACCCCCATGTTGACCACATGACAGACGGTGTTCGCCACAAATTCAGCCTGGCGCGGGTTGATCCCAAATCCGCCCTCGCCAGCCAGCGCTTCGCCGCCCAGTTTGAGCAGGATGCGCCGATATTTGACTTCTGTCATGGTTGCTCCTCGCGTGATTCGGCTGAGAGGCGGACTCCACTGCACAGCGCCACAAGCCTCCTCAAAATCTGGATAAAAAAACGCCCAGCCCCGGGAGATGGGCTGGGCACTTACCTATTCGGCACCGATTTCGAGCCGGCTGAAGCGTTTCACCTTGATATTTTCTCCCAGCGAAGCGATCCGGCTGGTGAGCAGATCTCTGATCAGGATGTCTGGGTTTTTGATGAAGGGCTGCTCCAGCAAACAGACCTCGCTGTACCATTTGTCCAGCTTGCCATCCAGGATGCGTTCGAGCACGTCGGCTGGCTTGCCGCTGTTCGCCATCTGTTCGGCGTAAATCTCCCGTTCCTTGGCGACCGCTGTGGCAGGCACGTCTGCGCGTGCGATCCAGAGCGGGCGTGCAGCCGTCACATGCATCGCCAGATCCCGGGCAAGCTGTTGGAATTCGTCGGTGCGAGCCACAAAATCGGTCTCACAGTTGACCTCGACCAGGGTGGCAATTTTGCTGCCAGGGTGGACATAGGAGCCAATCAGACCTTCATTGGCGTCCCGGCTGGCTTTTTTGGCGGCGGTGGCCAGCCCTTTTTTGCGCAGAATCTCGACGGCGCTCTCAAAGTCGCCCTGGGTTTCGGTCAGCGCCTTTTTGCAGTCAAGCACGCCCGCATTGGTGGCCTCGCGCAACTGTTTGACCAGTTCGGCGGTAATCTCTGCCATGGTCGGTTTCTCCTATCCTTCCTGTGTCTCCGAAAGCTCTGTATCTGCTGCTTTCTCCAGCGGTTCGTCTTCTGTATCGCTGCTGATTTCTTCCTCGTACGCCCCAAAATCTTCCTCGTCGAGGCTCTGCAGTTTCGCCAGGATGCTCGGGCCAAGATACTGTTCCATCTCGGCCAGATCGGCACGGCTGACCTGACCCGTCTCTGCCATCTCCACTTCGCGGACCCGCATCCCCTCTTCTGCCGCATCGGCGATGGCGCCGACCAGCAGCTTGATGGCGCGGATGGCATCGTCGTTGGTTGGGATCACATGGGTGATCAATTCCGGGTTGGAGTTGGTGTCTACCATCCCCAGAATGGGGATGCGCAATTTGTTGGCTTCGTTGACAGCCAATTCTTCGACATTGGTATCGACCACAAAGACCATGTCAGGCAAGGCGCGCATGGTCTTGAGCCCGCCGATGCGGCGGTTGAGCTTTTCGACATCCCGCTGCAAGGTCAGGCGTTCCTTTTTGGGCAAATTGCGAAAGTCGCCGGCATCGATGCGCCGTTCTACCTGCAGCAGATACATGATCCGCTGGCGGATCGTCACCCAGTTGGTCAGGGTACCCCCCAGCCAACGCTGGTTGATGTAGGGCATCCCGCAGCGCAACGCCTCCTGCTCGATCGTCGCCTGCGCCTGGCGCTTGGTGCCGACAAAGAGCACGGTTCCTCCCTTGGCAACCTTGCTGCGTACCACCTCGGTCGCTTTTTCCAGGGCCTGCACGGTCTGCTGCAGATCGATGATGTGAATGCCGCTCCGTTCGGTAAAAATGTACGGGCGCATCTTGGGGTTCCAACGGCGCGTCCGATGGCCGAAATGGACCCCTGCCTCCAAAAGCTGTTTCATTGTGACGTTGGACATGCCTGCTTCCTTTGGGTTCTTCTTCCGCCTTCTTCATCCCAGCAAGCTGACTGGCTGCTCGAAAGCCGTTGCCAGCACCCATCTTTCTGGTCGAAAGGCGTGTACGATTTTGCAGGTGCTGAAAACGCACCGATCGCTGAGTATAGCACGACAGCTGGGATTGGCTCAAACAGACAACAGCCCCAAAATCATCTGGCTGCCTGCGAAGCGCCGGTCAGCTGCTTCTGGAGGGGGCGTCGGCAGGATGGAAGTCGACAAATCGGTAGCCAAGGCTGCGCTCGGTGAAGATATAGCGTGGGTGGCTGGGATCCGGCTCGATTTTCTGGCGCAGATAGGTGATATACAGACGCAGCAGATGGTTGTCGTTGATGTATTCATGGCCCCAGACCTTGGTCAGCAACGTCTCGTGCGGCATCACCCAGCCAGCGTTTTGGATCAGATGGGAGAGCAGCCGATATTCGGTCGGGCGGAGGTTGATGCGTTCTCCGGCCACGATCACCTGGCGACGCTGCAAGTCGACCTGCAGCCGTTCGTCGACGGTGAGGAGCTGGTCTTCCAGCCGGCCCTGGGGTTCGAAACGGCGCAAGACAGCCCGGATGCGGCTGGCCAGTTCGCGCGGGCTGAACGGTTTGGTCACATAATCGTCGGCCCCAAGGTCAAGCCCCCGAATGCGATCCGCTTCGTCCGAACGCACCGTGAGCATGATGACGGGCGCATCGGTGAGCGTGCGAATGTGGCGCAAAGTCTCAAAGCCATCCATGCCCGGCATCTCTACGTCGAGCAGCACCAAATCGACAGGATGGTTGCGAAGCTTCTCCAGCGCCTGGCTGCCTGTGTTGGCTTCTAGCGAGTGGTACCCTTCCAGATCCAGATTCATTTTGACAAAACGGGCCATCCGTGGCTCGTCGTCGACGACGAGGATGGTCTTGGGTGGATTCATGGCTGCTGCTCTCCTTCACTCTGGCAGCGATCTTATCCGACGGTCAGCGGGCTCTCCGGCGCGTCGAGCGGGCTTTCGGGCGCACCGAGCGGGCTTTCGGGCGCAGGGGGTGTCACTGTGGGTGTCACTGTGGGTGTCACTGTGGGCACTGCGGTGGGCACTGCGGTGGGTGTCACTGTGGGCACTGCGGTGGGGGTCGGCGTTTCCTCGCCACCACAGCCAGCGAGCAGGGCTGCAGCCAGCAGCCACATCGAGCAGAAGCCGACCCAGCGGGATGTTGGACGTGACAGCATAGAGGCGCTCCTTGTAGCAGACAGATGACAGAGTGGGTGGATGTCAGAGATCTTGTCCAAAGTGACTGTCCAAAGTGACTGTCCAGAGTTTACTGCCCGATGGGGGGCGCGACAGCGTTGCGCAGCCCAGGCGGGAGCCGGCTTGGCTCCTCGACCAGGGCGCAGAGTTGGGCCAGATTCAGGGCATCGTCGACCAGGGTGGCGTCTTTGGGGGTCTCCAGCAGCATGGCAACCCCTTCCCAGCGCAGATCGTTGATCAGAGGACGAAACCCTTCCAGCCCGAGTTCGCCCGCGCCAATCTGTACGTGACGATCCAGATGGCTGCCCAACGTCCCTTTGCTGTCGTTGACATGCCAGATCTTGATCGTCTCCAGACCAAGCCACTGTTCGACCTCCTGGATGAAGCGGGTGTAGCCAGCAGCGCCGCGCAGGTCATAGCCGGCGGCAAAGGCGTGGCAGGTATCGAGACAGACCCCGACACGGCGGCGGTCGTCGACCTGCTCCAAAATGGCCCGCAGCTGGGCCAGGGTGCTGCCGAGCACACTCCCCTGCCCGGCCATGATCTCCAGGCAGGTCACCGTGTCGGCACACGCTGGGGTTTGTTCGTGGATCTGGTTGAGCGCGCGGGCGAGGCGGGCAATGCCTGCGGCGTCGCCCGCCCCAGTATGGGCCCCCGGGTGAAGCACGACGTGGGGGAGGGCGTAGGCGTGGGCACGCACGAGTTCATCCTGGTAGGCGATCAGGCTCCTCTTCCAAAGCTCCTCTTGGGGGCTGGCCAGGTTGATCAGGTAGCTGGCATGGCTGGCCGCATAGACGATCCCCAATGCCTGTCGCTGGCTGTGCCAGCGTGCGACATCTGCTGCGTCGACCGGCGGCCCCCACCACTGGCGGTTGTTTTTGGTGAAGACCTGAACTGCGTTGCTCTGCACCGACGCTGCGCGATCCAGGGCATAGCTGACCCCGCCAGCGATTGACATATGGGCGCCTAGCTGTAAAACAGACATCGCGCTGCGTTCCGGAAAAACAGGGCGGGCAGCATGGGTGGGCCCCTCAGCTGCTTACCGGGCGCAGACCCAGGTATACCTGCTGGCCGCTCAGCGTGCGCAGAATTTCTTCTGCCGACCGCCAGGGCAAGAGTTGATGGAGCTCGGTGGGGGAGAGGGCCGTGTTGTTGTTGGCCAGAAAGATGCGAAAACAGGCCGGTGCGATCGGCAGTTTTTCGTTGATGTAGTCGGGGTCGTTGGCACAGCGGGTGCGCAGGCACTCGCGCAGCGCATCGGTGCGGTGCACTTCCCCTGTCTCTGGGTCGACCCAGTCGACGTTTTCGGTGTTGTGGTAGTCGGCGAAACGTGCACGGCATTCGTCGCACAGCTGTTCGCGCAGGTGGAGCCGAAAACTTTGTCCACTTTTTTCCCACCAGTCGTAGTCGATATGAAATTTTGTCTGGACAGTCGGCCTGAACCGCTGCAGGCGGTCAGCAAGCGTTTTGGATACCACGGTGGTTTTCTCCTGCGTTCGAGCAGCCTATGTGAGAGCAAAGGTCCCGTTGCCTGCGTCGCGGAAACGGCGGTTGCTCAACAGGGCAAAGAAGACTGGGCCGGGCGGTGTGCGCACAAGCATGTTGGCTGCACTGTAGACACTTTTGGCATGGACAGTGCCTTGCGGGTTCAACTTGATCAGCTCCGGCGTAATTTGGGCGACGATCTGGGCGACTGTGAGCGAATTCTGGGCGACCTGGCGTGCCAGCTGGTCGAGCGCCTCCAGGTTCTGCTCGACGACAATCAAGGTCTCGTCGTATTCGCAGGCAACCTGCACTTTGTTCATTTCAAAGATCAGCGCGTTGTGGTCAAGGTCGGCCAGCGCAATCCGCGCCCATTCCCGCTTAGGGCGGCGGGTGCGAAAGTCGATCACCACTTCCTGGGTTGTCGGCGAACGTTCGACCGTGATGAAGGCGCCGGTGGGAATTTGATGTGCTTCCATCCATTTGGCGAGACCTGCCACATAGCGGCCTTCGTGCACCACCCACCCGTCGTAGCGGGTGCCCCACCGTCCGTCGACCAAGGTCACCGGCGAGACCCCGTGGGCAGCCTGGGGGAAAAAGCTGCTGGTTCGGCTGCTCAAGGGCAGCGTGCCATGTCGCCGATGGGGGTAAGTCAACAGCAGGCTGATCGAGGGCGCAGCGGCCGGCGCCTCGCGGCTCAGGTTGCTCTCTCCCCATTCGTCGTCCAGTTCCCACTCCAGCTGCAGCATCTGGACGCTGAGCAGCGAGCGGTTGTAGGGCGTCGGTCGGTAGCGCAGCAGCAAAGGGGTGGACTGCACCTCGGCGGGCTCCAGTCGGCGCAGGAACCAAAGCGACCCTGTCCGTGTGTTGAGCAGCGTAAAACGAGCGTCCTGGCCGAGCGCATAGTTGAGGCTGGTGACGCGCATGGCATGGCTGACATTCTGGTCGACTTCGACTTCTTCGAGCAGCTGGTCGACCGAGAGGGGGCGGCCCTGCATTTCGATCAGCGCTTCGGCGATGTTCAGCTGGCCGACAGGAACTTCGGCCAGCAGATCGGCCAACAGCCAGGCGTCGTTGACTTCGACAAAGGCTGCCTGCCCCGGCCCCTCTTCCAAGGCAAACAACAGGCTTTCTTCGATTTCTGTCTGGTAGAGCTGGTAGATCTCGGCAGCAGAGAGCAGTGCCCGGTCGCGGAGCATTCGTTCGCTGTCGAGTTGGTTGAGACGATGGGGGCTCTGCAGATGGGCAGCAAATTCGCGCAGCTTCTGCTGCTCTCCAAACCGAACCTGGATCACCTCGAAATCCCCATGTTCTGGGTTTTGACCTGGACGGACCCGAAGGACTTCGCCGACCGCAAATTCCAACGCCGGAAAGACCACATGCTCTCCGGTCTTGTAGCGCTTTTGCGGCATATAGATGGCACCTTTGCTCAGCTCCTGGGCAATGCGGGTGTTCTCGCGGCGCAAATACTCTTCGATCAGCGCAGTGGCCAGCTTTTCCAGCGGGATCGGCTGCTGTTTTTCGAGGATCAGCTGGTACAAAAATTCAGTATCGTCTGCTGTGACTTCAAATTGGTCACGCCAGAAAGCTGCTGTTTGTGTTGGGCGTTGCAGCACGCTTTCCTCCTCAATTGGTTTGAAAACGTCGATTCACTTTGGCGATTCACTTTGGTGATTCACTTTGGTGATTCACTTTGGCGTTGGCTCCGCAAACAATTCGGAACCGTAAAACAAGATTGTACCAGCAATGGCAGCCACGACCAAATGATTGGGGGCAAATTTTGGTCTGTTCTCAGGGCAGAGCCATCTGAAGACGGCCTGCTTCCTGCAGGGTGTGCGCGTCATAGAGGATCAGGAGCAGGTGCGCGTCGGCGTTGGCTGTGGGCAGGCGGACTTCGTAGACGTCGCGCACCGGTGTCTCCGATGCCCAGGTGGGTGTGCGCGCCACCTGGCGCAGGGGGGTGGCGTCGTTTGCCGCAGGGGTGCCGTCCGCCAGAGTCAGCACCTTCTGTTGCGAATCGACCACTCGCAAAGAGACTTTGAGATCCAGGTCGAGCGGTGCCAGCGGATACCAGTGAAGCACCATGCGCAGCACGGCTCCGCCACGCCAGTCCAGGCGCTTCAGATCGTAGCCTTCCAGGAGAAGCTGGCCATCCAGCAGCAGCAGATCGGTGCGAGTCGTGGGGGGGACGGCAGGGCTTCTCCCGCGCGGCCAGACGCGGATCAGCGGGCCTTCCCCGCTGAAGCTGTAGAGGCTCTCGATCCCTTCCACCTCGCGGGTCAAGTAGACCGGTTTGCCTGAAGCCACCGCATCGGCCAGCCGTGCCCGCCGCCGTTCGGGTGCATCGGCGACGACGGGGGTTGCTGCCAGGCCAAGCCCTTCTGCCTGCTGCATATAGCGCAGCGCCGTCATCTCGCCTTCCAACCCGATCACCAGACTCTGCGGGGGGAAGTCAACCGTGGCGAGGTCGGCGGCATAGTCGTGGAGGGCCCAGTCGGCGCTGCGGTCGACTGGAGCGCCACGCCCAGCCCCGCCGACAACCAGGAGCAGCACCCCGGCTGTGGCCAGCGCCGCCTGCCAGCTGGCCAGTCGCCCGGCGAGCAACTGGTGCAGAGCAGCCAGGCCGCGTCCGGCCAGCAGCGCCGCAGCGAGCAAAGCCGGCAGCAAAAAGACTTCAGGGTCGCCGACCTGGTAGACCAGTGTGAAGAGCAGATTGGCTGCCAACACCAGCAGCAGCAGGCTCCAGGCAGGCCAGCAGCGGGCGCGGATCAGGCTGGCCAGCCCCAGCAAGCTGAGCAGGCTGCCGACTCCCCCCCCTTGTTGGATCCAGTGCTGGAGCCAGTGGAGGGCGCTGTAGCTGCGGCTCAATTCGTTGGCAGTAAAAAAGCTGCCGTACTGGGTTGCCAGGACATGTGCCCAGAAACCGTTCCAGGTTGGCAGGTAGCTGCCGTGCAGATCGGACACCCCTTGTGCGAACCGCCAGGGAAGGTAGCCATAGAGCAGCAGGGGGGCCAACAGGGCCGCCAGCCAGAGCAGCCAGACCCGCTGTGGGCGCAGCAACGCTGGCTGGCGCCAGACCAGGTAGACTGCCAGGCCAGGGACCAGCAGAAGTGTGGTGCGGTGGTGGGTCAGCCCGAATCCTACAAGCGCCAGCAGCAAAGCCAGCTGGCGGTTTCGTCGTACAGGAGAGGCGAAGTCAAGGGTAAACGCCCGCAGCAAGATCAGAGCGACCAAGAGATTGTGTAACGCATAGACCTCGGCGACGGTCGCCTGCTGCCACCAGACAGGGCCGAGCGCAAAGGTGGCCGCGGCGGCAACCCCTCCCCAGCGGGGTCCACGCAGCCCTTCTGCGCGCAGCAAGGCTGTGGAAGCCATCGAAAGGACGGCTACTGCCGCCGCCGCTGCCGCCGCACTGAAGAGATTGACCCGCCAGGCCCAGTTGCCCGCCAGCAGCAGATGGCTCCAGAGACCGCCGACCAGGGTGTACAGCGGATAGCCGGTCGGGTGGGCAATCCCAAAGGTGGGCAGCACCAGCTGAAATTCGAGCGTGTCGTCGAACAGGGCAACGATGGAAGGCGCTGCAGTGCGCAGATAGAGCAGAAAAAAAAGCAGCCCGAGGAGCCCAGCCAACCAGCGGTCGTGCAGGGAACTCCAGCCTTGCGGAGCTGCTCCGGCGCTGTTCTCTCTTTGTCCTGTTCCCATGCGGTGCAGTGTACCACACTTGCCCCTTGCTTTGGGGAAATGCAGCCGCTTTGGTATGATGGACACACGGTCAGGGGCTCGATCACAACAAACAACATCCCGGCCGGCAAAGTATTGGTTGTCGCTATGAATCGATCCCTTCTCATCCGTCTGATTTTGACCTTGGCAGTCGTTGTGGGTGTGCTCCTGTATGGAGGATCCGGGTGGGTCCTGGCCCAGCATCTGACGGCTGCGTTGGTCAACATTCCAGCTTCTGTTCTTTGGGTTTTGGTGGCCACGTCGATGGCTCTGCTGGTGCCGGTCGGGTTGCTCCTGATCGGTGTGGCCGCCCTGGAGCGTGAGCGGGCCTGGGAGATTGCCTTGGGCGCTCTTGTCGCCTGCGCTCTGGCAGCTGTGGCCTACTGGGCTATCGGCTTTGCCTTGCACTTTGGCGGCATTGGGTTGGTCTATGTGAGGCCAGAGCTGAGCGCGCTTGTCTGGGAGTGGAGCCCGCTGCCAGCCAACTGGGGGACGGGCTGGGGTGCGGCAGGGCTCAGCGGCTGGTTTTTGTCGGGCAGCGAGCTGACCGCCCCAGTCTACGCGCTGTTTTTCAGCCAGCTGCCCTGGCTCTTTGTGGTGACCCTGCTGCCGGTGATGGTGCTGCTCGACCGGGCACCTGCTTTGGCACCCTGGTTGCTGGCACTGCTGCTTGGCGGGGTGATCTATCCGCTGGCTGGCAACTGGGTGCAGGGCGGGGGGTGGTTGGCGGCCTTGGGGCGCAACTTGAACCTGGGGCATGGGTTTGTCGACCCCGGCGGAACAGGCGTTGTCTTTTTGTTGGCTGCTGCTGTGGGAGGCGTGGCGCTGGTCGTTTGGGCACCTCGCCGTCCGCTGGCGGGGGAAGTGGCCCGGCTGCCGGCCGACCGCCGCCCGTTGTTGACTGTGGCGGGCAGCCTGTTGTTGGTGGCGGCACTCCCCGGCTGGCTGTGGGCAAACCCGCTGCAGTTGGAAGCGTTGGGGCCTTTGGGGGTGATGCGTGGGAGTGTCAACGGGATTCTCTCGGCGGTTGCAGGCGGAATTTTACCCCTCTTTTACACCTGGTTTGTCACCGGGCAGAGCAATCCAGTTCTGGTCGGTCGCGGGGTCGTGGCAGGGGCCGTGGCCGGCCTGGCGTTGGCGCCCTTTGTGCCGACGCTGCCAGCCTTGCTGGCCGGTTTGGTGGCTGGCACGATGCTGCCCTTGCTCACCTATGTGGTCGATCTTCGGGCCAGGTTGAACGATACGACCGGGTTGGTGACCAGCGTAGGCGTGCCTGCTCTGCTTGGGCTGTTGGGGGTGGGGATTGTCGCCGATGGCAGGGTCGGAATTGGTTGGCAGATGGCCGGGGGGGAGGGGGTCTCTGGGCTTTGGGTGGCGACCGGTTTTCTGTCTGGCTGGCTCGGGCAACTTCAGGCGCAGGTGGTCGGGGTCACCGCTTTGCTGCTCTGGGGCGGGATCGCAGCGCTTTTCAGCTGTGTGCCCCTGGCCTTGATCGCTTGGGGTGTGCAGCGCAGCGAAGAGCCGCTGGCGGCTGTTGTGGCCGCCGAGGGGGGGGCAGCCGCCGAGGGATACAGCCAGCCTGCTCCCCCCATCGAAGTGGTGCCGACAGAGCGGCGCCGCATCTTTCCGCCTGTTCCCAGCGACCTCTGAAAGCCGCTGGGGGAGGAGTCGATTCAGACCAGGCTGACCAGCACAGCGACCAGCAACAAGGCTGTGGCCAGCCCGATCAGCAGACGATTTTCTTGAAGGCTGGCCCCCCAGCTGCGTGTCGGGGACCGTATTGGTAGTAAAGGAAAGTGTGCGGCCAGCGAATCGGCCTGCTGGACAGCGCCGAGCAGCAGGCTGCGAAATTCGTCGGCAGTGTTTGGGCGTTCGTTGGGGTGCATCGAGAGGGCCCGAAAGATGGCGTGCTCGACGCGCGGGGAAATTTCCGGGTTGAGCTGGCGAAGCGATGCCAGCAGGCCGGGCCTCAGAAAGCGTTCTTTGGCGTCTGCGGGTGGCTGGCCGCAGAGCAGATGATACAAGGTAGCCGCCAGCGAGTAGAGGTCGCTGCGGCTGTCGGTGAAACCGGTGTCCCCTCCATACTGTTCGAGCGGGGTATAGGCAACCGTGCCACGCCCCTGTACGACCGTCACCGTGCGGCTGTCGTTGGTGCGCAGCACCTTGACCAGCCCAAAATCGACCAGTTTGACCGTCCCGCGTGGGGTGACTTTGATATTGCCCGGTTTGATATCGCGATGGACCACCGGGGGGCTCTGGCCGTGCATGTATTCGAGGGCGTCCAGCAGTTGGGCAGCGTAGAGAAGCACCTGCGTTTCTGGCAGCCGCTCCCCGCGGCGTGCCGTCTCCAGCAAGATCTCCTGCAGATCGCGGCCGTCTACAAAATCCATCACCAGATATTCGCGGCCCGCTGTCGAAAAATAGTCGGACACTTTGGGCAGATTGGGGTGGTCCAGACGTGCCAGGGTGCTGGCTTCAATGCGGAACTGTTCGGCGATCTGTTCCAGATCCTCGCGCGTGGCCGAGCTTTCGGTCAGCCCGGGCAGCACCTCTTTGACAGCACAGACCCGGCCGGTCAGACGCAGGTCGTTGGCACGATAGACGGCCCCCATGCCTCCCTGCCCGACCAACTCCTGGATGGCGTACCGCCCGCGCAACACTTTGCCAGTTTCTAGGACAGGGGACATGGCTCACCTGGCTGTCGGTCAGGAGCGCAGCGCTCTTGGAACGGCGTTGTTGTCATTGCATAACTCTGATATAATCGGGCACAATTGCACAAAAGGAATTGTACCATGTTGGCGAAATTTTGTCAGAACGAATTGGGGGAGGCGGTGTCGTACAACCCTATCCATTGCCCGCAGACAGAGGCAGTTCGGACCGACGAGGAATCTGATGCGACCTGAACCGACTCCAACTGCTGGCCACCAGCCCTCCGTCCCAGCAGCACCCAAAGAGCATGCGATGCTGGTGTTGCAGCGCGGCGCAGAAGCAGGACGGCGCTGGCCGCTGGACCGCAGCCGCCCGTTGACCATCGGCCGCGACGAAGGCTGTGACATTCACTTGCCCGATCGTCAGGTCAGCCGCCTCCATGCCCGGGTCTGCTGGTCAGGCGATCACTACCAGGTCGAGGATCTGGGCAGCAAAAACGGTACCCATGTCAACGGCCAGGAGGTGTCCAGCAAAATGGCCTGCACGCTACAAGATGGGGACGAACTGCAGATCGCGCTCCGGTTCAAACTGGCATTTGTCGATGCTGGGGCGACTGCCCCTCTTTCGATCGAGGGCGACAAGCAGGGGTTGCGCGTCGACAAGGAGACCCGCCAGGTGATTGTCAACGGGAACTGGGTCGATCCCCCCCTCAGCCTGCACCAGTACCGGCTGATCGAAGTGCTGTGGGACTCTGGCGGCAGCGTGATCACGCGCGACCAGATCGTCGAGGCGGTCTGGCCAGAGGCCGCCAGCGAAGGAGTCAGCGAACAGGCGATCGACGCGCTGGTGCGCCGTCTGCGCGAGCGTATCGAAGAATGTGACGATGAATTTCGTTACATTGTCACTGTGCGCGGCCACGGCTTCCGTCTGGAAAACCGTTGAACGTTGTCGAACAAAGAAATGGCTCTCGACCCAACGGTGTTTAGCCGGGTACCCTGATGCTGCAACTGTCCGAACTGGGTCTGTATTTGCATATTCCTTTCTGCGAACGCAAATGCCCCTACTGCGACTTCAATACCTACGCGGGCATGGAAGCCTCTTTTCAACCCACTGTGGATGCCTTGTGTGTGGAGATGGAGCAGTGGGCGGATCTGTTGGCGGATCGCACGGTGAAAACTGTCTTTTTGGGCGGGGGGACGCCGACGGTGCTCCAGGACGAGCAGCTGATTCAGCTGCTCGAAGGGGTGAAGCGTTGTTTTCGGCTGGCCCCTGATGTCGAGATCACCAGCGAAGCCAACCCGGGCACCGTCGACCGCTCTCGATTTGCGCTGCTGCACAGCCTTGGGGTCAACCGGTTGAGCATGGGTGTGCAAAGCCTGCGAGCCGACGAACTGCGCTGGCTTGGGCGTATCCACACGGTCGAAGATGTCTATGTGGCCTATGCAGCGGCACGCCAGGCAGGTTTTACCAACATCAACCTGGATTTTATCTTTGGGTTGCCCGAGCAAAGCCCGACAGCCTGGCAGGAGACCTTGACCCAGGTTGTGGCGCTGGCGCCGGAACATGTAAGTTTGTACAGCCTGATCGTAGAACCGAACACCCCACTGTTTCACTGGGTCAAGAGTGGCCAGGTCCCAGCCCCCGACGAGGATCTGGCCGCCCAGCTGTATGAGATGACCCTGGAGCAGCTGGCCCAGGCCGGGTACCTTCACTACGAAGTCTCCAACTGGGCGCGCCAGCGATCGCCCGCAGACAACCTCGACGAAACCTTGCACTTTGCGTCCAGACACAATCTGGTCTACTGGCGCAACGGGGACTATCTGGGGATCGGGCCAGGTGCCCATAGCCATTTGCGCAGCCAAGGCCCGCAAGGCCTTGTGGAGCGGCGTTGGGGCAACCGCAGGCCAGTGCCCAGCTATGTGCGCCGCGCCCACCGCCGGGAAAAGCTGACCGAATTCGTCGAAGAGATTTCCCCTCGGCTGGCGATGGGGGAGAGCATGATGGTCGGCCTGCGGCTGGTGCGCGAGGGGGTTCCACACCGACGATTCGAACAGCTGCATGGGGTCGCCGCCACCGCTGTGTTTGCACAGGAGCTGGCGCTGTTGGAAGAGGCTGGGCTGCTCCACGTGGACAACGAGCGGATCCGGCTCACCCCCCACGGCCTCCTGATGGGGAATCAGGTCTTTATGCAATTTTTGCCCGAATCATAGATATTGCGTGGAAAGGGAATTTTCATGGGACGCGCGCTCTATCCAGGCACTTTTGACCCGATTCACAACGGCCACATCGATATTGCCGTGCGGGCCAGCCTGCTGTTTGACCGGGTCGTTTTGGCGATCTACGATGCCCCTCCCAAAAAGCTGCTTTTTGACACGGCGGAACGGCTGCAGCTGGCACAGCAAGCCCTGGCCCACCTGCCCAACCTCGAGATCGTGACCTACAAAGGGCTGACCGTCGAATGTGCGCGCGAACAGAAGGCCGATGTGGTGGTGCGCGGCCTCCGCAACGTGGCAGACTTCGAGTACGAGCAACAGATCGGCTGGGCCAACGGCGGAATGGCCCCTGAGCTGGAACTCTGCTGCCTTTTTTGCAGCAGCGACTACGCCTATTTGAGCGCCACCATTTTGAAAGAAGTGGCGAGTCTGGGCGGAGAATGCGGGGCCTGGGCCCCCGGACATGTGCTGGATGCGCTCGGACGCAAATTTGACCGCCCGCTCCGCAGCACAGCGCAGAAACCTTACCTTCGTCGCGAAGACAAACTGGTACACCATGACTGAATAAATCGGGGGGTGTTCTATCGCAATTTTGCAGATCATCGATCAACTGGATCGCATTCTGGAAAACAGTCGGCGGCTGCCGATGTCTTCGCTGCGCATGGTCGACTACGCGCTGGCCAGCGAGGCGCTGGAGCGGCTGCGGATCAATGTCCCCAGTTCAATTATGGAAAGCGAACGCATGTTGCTGGAGCGCGACCGCATCCTGGAAGCGGCGGAGTCAGAAGCAGCCCAGATCGTCGAACAGGCCCGCCGCCGTGCCCGGGAGATCTTGGAGAGCGACGCATTGGTCTCTGCCGCTCGCCAGGAATCCGAACGTATCCTGGTGGACTCGCAGCATGCCGCCGAGCAGCGTCGCGATGAAGCCGACCGCTACGCAGTCTATGTGCTGGAGGAATTGGCCACCAAGCTGCGCAGCATCGGGCGGCAGGTCGACAATGGCCTGGATCTGCTGCGACAGAATCTGGAGAGCCAGCGAACAGAGGGCGGCACCTCCTGAGAGGCTGCGCCCACACCCGCTGTCGTTTGACAGAATCTGCCCCAGACACTATACTGACTCTCTGTTTTGATGCTGTATCCTGGCAGGCAGGATGGGGTGGGCCCAAAGTGCCCTTCCTCCTTTGCAAAGAGGAGGTTACACCATGCAGTTCAATGTAGCACAGCTGCTCAAAGAACCGATCGGGGCGACGCGACTGTACGAATTGAACGAGTCGCTCACGGGGTTGGATGCAGAGCTGAAGTTTTTGGGCCCGTTGGTGGGCCAGGTACAATTTTTGCGTACCAACAGTGGAATTTTGGTGGCCGGCCAGCTGAGCACGGTGATTCAGACAGGCTGCAACCGCTGTGCCGAACCGATCGCAGTGCCCGTGCGTTTTGCGTTGGAAGAAAATTTCCACCCGTTGACCGAAGTGTTCAGCGGCCGCTATCTGCGACGGGACGAGTACGAAGGAGATGAAGAGGATCTGGACGATGCTGCCTTGTCGATCGACGAACAGCACATCCTGAATCTGGCCGAAGTGGTGCGCCAGGCGATCTGGCTGGCTCTGCCGATGTATCCTGGCTGCAGCTGGGAGGGAGCTGGCGAGTGCCCCAACCTGGTCAGACACCTGCAAGAACTGGACCGTATGGAGAATGTCGAGTTCCATTCGGAGGCTCTCAGCCGAGAGCAAAAAGTGGAAAAAGACCCGCGTTGGTCTGCTCTGCTTCAGTTGCGCGACGATGAAAAAAACGCTTGATCTTGGGACGCGGGCTCACCGCACAGAGAAGGAGATACAATGACACCGTTACCAAAACGAAAATTGAGCAAAGGGCGCCGGGATCGCCGCCGTGCCCATGACGCGCTCGGCGTGCCTGCGTTGGGGGTGTGTGGCAACTGCCGCCAACCTGTGTTGCCCCACCGGGTCTGCCCGCACTGCGGCTTCTACAAAGGACGGCAGGTGGTGGCCATCAAGGACCAGGCTGCCCCCAAGAAGTAGCTGTGCACAGCGAGCTCTCCCCCGGAGAGCGTTTGAACAGCCGCTATCGCTCGATTACAGGAGGGATTTGGACGAACCAGCCAAATCCTTCTTTGTTTTTAGCGCCCGTGGGAGGCCCAGGATCTGTATGCAACCGTTTTTACATCTGGGTGCTGTCAACCGCACCGCTTTTCTCTTTCCTGGGCAGGGCAGCCAGAAGGTGGGGATGGCCCAGGAATTTGTCGACACATTTCCGCAGGCGCGCGCCGCACTGGAAGAAGCCGATGCGGTGCTGGGCGTCTCCCTCAGCCGCCTGATGCTGGAAGGCCCTGAAGAGGAGCTGACGGATACGCTCAACGCCCAGCCGGCCCTGTTGGCGGCCAGCGTGGCAGCGATGCGGGCTGTGGAAGCCGAGTTGGGCGACACGCTGTTGCGCGGTGGAGAGGATGTCTTTGTCGCCGGGCACAGCATGGGGGAGTATACGGCGTTGGTGGCCGCTGGCTGCATCAGCTATGCGGATGGGTTGCGGCTGGTGCGCGAACGGGGGCGGCTGATGAAACTGGCTGGCGAACAGGCACCCGGCCTGATGGCAGCGATTCTGGGGCTGGATCAGCCCCAGGTCGACGCTGTCTGCGCGCAGATTGCAGGGGACGACGCCATTGTGCAGATCGCCAATGACAACTGCCCGGGCCAGCTGGTCATTTCTGGCAACCGCAGGGGGATGGAACAGGCAATGGCGGCCCTGTCGGCTGCCGGGGCCCGCAAGGTTGTGCCGCTGGCGGTCAGCATCGCAGCGCACAGCCCGCTGATGCAACCCGCAGCCGACGCATTGCGCTCCGCTATCGAAGCCACGACAATTCTTCCTCCCCAGGTCGTTGTGATCGGAAATACTTTGGCTGGCCCCCTGGAGAGCCCAGAAGCCATCCGCGCTGAACTGGTGGCACAGCTGACCGGCAGCGTGCGCTGGACAGAGTCGATCCAGCGGATGGCGGAGGCGGGTGCAGCGACCTTTGTCGAACTGGGGGCCGGCGACGTGCTGGTGGGGCTGGTCAAACGGATCGCTCGGGGCTCCAAGCGGCTGGCGGTCAGCGACCTGGCCGGCGTGCGCGCGTACGCGGATTGGATGCGTTTCGGGATCGCCAATTCCTGAGTATAATTCAGGGTGGCTGGTGGAGGAGCACGCATGAATTTTTTAAATCGAGTCGCTCTGGTAACGGGCAGCAGCAGTGGGATCGGTGCCGCCATCGCCTGTGAACTGGCCAGCGGCGGTGCCAAAGTGGCAGTCCACTATCGCGGCAACGAGGCAGGAGCCTACGCTGTGCAGGAAAAGATTGCGTCGGGGGGCGGAGTGTGCCGGATTTACCAGGCGGATGTCAGTGATACCGGGCAGGCCGCAGCGCTGGTCAAGCAGGTGCAGGGCGATCTGGGGAGCCTGGATATTCTGGTCAACAATGCTGGCACGACACGAGATACCCTGTTGATGACGATGAAGGAGGAGGATTGGGATGTGGTGATCCACACCAACCTGCGCAGCGTGTTCACAGTGACCAAAGCTGCCCTCCGCAGCATGGTCAAGCAGCGTTGGGGGCGCATCATCAACATCACCAGCGTCGTCGGTCTGTCCGGGCAGGCGGGCCAGTCAAACTATGCGGCGAGCAAAGCGGGGATGATCGGTTTCACCAAAAGCCTGGCGCGCGAGGTGGCCAGCCGCAACATCACCGTCAACGCTGTGGCCCCAGGATTTATCCCGACTGCGCTGACTGACCTGCTCAGCGACGAACAGCGTGCAGGAATTCTGGCCTCAACGCCGTTGGGACGGATGGGCACACCGGAGGAAGTCGCCTGGGCGGTCGCCTTTTTGGCAGCTGAACGCTCCGGCTTTATCACCGGCCATGTCTTGACCGTAGACGGTGGGCTGGTCATGGCCTGAGATGACAGACATGACAACGGCAAAGCAAAAGATACCCGTGCAGACACCTGTGAGGATGGAACAGCGCCTTCATCAAACGTTTATCCAGGATCGCCAACTGGCAAGGCGGCTGGCTGTGCAGACGCTCTTCGAGATCGACAGCGTCGGCCACAAGCCGGGCAACGTCGTCGACGCCCGGCTGGCCAATCCAGAGCCCAACGAGGAGGGCGAGGATCCGGCGGTTGTGGTCAGCCAGGAAACCGCCGCCTATCTGCGTTTTTTGGTTGCGGGTGTGCTGACCCACTTGGAACTGCTGGATGCGATCATTGCCCGCTACGCGCCAGACTGGCCTGTGCCACAGCTCGCCATCATTGACCGCAATCTGCTGCGTCTGGCCCTTTTCGAGCTGGGCAGCCCGCTGTCAAAGACGCCTGCCAAGGTGGTGATCAACGAGGCGGTCGAGCTGGCCAAACAGTTCGGCAGCGACAGCAGTGCCCGTTTTATCAACGGTGTGTTGGGTTCAGCCTTGAAGGACACACAGAGGAAACCTTTCTGACCATGGACAGCTTTTTTGGCATCGGTGTGATGGAACTGTTTGTGATCGCTGTGATTGCCCTGGTTGTGTTGGGCCCCGAACGGCTGCCAGGTGCAATGCGTTCGATCGCAAATTTTGTGCGACAACTCCGTTCGGTGAGCAACGAATTTTCCTCGCAGTTCAGCGATGAGATCAAGATGCTCGAAGAAATCAACCCGCGGCGAATTGTGAACGAGGTCTTGGACCCAGGCAAGAGTGCCGCCGCCAAGCCCGCTGTGGCCGCCAAGCCCGCTGTGGCCGCCAAGCCCGCTGTGGCCGCCAAGCCCGCTGTGGCCGCCAAGCCCGCTGTGGCCGCCAAGCCCGCTGTGGCCGCCAAGCCCGCCGTGGCTGCCAAGCCCGCTGAGGTTGCCGAGCCCGCTGAGGTTGCCGAGGCAATTCCTGCAGAAAGCCCCGCTTCGACCGCTTTTCAACCATCCGATGGCTCAGTGTCCGCAGCGACAGAGGCAGACCGGTGACCGAACGCTCTGTATTTCAACCGATCGAAGACAGCCGGATGACGCTGATGGACCATCTGCGCGAGCTGCGCACGCGCCTGATCTGGGTGATCGGCGCGTTGGTGCTCGGCACACTGATTTCTATGTTGTTTGTCAGCCCGCTGCTGCGTTTTATTATCCAACCGCTGACTGCATCTGGCTCGCGCCCGATGGCGATCGGGCCGACCGACACGCTGGGAGTCTTTTTTCGGGTCAGCTTTGCGTCTGGGGCTGTGCTGGGCATGCCCGTGATCGTCTATCAGCTGATCGCCTTTGTGGCCCCTGGCCTGTACCCGCATGAAAAACGCAATTTAATTCTGACCCTGCCTGGTGTGATGGTGCTCTTTGGGATCGGGGCACTCTTTGCCTATTTTCTTTTGCTGCCGGCTGCGGTGGGTTTTTTGCAGGGGTTTCTGGGTGACATTATTGCCCAGGAATGGACGATCGACCGCTACATTGGGTTTGTCACGCGGATTGTGTTTTGGATCGGTGTGGCTTTTGAAATGCCGTTGGTGATCTCGTTTCTGGCGCGTGCTGGAATTGTCAGCGGCCAGCAGCTGCTGGGGTACTGGCGCCACGCGATTGTGGTGATCGCCATCATGGCAGCTGCGATCACGCCGACGGTTGACCCGGTCAACATGACGTTGGTGATGGGCCCGCTGCTGGTGCTTTATGCGACCAGTGTCGGGCTGGCACGGCTGCTGTACCGCCCGCGCCAGCCGCGCGATTTCTCGAAAGAAGAGTTCATTCCGCCGGAGTATCGGGAGTAGCCTCCCCAGAGGGGGTCAAGGATTCTTCCGGTCAGGTGCTGTCGCCGTGAACGGTTTGTAGAGCGCCGGCTGTGTGGGTAAAAAAAGCCGAGTTTTTGTGAAAAAACTCGGCTTTTCGTCTGCTAGGCGATTGAAGCCCCCTGTCCTAGGGTTTGTCGGCCGCCGCCAGTTTGGCCTTTTCTTCTGCTACCAGCAGGCGACGCAGAACCTTGCCGACCTGGGTTTTTGGCAGTTCGGTTCGGAATTCGACCTGGGTAGGAATTTTGTAGGGGGCAAGTTTTTCCTTACAAAATGCGCGCAGCTCTTCGACAGTGGCGCTCTGCCCCTGTTTGAGGACGACAAAGGCTTTGACCGTCTCGCCTCGCTTGGCGTCGGGGACGCCGATGACCGCCGCCTCCATGACCTTGGGGTGCATAAAGAGGACTTCTTCTACCTCGCGCGGCACGATGTTGAGCCCGCTGGCGATAATCAGGTCTTTTTTGCGGTCGACAATGTAAAAGTAGCCCTCTTCGTCCATCCGGCCGATGTCGCCTGTATGCAGCCAGCCGTCGGCATCGACGGTGCGGGCGCTCTCTTCTGGGTTGTTGTAGTACCCCTTCATGACCTGTGGGCCCCGCACGACCACTTCGCCCTCTTCACCGGCGGCCAGGAAGCGATAGTGGCCGCTGGCGTCGGGTTCGAGCGCAACGATGGCGACCTCGGTGCTGGAGAGCGGTGTCCCGATCGAGCCAAATTTGACCCGCCCCATGATCGGGTTGGCGGTCGCTACCGGCGAACATTCGGACATGCCAAAGCCTTCGACCAGGCGCCCACCGGTGAGCTCGTCAAATTTTTGGGCCACCTCGACCGGGAGCGCCGAACCACCGCTGAGGCAGGCCTTGATTGAACGCAGGTCGTAGTCAGCCACACGCGGGTGGTTGATGATGGCAATGTACATGGCCGGCACACCCGGGTAGAGGGTAATCTTCTCGTGGGCGAGCACGTTGAGGATGTGGTTGGTATCGCGCGGGTCGGCGACGATGACGATCTCTGCACCGACAGAGACCCCGAAGAGCATGCCGACTGTCATTCCATAGACGTGGAATGCGGGCAGCGCCAGCAGGACCTTTTCGTTGCCCGGAGAGACTGTGGTGAACCAGGCGTTCATCTGGACGGTGTTGGCGACCAGATTGCGATGGGTCAGTTCAGCCGCTTTGGGGGTGCCGGTGGTGCCGCCGGTGAACTGAAAGACCGCTGTGTCAGCTGCCGGGTCAAAGTTGGTTGTGGGGGCAGCGGCCGGCGGGCGGGCCAGCAGATCCTTGTAAAAGAGCAGTCCGTGTGCAGGTGGTACCGCCGCATAGAGGCCGCGGGTGGCCAGCTGTCGGTTGACCGTCCTGCGGAAGATCCCAGCGACATGGTCGGACACATCGGTCAGGAGGATCGTTTTGAGGGCAGTGTTGGGCTGGATCTCTTTGACCCGTGCGTAGAGACCGGAGAGGGTGATGATCGCTTCGGCACCGCTCACCTGCATCAACGGTTCAAGCTCGTGGGGGGGGTAGGTCGGGTTGGTGTTGACGACGATCGCGCCGGCTTTCAGAATGCCGAAGTAGACGACGACCTGCTGCGGACAGTTGGGCAGCATGATGGCCACGCGCGCGCCCTTGCCGATGCCCTGTGCTGCCAGCGCCGCGGCAAATCGGCTGCTCAGATCGTCCAGTTCTCGGTAGGTCAGCCTGGCCTGTACAGCCAGGCCGAGGGGAAGATAGCGCAAGACCATGCGCACTGCGGTCTTGTCTGGGTACTTGCGGGCTGAATCGGTCAGAAACTGCTGTATGGTCCTGGAGGGGATTTCTACGGTTGCGGGGACGCCTGGCTCATAGCTGGAAAGCCATGGGTAAGTCGAAGACATGATCGCTCCTTGTCGCTAGCTGTAGGTCGCTGTCAAGCGCTGGCCGATTGCAAAAGGTACAGCACAAATCTTACCACAGCTGCTTTGACAGTTCCATGCTGCCAGACATATACTCAGGAGAAAACAGGCCCACCGAAAAACACGACGGAAAAAGAAGGTCGCTATGTTTGAAAAGTTGAGGCAACGATTGGGGGGACGTCCACAGCCTGTGCCACCCAAGCCTTCGCCGCAGAGGTGGGCTGCGCCGCTGGCCGTTGCGGTCACCGATGCCACCTTTTCCGAGCAGGTGGAGCGGGCTTCGCTGCCAGCTGTCGTCGATTTTTGGGCCGAGTGGTGCCAGCCCTGCCAGATCATCGCTTCCTACATCGAGTTTTTGGCACGTGACTATGCAGGACGATTGGTGGTGGCCTCTGTGGACGTCGACGAAAATCCGCAGACCCCGCAGCGTTTTCAGGTGAAGGGGCTGCCGACCTTGCTGCTGCTGTACCAGGGCAGAGAAGTCGGACGCATCGTCGGTGTGGCCAGCTATGCCGAGATTCAAGAACAGGTCGAACGGCTGCTGAGACAGCCCAACTGCTGAACGATCCGGAGTTTTCCATGCGTCTTTCCAAGCTGTTTTTTCAGACCCTGCGCGAAGTGCCAGCTGACGCCGACGTGGTCAGCCATCAGCTGATGATGCGCGCCGGCATGATTCACCAGATCGCCGCTGGGATCTTTGATTTTCTCCCGTTGGCGCTGCGCACCAAACAGAAGATCGAAGAGATCTTTCGTGCCGAGATGGACGCCATCGGCGGCCAGGAGGTGACCCTGCCCATGGTACATCCGGCTGAACTCTGGCAGAAGACGGGCCGCTGGTATCAGATCGGCAGCGATATGGCGCGTTTTCGGGATCGCAACGACCGGGACATGGTGTTGGGCATGACCCACGAGGAGATCATGGCCGACCTGGTCAAGAAGTATATCAAGAGTTACCGGCAGCTGCCGACAA
The DNA here is from genome assembly GCA_018969295.1 of Chloroflexota bacterium. GTDB lineage: Bacteria > Chloroflexota > Anaerolineae > Caldilineales > Caldilineaceae > Caldilinea. The sequence continues at coordinate 13,678 of JAGWYN010000036.1, read as the reverse complement.
TGCTCTATCAGATCCAGACGAAGTTTCGCGACGAGCCACGCCCGCGCGCCGGTCTGCTGCGCGTGCGCGAGTTCACGATGAAGGACGCCTACACCTTCGACCGGGACGAAGCGGGCATCGACAGCTATTACCCACACTTTTATCAGGCCTATTTCAATATTTTTCGGCGTGCTGGCATCGATGTGGTGGCGGTCAAAAGCGATACGGGGATGATGGGTGGGCGGATGGCGCACGAGTTCATGGCGCTGACCGAGATCGGCGAAGATACGCTGGTGCTCTGCCGGTCTTGTGGCTACAGCGCCAACCGCCAGGTGGCGCTCTTTCGCAAACCAGATCCGCCGGCTGAGGAGCCGCTGCCGCTGCAGGAAGTGGCCACGCCGGGCGTCACGACGATCGCCGCGCTGGCCGAGTTTTTGCAGGTCGAGCCCAGTGCGACGGCCAAAGCCGTCTTTCTGGTCGCCGAGATCGAACAGCCCGACGGCAAAGTCCAGGAGCAGTTTGTCTTCTGCGTGGTGCGCGGGGACATGGAACTCAACGAGACCAAGCTCACCAATGCGATCCGGGCTCGGCGCTTGCGCCCGGCGACAGCCCCCGAGATCCAGGCAGTCGGCGCCGAGCCGGGCTATGGGTCGCCGGTCGGTGTCCGCCGCGAGGCCATGTTGTTGGTGGTAGATGATCTGGTGGCGCGCAGCCCCAATTTGGTGGCCGGTGCCAATCGGGCAGGGTACCACCTGCTCAACACCAACTACGGGCGGGAGTACAGTGCTGACCAGGTTGTGGACCTGGCTGCGGCCAGCGACGGCCACAGCTGCCCGCACTGTGGGGCACCGCTCTACACGGCGCGTGGGGTCGAGGTCGGCAATATTTTCAAGCTGGGCACCAAATACAGCATCGCCATGGGCGCCACCTATCTGGACGAGAACGGTGAGGAGAAGCCGATCGTGATGGGCTCCTACGGCATTGGCTCTGGCCGGTTGATGGCGGTGATTGTGGAGCTGCACCACGACGAAGCTGGGATCCAGTGGCCGATCACTGTGGCCCCCTATCAGGTGATGCTGGTCAGCCTGGCGACTGAAAAGACGCCGGAGGTCACGGCAGCCGCTGACCAGCTTTATGCAGGGCTGTTGGCGGCCGGAGTCGAGGTGCTCTACGATGACCGCGACGAGCGGGCTGGGGTCAAGTTTAACGACGCCGACCTGCTCGGGATCCCGATCCGACTCACGTTGGGGGCCAAGGGGCTCAAAAATGGGATGGTGGAAGGCAAGCTGCGGCGCAACGGCGAGAGCTTGACATTTGCCGTCAGCACAGTGGTCGCCGAAGTGCAGGCGTTGATTGCTGCGGAAATCGCCCGTATTCAAGCAACTGTGCTTCCTGTTCCCTTTGAAGATTGAAGGCGACGTTGGCCATCCCCAATTTTCCGTACTACAACGCTGTCGACCAGATCTATCATGCTGAGTGGTCGATCGCCAAGCTGGCGCGTCAGGAGCTGTTGAGCCGTTCGGTGGCGGCGCTGTGGCCCCAAGGGCATCCCACCCGTCTGGTCCACGTCGCCGGCACGAGCGGCAAGGGGTCGACTTGCCGTTTTCTCGAAGTGGGCTTGGGTGCTGTCGGCAAGGCAGGGGCATTCATGAGCCCACACCTCTTCGACTACCGTGAGCGCTTCAGCATCGGCGGCGAGTTTGTCAGCCAGGCAGAAGTGCAGGCGGTCTGGGAGGAGCAGGTGCGGCCGCACTGTGTGCGGCTGGCTGTGGACAACCCCGCACACGTGCACACCTTTCAAGAAGTTTCGATTCTGGTCGCCCTGGCCCTCTTTGCCCGCCACAACGTGGCGTGGGCTGCGTTGGAGACCAGCGTGGGTGGGCGTTACGACCAGACCCGCGCACTGGCGGTGGCGGCGACCCTGCTCACCAATGTCGGCAGCGACCATGCCCACCTTTTGGGGGAGGAGGTGTGGCAGCGAGCGCTCGACAAGGGGGGGATCGTCCGGCCCGGCGTGCCCTTTTTTACCACGGAGAGCGCCCCAGAGACGCTGGAGATCGTGCGGCAGCTCTGCGCCGCAGCAGGGGCGCCGTGCACAGTGGTAGAAGACCCTGCGGTGACAGCGTTGAATGCGCAGCTGGACACCTTCGACCTCGCCCCAGATTCGCTGCTGCAGGCCAGCTATCAGAGAAGAAACGCTGCGCTGGCTTTGGCTGCGCTGCGCTGGCTGGTGCCGGATCTCGACGAAGATGCGGTGCTGCGGGCTTTTGCCGGGGCACGGTTGCTGGGCCGTTTTTGGAAAGTGGAAGAGCGCGTCTACGCAGACATCGCCCACAACATTGAAAAGATCGAGGCACTGGCTGGGGAGATCAGCCGCCAGTTTGGCGAACAGAACAAGATTCTGGTCGTGGGCATCTCGGGCCAGCGCGTTGCCGCTGAGGTCTTTCGCCCCCTGGCGGGCATCGCCCAGACGATCATCGTCACCGGCGCTTCCTACAAAGGCCAGGATCCCACGCAGGTGCATGCAGAGATCAAAACGGTGCTTGGCGACACCCCGGTCTTGCTGGCAGCCGAACCGCCGCAGGCGCTGCAGATGGCGCGTTCTCTGCAGCGCGACGAGACGGTCATTCTGCTGACCGGTTCGACCTATATGATTGAACAGGCGCTTAACCCAGACCCCTATCTGCGTTATTTGAGCGCGCATTTTGGCTGGCGCCTGCACGCCAGCCCTTCGCGGCCCCGATCAGCTCTGCAGCGTTGAACGGATCTCCCCCGCCCTGCCAGACCGTGAACATTGTTCGTTTGTGAGCAAGAAAGAATCCCATGCAACCTATGCACCCCACCCTGGCAGACGCTGAGTCGCCACTCCTCCCGCAAGCAGGGCCCGACCATCGCAGCGGATTTGTCGCTGTGATCGGCCGTCCCAATGTCGGCAAATCGACGCTTTTCAACCGTGTGCTGGGGCAGAAAATTGCGATCACCAGCCCCAAGCCACAGACGACGCGCGACGCGCTCCTGGGCATTTTGACCGCAGAGAATGTCCAGATCCTCTTTCTGGACACGCCGGGCATCCACCGTCCGCTCCACCGGCTGGGCGAGTATATGGTGCAGGTCGCAGCCCGCACGATCGCGGACGCCGACGTTGTGTTGTGGCTGGTCGACATCAACAGCATGCCTGGGGAGGAAGAGCGCTCGATCGCCGAACTGCTTGTGCAGCTCACCACCCGCAAACGGCGACGGATCACCCTGCCCCCGCTCCTCCTGGGGTTCAACCAGGCAGACCGTTGGGGGGGAGACGCTGCGGCCACTGCGGCACGCATGGAAGAGTACCGGGCGTTGCTCAGCTGGATGCAGCCGCCCCCCAGCACTGCGCGCTTCAGCGCAGCGACCGGAGAGGGAATCGAGGAATTGGTGGAACAAGTGCGCATGCTGCTGCCGCCAGGGCCGCTCTATTACCCTGAAGATCAGGTGACCAATGTGGACCTGCGCTACATGGCCGCCGAGCTTATTCGTGAAAAGGCACTCTACCTGCTGCAAGATGAGGTGCCACACAGCCTGGCGGTCGAAATCGACGAATTTGTAGAGCGCGCCCCCACGCTGACCTACATCTCTGCGGTGCTCTATGTCGAGCGCGAGTCGCAAAAGGGGATCGTGCTCGGCAGCGGCGGCAGCATGATCAAACGCATCGGCCAGAGTGCCCGGCCAGAGATCGAGGAGCTGGTCGGCACCAAAGTCTATCTGGAACTGTGGGTCAAGGTCTGGGAGCGTTGGCGAAAACGGCAAAATCTGCTCAAGCAGCTGGGCTACGCCGTCGAGTCCTAGCCTGGTTCCCCTGAACTTGTCCGAGCGGTGGCGGCCAGCAACGTGTCCGCTCTCACCGAGAGCGGACGGCTGGCGCCAGCCGCTGGATCACCAGCAGCGTGGCCAGCGTCACCACACAGAAAAAGATGTTGAGCGCGAAGGCCAGCTGGATGCCCACCCAATCGGCGGCAGCGCCGATCGCCCAGGGCCCGAGCGCCCCCCCCAGCCCGCCAAAGGTGAAAAAGACCCCCAGAATCGCGCTCGTGTTGCCTGCCTGCAGCGCCGAGACCGCAGCGGTCGCAGTCGGGAACATGATGGAGAAAAAGAGACCGGTGAGCGGCAGGCAGAAGGTCAGCGCAGGGGGGCCAAAGATGCCTGCGCTCAAAGCGACGCTGGCGGCCAGCGTCGCGGCCAGCATGATGGGCAGGTACCCGACACGCTCGACCAGAAAGCTGCCCACCAGTCGCCCGACCATGATGGCTGCAAAAAAGAGCGAGAGGTAGAGCGAACTGAGCCCGACACTGAACCCTTTTGTCTGCTGCAAATACTCGACAATCCAGGACGCAAAGCCGATCTCGGCCGCGACATAGACGGTCACCAGAAGATAGTACCAGCCCATTCGCCATGTGAAACCGGCCTGGAAAAGAGTGCCCAGGTTGAGCGTGGGGCCTGACGGCAGCGCGCGGGGGTAGCGAGCCAGCAGGAAAATCACGGCCAGCAGCACCGCCAACCCGAGGGTAGACTGAAAGATCTGACGCCAGCTCCAACCGACAGCGAGCAGCTGGCTGACATAGAGTGGCACCACAAAAGCCCCTACGCCGTGGAAGACCGCCAGCAGGTTGAGATAGCGCCCACGGCTGAACTGGTGCAAGTCGACGATCAGCGAGTTGCCTCCGACCTCGATCGACCCCAGTCCCAGCCCGATCACAACCATGGCCAGCACCAAGAGCCAGAACGAGCTGAGCTGGCTGAAGGCTGCCAGCCCCACAGTCAAAACGGCCCCCGCCAACAGCAGGACAACCTTGACCCCTGCCGAATCAGCGACCAGCCCCGTCAGCAGCGTCGCCAGCATGAAGCCGAGGTAAGCCCCAAACAGCAGGACGCCCCCCTGGCTGTAGCTGAAATTGAGATCGCGCAGCAGCACTGGCAGCGTCGGCCCCTTGAGGTTGTCCAGGAAACCAAAAATGAAAAAGGCATAAAAGCCGCCCACAGTGAGCAGCCAGATGTGGCGTGTGGAGAGCACACGCTGCACGGAAGGTTGGGTAGCCACAGTGGGTCTCAAATCCTGTCTTTCTGAATGGAGAGGCAATGGTTGATGGTAAAATTATACTCTGTCTACTGCCCAACAGGCGATTCGAGCGGCACGCGAACTGCGCGCTTGCGCCCGCAGTCTGGGGGTCAGCTGACAGACAGCAGCCGCGCAAAACGGTAGACTTCTGGTCAGAAACTGCTTCAACAGATGAATAAACAAGGAAGGGGCTTATGCAATTTCAAGAAATCGGGGATCCGACATACATCGCACTGGAAACATTTCGCAAGAGCGGTGCCGGGGTGGTAACCCCGGTCTGGGTGACGGCGGAGGGGAGCAAACTCTTCGTGTGGACTGTGGGCGACAGCGGTAAGGTCAAACGCATCCGCAACAACGGGCAGGTCCGCATTGCGGTCAGCGATGCGCGGGGGACCCCCAAGAGCGGCTGGGTGGATGCGCAGGCGCGCGTGCTGGACAGCCCGGCCGACGATGCCCAGCAGCGCAGACGGCTCGCCGCCAAATATGGCTGGCAGTTCCAGCTTTTTACGCTCATGAGCCGTTTCTCGCGCAACCGCGCCGGCCATGTGGCGATCGAACTCAGCCCCCGCCAGCCTGCCGCAGCTGTTCCGACGTCCCTGTAGCAAAGTGAGGATTCAGGAGGAATTCCCATGCGCCCAACTCTTGTGCGCCTGCCTTTTTGGCTGGCGATCGCTCTTCTGGCGGTGGCCTGCACGGCACCCCAGACCACCCAGCCAGCACGCGCCGTCTATCTGATCAACGGCGCGCTCGGCGACAACGCTTTCTACGATTCTGGCCAGGCAGGGATGGAGGCCCTGGCCGAGCAGTATGGGGTGGAGACACGCACGATCGAAGCTAATTTCGACGCTGGCAAATACGAGCCTTCGCTGCAGGCTGCGGTGGCCTATGCCGACGTCATTTTTGTCATCTCCTACGGCTTTGAGGACGCGCTCAGAGAGATCGCTGACCGCAACCCCGACAAGGTGTTTGTCAACCTGGATACAGTGGTCGAGAACAGCGGCGGAATCATTACCTCGGTGGACTTCATCGAGGAAGAGAGCGCCTATCTGGCGGGTGTGGTCGCCGGGATGCTGACGGTCGACAGCAGTGTCCCCAACATCAACCCGGACAAGGTGATCGGGGTGGTGGGCGGCGATGTGGACCCGGTCGTCAACGCGTTTATCTACGCCTATGAAGCGGGTGCCCATGCGGTCGACCCGGCCATTCGGGTGGAGAAGAGATCGTTGGGGGGCGCGTGGGATGACGCTGCCAAGGGCAAGCAGGCTGCGCTGCAGCTGTATGACCAGCAGGCCGATGTCGTCTTTCAGGTGGCTGCTGCAGCAGGCATTGGGGTGCTGCAGGCAGCCAGCGAGCGTTCGCTGTATGCGATCGGGGTGGATACCAACCAGAACGACCTCGAACCTGGCTTTGTGGTGGCCAGCGACATCAAAGATGTGGGCAAGGCCATCCAGGAAGTCTACCAGACGATCGTGGATGGCAGCTATGTGCCCGGTGCGATCCTCTCGTACGGGCTGGCCAGCGGTGGGGTCGATCTGGTCACAGAAGCTCAGGTCCAGGTGCTGCCTGCGGCGATCAAAGAACGGGTTGCCGCGCTGCGTCAGCAGATTGTGGACGGCAGCCTCCAGGTCGAGTTGTACGACGGCCGTGAAATCTGGCAGTAGGTTGGCGCCGCCGCTGCGGCGAAGCGGCGAAGAAACAGGTGGGGGGGCAGCAGCCTCCCCACCTGTTTTGCCCGCCTTGATCGAGCTGCAGGAGATTGTCAAGGTCTACCCTCCTGCGCTTCTGGCGCTGGACCATATTTCGCTGCGCTTTGTGGAAGGCGAGATCCATGCCCTGGTCGGCGAGAACGGTGCTGGCAAGAGCACCCTGATGAAGGTACTCTATGGGCTTGCCCACCCGGATCGCGGCAGGGTTCTCTACCAAGGGCGCGAGATTCGGTTTGCGTCCCCGGCGGCTGCGATTGCAGCCGGCATCGGGATGGTGCATCAGGAGATTGTGCTTGTCAACGAGTACACAGTTTGGGAGAATATCGTGCTCGGTGCCGAACCGGTCGGCTGGTTTGGGCAGATCGACCGACCGCGTGCGCGGCGTCAGGTCCAGGCGATCATCGACCGTTTTCAGTTTGAGCTGGAGCCAGACGCACGGGTGGCGGACATTTCGGTGGCTGCCCGCCAGAAGGTAGAGATTCTGAAGCTGCTCTATCGGGAGGTGCGCGTTCTGATTCTGGACGAACCGACCGCCGTACTGGCCCCGCAGGAAATCCCGCAGTTGTTTGCCGAGCTGCGTGCGCTGCGCGACCAGGGACACACCATTTTGTTTGTCTCGCACCGGCTGGAGGAGGTGCTCGAACTGGCTGACCGGGTGACTGTGCTGCGCAGGGGACGTGCAGTGGCCACGCTGCCTGCGGCAGGCACCACGCGCAGCGAGCTGGCCGAGCGGATGGTGGGGCGGGCTGTGCTGTTTCAGTCGCGCCGTGTGCCCCAGCCGTCGGGAGAAGCGCTGCTCACCCTCGCCGGGCTGCGTGCTGTGGACGGCCAGGGGCGCATCTCTTTGCACGACATCTCCCTGCAGGTGCACGCTGGCGAACTGGTCGGGGTTGCTGGCGTCGAGGGCAACGGGCAGCTTGAGCTGGTCCACGCGATCGTGGGGCTGCTGCGGCCAAACGCCGGCAGGATCGTGGTGGCAGGGACAGAGCTGACGGCGGCGCCGATCCTGGCCCGGCGGCGGGTGTTGGCCTTCGTGGCGCAGGATCGTGGACGGATGGGGGGGAGCCTCTCCGCTTCGGTGGTGGAGAATGCGATCATGACACACCACCGGCTCAACCGGCGTCTGCTGCGCTGGCGAGGCTGGCTGCTTGATATGCGGGCCGCTCGTCGCTTTACAGCTGAGCTGGCGGCCCGTTTTGCGGTCAGCACACCGGCCCTCGCTGCCCCGCTGCAGACCTTGTCGGGCGGCAACCAGCAAAAGGTGATCCTGGGGCGTGAGCTGCTGCTCGACTGCCCGGTGATCTTGCTCGACCAGCCGACCCGCGGGTTGGATGTCGGGTCGATCGAGTATGTGCACGACCAGATTCTGGCGATGCGTGCGGCGGGGCGGGCGTTGCTGATGGTTTCGGCCAGTCTGGAAGAGCTTTTTTTGCTTGCGGACCGCATCGTCGTGCTTCATCGGGGCAGCCTGGTCGCCGACGTGCCGGTAGAACAGACGACGGTCGAGCAGGTAGGCCGTTGGATGTTGGAAGGGGTGCAGGGAGATGGCTAAGCTCTTCAACGGCCTGCTGGGCATCGGGGTTGCCCTGGCGCTCGGCGGCTTGCTGATGCTTGTGCAGGGGTACAACCCGCTGGCCAGCTATGGGGCGCTGCTGCAGTTTTCGGTGGCCGACTCCTACGCGCTGGCAACGACCTTCACAAACGCTGTGCCTTTGGTGCTGACCGGTCTGTCGGCGGCGCTGGCGTTTGCGTCTGGGCCGGTGAATCTGGGGCAGCCAGGCCAGCTGCTGATGGGGGCGCTGGCTGCCACGGTGGGCGGGCTGTTTTTGGACTTGCCCCCGCTGCTGATGGTGCCGCTGTTGGTGCTGCTGGCGATGGCGGGCGGGGCGCTGTGGGCCGGGCTGGCAGCGCTGCTGCGCCAGGTGTTTCAGATGAGCGAATTTATCGTCACCCTGATGCTCAACATGGTCGCCGACTTCTTCACGATCTGGGCGATCACCTATCCCCTCCAGGACAGCACAGCCTATTCGCCGATGACGCCGCCGATCGCCCAGAGCGGCTGGCTGCCAGAGTGGGGAGACTGGAACAGCGCTGTGGTGTGGATGCTGGCCGCGGTGGCGGCGACGTGGTTTTTCTCGCGGCGCACGCGTGCTGGCTACGAATGGCGGATCGGCGGACAAAATTCTCTCTTCGCCCGTCTGGGAGGATGTCCGGTTGACCGCAATTTTGTGTGGGTCATGCTCCTGACCGGCGCGCTGGCTGGGTTGGCTGGAGGGCTGGTGGTGATGGGGGGGCCGCACCGTTTTTTGCGCGGGTTGGGGGCAAACGATGGCTGGGACGGTGTCATGGTGGCGATCGTGGCCAACAACAGCCTACCTGGCGTCTTTTTGTACGGCCTGTTCTTTGCAGCGATCCAGAGCGGGGCGCTGGGCATGGAGCTGATCACAGGGGTCCCGAGTGAGATCGCGATGGTGCTGCAAGGCGTGTTGGTGCTGGCGATCGTCGCCAGCCGCGAGGCGTTGCAGCAGGTGACAGCCCGGCTGGCTGTACGCCGGCGTGCGTTGGAGCGGAGAGCATGAATTTGTGGACTGGGCTGCTCAACGGTGCGATCTCTGGTGCGACATCGATCTTGCTGGCTGGGCTGGGGGGGGCCTTCACCTACTACGCCGGGGTCTTCAACATTGCGATGGAAGGTATGATGTTGATGGCGGCGTTTTGTGCTGTGTGGGGGTCGTTTACATTTTCTTCCTGGGTGGCGGGTCTGTTGCTGGCGGTGGTTGGTTCGCTCGGGCTGGCGCTGGTTTTCATCCTGTTTGCAGTTTTCCTCGACACCGACGAATTTGTGACGGGGATCGCGCTCAACCTTTTTGCTTTGGGTGCAACGACCTATCTGCTGCGTCAGAGCTTTGGGGTCAAAGGAGTCTATGCTGGGTCGGACATCGAGCCGCTCCCAGCGCTGACACTGCCGTGGGTGGCAGAGATTCCGTGGATTGGGCCTGTGATGGCTGGCCACAACCTGATTGTCTACGGTGCAGTGGTGGCTACGGTGGCCAGTGCATGGCTGATTTTCCGAACCCGCTTTGGGCTGCGTCTGCGCGCGGCGGGCTACAACCCGGCCAGCCTGGATTCGTCTGGGGTATCGGCCAGACGAATGCGTGTGTATGCGCTGTTGGTCTGTGGGGTGCTGTGTGGGCTGGCGGGTGCTTTTTTGTCGTTGGGCTATGTGACTCTGTTTTCTGAGAACATGACCGCCGGCCGTGGCTGGATCTCGCTGGCAGCGATCATTTTGGTGGGTGGCAACCCTTGGGGTGTGGCATTGATCGCGTTGCTTTTCGGGCTGGCCGACGTCGCAGGGCTGCTGCTGCAAAGCTACCAGATTCCTGCCCAGTTCACTGCGATGACCCCCTACCTGGCCACCCTGGTTGCACTCTACTTCTACGCTCGCCGTGCTTCCCGAGCAATTCGGGGGAGAGCAGCTGGATTTCGAGACGAATAGGGGTTTGAGAGCGGTTCAGCAACGCAGCATGGAATCTGCCGGCCTGCGGAGTGTCACGCAGAGTTTCAGGCTCGCACACGCAGGTGTGGGAGCCTGAAACTGCGTTTTGTCAATCCTGGTTCCCAGTTGCATCCACCAATTCATAGGTGATTTGCAACTGCATGGCCAGTCGCAGTTGCCCCAACTGAATTGGTGTGCGTTCGGCGCCGCCTACCCCGAGCTGCAAAGTGCTGATCGAGTTGTTGTAGAAGCCACCGGTGCCGCCAATCACCTCGCTGATACTGAGGATGCGTCCTACCTGGACACCGGTCAACGCTGCCAGCTCCTGGGCGTTGGCATTGGCTGCTTCCACCGCCAGTTTGCGCGCTTCAGAGCGGGCTGCGGTTGCGTCGTCGAGCAGAAACTCGATGCCAAAAATGTTGTTGGCCCCCGCCGTGATCGCGGCTTCGATCACTTCGCCAATGCGGTCGAGGTCACGGATGATCACGGTCACCATGTTGCTGACACGATACTGCACCTCTGTGTCGCTGGTCGATGCGTCCATGCCGAAATTTTCAGCATAGACATTGAAGCTGTTGGTTTGGAGATCGTGCTCTTCGATGCCCAATTCGAGCAGTGTCGCCAGCAGCATGTCGACAATGCGGCTGTTTTCGGCGGTCGCTTCTTCGACCGAGCTGCGCACAATTTCGACACCGATGTTGGTGCGCGCCACGTTTGGTTCGACGTTGACAACGCCCTCTCCGACGACGGTGATCGTGCGCGGCCCAACAGATGGTGCGTCTTGTGCAAGCGCAGTCGGCGTATGCAGCCAGTTTCCCCCACCCAAAACGCCGGTCACCGACAACGCTGCCGCCAGCGCAATGGCCAGAAAACGACGAATTCGAACGCCTGGCATATTCAAGTATCCTTTCGTGATGCAAGCTGTCTCCAGCACAATGTTGCTGTTACCAACTATGAACGACGGGACAACGGTGAGGGTTCCGAGACGCTGCTCTCGAAATAACTTTCGAGTTGCGGGGACGCCGACGAGCGGGTCGCGCCCCGCCAGCAGCCTGAGCAGTTGCCAGGACTGCACAGTTACAGAGGTACGAAAAAAGAATTGCTGAAAGGATGTAAGATTTTGATTGAAATGTCAGCTATGATGAACCCATAAAGTGGCGTTTGGGATGGCATGCGACCCCTGAGCCTGCCTGATTCTGAGTTTTTATCAAAGCAAAAAATGACGACAATCCGCAAAACAGCTTTGTTTTTGTTTGTCTGTGTAATTTGGATGGCGGGGGCAGTGCTGTTTTTGGTGCTGTGGAATGTTTTGGAAACTGCAGGAAAGCGTGCTGTTGCCCAAAGCAACGTACAAACATCGCCCTACATCATCTCTGGCCGGGTGAACGACAACAATGGGAATGGGCTGGCGGGTGTGGTGCTTACCGCCAGTCTTTTTGCAGAACCCAATGACAGCTGCGCCGATGCAAAGCCTGTTCACAGCGATGGGGTCCCCCAGGAACATCGTTTCGAGAGCATCGCCGACGTCGATTGGGTCTACTTCGATATGGTCGAAGGGGAACAGTATCTGGTCGACGCGCAGGGGGTAGACACCGACGATATCGATCTGTCGATTCGGCTCTACACAGACTGCAACAGCGCCATGATGCCGATCACCAATCCTTCGTTCAGCCCGGCCGTGCGCTACCAGTTCAGAGCGCCCAAGACCGGACGCATCTACGTGCGGCTGGAAAACGACAACAAAGTGGCCGAGGGCATGCAGTCCTACCGAGTGTCGGTGCGCAACCTCAGCACCTCCACCCAGCCTGGGCTGCTGATCCTCGTCGCCGGCCGGCTGCGGACGGGAGACCCATTGCAGAGCAACATCAACCAGATTGCGGCCGACACCTACAACCTTTTTCTGGAACGGGGCTACGAACACAAAGACATCTACCTGATTTCTGCAGATTTTCTGCCCAACCGAGATGCGCCCGGGGACGTTGCCGAGGTGCGCAATGCGATTACAACCTGGGCGCGCGAACAAGGTGCAGGGGTTGAGCGGCCGGTCACGATCTACATGGTCGACCACGGGGATGCCGACAAATTCTACCTGGATGGTGTGCGCGGGCAGGTCATCACCCCTGACGACCTGGACAGCTGGCTGACTGAGCTGGAGACCGCCAGACCTGGCGTGCGCGTCAACATCTTCTACGAAGCCTGCTTTTCGGGCAGTTTCATCGAAGAGCCCCAGAGCATCAGCAAAGCAGGGCGAGTGATTGCCACGTCGACGACCGGGCAGAATCTGGCGTATGCCACGCGCACCGGCGCCGAGTTTTCCGATCTTTTTCTGTCTGGGTTGCGCCAGGGGAACAGCCTGCTGGTGAGCTTTGAAAATGCGGCTGAGCCGATCGGGCGCAACTTTCTGCTGCAGGAACCCTGGCTGGACGACAACGGCAACGGGATTCCCAACGATCCTGGGGATGGGCTGGAGGCGGCGCGGCGCGGGTTCAACTTTGCGGGCACCTTGAGTGACACCCCGCTGTACGTCAAACAGTGGCCACCTTACATTGCGCCGGGAAAAATCACACACAGCGAAATCAGCCTGGGGAGCAGCATACGCCGCATCCGTGCAGAAGTGCTGCTGGATCGGCAGTATGGAGACAGTGTCAAAGATGTGTGGGTAGAAATATATCCGCCCTCGTTTGAGCCGCCGGAGAACAGCACGGAGATGGTGCGTTCTCCGCTGGCTGCGTGTCCGCTGCGCGACATCGGCAACAGCCAGTTTGAGGCGCAGTGTGATGGGTTTGCAGAATTTGGGGAGTACCAGGTGATTGTGTATGCGTCGAGCAACGGCGGTCTGGTTGCCCAGCCGAGAGGGCTCAAAATTACGCTTCAGGAACCTGCTACAGATAAACTGTACCTGCCGCTTGTCTGGAAGCACACGCTGCAGCGTGCCTCGGAACAAAACAGCACAACGTCACAACCTGCCCTCCTCTACACTGCTGTCACCGATGCCAATGGACGTTACACCCTGAGCGATCTGCCCGCAGGCAGTTATGTTGTGGTTCTAAACCACCCGACATATCGTCTGGAACCGGCCTTTGTAGACATCACCTTGGCTGGCAATCAGGAACTCCATATCACTGCTGAGCCGCTCCCCTTGACGCCGGCCCCGACGGGGACGGCGACTGGCACGCCGACGGGAACGCCGACTGGCACGGTGACTGGCACGCCGACGGCTACGGCTACGGCGGTTCCACCGACGGCTACGGCGGTTCCACCGACGGCTACGGCGGTTCCACCGACGGCTACGGCAGTGCCACCGACGGCTACGGCAGTGCCACCGACGGCTACGGCAGTGCCACCGACGGCTACGGCAGTGCCACCGACGGCTACGGCAGTGCCACCGACGGCTACGGCAGTGCCACC
>JAGWYN010000086.1 GCA_018969295.1 Chloroflexota bacterium | reverse complement strand
CAGCGCGTCGTGATGGGCCAGAAGGTCCGTGAGTGCCTCCTGCAGAGACAGAACATGCAGCCTGGGGGCAACCTCGACCAGCACGGCCTGGTTGAAGTGGTGGGCGTCTGCCCACCCTTGGTCCAGAAACCAGCGTTGAATCGGCGTCAGCGGCAGTTCCCCCGTGACTTCCTCCTGAACGGCTGTCGACGACAGCGCAGGGACAGCCACGGCAGCCAGCTGTCGCAGGGTCTGATTTGCAAAGATCTGGCGCGGAGTGATCTGCAATCCAGCCTGCCGTGCCCGTGCAACGATCTGGATGCTGAGGATCGAATCGCCGCCGATCGTGAAGAAGTTGTCGTCCAACCCCACCTGGGGCAGGCGCAGCACCTGCTGCCAGAGGGCAGCCAGGATAGCCTCCGCCGGGGTCAGAGCTGTGTTCGCCACCGGAGCGGCCGGGCTTCCGGCGTCGGTGGGGGCGGGCAGTGCCCGGCGGTCCACCTTGCCGTTGGGGGTAAGCGGCAGAGCATCCAGCAGCACAAACAGACTGGGAACCATATACCCCGGCAGTTGCTGACGCAAAAAACTCCGCCAGCTTTCTACAAGATCTGCAGGATTCTCCTGAAAAGCCGGCTCAGGCACCCCATAGACCACCAGCTGTCTCTCACCTCGACCTTCATGGACAGCGGCCACTGCAGCCTGGACTGCCACATGCCGGCTCAAAACCGCCTCCACTTCCCCCAACTCGATCCGAACTCCCCGCACTTTCACCTGGTCGTCCAGCCGCCCCAGATAGACCAGGTTCCCATCCGCCAGGTAGCGCACCCGATCCCCCGTCTTGTACAGACGCCCCAGGCCAAAGGGGTTGGGAATGAACCGTTCTGCAGTCAGATCCGGTCGCCGCAAATACCCACGCGCCACCCCGACACCGCCAATATACAGCTCCCCGGCGACCCCGATCGGCACCGGCTGCAAATGGCTGTCCAACACATACAGCTCCGTATTGGCGATCGGGCGCCCGATCGGCACCGCACCTTCCACCTGCTGCTCAGACACATACACACAACAGCCAACGACCGTCTCAGTCGGCCCATACTCGTTTACCAGACGGATCGCTGGCCCATGCGCACGCCAGAACGCAATATGCCTCTCCAACAGCGCTTCTCCCCCGATGATGTACGCACGCGTCCCACACCCAACCACCTGTTTGTCCCACAACTGGCCCATCGCCTCCAAATGCGCCGGCGTGATCTTGACCAGGCTGTACAGATTCTCCCCCTGCAACAACGTACACAGCCCTTCGATCTCCTCCCCCTCAGGCACCATTGTCACTTTTCGCCCCACCAACAGCGGCGTGTACAGACTCGTGATCGTGGCGTCAAAGCCGATCGACGAGTGCACAGGCGCGCCCTCTCCCTCAGCCACTGCATACGCCTCTACCGCCCACTTCAAATAATTCACCAGCCCCCGATGCTCGATCTGCACCCCCTTGGGCACTCCAGTCGAACCCGACGTGTAGATCACATAGGCCAGATGCTCTCCCCGCACGCCGCTGACAGGTGCCTCCGTCCTTCCTTCCCGACACACCTGCTCCCATTCACTGTCCAACTTCACGACGCGCACCCCACTCAGCCGCTCCAGACCAGCCAGTTGCACGGCATGCACGCGCTCCTGGGTCAACAGCAACTTCACCCCAGCATCCTCTGCCATCAGCACCAGCCGCTCCACAGGATAGCCAGCATCCAGCGGCACATACGCCCCCCCTGCCTTCAAGACCCCCAACAGCCCCACCAACAGCTCTGGTGTCCGCTCACAGCAGACCCCCACCAGAATCTCCGGCCCCACCCCCTCTCCACGCAGAAAATGTGCCAGCTGGTTCGCACGCACATTCAACTCCCCGTAGGTCATCCCTTTTCCACCAGATTCTACTGCCAACGCATCGGGCGTACGGGCCACCTGCTCCTCAAAGAGCGCATGCACACATCGCTCTGGGCCATAATCGACAGCCGTTCGGTTCCATTCTTCCAAAACCAGCCGTCTCTCCTCAAGATCCATCAGGGCCAGCTGCTCGATCGGTTGCTCAGCGTCCGACACAATGCTCTCCAGCAAGACCGTGAAATGACGGGCCATCCGCTCCACAGTTCCCGCATCAAAGAGGTCGGTGCTGTACTCCCAAACCCCGCTCAGCACCCCTGCCCCCTCTTCCAGCAACAACGTCAGATCAAACTTTGCTGTCCCCGTGTCGACCGGCAGCTGTGTCATATGCAGGTCTGTATCTCGCTCAAAGGATCCCAGGTTCACTTCCCAGCCGAGCATCGCCTGAAAGAGTGGGCTGTGGCTGAGCATGCGAGGCAGACGCAGTTCGTCTACGAGCACCTCAAACGGCAAATCTTGATGATGGTAGGCCTCCAAAGTCATCTGCCGCACTTGCGCCAGAAAGTCCACAAACCGCGGGTTGCCAGCCAGATTGCCGCGCAATACCACCGTGTTGACAAAAAACCCGATCAGAGGTTCGACATCCTGCCGGGTACGATTGGCCACTGGCACGCCGACCAGGAGATCTTGTTGGTGGCTGTAGCGACCGAGCAGCACCAGGTAGGCAGCCGCCATCGTCATAAACAGGGTTGCACCCGCAGCCTGGCTGACCTGCCGCAGCCCCTGCGTCAACCAAGCGGACAGCTCAAAAGAGAAACGGGCCCCACGCAGCGACTGCACAGGGGGGCGAGGGCGATCTGAAGGCAGTTCCAAAATTGTGGGAGCCCCCGCCAGTTTGGTTGTCCAGTAACGAAGCTGCTCTGTGCGCACAGAACCGCTCAACCATTCGTGTTGCCAGACAGCAAAATCTGCATACTGAATCTGTAGTTCAGGCAAAGGGGAAACCTCGCCTGCCAGCATGGCGGTGTAGACAACACCCAATTCTCTGACAAGAATCCCCATCGACCAACCATCTGCAACGATATGATGCAGTGTGAGCAGAAGAAGATGTTCGTCAGGTGCCAGACAGAGCAGCACGACACGCAACAGCGGCCCTTGCTCCAACGAAAAACAGTGGCGGGCTGCCGCAGCTGTCTGCCGTTGCACTTCTTGTACCCGCTCCTCCACAGCCAGAGCACACAGATCGACCCGGTCAAGAGAGAGTTCGCTGTGTGCTGAGACGATCTGGACAGGCTGACCGTCGACCAGAGCAAAGGTCGTGCGCAACAGCTCATGGCGAGCTACCAGGGTATTGAAACTTTGTTTCAGCACCCCATATTCAAGCGGCCCCTTGATCTGCACCGCAGCAGGAATGTTGTATGCCGTACTCTCCGGCTCCAGCTGCGCCAAAAACCACAGCCGCTGCTGCGCAAACGACATCGGAAAAAGATAGACTTCGTCCAAACTCGCCCTCCCTCTCTCACAGACCCATCAACTTTTGCAAAAGCAGCGCCTCTGCATCCTCTTCGGAGAGCTGGGCCAATTGTTCAATTTTTCTCACAGTTTTTTGAGTGTCCGACAAGCTTGCAGGAAGCACTACAGGTTCCTCGCTGCCAGGATACAATTGATCCAAAATCCAACGAGCCAGCTGTGCGATCGTAGGCAATTCAAAGACCAACGTTGCCGAGAGAGGCCTTTCCATGCTCTCTGCCAGACGATTCCGCAGCTGTGTGGCCATGAGCGAGTCAATGCCTGACTCAAACAATGGCTGTTGGATCGAGATCGCCTCCGGCGATGCAAAACCCAGGATCTCGGCCACATCCTGGCGCAGCAACCTGACAAGCTCGGCATACCGCTTGCTGGCCGAGACAGGAGCCAGGAGCGCACTCAGTGAACGCCGCACAGCCTCTTCTTGCAGTGTCTTCGGTGGCTGCTCGAACGGCAACACCCCCACCTGCGCAGGAGAGTGGCGCCAATGGGACAGATGGCTCAGCAACAGACGGCCTTGGTCGGGAGAGATTCTGCCCATGTCCCGCCTCTGGCCCTTCACTGCCACCGCCATACCCACCTCAGACCAGGGCCCCCATTGGATGCTCAGCCCAACCAATCCCTGGCTGCGCCGCGCCTGCATCAGCCCATCCAAAAAGCCGTTGGCTGCCGCATAGCTGCTCTGCCCGGGCGATCCCAACAAGGAGGCGGCCGACGAAAACGCCACAAAGTAATCGAGTTGCCTGGTTGCCGTCAAACAGTGCAGATGCCAGCCCCCCACTACCTTGGGCCGCAAGACTGCCCGGAGCCGCTCAGCGCTCTGCATCGTCACCATCCCATCGTCGAGCACACCTGCGCAGTGGAAAATACCTGCCAGCGGCAGGTCCTCCGAACACCGCGCCAGCAGCGCCCGAAGGGACTCCTCTTCGGCGATGTCCGCCTGCACGACCTGCACCTCGGCGCCGGCCTCCGCCAATTCCGCCAGCAGCAGACGCTGGCTCTCTGCAACAATCCCCCTCCGGCTGACCAGAAGAAGATGGCGGGCCCCCTCCTGCACAATCTGGCGTGCAACCTGCAGACCCAGCCCGCCCAATCCACCTGTAATCAGATAGGTTACCTCTGCTCGCATCCCTGTTGCAGTATGCTGCTCAGAGGAGATGCGTCGCAGATGCCCGACCGCACGCACCCCTCCGCACCACCGAATCGACAGCGCCCTCTCTTCACCCTCTCTCTGCGCTGCATCGGAGCGAGCCCGCAGCTCTGCCAGCAGAATCTCCGCCTCAGCTGCCAGCGGTTGACCTGCCTCCAGATCCAGACAGATGCAACGCAGCTGCGGCTCCTCCAACGCCAGCGTACGTGCAAAACCCCACAAGCTCCCCCCTACTGCAGCATTGACAGGGTCGGAACAGCTGTGCACCCCGCGGGTAACCACCCACAGATGCGCCGGCACTCCCGCCAGACTCTGGCTGAGCAGCAGCAACGCAGCACACCGTTCCTGTGCCATTTCATGGCCTGCGCTTTGCCCGTCTGGCACAGCCCCCCAGAAAAGCACACCCACCTCTGCAGCCTGTCCGGCAAGCTGCTGGAGCACAGAAGCTATCTCCGCCCGCTCTGCAGAAGCAGAGATGCTGTAAAGGGGTGCTGCCCTTTCCCCACGGGTCGATGCAGCCAATCCAGCAGCCAGCCTGGCCTCGATTTCAGCTTCCAGGCCAACCAGCAGCCAGCCAGAAAGTGCACGTCCTGTCTCTGACCCCTGTACAGCCGCCAAAGGCTGAGGATCCCACTGCAGCGTGTAAAGCCAGTCTGTACGCAGCCGATTGTGCTGAATGGCACTGGCCGACGCCGCTCGCGTCTGAAATCCCCGCAACGCTGCAACCACCTGGCCATCTGCTCTACACAGCGTAATGTTCCATTTCGCTCCTCCGCTCGAATCTGCTGGGGTGTCACCACGCACAACATAGCACCAGAATGTTTCATCAGCCCCCCCTGCACCATAAAAAATCAACTGCTCCAACGCAAAAGGCAGCTGCACACCATCAATCTTGCCCGCAACAACCAGCTGGAAACAGGTGTCGAGCAGACTGGGGAAAAGTGGGTACCCCTGTACGTCAGGCACTGCCTGCGGGCGCTGCAACTGCGCCAGCACCTCTCCTTGAGCGTCTGTCCACAACGCCTGCACCCAACGAAAACTCGTTCCGAGCACAATCTGCGCAGCAGCAAGCTGGGCATAGAGTTCTGACGGCATCCGCTCTGTGCTGCAGCGGGAACGCAGCGCCGCCAAATCCACTTGCGGTGGGACGCCAGTTTCTTGCTGCATGCGCCCAGTTGCATGCACCATAACCTCTTCCGCATCGTTCTTCGAAACGCTGCTGGCAATTTCAAACGAGCCTTGCCGACTCGCTGGCTCTACCATCAACTGCACCAGACGCTCGGCATCAGGGGCCAGCACCAGCGCCTGGGGAAAAATAACGTCTGCGATCTGACAGGAAGATGTCTTCCAAAGCAGCTCTGCACCACTCAATGCCAACGCAAGGTGGCAGGCACCCGGTACCACTACCTCACCGTAGACCACGTGATCGGACAAAAAAGGCAGGGTGCCAACGCTGAAATTTTTCTCAAAAAACCGTTGACGGCTGCGCAAAACGCGAATCTCCCGGTCGATCAGCGGACGCAACCTCGCTGCTCCTTGCACACGTCTCGAAGTCTCTACCCAGCAGTGCTGCCGCTGGAAGGGGTAGGTGGGCAGCGCCACCTTGCGCCGCACGTACCCCCGGTCGAAGCCCTCCCAGTTGACGGCAACCCCACGGACATAGAGCTCACCCAGGCTGGCGAGCAGCTGCTGCCAGTCACTCTGGCCAGGACGGAGCGAGGGCAGAAGAGCTGTTCTCTCTGCCCCATGCTCGCTGCCCCCTGTTCCCCACTGACCACTGGCCACTGACCACTGGCCACTGTCACCCCCTGCCATGCCGAGCAGCACAGGCTTGGGGCCAATTTCGAGGAAGACCCCAATGCCTTGTTCATGCAGCGCGGCCACGCCGTCGGCGAAGCGCACCGCCTCGCGCACGTGGCGCACCCAGTACTCCGGCGCAGCGATCTCGTCGCCCGCCAGCTGGCCGGTCACGTTCGAGACCAGAAGCAGGCGAGGCTTGTGGTAGGTGATTCGCTCGGCCACCCGCCGGAACTCCTCCAGCATCGGCTCCATGAGCGGCGAATGAAAGGCGTGCGAGACATTGAGCCGCTGGCTCTTGACCCCCTCGGCAGCCAGCAATTCGCTGACCGCCAGCACCGCGGCCCGGCGGCCGGAGAGCACCACGCTGGCCGGGCCGTTGACCGCGGCAATCGCCATCTCGTCCGCGTAAGGAGCGATCACCTCCCGCACCCTGGACTCCGCAGCCAGGAGGGAGACCATCTCCCCCTCCTGCGGCAGCGCGCCCATCAGCCGCCCGCGCGCTGCGACCAGCGTGAGCCCGTCCTCCAGGCTGAAAACCCCGGCCACGCAGGCTGCGGCCAGCTCGCCCACGCTGTGACCCAGGAGAATCTCCGGCTCGATACCCCAGCTGCACCAGAGCTGCGCCAGCGCATATTCCAAGGCAAAAAGTGCTGGCTGGGTGTTCTCGGTGCAGTCGATGTACTGCTCTGCTGCTTCCCCGGTGTAGCCCAGCAGTTCCAGCAGCGGGCTCTCCAGCTGCCCGGCCAGCAGTGCGGCGCAGCGGTCGATGCTCTCCCGAAACACGGGCTGGGTCTCGTAGAGCTCCCGCCCCATGCCGCTGTACTGTGCACCCTGGCCGGTGAAGAGGAAGGCGACCTGTGGCACAGACGGCTGGCTGTGGCCTGTGAGGATGCCTGCTGCAGCCTGGCCTGCTGCAGCAGCACCAAGTTTTTCCAGCAGCTCCGCCTGCTCCCCCGCCACGATCGCCAGCCGCTGCGCAAAGTGGTTGCGCCCGACCTGGCTGCTGTGGCAGAGATCCCCCAGATTCACCTCGCTCTGCAGCAGCTGACGGTAGCGCGCCGCCAGCTCGGCCAATGCGGCAGGCTCCCTGGCGGAGAGGGTCAGCAGATGCAGAGGCCGCTCCAGCGCTATCGCAGCTGGCGGTGTAGAGGCTTCTGCGGGTTGACCGTCAGGCGCCGAGAGAATCAGATGAGCATTGGTGCCGCTGAGCCCGAACGCGCTGACGCCGGCGATCCGGGTCGGCAGCGGCCAGGGCTGGGCCACAACCGGCACCTCCACCCCCAGTTCCTCCCACTCGATGTAGGGGCTGGGGCTCTGAAAGTGCAGATGCGCCGGGAGAATGCCGTGCTGGAGCGCCAGCACCGTCTTGATGAAGCCCGCCACACCCGCTGCCGCCTCCAGATGGCCGATGTTGGTCTTGACCGACCCGATGCGCAGCGGGCTCTTCCTCCCCTGCCCGTAGACCGCACCGAGCGCACGCACCTCGATCGGGTCGCCGAGCGGCGTGCCGGTGCCGTGCGCCTCGACGTAGCTGACCTCTGCCGCGTCGACCTGTGCGGCGGTCAGTGCGGCGGCCAGCAGCTTCTCCTGGGCCCCCTTGTTGGGCACGGTCAGCCCGCTGCTCGGCCCGTCGTGGTTGACCGCACTGCCGCGAATCACCGCCAGCACTGTGTCTCCGGCAGCTTCAGCGTCGGCCAGCCGCTTGAGCAGCACCATGCCAGCTCCCTCCCCGCGCCCGTAGCCGTCGGCAGCCGCGTCGAAGGTCTTGCAGCGCCCGTCAGGGGAGAGCGCCTGCATCTGCGAGAGGGCCACAAAGGGGGTGGGGGTGAGCAGCAGGCTCACACCGCCTGCCAGGGCCAGGTCGCACTCTCCCAGCCGCAGGCTCTGGCAGGCCAGATGAATCGCTACCAGCGACGAAGAGCAGGCGGTGTCGACCGCCAGCGTCGGCCCCTGCACGCCCAGCGTGTAGGCGATCCGGCCCGCTGCGATGCTGTGCCCGCTGCCAGTGGCTGCGTGTAAATCCATCTCGGCCGAGTCCTGCATGCTGCCCAGTGTGCTGTACTCGCTCTCCCCGATGCCGACGAAGACCCCGGTGCTGCTCTCTCGGATCTGCTGCTGGGCAATCCCAGCCCGCTCCAATGCCTCCCAGCTCGTCTCCAGAAGCAGCCGGTGCTGCGGGTCCATGCCTGCCGCCTCACGCGGGGAGATGCCAAAAAAGAGCGGGTCGAAGCGGTCGACACCGGTCAGAAAGGACCCTGCGCGCATGTACATCTTGCCCGGCAGCGGCCGCTGCGGGTCGTAGTACTCCTCCACCCGCCATCTCTCGGCTGGAACCTCGCTCACCTGGTCGCTCCCCGCCAGCAGCAGCTGCCAGAAGGCCTCCGGCGTCTCCGCACCCGGGAAGCGGCAGGCCAGGCTCACCACCGCAATCGGCTCGTTCAGATGCACACCGGCCTGCCTGACAGGGCTGGCAGGCGCGTCGTTCGG
>JAGWYN010000085.1 GCA_018969295.1 Chloroflexota bacterium | reverse complement strand
GATCGTGAGAGGCTCCAGCCGCTGAATGAGACGACGGGTGGTCAGTTGAATGCCCCGTTGCTGCATCTGGCGCTGGAGGAGGGTGTAGGCGAGCAGGGCGATCCTATTGAGAAAGAGCAGGGTCGAGACGCGATTGCCCTGGGAGCCCCGCCAGGCCCTGCGTCCTGGCCTCGCGCACGGTGACGCGCACGGTCTCTTGCAGACGCTGTGCTCGCGCAGACAGCCGGGCAGCAGCCCAACAGGTTCATGCTTTTGCTGCGGTATCTGCTCACGCAGCCCTGACGGGGGGAGAGCCCGGCGGTACATCCCCAGAGCGTTCCTGGCCCCAGAGCTGCACCAGCTGGAGACAGACGGCGGTCGAGCGCGCCATGTCTTGCACACTGATCCATTCCAACGGACCGTGAATGTTCTGCATGCCGGTGAAAAGGTTCGGGGTCGGCAGCCCCAGCTCGGTCAGCCGGGAGCCATCAGTCCCCCCGCGTACAGGCGGGGAAAATGGCTCGATACCCAGCTGAAGACAGGCTGCGCGCGCCAATTCGACCGGGCGCATGTCTTTTTCCAGCCAGTAGCGCATGTTGCGGTACTGCTGCGTGATCGTGCAGGTAATCCGGGCGCGCGGCTCAGTCGCCTGCACCACCGCGCAGACCTGCTGCAGCAAAGCGCCGTGGGCCGCCAACCCTTCCAGCTCGAAATCACGCAAAATACAGTGCAGTTCGGCTTCCGCTGCGCTGCCGCTCATCTGATAGACATGAATAAAGCCCTGGCGCCCATCCGTGGTCTCCGGGGTCCGGGTCACCTGCGGCAAAGTTTCGACGATTCGGGCGGCCAGATGCAGGGCGTTGACCAGCTTGTCCTTGGCAGTACCGGGATGGGTCGACACCCCCTGAATTTTGACAGTCGCCTTGTCCGCCGAAAACGTCTCGTAGACGACCTCCCCCACCTCGGCACCGTCCAGCGTGTAGGCAAAGTGGGCAGCGAGATCGCCAGGCAAGCTGCTGTGCACCCCGCGACCGATCTCCTCGTCTGGCGTGAAGGCAAGCCGCAGCGGCCCGTGGGGGATCGAAGGATTCTGCAGCAGATGGCGCGCCATCGTCATCAAGATAGCGACCCCCGCTTTGTCGTCCGCGCCCAGCAAGGTTTTGCCGCTGGCAGTGATGATGTCTTCGCCGATCTTCTGGGCCAGATACGGGGAGTTCGCAGGCGAAAGCAGTGCGCTCGGCTCGTCGGGCAACACGATCTCCCCCCCAGCGTAGGCGCGGTGGACAATCGGCTTGACCCCGCTGGCATGAAATGCCGGAGCCGTGTCCACATGGGCCAAAAAGGCAACTGTCGGAGACGGCAACTGCACCGTAGCCGGAATTCTGGCCAAGACCGCCCCATAGGGGGTCAACACCACCTCCTGTGCCCCGATCTCCTGCAACTCCTCGACCAGCAACTTCAACAGATTGTACTGCTGGGCTGTGCTGGGTGAGGTGGCAGACTGTTCGTTCGCCTGCGTGTCGATGGAGGCGTACCGGAGCAGACGCTCTTCCAGTTCGCCGACAAACTCATGGATTTGCATGCACCTGTCTCACTTTGGATACAGCAGAGGGCAGGAGGATGCACCGCCGCAGGAATTTAGCTGGCGTCGCACGCACCTGCCCGCTTTGATTGGAGCAGGCTCGTTCTGGCCCCAGCGCAGGGGAACAGGCCGAGCCTGTTTCGTTGCCAGGGGGCTAGGCGACAAAACTGGGGTCGCGGTACTTTTTACCCTCTTCGATCAGCATGACCGGAATCCCGTTGCGGATCGGATATTTGTAGCCGTTGCGCGGGTTGAACAGGAACTTCCCCTCCTCGACCAGCTGCAGCGGCCCCTTGTCTTCGGGGCAGACCAAAATTTTGAGCAACTCATCGCTGATCTTGCCGCCGAGCGGCGCTTCATCCAGGCTTTTCACAGGCTGTGACGGCAACACGCCGTTTGTGGCTGGGGCACTGTCTGCCGGTGCCAGAAGTTGTTTGAACACATAGACGACTCCTGCCACAAAAAGAGCAAAAAAGAGAAACTTGAAAAACGCTTTCATAGGCTTGACTCCACTGAGTATCGATCCAACAGATCCTCGATCCAAACCAGATATTCTATCCTACATCTATGCTATCACAGCGGGCGGGCAACTTTGAAATTGTTCAGGGGTGCTGGGACAAGGTATCTGGGCCGGATTCGTGATAAACTTTACCGAGAATTGCTTGGCAACTGAGTACGCTCACATCCAGACGAGCGCAAAGCGACCTGCCACCTGTGCGGAGTGGCTGGATCTACCAACAAGGAAAACCATCATGTCCGACAGCAGTTTACAAAATGGCCTGACGCCCGCAGCGGTGATGCAGGCGTTGCGCACCGTACAGGAACCCGAACTTCACCAGGATCTGGTCACGCTCAACATGATCCGCGACCTGACGGTTCATGGGGGCGAGGTGGGCTTCACGATCGTGCTGACCACACCCGCCTGTCCGTTGCGGGCCCGCATGGAGCAGGAGGCCACTGCGGCGGTCCAGGCATTGGGAGGGGTGACCCAGGTGAACGTTCGTTTCACCGCCGACGTACGCCAGGATCACCGGATCATCGGCAAATTGAACATTCCGGTCAAGAACATCGTCGCCGTCGCCTCCGGCAAAGGAGGGGTAGGCAAAAGCACGGTCAGCACCAACCTGGCAGTCAGTCTGACGCTGGACGGGGCCAAGGTCGGCGTGTTGGACGCCGACATCTACGGGCCCAATATCCCGATGATGTTTGGGCTGTCGGGTCGGCCTCGCATCGACAACAACAAGATGATCCCCTTCGAGCGGTACGGCGTCGAAGTGATCAGCATGGGTTTTCTGATGCCAGAAGGGGAAGCCGTTGTCTGGCGTGGGCCGATGCTGCACAAGGCGATCCAGCAGCTGTTCACCGATGTCCAATGGGGAGCCCTGGACTACCTGATCGTCGATCTGCCACCCGGCACTGGGGATGCCCAACTCAGCCTGGCGCAGAGCGTTCCACTCACCGGCGGGATCATTGTGACCGGGCCACAGGCGGTGGCGGTGAGCGATGCCCTGCGCGGGGCCCGCGCCTTCGAACGGCTGGAGGTCCCGATCCTGGGGGTGGTGGAGAACATGTCCGGTGAAATTTTCGGCAGCGGCGGCGGTCTGGACGCTGCCCGCAAGCTTCGGGTCGACTTCCTGGCCCAGATTCCGCTCGATGCCCGGGTGCGGGCCGGCGGCGACAGCGGCGAACCGATCGTCCTCCTGGCCCCCGAAAGTGCCACCGCCAAAGCGTTCCGCGACTTTTCCCGTGTCGTTGCCGCCAAAATCAGCGTGCAGAACATCCTGCCAGAGCCCAAGCTCAAAATTGTCTGAACGCAGGCGTGTCTGCTCTCTCACAGAGCAAATGGACCTGGCCAGCGTACACGGGCCAGGTCCATCCGTCCTGTGGCGTCGAACACAATCCCTTCGTCTGCCAGCCGCTGCCGCTGAAGCTCAGCCCCCCAGTGATTGGCCCGCGGGCTGACTTTGCCCTGGGCATTGACGACCCGCTGCCAGGGCACATCGTCTGGGGCGGCAGCCATCGCGTAGCCGACCTTGCGAGCGGTGCAGCTCCCCACGATCCGGGCAATCTGGCCATAGGTGGCAACCTGGCCCGGCGGGATCAGCCGCACCACGGCATAGATGCGGGCAGAGAGGGGCGCTGAACCGTCAGGCCATTCAGGCTGCGGCATAGCGGGCCAGCAGCTCGCGTGCGGCCTCGGCACTCAACGGAACCAGGGGCGGACGCAGATTGAGCCAGCTGGGGTCTCCACTCCGTTCAGCCATGATCTGCTTGAGCGCAGCGATCGCCGCGTAGTCGCGCGTGGCGGCCCGATAGCGGTCGAGCTGCTCCTGAAGCTGGTTGGCATTGTCGGCCAGATAATTTTCGTACAAAAAGCGAATCTTGGCCGGGATCACATTGGCCATGGCGCTGATTGTGCCTACCCCCCCCAGCCGCAAGTTGGCCAGCAGAAAACGCTCGGAGCCGGAGAAGACGTCAAAACCAGAGAATCGTTCCAGCACAGATTGCTGATAACTCCAGTCCCCCGAACTGTCTTTCATCCCGACCACGACACCCGGATAGGCTGCCAGCAACCGTTCGATGACGGCCAGCGAATAACCGACGACTGCAATCGGCGGGATATTGTAGATGTAGACCCGGAGTCGAGCGTCGCCGACCCGTTCGATCACCTCAGCGACAGCCCGGAAAACGCCGTCGTCGCTCACCCCTTTGTAGTAAAACGGCGGAAGCAGGAGTACCCCACCGCAGCCCAGACGGGCAGCCTGGGCTGCCAGTTTGACAGTATCGGGAAAGGCGCACATGCCGGTGCCAGGCATCAGCTGTGCCGCCGGTACCCCCGCTGCGACCAGAGCATCCAGCATCTCCATTCGCTCTTCCAGCCCAAGCGAATTGGCCTCGCTGGTCGTGCCGAACGGCGCCAGACCCGTACAACCATCTGCCAGCAGCTGCTTGCAAAACGCGATCCACTTGCCCGTGGCAGGGGCAAGCCGATCCTCCATCGGGGTCAGCACAGGCGCAAAGACACCTTGTAATCGAGCACTCATCAAAATTTCCTCCAAGCTGGCTCTGACGGGCCCACCCTGGAACCGATTTCCTCCAGAAGAGCCCCTGATTGGGTACAACGGTCGATCCTGGTCCGATTGTAGTCTTTTGTCATTGGAACTGCCAATCGGTGTACAATCTGATCCGACAGAGAGCGATTGAGCAGGTCGAGCAAGCATCCTCGACTCCCTGCAGCGGACGATCTGTTGCCAGAGGGATCACTGCACTGGGAATCCTTGTTGTGCCCAGGTGACGATCCCCCC
Source organism: Chloroflexota bacterium (assembly GCA_018969295.1). GTDB lineage: Bacteria > Chloroflexota > Anaerolineae > Caldilineales > Caldilineaceae > Caldilinea. Next base: position 4,135 of record JAGWYN010000085.1, on the reverse strand, counting down.
CAGATCGTAGATCTGGGCGTAGCCAGCGCGGTCGAGAATCTGGGCAGCCTGGCTGCTGCGGTTGCCGCTGTGGCAGTAGACGACGACCGGCCTGTCCTGAGGCACCTCGCTCAGCCGCTGCGGGAGCTGGTCGACGGCAATGTTGACGGCCCCAGGAATATGGCCGCTGGCAAATTCTTCAGGCGTACGCACATCCAGCAGGATGTGGTCGGCACCGACCCCGAACTGGCTCTGGTACTCTGCCGGCGAGATCGGGGTGTTGACTTTGGCCGCGCTGTCTGCAGCAGGTTCGGCCGCAGCAGGGGGGTTCGCAGCACAGGCACTGCCCGCAAAGAACACGGCGACCAGGGCCAGGGCTGTCAAGCGGCGTAGAAGTTGGATTGGGGTCTGCATCGCGTCTTTCCTTGTTGAATTCAGGATGGCATTTTACGGAGTTGCGTATCCAATTCATCTATATTGTATACAAGCAGGGACGCAACCGAGAAAGCGAGCGACTCCAGTGAGTACCTATCCAAAGAAAATAGCTGCGCGACAGAAACAGCACCTGCCCGCCAAACTCTGTGTGGTCTGCGGGCGTCCGTTTGTCTGGCGCAAGAAATGGGAGAAGGTCTGGGATGAAGTCCGTTACTGCAGCCAACGCTGTCGGCAGCGGCGCGGGGATGCGCCGCGAGTTTGAAGACCGCAACGACCTGGTCACCTACCTGCGAGAGCAGTTTCCGTTTGCAGCGACGGTCGACGAAGCCGTCGCTTCCCCGCGCGGCGGGCGGAAGGCTGCCGAGGAACTGCTGGCCACGATCGACCCGATCGCCTATGCGGCGACCCGCAACCAGCTCAACGGGGCAGTGACCAGGCTCTCCCCCTATCTGCGCCATGGGGTTGTCAGCCTGGCCGAGGTGCGCGATGCTGCGCTGCGCAAGGGACGTTCGGCACAGGCGGCAGGTCGGCTGATCACGGAGCTGGGCTGGCGCGATTATTTTCAACGAATCTACGCGCTTCTTGGGGAGCGGGTCTGGCAGAGCCAGGAGAGTTTGCGCACTGGCTGGTCAGCTGGCGATTATCGCGAGGATCTGCCGAACGATATCGCATCGGGCACGACCGGGCTGGCCTGTATCGACGCGTTCAGCCAAGAGCTGCGCAGTTCCGGCTATTTGCACAACCATGCCCGCATGTGGTTGGCGGCCTATGTCGTCCATTTCCGCCGGGTGCGCTGGCAGGCTGGCGCACGCTGGTTTTTAACCCATCTGCTCGACGGCGACCCGGCCAGCAACAACCTCTCCTGGCAGTGGGTGGCGAGCACATTCAGCCACAAACCCTACATTTTCAACCGTGAAAATCTGGAAAAATACACCGAGGGGCGTTACTGCCGGCGCTGCCCACTCAAAGGCCGCTGTGTTTTCGAGGGCAGCTACGAAGCCCTCGAACAACGTCTCTTCCCGCACCAAGGAGAGCAAATGGAATTGCCCGCAGCAGGCCCGCTGCGGGCGGACTCCCCGGCCGAGAAGCCGGCTCCTCTGCCAGAACGGCCGGTCGTCTGGGTGCACGGCGACAATTTGAACCCACACAGCCACGCGCTGGCTCAGTCTGGTGGAGCCGCCGCGCTCTGGGTGTGGGACGACATGTTGCTCGAACGTGCCCGCATCAGCTTGAAACGAATTGTCTTTCTCTACGAGTGCCTGCTCGAGTTGCCTGTCACCATCCGGCGTGGAGAGGTGGCTGCTGAGGTCGTCGCTTTTGCCGCCCAACAGGCTGCTGACGGGGTGCTGACCGCCGCAAGCCCCTCCCCTGGCTTTGACCAGCAGCGGCGTCGGATCGAACGCAGCCTGCCGGTGACAGTGCTGGCCGAAGCGCCGTTTGTGGCCGCGCCAGCAGGGCTCGACCTGCGGCGATTTTCGCGCTACTGGCGCAAGGTCGAACGCAGTGCGCTGGCGTTGACCCCGCGCTCTGCTGCGCTGTGGTAGAATCCAGTGGTGGATCCAGACAGTGGGTCCGAATGAGCAGCAAGGAGCAGATCCGATGAAGAGCAACCGACGCTTTGTCCAGTACGCGTGGGGCGTGGTGCTGGCCAATATCCTGGTGATCGTCTGGGGAGCCTTTGTACGGGCAACGGGCTCAGGGGCCGGCTGCGGCGACCACTGGCCGCTCTGCAACGGGGAGGTGCTGCCGCGCGCCGAATCTGTGGAAACATTGATCGAATTTTCACATCGGCTCACGAGCGGGCTGGCCCTGCTTGCAGTGGGGGGGGTGCTGGTTTGGGCCCTGCGCAGCTTTCCCAAAGGCCATCTCGTCCGCAAAGGGGCAGTGGCCTCAATGGTGTTGATCGTGATCGAAGCGCTGATCGGTGCCGCACTGGTCCTGCTTCAGTATGTGGCGTTCAACGTTTCACTGGGCCGGGCAATCTGGATGGCACTCCATCTCGTCAACACCTTCCTGCTGCTGGCTGCGCTGGCGCTCACCGCATGGTGGGCACAGGGCGGGCGCCCGCTGCGGCTGCGCGGCCAGGGAATCCTGGGGGGGGTGCTCGGAGCAGCCTGTGCAGCCATGTTGATCCTGGGCATGAGCGGCGCTGTGACGGCGCTGGGCGATACCCTGGTGCTGACCGGCGGCATCTCGCCAGCCGAACATGCCTTGGTCGCCACGCTGGTAGAATTGCGCGTTCTTCACCCGATTGTGGCGATTGTCACAGGCGCACTGGTGGCTTGGTCGGCCTGGCTCGCCATGCAATGGCGGCCCGATGAACTCAGCCGGCGGCTGGGCAGACTGCTGATCGGCATTTACATCGGCCAGCTGCTGGTCGGATCGCTCAACGTGGCGCTGCGGGCGCCAGTCTGGTTGCAGTTGGTCCATCTGACCATCACCAGCGTCATCTGGCTGTTGTTCGTGTTGCTGGCTGCACATGCGCTGCAATGCAGCCAGACTGAGCGCAGCCCAGCAGCCCCCAAAGCAGCGCTGGGCAAGCTGGCCTGAACGACGACTGTTCAGTTTTCTTTTGGCTCAGCGGTCGCTTCCGCTGTTGGCACCTCGCTGCCACTGGCGGCTGGAGAAGCAGCAGGTTCCGGCGTCTCCTCGACAGGCACCTCTGGCAATAGGTCAGGGGAAAGAATGGATTCGACGACCCAGGTGACGGTGCGTTCAGCCGTCGCCTCCTGGCTGTCAGTAGCCGTCACCAGCGCCACATAGGGGCCAGCCTCGATCGCAGCAACCGTACCAGTGATGAGCCCACTCTCAGCATCGTAGAGCAACCCGGTCGGCAACGCTGCTACCCTCACCGCAACTTCATTCGCTTCGACATCGGTGACCACCACCGCTACTGCGACACGGCTGTCCACTGCAACCGTGTAGGTCTCTTCAAGAAAAATCTGGGGAGGATCGTTGACTGCAGCCACGGTGACGGTGACTGGCAACGTGACCGTGCGGCCCAGTTCGTCGCTGGCTACAGCAGTAAAAAAATCGTCGCCGACAGCATCCGGCGCAGGCACATAGGTGAAGATGCCGGCCAGTTCGTCAAATTCGCTCAGGGTCCCCCGTCCAGGATCTTGGAGAACGGTAAAAGTGAGTACGGCAGCCTCGACATGGGTCACCGACAGCGTAGCCTGCAGTGGTTCATCTTCGTCGATTGTAAAATTCAACGCTCCCAGCCGGAAAGGTTCCGGGTCCAAGGCCACGCTGATCACAAATGTCTGGGTGATGACCACCCCAGCAGCATCGGTCGCTACGAGTTCGACCAGATGTTCGCCGACGTCCTCTGCAAGTGGAATCCCCGACAACAGCCAGGCAGTGTCGTCGACTGGGGTCAACTGCAGCCAACCAGGCAGCACGGTTGCAGTCACCTCCAGTGCACCCGGCGCGGCTGGCACCTGCTCTTCACCGTTTCCAGACGTTTCATCGGCAACCTCCTCAACTGATTCTGCAGTCGGCTCTGCGGTCAGCTCTGCGACCGGCTCTGCAGTCGGCTCTGCGACCGGCTCTGCAGTCGGCTCCGCGGTCGGCTCTGCGACCGGCTCTGCAGTCGGCTCCGCGGTCGGCTCTGCGGTCGGCTCTGCGGTCGGCTCTGCGGTCGGCTCTGCGGTCGGCTCTGCGGTCGGCTCTGCGGTCGGCTCTGCGGTCGGCTCTGCGGTCGGCTCTGCGGTCGGCTCTG
>JAGWYN010000003.1 GCA_018969295.1 Chloroflexota bacterium | reverse complement strand
GCCGACGTTGACGGTGCGGCTGGTTGTGCCCGAGGCGGTGTAGCCGGTCGGCACGGCCACAGCCACTGTGTAGCTGCCGGGGGTGATGCCCTCGAAACGGTAGCTGCCGTTGCTGCCTGTGGTCACTGCGACCCCGCCGGTTCGACTGACCGTCACGCCGCCGACGCCGGGTTCACCTGTGTCCTGCGAGCCATTGCCGTTGAGGTCGTCGAAGACCACGCCCTGGATGCCTCCCTGGGCCTGGAGGGCGAAGTTGGCCTGGGCGGCGCCGCCGCTGCCGACGTTGACGGTGCGGCTGGTTGCGCCCGAGGCGGTGTAGCCAGTCGGCAGAGCCACAGCCACTGTGTAGCTGCCGGGGGTGATGCCCTCGAAACGGTAGCTGCCGTTGCTGCCTGTGGTCACTGCGACCCCGCCGCTGCGGCTGAGAACGACACCGCCGACGCCGGGTTCACCTGTGTCCTGTGAGCCATTGCCGTTGAGGTCGTCGAAGACCACGCCCTGGATGCCTCCCTGGGCCTGGAGGGCGAAGTTGGCCTGGACTGTTGCACTGCGTACGACGTTGATTGTCTTTGATGTGCCGCCGACTGCAATGTAGCCACCTGGCAAAATAATATCAAATGTGCTTGTGCCCACAGCAATGTTGATGAAGCGATACACTCCGTTGCCGTCTGTGACAGCGCTATCCGTGCTGCCTCTGCGACTGACGGTTACGCTGCTGATTCCAGGCTCATTGGCATCCCGTATACTGTTACCGTTCAGATCATCGAATACAGATCCCTCAACCGACCCGAAGTCAGGCGCTGCGGTCGGCGTTGCAGTCGGAGTATTTGTCGGCGTCGCAGTCGGAGTATTTGTCGGCGTCGCAGTTGCAGTATTCGTCGGCGTCGCAGTTGCAGTATTCGTCGGCGTCGCAGTTGCAGTATTCGTCGGCGTCGCAGTTGCAGTATTCGTCGGCGTCGCAGTTGCAGTATTCGTCGGCGTCGCAGTCGGAGTATTTGTTGGCGTCGCAGTTGCAGTATTCGTCGGCGTCGCAGTCGGAGTATTTGTCGGTGGTACCGGAGTATTCGTCGGTGGTACCGGAGTATTCGTCGGTGGTACCGGAGTATTCGTCGGTGGTACCGGAGTATTCGTCGGTGGTACCGGAGTATTTGTCGGTGGTACCGGAGTATTCGTCGGTGGTACCGGAGTATTCGTCGGTGGTACCGGAGTATTCGTCGGTGGTACCGGAGTATTCGTCGGTGGTACCGGAGTATTTGTCGGTGGCACCGGAGTATTTGTCGGTGGTACCGGAGTATTTGTCGGTGGTACCGGAGTATTCGTCGGTGGTACTGGAGTACTCGTCGGTGCGATTACAGTGATCGAACCATTGACAGCAGTTCCTACCGTACTTCCTCCGCCGATGTTTCCAAAGGAAACCGGCGGGTTAGAAGCAAAATTCAATGGAATCACAGCACAGGATGAGTTGTTCGCAGAAACGCCTAGTCGAATTGTTAACAACTCCCCATTTGGAATCGTGCTATCCAGTGCAGTCTGATTAGAAACAACAAAACCAATCTGAGCGGGTGAGGTCTCGATCCGAGTCTCCACCTTGAAAGTCGATGGAAGAAGTGGTGAGACTGTCACTGCATCCAGCAAATGGTTGTTGTCGCTATCCGTCAGATCAAGCGTTAGACAGGCTGTGTTCAATTCCACCGCAAAAACAATCGCTGAAATTGCGTTACCGGTGAAAGTCACTGGAATGGTCACGCTCATGACAGGAGATGCTTGAAGCCCCTGAGGTAGTTGTAGCAGTGGGCCTGGCACAGACGTCGTCGTCTGAGCTAAAGACGAGGATTCAACCAAAACCCAGCTAGCAATTGTCGTCAGGCTAAATAATACAGCCAGCAAGGCGAATTTCATTTTAATCATAAGAAACCGTCAGTTCCCTTTCGACGAACGCATTACCGAGGGCAAATACACTTTTGACTCGATCACGAACTGTACAGGTGGCACTACAACGATTCCAGGTGGCTCGCTCATTGTGTTGATCAGAGGGCTGGTACGCGGTGTCTTGGCCAGTGCTTCTGATACCAACCCAAACTGATGTGATACGCAAGACTCGGCAATACGAACCTCCAGCACGAAGTCAGTTGCTGTGACACCATCGATTTCGACCTGATATTGCCCTGTTTCCGGAACGATGATTTCGACGTTGTCAGGGGCTTCGGATCCATTGATGCTGTACCAATATGGCTGGCCCGGTTGGTAGATGGGTGGCCATATGTATAAATCGGAATCTCCACCAATCGGCGATGTGGTTATGCGCAGACAGTGTCCCTGTTGGACATAGATGCGTAGGATGCGTGTCTCGGCTGCAAGCAGAGAATCGGTGTCAGGTGCAAAGTTGATGAGTGACTTTGCCGAAGATGCAGAGATGTTGCCTGCCAAATCCGCCACCCATGCCTGTAGATAGCGCATCCCCGGTGCCGGATGCAATTGCCAGCGATGCGGTTCGCCGTAGGGCAGCCAGTCCGTGAGTTGAACAGGCACCCATGTCTGAGCGCCAATGTTCCAGTGCATCTCGACATACAGGACATGTCCAAAACTAGAACCGCTATCAACACCCTCATCCATACCATGTGCAGCGGTGAGCAAAGTGACTGTACGATCGCTCGTGAAGTTGGTACCTTGATTGACTGTAAAACTGTCGATCTGTGGAGGTTGTGTATCTTGTGCCGACGGCTGGATGGTGAGTGTTCGACGCACCTGGTTGTTGTTCTCATCAGTTTCTGCAATCTGGTTGTCAGGATCGATGGTGGCAGTCACTGTATAGGCACCACGGACAGGTGGACGCCATTCCACACCTATGCTGCTGACGCTATCGCCTGCTCCAATCGCTGGCACTGTGCTGGTGCCGACGAGGATCGGTGCCTGTCCATTTTCCTGCACTTCGAAGCGAACCTGTACTGCGTTCAAGCCAGCCATGCCACCCAAACGTTGTACGATAAGACCGAATTGTACGTTCTCTCCGACTCGTGGCAGCGCCGGATTTGTCCACATAAAAATTGGATCAGCTACCAGATCATTCATGCTCTGGCTATCGATCACCGTAAACGCATTGGAAAAAATGGCAACAGTCTGCCCGCCCTGCGACACGATCAAGTCATATATGCCGACAGGCAAACCCGCAGGTATTCTGGCACTGACGTGCGTGTCATCAATCCATGTCGTGGCGATAGCAAATTCTCCTAGCTGAAAATCCAAGATGGATGACAGATTTGCGCCATAAATCTCCATGGTCGCTACCCGGTTGTTGATACTATTCACTGGACGCACAGTGTGTACATGAACTACCACAGCGTTTGGAGCCTCTGGCGTCGATGTGGACGGCACTGATGTCGGTGCTAACGTAGGTAGAATTGCTGGCAAAGTACTTGTTGCTGTTGCCCCAGGTGTAAGTGTGTGAATTGCGGTTGCCGTCGGCATGCTCGTATATGTAGGTGTGAGCGTGTTCGTTGGGGGCGTCCCTGGTGTCGGGGTCGTCCCTGGTGTCGGGGGCGTCCCTGGTGTCGGGGGCATCCCTGGTGTTGGGGTCGTCCCCGGTGTCGGGGTCGTCCCCGGTGTCGGGGTCGTCCCTGGTGTCGGGGGCATCCCTGGTGTTGGGGTCGTCCCCGGTGTCGGGGTCGTCCCCGGTGTCGGGGTCGTCCCTGGTGTCGGGGTCATCCCTGGTGTCGGGGTCATCCCTGGTGTCGGGGTCGTCCCTGGTGTCGGGGTCGTCTCTGGTGTCGGGGTCGTCCCTGGTGTCGGGGTCGTCCCTGGTGTCGGGGTCGTCTCTGGTGTCGGGGTCGTCCCTGGTGCCGGGGTCGTCCCTGGTGTCGGGGTCGTCCCTGGTGTCGGGGTCGTCCCTGGTGCCGGGGTCGTCCCTGGTGCCGGGGTCGTCCCTGGTGTCGAGGTCGTCCCTGGTGTCGGGGTCGTCCCTGGTGTCGGGGTCGTCCCTGGTGTCGAGGTCGTCCCTGGTGTCGGGGTCGTCCCTGGTGTCGGGGTCGTCCCTGGTGTCGGGGTCGTCTCTGGTGTCGGGGTCGTCCCTGGTGTCGGGGTCGTCCCTGGTGTCGGGGTCGTCCCTGGTGTCGAGGTCGTCCCTGGTGTCGGGGTCGTGGTAATCGGTGGCAATGTGCTTGTTGCTGTAGGCGTGGGTGTGTTGGTTGCTGTAGGCGTACTTGTCGGTATGGACGTGTTTGTTGGGGGTGCCCCTGGCGTTGTGGTTGAGGTCGGTGCTGTTCCTGGGGACGCAGCAATCTGGATCGATCCGTTGCGCGTGCTTCCAGCAACTGGCCATCCGTTGGTAGCCCCGAACGAAGCAGCTGGCTCTGTAGCAAAACCCACAACTGCTGAATAGACTGTTGTAGGGGTGCAAGTAACCTGAAACTTGACCGTGGCGAGCGTGTTTTGTGGCAGTGCCGTCGAAAATGCCCACAGAGTGATTGACAGAACTCGTGTCTCTGGATTGAACAACGTCGTCGTCGTGAATCCAGTTACACCAACGCGTACGTTGTCCAACAGGTTGTCGCGATTGGCATCGACCGGATTGAATAGCAGACAATTCGTGTCGTATGCTATCCAAAAAGAAGTGGCGTTAATTCGATGGCCGGAGGGAACGAAATTGATTGGCACATCAACCTGGCTGCCGGCGACTGCTGGCAGTGCTTCAGGAATTTGCAGCACTGGTCCGGTCTGAGCAAGGGCAACTCCAGACCCGCTATTTTCTGTCCCGAATACAGGCAGGCTTCTCTGGCTGATAGAAAATATCCAGGCCAACCAGACGCCTGCCGTCAGAAGTCTCCGGTTCCACAACGTCTTCTGCATAAAGAGACCCTACGTATCGGTGTGCCTTGCAGCACTTTCTTACGGTGATTTACAGATTTACACTTGAAGAGTGCGCATGCCAGTTATCAGAGCGATTTGGCAGATTGTCCCACAGGGTTTCCCACATGCAGGGGGACTGTCGCTTCGCTGACAACTGGCACCCTTCGCCTGCGCTCACGTGCGGACACCTCAGAATATTGGGAAGAGACTGTGGCTTCGAGAAACCGAGTTTCTGATCAGTGCACTCTTATTCAGGCAGCCGTCAGACAACCCGGTTTCTCGATCGCACATCATGTTAGCGTGTAACCGTTGGCAAATAGAGCCGGTTGTTCAGCTCAGGCTGAACTTCGACCGGCGTTTCAACCACCAATCCCTGCACCGGCAAGCTTTCGCCGTTGATGCCACCTACCGAGACTTCCTGAATCGAGATGGGTTCTGCGGTTGCGCCGGCATGGGTCAGGATGATTGTGCCGAGCGTTCCGTCGTTCAGCGGAGCAGCAGACACGTTGAGTGATGCAACCATGAGCTGCAGCAGGCGAGTATCGTGGTTGTAGTCTGCCACTGCCTGATAGTCGGCTGGAATCGTCAACTGCAGCGCGTCGGGCAGGCCGTTGCCATCGTAGTCGGTGGCATCGAAGCTGTAAGCCGGATCAATGGACAGAACGAAGAAGGCCGCTGCTGCCGCGCCGCCGGCGTTGAGCGAGAGGGCAGCCTGGGCAGTCTGTTCGCTGAGCACGGCACTTGCCACGCTGACAGAGGCCTCCGCCATGCCGGCTGATGCGACTGCCGTACAGGTCAGATTGTTGATCCGTCGCACGGTGCAGACGATGTCGCCGGCGTTGATGTGAACGTCCTGGTTGGAGTCGCACCAGATTGTGCCGGGGAAGTTATTTGCTGCCGTACCGTAACGCGCTGCACTGCGATTGGTCCCGTCGCGGTCGAAGATTTCTAAGATACAGGCCGAGATGTCAGCTGCATCGACACTGCTGTCGCCGTTGCAGTCTCCCCAGCGCGGGCGGAGTGAGCCGTTCTGGCCAGGGCCAGCTATGAGGTCACCGCCCTGTGTACTGCCGAACGAAGTCGGCCCTGCTACGAAGCTGACTTCTGTAGCTCCATTGGGTGGGTTAAGACAGGAACTGCTGGAGTTGTAATTTACCTGCACGGTGATGAGCGGCCCATTGCTGAGTCTTCCATTCACGGGGGCGTAGACGACGATATCCAGTGCACCGTCGACAGGGTTCACGGTAGCCCCCAGGGTCGTTCCATCTGGTTGCCCAGATGCCAGCTGCACCGCCGTTGTTGGATTGTTGTCTGCCACATTGAAACAACTGCTGCCTGCAATGGAAAAGGTTGCTGCATTGATGGCATGGCTATTGGTGTAGAGCGAGATGGGGAGGGTGGCGTTCAGATCAACCCCGGCAGGTTGGCCAGAGTTCTGTGCACCCTGCGCGATGGGCAGCCCCGTCGGGATGGCCAGATACGGCGACCCCACAATCGGCAAACTGGCGTCGCGATAGTCCTTAACGGCGTAGCCAGACGGAAGTTGCCAGGTCTGAGCGGCAAAGAGTTGATCGACGGTCACGGCCAATCCAACGCCGACCCCCAGGCCGATCCCTTCGACTGTGGTGCGGAAGGTGTTCCCACTGATGCTCAGGCCGGCCATCCCTTCGGTGCCGGCGATGCCGTACTGCACGGTAGTCTCGAAGGTGTTGCCCTGAATCGTCAGGTTTGTGGGCTGCCCGTAGAAGTCGCCCTGGATGCCGCGGAAGGCGTTGTGGATCGTGTTGTTGCGGATAGTTGCGCCGCTGGAGGCCATCGGGGCGATCGCCCGGCTGTCGGCAGTTGCATTGTTGCGGTCGATGGTGAAACCTTCGAGGGTTACGCCATTGGCACCCAAGCGCACCACTGCGTCGGCAGCACCTTCACCCCCGCCCCCTCGGATCGTGGTGACCGCAGCGCCGCCGGTCGAGCGCAGGGTCAGGTTGGCTTTGTTGAGGTGGATGGTTTCCAAGTAGGTGCCCGGGGCAACTTCCACTGTCTCTCCCTCCCCTGCGGCATCCAATGCAGCCTGAATCGTCGTGTAATATCCCTTAACCGTCACGCCGTTCAAAAGCTTGACAGGTGGATAGACCAGTCCTCCGAGAGCAGCTTCGTTGTCTGCAATCGCCAGCAACTGTGCTGGACTCATGCCTGCAAGATTTACATTGATGATCGATCCGCTCACAACACGTGCAATAATTGCCTGGAGCTCCGTACTCGATGCAAACTGAGTAGAAGCATTGAAGGCAAGCACGCCAAAGAGTTTTTCCGTCGTGGTTGCAGCAAGCGCTGCATTCAGGGAACTGTATTCGCTGCCACCAGTGTTCGCGAAAATGATCGTCGCATCTGCAAAGACGAGTCTCTCAAGATTGGTCACCGTATCAGAACCAACGGCGATCGATGATGCACCCGGTGTAAGCGATGTGGGAGCACTCCCTGTGAAGTGTACAGTATCGATGCCGGAGCCACCGTCGATACTGTTGACTCCTAGATTGGCCCGTATGGTATTTGCGTTGGCGTTGCCTGTGATATTGCTATTGCCCTCACCATCGAGTTGGCCATCGGCGACACCTGTGCCCAGCACTACCCCTGTAAAACCACTTACGCCACTGGGCACAGTTACTGTCAGGTTATTTACGGTTGTTGTCGCTGTGCCTGGTGCGTAGGCACCTGCCTGTACCCATACGGTATTGCCAGGCGCAGCCGCCGTCACTGCACGCTGTACATCGGCCTGTGTCGTCGAGGAAGGTGTCCAGAAGCTATTGGGCGTCACGTAGAGGTGGCCTGCTTTCAGCCGCACCGAGCCGAGATGGGTTGCATCGACGACATCGGCTACCCCATTGGCAATCGTGAAGAGCTCAGCTGTGGAACTGCTGTCTGTCAGCGACGTGCCGTTAAAGACGTTCGGTGTGGCGTTTACCACATTGAGTGCTGTGCCGAGGCTCTCCTGCGAGATAGCGACAGCAGGCAGCGTCGGATTGAAACCACCGTTGACGAAGGTGTTGCCCGACAGCGTGAGCGTGTCGGCCTGAGCCCCCGTAGTTCCGTTCTGGCGGCCTGTCAGCCAGCCATTCACGTTCGCCGCTGCCGAGATCGTATTCGGCTCTACGAGCACGCCTGCGGTATATCCTGCAAGGGATGAAACTGCCTGGGTATTGTAGGTGAACGAGTTGTTCGATACCGTCGAATTTCTTGAAGCCGGGAAGTAGGTTGAATCCGCCGACCGACCCCCAGCAAGCACCAGGCCTGCTGTTCCACCGATGTGGGTAAATGTATTGTTCGATACTGTAGAATCTACGACACCGAGGTGCGCGCCTGCAAGGTTTGAGTAGTAATCGGTGCCTGGGTGGATGTTCTGAATCCTATTGTTGCTGAAGGTGCTCCCATCCACCAGCGTCGGCAGATTTGGGCCACTGCGGCTGTTTCCGATCAGATTGTTCGTGAATGTTGCTCCCACCAGCCGCGTTTGCAACTGTGCCTGCAGGATCGTCTGGTAAGTTGCGAAGACGGTGTTGTCGTCTACGATCAGGCCTGTGTACTCCAGCGATGCACCGCTGTTGCGGAACATGTTCGTGAAGACGATGCCACGAGCACCGGTGATCGACGTGTTGGTCGGGGTCGCCGTGCTGCTTGTCGTTGTGAGGTCGATGTAGTTGTCTTCGATCGTCACATTGGCAATTTGGGCACTGAAGGACTGTGCTGCATTGCTTGTGTGCTCGCCGAACACAATACCGTTGATCTGGTTCGTGCGCGAGGGGAGGTTGGCATAGACCCAGTTGTTGCGCAGGGTGATGTTTGAGCGCACTGCGGCGGTGGCAGGTGACACTGGGCTTCCCGTGCGCGTGTTGATTCCGTCGCGGGCAGCGTTGCGGATTTCGACCTTAAAGCCATCGATCGTGACATTGTCTGCCTCAACCGTCACTACAAAGCTCGAACTCGCTCCGGTGCCGTTGAGGATTGACTCGCCCCCAGCACGTTCAGCTCCCGTCGCTTTGACACCAGCCTGGGCACCGCGTACCGTCAACGTTTTGTTGACGACGACATTCTCGGTGTATGTGCCCGCAGCGACGAGCACCACATCCCCGGCGCTGGCGGCGTTGATGGCGGCCTGGATCGAACTGCCGGCAGTCACATAGATCGTATTGTTCCGGTAGTCGCGGATGGCATAGCCGCCACTCAACTGCCATGTCTGAGCGTTTCGTAGAGCAGCCGTATCTCCAGAGCTAATTCCTGCACCTGCGCCGAGTCCGATCCCTTCCACGGAGGTCTTGAACGTATTTCCTTCAATCACAAGGCCGGCCATATCCTCGGTGCCGGCGATGCCGTACTGCACGGTAGTCTCGAAGGTATTGCCTTGAATCGTCAGGTTTGTGGGTCGTCCATAGAAGTCGCCCTGGATGCCACGGAAGGCATTGACGATCGTATTGTTCACGATTGCGCCGCCAGCGTGGCCTGCCGGAGCGATGGCTCGACCGTTTGCGGCGTTGAGATTGCTCACGGTAAACCCCTCGAGGCGTGCGTTGTCTGCACCAAACCGGACGGCCCATGGTCCATTTGCATCTGTTGCTGCACCAGAAATGGTGGTAGAAGCTGCGCCCGCAGCAGACTTGACGGTCACGCCCTTGTTGATGAAAACCGTTTCGGTGTATGTCCCCGCTGCCACACGGATTTCATTGCCGGCCACGGTGGTGGAGGAATCGATGGCGGCCTGGATAGTGGCATGACCGGTCTGCGGTGTCGTGGCCGTGCCATTGGCGAAGACCTGGACGGGACCGCCGACGCAGAGACTGCTGGGCTGGAAGCCGCTGGCAGAATCATCATCCGTGCCGCCGATGAGATAGGGAATGATTGTCACATTGCCGGAGACTTGACCGGCTGAGGGACCTGCAGATGTCCCATACCAGTTGCAGGGAGCATCGAGTGATGTACTGCCATTTGCACTACGGAAAACAGTAGAATTGGCACTGAAATCATTTGACACCACCCTCACGCTGTCATTGACACCCGGCGAAGCATACGTCCCAGCCACAGCATCATAGATCCCTACACCTTCACCCCCTGTAAAGAGATTTCCGGTCGCTGTGATTGCACCGCTGAACGATGTGATGTATGTGCCATACCCCGCGTACATACAGGTGTAACAGAACTTTGTGCGGATCAATAGACCGGCACCTGCTGGATTGGCCGTATCACCATTTCCCACCGCAGGCAGCACATTGTTCACCACTGCGACGGTTGCCGCTGGACCGCTGACGCGTACACCATATACTGCTTGTATCAAGGATGGGCTAAGTATCCCCGTGACAGATAAATTGTTCTCAAAGACAACCGTTGTGCCGTTCAGGCCCTCTGTAAACTCAGAATACTGAAGATCAATCAATGCAATTGGTCCCCGTGTCACCGACGCCAGATTTTGGCTGATGGTATTGTTGCGAATCTCAACACTGGTAAAGGGATCATCGTACCAGCCCCACAAATAGATTGCCCTACCGGCGTAGTTCGCTGCATTGGTCAGCACATTGTCTGCAATCAACAGATTATGGCTGCCAAACGTTGCATCATACCCTTGGACCTGGACACCCGCTCCACCTGCATTGAGCACTGTGTTCCCCGTGATCCTCATACCATTCTGTCCGTTTGCACTATACAGTGCCCAGACACCTATATTTTCTACGGTATTGTTGGTGATCGCGCCATTTGTAACCTTAAAACTAACTTGAATCCCACGGCTCGTTGCATTGTTCCTGCCGTTCACGTAGTTTTCATGGACGGTGATGTTTTCGTGTACACCGACATAGATCCGTACTGCTGTTGCATTCGTGCCGCTCCAACCATCAAAACGGTTGTGCTCGATCGTCACATTGCGCAGTACATTCGGTGCCGCCCCATTGTCCGAGATACCTGTACCACCGATGTTGTCCACAACATTGTTCCGAATGACAATATTCTCCATTCCTTCACCGATATTTAAGTGAAAACCAAGTGTTACACCGTTGCCAGTGACACGGAACCCGTCGAGTGTCACATTGTCAACACCCGTCCCGATGTTGAATGCAGTCCCAGATGTCGGCGACACGACAGCCTCTACAACACGTGCCGGGTTGATGGCTGCCCGATTAGCCCCACTATTCGCAGAAATTCCAGCATTCGGTCCAACAAGTGTCAACGACTTGGGAATGTTCACATTCTCGGTGTATGTCCCTGCTGCCACGAGCACCACATCGCTGCTATTCGCTGCGTTGATGGCGGCTTGGATCGTGGTGTAGGCACTTCCTACGGCGCTGCCGACCACGATCACTGCCTTGTCGGCAAACTGGAGTTTCTCGACACCGGTCACGCTGTCGTTGCCGTCCGGGCCATTCACCAGGACGTTGGTGCTGCTGAAGCTGAGGGTAGAGGCAGCGTAGTTGCCTGAGAAGAGTGCGGTGTCAGTTCCAGCACCGCCGACGATCACGTCGTTGCCAGCCAAGGCTGATATCAGATCATCACCATTTTGTCCGTCAAGATAGTCAGTATTCGCTGATCCTGTCAGTGTGTTGGACGCAGAGCCACCTTGTCTGAAAATAGCGAGCGGATAGATACCCGTAAAAAGATTGTCGGTGAGGGTGTACGTTCCGCTCCCGCGCATGCGCAGAGCTTGGGACGACGACTTGCCATTGAAGGTGTTCCCAGTGATCTGGTTGGTTCCTATCAAATCCAGCGTGACCAGGGTGTTGCCGTTCGTTGTCCCTGCGGCAATCGTTTCGACTGTATTATTGGTGAACGTAAAATTTCCTGTATTTGTGGTGCCGCTCCCCCCACCAAACACGATTGCCTGCCGGGCAACATTGGGTACGGAAAATTGGTCACCCGTTGCAGGTTCGTCCCCTGTAAATGTTTTACCGATAAACTGATTCTGGTGAATGGTAACGCTCTGATTATTGGCATTGTATTCACCCATCAAGGCGGCATCGCCAATCGCCTCGATAGTGTTATCTTGGATTGTGAGATTTGTCTGAATTCCCTGTAGATAGATTGCTGCTTTTTCGAGACCTGGGGTGCTGCCGTTGATCCCTTTGATATGAAAGCCTTGGATCGTCACCCCATTTCGCCCTGTCGTCAAGTGGACAGCACCCAGCTCAGAACCAGCGGCGTTTCCAACAATTACAGTTGTTGCAGCACCAGCGCCACGTAAGATGATATTTTTGTTGATCGTCACATTCCCAGAATACGTGCCCGCCGCCACCTGGATCGTGTCGCCGGCGCTGGCGGCGGTAATCGCGGCCTGGATGGTCGTGTGATCACAGCCGGATTCGCAGACGGTGCGTGTGCTCTGTGCACTTGTCGACTGGGTGCCGACAAGTGCAAGAAGCAACGCCGCCGCTGCTGCCAACAACCTGCGCCACATCGTCTGTGGCGGTTTCTTTGAAATAGGTGCCCTTTTCGATTGTGTGTAAGAAGTGCGCATGATCGGTGATTCAACCTTTCCTATCGACGGAATACAGAGTGTTCCCATCCAGACTGCATCGAATACATCTACGGTGCATAGGTCCAACTGACCGGGGGAATTCCGGATGCTTCAGTTCTCTACAATACCTGAAGAGGAGCCCTTTGGATACGGGCAAACGTTCTTTGTAGATGTCCTGAAAATGGAGAGAGAGAAGGACGTGCGGAAGCTACGGTTCAACGGCCTCTGCGCCGATATAGCCCGCCGCCAATGCACGTGCGCGCAGTTGTCGGCGACGCACATCGCGTTCTGCAGGGTCGTAGGGCAGTTCAAAACATTTGAAGATGTGGTTGATGTAGTTACGCACCGTAGGTGTCGACAGGTGCAGCTGCGCAGCGATCTCCTTGCGCGAGACCCCGTGTACGAAAAGACCGAAGACAGCCACCAGGGTGGGGTTGGGGCTGTTGCGCTGCTCGGCGGTCATCAACAAAGAGGTCAGATGGTTCAGTGACTCAGGAAGCAGCCGACGCCTGGTCAAGAGATCTGCCAGCACCGCACGTACCGGCGGATCCAACGCCTCGCCCAGCACAGTGAGCGGATCGCTCTCCAAAATTTCCAACACATCTGCGGCTCGCTGTCTCACAGCTGGGTCCGCTGAAGTTTGCAGCGGCTTCATGGAGACGAGGGCCAACGCGCCCAGATGGCGGATCAGGATCTGTTCTGCGATCTGGGCTTCGATCCCCTGCTGGAGGGCGTGGGTACAGACCAGCGTCAAGGTCGGCGGATGCCACCAGTGCGGCAGATAGTCGATCCGCTGATCGGCCATCCAGCCCAACGCACTTTGCAGCCCTTCTGCTGCCCGCACCGGCTCCGCCCTGCGCAGCCAGTGGGCAGCCAGATGCAGCCGGAGGGTGTTGGCAGCGACCAGATTGCCCGATTCCAGGTAATAGGTCAAGGAACGTTGCATCAGTTCCGTCGCTTCGTGTGTACGTCCGGTCAGGCTGTAAAGAACTGCCTGGACAACGCCCGCCGCGATTGCCTGACCCTGCTTCTGTGTCTGCAAGGCCCTGTGCAGAAATTTGCGCGCTGCTCCGTAGTGCTCCTGCAAAATGGCCAGCCAGGCCTGCTGCACGTTGACCCAGCCCACAAATTGGCTGAACAGCGTCCCGTACGCCAGCCGCTCTGCCTGTTGATACCAGATCTGCGCTTTGCGATATTCACCCAGCGCCCGTTCGAGATTGCCGGCAACGACCCGGTTCTTTATACGCTGTTTTTGTTGGCCGGTCGCATCGGCCAACTCGACGGCCTGCTCGGCACAACGCAAGGCTGTGGCCAGTTCCCCTCGATACCAGTTCCAGTGAGCGTTCTGGCTGAGAAGGGCGACACGGTAGGTTGTCCCAAGATCGACGGTCTGGAGCAGTTGTTCTGCCTGCCGCAGATAGGTGCCAGCCGATTGGTAGCGCCCAGTATGGTTGTGAAAGATGAACAGCAACAGCCAGGTCTCACAAAGTCCCTGCATGTTTCCATGGGTTTCGTACAGACGCAGGGCCTGCAACGCCATCTCTTCTCCCTGCCGGTAGTACCCGATGTCAGGAGCCAATGTGGCCACCCGCAGCAGCGATTCCGCAGCCAACAACGTGTCGTTGACCTGCGGCAGCCATTCGCTCGCCATTTGCGCATAAAATTGCGCCATAGCTGCGTTTTCAAGGAGTTGGTAGAGGCGGATCAGCTCCAATACAGCCCGCTGCGCCTGCTCCATCTGCTTCTGCGCGACAGCGTAGAGGCGCAGCCGTTCCAGAGCAGCAATAGCGGCCGGATGTTGGCCCTGTTCTTGCAGAGCCACCGCCTGCAGCCAGAGCAACTCCAACAAGTTCTGAGGATCCGGGTCTGTCAAAGGCAACGTAGGGCCCATCGTTGCCTCCTCTCCCTGCGGATCTGTCGGGGAAACAGAAAAACTGCTGTTCGGTCGGTGCTGTGCCGACACACAGCGGACCACGGCCAATTATTATGCAAACAACGAAATAGGTCGACGTCAACAAGGTGGTCGTAAATTTTCATAGCCTTACTCGGGTCTGGTCAGCTATTGGTCCAGCTGTATTTCAAAATTTGAACAGCGCCAAAAACGAAATTTTATCTCCTATTTTTTTTCAATTTTTATTGCAGTGTCGAAATTATATCAAAACTTTGGCGGATGTGCATACAGTTCTCCGTCCTCCCGATGTCCCGCGTAGATGTCCTATTTTTGTCGATCGAACGGGTTGAGCTGCCTGTTTCGCGCAGGGAGGGTGCACCGCAGATGGGCGTCCTCGTATTTGCACTTGCTGCACCAATCCAGATTGCATTCTGTGGGAAGTCGTTTTATAGTAGAGTCAGGTCAGTTGACCAAAAACAATCCGCCCCCTTGGCGCAGAGGATAGCGCAACTGCCTTCTAAGCAGTGGGTCGTAGGTTCGAATCCTACAGGGGGTACCAGTTTAGCGGACGACCTTTCATTTCAGGAAGAGGGGGGGGCTGGCATGACAGAGCCAATCGTAATTAATGTCTGGTCAGACTTTGTCTGACCCTGGTGTTATCTTGTCGGCTCCAGTTTGGAGTTGCTCACCCAGTCTCACTCAGCAGCCCTGCCGCCGCTGAACGTCCGCTGGCGTTCTTTTGAGTTGCGACCCGCCGGTTCGCCGCCGCTGCCGCCCGACTACCTGGCCAAGATCGAAGCAGGTCGGCCGCGGCTGGCGGCTGTCGCTCGAGAAAGCTATGGGTTGACATTGAACCCAGGTCCGTTTGGGATCCGCAGCCGGCCTGCGTTGGTCGCTGAAAAATTTGCGACCTCCGCAGGGTGTGGAGAGCGTTTCCACGACCGTCTCATGCATGCCTACTGGGCGCAGGCGTTGGATATCTCCGAGCGGGCGGTGTTGGTTGCGGTGGCTGACGAGTGTGGGCTCGACCGGGCTTCCTTGCTGGCTGCGCTGGATGACCCTCTCTTCGACCAACAGGTCCAGGATGATCTCGACACTGCCCGCCGCTACGGTCTGAACAGTGTGCCGGCATTGGTTTTTGCCGACCGCTATCTCGTCTCCGGCGCGCAGCCGGTCGATGTGTTGCGCAGCGTTGTGGAACAGATTGTGCGGTCCGTATAGACGAAGTGTTGCGGAGACTCACCCTTTTTTACCAAATTTCTGCAGTCAAGGAAACTACCCGTGCTTGTAGCCAACCCACGCGAATTCTATCGTCAGATCTACACACAGCCTTTTGCTTTGCCCGCCTTCAACGTCTGCAACCTTGAGATGGCCAAGGCTGTCATCGAGGCGGCGATCGACGAGCATGCTCCTGTGATCGTCCAGACGTACCCGGGCGATCTGGCCCATGCGGCCTTCGGCGAGGCCCCTGGCCCCTTGGCGCTTTTGATCCGGTCCATGGCGTCGGAGGCGCCAGTGCCTGTCATTTTGCATCTCGACCACGGCCCTGGGCTCGAATTCAACCTGCGCTGTCTGCGCGCCGGCTACAATTCGGTGATGTTCGACGGCCATGCGCTGCCGCTGGCCGAGGCGATCGCTGAAACGGCTCTCATCTCCCGGGTCGCCCACGCCCTCGGGGCGGCGGTCGAAGGCGAACTGGGCACCTTCGGCGGCGGCCAGGGCAGCCTTGAATTCACGGACCCGGAGCAGGCCCCCAGCATGTTCGAGCAGGGCCAGGTCGATATGTTGGCTGTCTCCGTTGGCTCTGAACATGGCCAGGCCAGCCGGCTCGATCTCGAACTGCTCGCCGCCATCCGCGACAAGGCCCAAGGCCCGCTGGTCCTGCACGGCGGCAGCGGCATCCATGAAGACGATGTCCATGCGGCGGTGCAACTGGGGGTCGTCAAAATCAACATCGGCGCGGCGATTGCACGCGCCTGGTGCGCCGGGTCGCGCGCCGCGCTCGACGCCGGCGCCGACCACTACGGCGTGCTCAGCCAGTCCATGCAGAATGTGCGCCAGGTGGCACGCCATCGTCTGCAGCTGATGGGGGCCAGCGGTCGCGCCTGAGATGTTCGTTCTGAAATAAACGCAGGCTGGAATCCCTCACCAGTCCAGCGACAACAGGCGGAGAAGTTCGTCGGGGGTTGTCGTGTTGCGCACACGGATGCGCGGCAGTTCGAACAGTGCTGAGTTGTCCAAGGTGCTGCCCTGGCGAGTTGTCAGCCCAGCCCAGTAGTGCGCGCTGGCAAAGACGGCGATCGTGCGCGCATCATATTCGCCGGCCGGGTAGGAAATGAAACGGGGACGGATCCCCAACTCGTATTCGATCGTCTCCAGACTGCCCAGCGCCTGCCAGACCAGGTAGTCGTCCTCCTGGCCAGCCAAGCTGACATGGTTGCGGCCGTGTGACTCGATCGAGATGCCGGCCTGCACCATTTCACGGGCCATCGCCCAGGTCAAATAGGCTGGCCGCTCTTCATCTATGAAGTCGGTCACGACAAAGACAGTCGCCTGCATCCCCCGCTCACGCAGCAACGGAAAGGCGTTTTCGTAGTTGTCCCGATACCCGTCGTCGAAGGTGATTACCACTGGCCGTTCTGGCAGAGGGGTGCCGCGCTGCAACGCATCGACTACCTGGGTCAGGTTGACAGTGGTGTACCCTGCCGCCACCAGCCGGTCGAGGTGGGCCGCAAAGAGATCGGGGGGCACCGACAGATCCTGCCGGTAGATATCGGCGTCGGGCGGCGGTTGGCTCAGATAGTGATACATCAAAATCGGCACACGCAACTGCCGACTCAGACCGTCGGGCGTCGGCGCAGACAGGGGCGTCGGCGCAGACAGGGGCGTTGGCGCAGCGGTCGGTGTAGGCGTCGGCAGCAAGCCAGCCAGTGAGCGGAGGGGGCTCTCCGGTGCTGTGTGCGCAAAGAGCGTTGGCTGCGCCAGGGAGAAGGGCCCCGAGGTTGCCTTTGCGCTGTCAAGCGGCGCCGGACGCTCCAGCGCGGGGGTGCCTGGCCCACAGCCGCCCAGCAGCAGGGCGACCAATGCTCCCAGACAAACCCTGCCAGCCCGACACCACCTCGCCATGCGCGCATCATAGCACGGTTCAGCGCTGGAAGCCAATGGCCCTGCCGATCGAACGACAATCCGAATGACATTTTGGATTGATTTTAACGGGGTAATTGACAAATTCCGTTGTTTGACCTATAATGAGAGATGAGACGCTGGATCGGTCCGTCTGTTTGTTCCTGTTCTTTGCGAGGAGAGAATCGATGGTTCAATAGACAAAAAAGAGCGTATCACTCATACATTCTAGGGGGGCCAGATGTATAGGGAAAAGATCCGTGAATACTACGAGCATTTGAGCCGTAGCTATCGCAGAGTCGCGGATTATATCATGAGCAACTACTACGAGGTTGCGTTTATGACAGCTGCCCAGCTCGCCTATGCGGTCAGCGTCGATACAACCACCGTCGTTCGGTTCTCACAGCGACTCGGGTACAATGGGTACCCAGACTTGCTTTACGACGTGCGTGAGCAGGTCAAATCTGAAATTTATGGGGCCTACGCGCCCAAACCGCTGGATCCGGACAAGCCAGCGGCTCTCTTCCGGGATCGCATCGAGCAGGAAAAGTACAACCTGCGGCAGATGCTTTTGCAAAATCCCCCCGACCATCTTGAGGCGGTCAGTCGGCTCTTTGAGGGGGTCGATCGGATTGTGGTGGTGGGGGAAGGCTACGCCGAATCTGCGGCTGAGATGGCCGCTCAACAGTTTCGGCACCGAGGTCTTGCGGCAGAGTATCTCTCCAACGACGCAGTCAAAAAAGCAGCCACACTCTTGCAGGTCGACTATCGGACGCTGCTGATTGGGGTCAGCCCGACTGCCTACGGGAGAGATGTGGCCCGTGCGTTGGAGTTTGCGCGTGCACGGGGAGCCAGAACCCTGGGGGTCATCGGGTCGCTGGCCAGCCCGGTCAACCGTGTCTCCGACCTCATCCTCTATGCGCCGACCGACGTGATCGGCCCTCTGCCCAGCATCGTAGCATTGGTCACTGCCCTGAGTGGCCTGGTTCTGGTGGCGGCCAGAGAGAGCGATGCAAGCGTCGAACGCCATCTGGATGCCTTCGACGCAGCCTATCAGTTCCTCACCCAGGAGGAGGTGATCAGCGCACTGGAAGCGGCACGCGTTCCAGAGGAAGTCTGATCCACGCAGGCGAGGTTGGTGGCTTTGTGCGTCGTCTGGCCAAATCGCCTTGACCTGTTCTGCTACAGGTAGAACCCTGCCTGTGGCAGAGCAGGCTCTCCCCACAGACCTTCGGTGGGGGAAGCTAGGAAAGGTGCTGCCTGCGCGGGGTTGTGCCAGAAAGCGGATCGGTCTCTGTTGCGCTCCTTGTGGGGGGCGCTGCTGCGACAGAAAGGGCCCCTGTCGCCTGCTCGGGGGCCGGTGTTTCTGTGGCCAGCGCGCCGATGGCTGCCAGTGCCAGGATGTAGCCAAGATAGTTTTCGTTGAGAAAACGACTCCCA
Organism: Chloroflexota bacterium; assembly: GCA_018969295.1. GTDB lineage: Bacteria > Chloroflexota > Anaerolineae > Caldilineales > Caldilineaceae > Caldilinea. The sequence continues at coordinate 242,955 of JAGWYN010000003.1, read as the reverse complement.
TAGAAAAAGACCAGCAGCAAGAGCGCATAGTGCCAGAGGGCCTGTGACAGCGTGTTGTGGCGCGCCTGTCTCGCCACAAACCAGACCAGCAGCGGCCCGGCCAGGGCAATCTGCAACGCCCAGAAGGGCCATTGATCAAAGCGATCCCGCACCAGCCCCAGCCCCAGCACAAAATTGCTGGCTCCCCACCCCCAGATCTGGTAGCCGGTTGGCCCCTGGCCGTTGCTCCACCGCCAGACATCGTCGTACAGCGCGGCTGCATCCCAGAGCAGGTAGGGCCCCAGCAGCAGGAGAAAGACTCCGAATGCCGGGGCCGCCCGCCGCAGCAGCGTCGGCAAGGTTCCCCACAGTGCTCGCCACCCTGCGCTGCGCAAGGCGGTGCTGTCTGCCACCAGCAGCAAGCCATAGAAAGGTGCAAACAGCCAGGCAGTCGGCTTGGAGGCGCAGGCCAGGCCAAAGCAGAGCGACGAGAGCAACAGCCAGCGTCCTCCTGCTGTCCCTGCCAGCTGTTTCTGCCTTGCCTGGCGCCAGGCGACCAGAGCAAAGACGATCCAGGCCAATACAAACAGATCGTTCTGGCCAAAGATGAGATCGAGCGCCAGGATCGGGTTGAGCGCAAGCGCAGCCGCCAAAGCCAGCCGTGCCGCCGGCGCTGCTGTCAGTCGGCAGGCCCCCCACAGCAGCGCAGCCAACAGCAGCAGATAGACCACACGCTGGTCGTAAAAGCCCAGCAGTTGCCCCAACAGATAGAATGGGGTGCTGAAGACAAAGGTCCAAGGCAGGTAGGGGTAGTGGTAGAGCGCCGTGCGATATTTGCTGAAGCCCCATTCGGCCATGGGTGTGTCGGTGTAGTCCTCGGTGTAGGGATTTTTGCCGGCCAGCAAATAGCGGATCGTTGCCTCGGTCTGGATGACACCGCCGTCGTGCGTGTAGCTGGCGGGCCCGTTGGCGTCGCGCAGCAGCATGAGTTTGCCCGTCGGCAGCACCACCGCGGCCAAAATGATGGCCCCCAACGCCCACTGTTTGGCGCGCGTGCGTGATGGGCCGCTCGACGCCAGGTCCAACAGCGCATAGGCGATCAGGCTGGCCAGTGCCAATGCATTGAGCAGCAGCCCGATCGGCTCCCCTGGCCGGGGTCCGACCTCTCCCATCGCCGCATACCCGGCGGCTGGCAGCAGCGTTCCCAACAGCGGATGGCGCAGCACATCCTGCAGGCGATTGGGCAGCGCAGCCTGCTCGGCCAGCCCGACCACTTGCAACACCCCCAGCGTCAACAGGATCACCCAGTAGACATCCCAGCCCGGACGCGGGCTGCTGTCGGTTTGTCGGTCCATCAAGGCGCCCCCTGATAGCCAAAGAGGGTGCCGGCGGTAGGGGCAAAGATCCAGTCGGCGCTGATTGCCGGTGCTCCGTTCAGTGCCATCCGGAAGGAGCTCCCGGCGTCGACGGTCGCACCGGATACAGCGTCATAGATCAGCGCAGCGCCGTTGCGCGTGATCACCAGCACGCGGTCGCCGGTCACGTAGGGGCCGCCAGCCAGATCGTCGTTGTATGCGACGACCCAGAGCTGTTGCCCTGTCTGGCGGGAAACCGCCCGCAGCTGGCCGCTGCCAGCCAGAAAAACGGTCACATCGTTGACAGCCAGCATTGCCTGCGGGCTGCCCGCCGCATAGGTCCAGAGCTGGAACCCGGTATGGGCGTCCAGGGCGTGCAGCAGGCCGTTCGTATCCACCACATAGAGTTCTGCGGATCGCAGCTGTCCCGGGTAGGCATAGACGGGCGGCGCTGCCACATTGAACACATCGGGGCTGCTCCAGATGACATCGGGGGCTCGCCACCAGTTGGCGTCGACGGCCCACAGGCGATCGGCTGCCACGTATACTGTCTCCTGCCCGATCGCCGGCTGCTGGATCCGGGCTTGAGGCTCCTCGAAGGTGCGCCGGTCCCCCAGGTTGTCGCGTTTCATGCCGACCAGCTTTGCATCGACGTTGTCACCGACCCCCACAAACACAATGTCGTTTTGAAAAGTGGGCGAGGTTGTGATGAGCGCTGGCAAATCGACGTCAGAGACCAGGTTGGCTGCATTCCCGCCATCTTGCAGCACGACCATGCGGTTGCTTGCATAGGGGAAATAGATGCGTCCATCCTGGATGGCGGGCGCCAGCGTGCTGCTGCTGTTCAGGTTGTGCCGCCAGCGCTGTGAGCCGTTGCTGCGGTTCTGGCTGTACAGCTGCCCATCTTGGTTGGAGGCAATCACGTTTTCTCCCATCACAGCCACTGGCGAACCAAAAATTTGTCCGGCCATCTGCAGATTGCCCCAGATGTCACGCAGCGGCGGCCGCGGGAGCATCGGCAGACGGCCTGTGTTGCCGGGATCGTACCGTACCAGCGGGTAGTCGTTGGGGGGGGGCTGGGTCGCTTGGGGGCGCGGCACCACGTCGGGTTCCTGGTAGACTGACAACCATTTGGGGTTGTTGGGGTTCCACTGCAGGCTATTTGGATCGACGCCGGCTGGGAACCCGGCAGGCACCGGGTTGTTGACGAGCGTCACATGTGCAGGCCGTACCCAGAAGGTTTCCCCGCTGCTGGTGCAGCAGCCGTAAAGCCAGTCGCCCTCCAAGCTGCGCCCACGCAGTTCGACACTGGCATTGGGTGTCAATGGGGTATTGGTCTGGCTGTAGTAGGTGCTGGGGCCAATGTAGACAAGGGTGTCGGCGTTGCGTACCGTCGCAGCCAGCCGGTCGACCTGCACGGCAAAGCCGGTCGCCGCCGCAGTCGGGGTGGGGGCCGGCGGCAGGGTCGGGGTTGGCGGCAGAGTCGGGGTCGGTTCTGTCAAGGGCGCGGTGGGTTGTGGCTCTGGGATCTCTACATCGGGCAAGTAGGCGACTGGCGCGGTCGGGGTGGCTGGGGGCAGCGCTGTCGGAACCGGCGTGGCCTCTGTCTGGCCTGACACCAGCGGCAGCTGCACTGCGGTCTGGGTCTCCGCCGGCAAGGGTGCCGCCGGTGGGGTCTCTGCTGGCTGGGTCCCCGCCGGCGACGTGGCTGGCCCGGGTGTGGCCAGGCTCTCTGCCGACAGCGCTGCTGCGGTCAGGGCAGCGGGGTCGATCCGGGCCAGCGCGGTCGCCGAATAGGCGATCTGGGTCAGCATGTCGGCGACCACGAGGGTGGCGCGCACGTCGGGTGTCGGGGTGCGCGTCGCTGCCAGCTGTGTGGGGGTGGCGGTCGGGGTCGCCCCCCCCAGCAGCCCATCCTGAAAGACAAAAAACAGCCAGCCCACCCCGATCAAAACAAAAAACGCCACCAGGAGGCTGGTCGTCAATACCAGCGCTGTGCGGTTTCTGGGTGACGAGGCAGCCGGGCGGGAAAATGACATGACGTTGCGATCCCTGGATACGGACAAGATTTGCTTATTCTAACAACAAAGCAGGCTGCCGCCAAACGGTTCCGTCCAGGATTGCAGGAGCCCTGCAGCTGTCGATCAGTGACGAAAATGGCGCACCCCTGTGAAACACAGGACCAATTCCAGCCGGTCGGCGGCGGCGATGACCTCTTCGTCGCGCACAGAGCCACCTGGCTGCACGACCGCCGTGATCCCATGGCGGGCAGCGGCTTCGAGCCCATCAGCAAACGGAAAAAAGGCGTCGGAAGCCATGACTGCGCCCAAACTGCGTTCGCCCGCCTTGTGTCCGGCCACCATGACCGAATCTACCCGGCTCATCTGGCCGGCCCCGACCCCGACTGTCGCCAGGTTTTTGGCATAGACGATTGCGTTGCTTTTCACGTGGCGCGCGACCCTCCAGGCAAAGGCCAGATCGGCGCGCTGGGCCGCAGCTGGCTGGCGCTGGCTGACCACTTGCCAGCCAGCCGGCTCCATGTCCTGTTCGCTGCGGTCTGTTTCCTGAACCAGGACCCCGCCTACGATGCTGCGCAGGCTGAGCGGGCGCAGCGGGACCCCCCGAGAGTGTAGAATGCGCACATTCTTCTTTTTTTGGAGCAGGGCCAGGGCCTCCGGTTCGTATGCCGGCGCCGCAACGACTTCTAAAAACAGATCGAAGAGACGCTGCGCTGTTCCCAGGTCCAAAGGGCGGTTGACCGCCAGGATACCGCCGAAGGCGCTGATCGGGTCGGAGGCCAGGGCTTTGCTGTAGGCCTCTTCCAAGGTCTCCGCGCAGGCCAGCCCGCATGGGTTGCCGTGCTTGACGATGGCGGCTGTGGGTGCTGCAAAGTCCTGGGCGGCCAGCCAGGCACTGTCCAGATCCAGCCAGTTGTTGTAGCTCATCTCTTTGCCGTGCAACACTGCAAACGCAGGGGGCTCCTTTGTATACCCATAGAGTGCTCCTGCCTGATGGGGGTTCTCTCCGTAGCGGTTGCGCTGGATCAGGGCCAGATCCAGATGGAGCGCGTCTGGCAGTTCGCCGGTGGCGGCTGGTGCTGTAGGGGTCCCCTCCGCCACCAGATAGGCGGCGATTGCAGTGTCGTAGGCGGCGGTGTGTTGGAAGGCCTTGACGGCCAGCCGGCGGCGCAGCTGTGCGTCCACCCCCCCTGAGGCCAGGGCACCGGCGAGCGCTGGATAATCTGTCGGGTCACAGACCACGGCGACGTCCGCGTAGTTTTTGGCCGCAGCCCGCAACAGAGCCACGCCGCCAATGTCGATCTCCTCGATCGCGGCCGACAGCGCCACGTTGGGGTGCGCCACAGTCTGTTGGAAGGGATAGAGGTTGACCACGACCAGGTCGATCGGGCGGATTCGGTGCTGGGCCAGTTCGTCCAGATCGTCTGCGGTACGGCGGGCCAAGATGGCGCCGTGGATGGCAGGGTGCAATGTCTTGACCCGTCCACCCAAAATTTCAGGAAACCCGGTGACCGTCTCCACCGTCTGCACGGGCAGCCCGGCGGCAGCCAGCTGGCGGGCGGTCCCCCCGCTGGCGATCAGTTCCCCGCCGGCGGCGACCAGCTGGCGGGCAAATGCGTCCAGCCCGGTTTTGTCCGAGACTGACAACAGCGCACGAAACGATGGCATGGCTTTCTCCTTTTTGAATCCGACAGACCCGACCGGCCGCTGCTTTTTTATGTGCTGTGGGCCAGCACGTGACGGCGGCCTTCCAAATACTCCAGGGACTGATGGCGGAAGTAGGTGGCATAGAGGCTGGCATAGTGCCCGCCGAACGCCATCAGCGCCTCATGGCTGCCCTGCTCCAAAATCTGCCCCTGGCGCAGCACCAAGATGCGGTCTGCTGCTTTGACCGTGGAGAGCCGATGGGCGATGACGATCGAGGTCCGCTGTCTGAGAATCAGCTGGAGCGCGGACTGGATTTGGCTTTCGGTGAAGGGATCGACGCTGGCGGTCGCCTCGTCGAGAATGAAGATCGCTGGGTTCTGGGCCAGCATGCGCGCCAGAACGACCAGCTGGCGTTGCCCCAGGCTTAACCGTGCGCCTCGCTCGCCGACTGGGGTTTGCAGCCCTTCTGGGAGGGTTTCCAGCCATTCACCGCCACCGATCTGGCAGGCGACCTGCTCGACGGCCCGGTCGTCCAGCCCAGGGGTCGCATAGCGAATGTTGTCGGCGACGGTCCCTGAAAATAGGAAAGGTGTCTGGCCAACGATCCCCAGCTGTCGCCGGTACTGCTGCAGGTCCAGACTGCGGATATCCTGGCCGTCGATGTGCAGCTGGCCCGACTGAAACTCATAAAAGCGAGTGACCAACTTGATGATGCTCGATTTGCCTGCCCCTGTATGGCCGACCAGCGCCACGCTCTCTCCCGGTTGGATGTGCAGGCTGAAATTTTGCAACACCTGCTCTTTTTCTGAGTAGCGAAACGAGAGATGCTCGAACTGAATTTCACCGCGCAACCTCGGTACCGGCTGCTTTCCAGCCTGGACCACCGCTGGTTCGGCGTCGATCAAGGCAAAGATACGCTCGGTTGCGCTGAGTGCACCCTGAAACTGCCCCCAAAAGGCTGACAGATTGCTCATTGGGAACCAAAACAAGTTGACGCTGTTCATAAAAAGCAGCCAGATCCCTGCACTGAGCGTCCCTGCATAGGCGGCATAGCCCCCTGCATAGAGCAGCACTGTGGTGCCTATCCCAGAAAAAAGCTGCAGCGTCGGAAAAATCAGAGACAACACCCACCCACGCCGCACATGCATGGTGTAGCTGCGTTGGTTGATGCCCAAAAATTCGTCGTAGATGCCCTGCTCGCGTCGAAAATTTTTGGCAACCCGAATGCCGGTGACTGCCTCTTGAATGCTGGCGTTGACGTCGGCAACTGCCTGTTGGCTGCTGCGGGTGGCCTGGCGTGCCCACCGCTGAAAGGAATAGGTAATTCCGATCACAACCGGCGCCAGGGCCAGCAGCAGCAGGGTGAGCGGCCAGTTGATCGAACACAGATAGACGACCAGAATGAGAACCAGCAACAGCTGAGAACCCACTTCTGTGACCAACACAGCGACCCGGCTGAATTCGTCGGTGTCGGTCGTGATCCGGCTGACGATTCGCCCCGACTGGTTGCGGTCAAAAAAGCTCATGTCATGGTTCATCACCGCACGAAAAGCATCGACCCGCAGTGCAAGCACGACATCGCCGAGCAGACGGGCAGTGAGAATGCGGCGCACCCAGTTGATGGCCCAGTTGGCCACGCCCATCCCCAACACCAAAGCTACCAGCACAACCAGCACAGAGGTGCTGCTGCCCACGGCACTGCCTGCCCAGTTGACCCCCTGCGCCATCACGATCGGCAACAGGGCCCCCGACAGCGACAGCAGGCTGACCAGGAGGATCACTGCAACAAAACGCCTTCCAAACAGCCGGAAATAAGCGGACAGTCGTTTGAAAAGTGCCCGATTGGTGTAGGCTCGGTCGTAGTTTTCAGACCTCAGCCCATAGCGTATGATACTCATCCGTCGGCATCCTCGCTGGCACCCGTGCGGCGCCACCCATGCTGTGCAGGCGCAAAACAGAGCAGGCTGGGCAAGAACCAGGCCATCGGCAGCCTCACATTGCTGCAGTTTTGCGCTGCATGTTTGTATTTCTTACCATACCTAGAAATCTCTCTGATGCCAAACAGAGAGGAGCGGCAAACGCATGAGGCCAGCCTCGCCGGATCATTCGATCCATTGCTCCTGTTCGCCGACAATTTTGAATCGGCGAGCCCCCAGCCGGGGCGTCGACCAGTACTCCTCGACGCTCGGCTGTTGCGGGTGAAATCCGGCTGCCGGCAGCTGTGGCTGTCCAGCCAGCACAACTACAGGCGGCGGATAGACCGCCGACGCTTCGTGCGCCGCGCGCAAAGAACGTGTTTCCTGTTGTGCAATCTGGCGCTGGCTGCCTGCCAAAATCAGCAGCGAGGCCGGGATGCTGGCCAGCACGCCCAGGACAATCCCCAGTGCCATTCCAACCGCATCGTCGCTCAGCCGTCCTCCCAGCTGCCAAATGGCAATTCCCCCCAAGAGCACCGCCCCCACTCCCCATCGTTGCATCACACACCTTCCTTCGTTTTTTGACCAACCTTTTCGATCGTTGCCCGAGCCCAGCCCACCCTAGCGGGCTGGAGGCCAACGCTGAGCGCCAAGGGAACGGCACTCCTCAGCGTCGATCCAGGCTGCCTGGAAGCGCAGCGCATCCCCTTTGGCGATCAGCAGAAAATCACCCCGCCCGGTCAGTTTTTCGGCGCCGCTGTCTGCAATCCCGGTCGCATAGCGCGCTTCGTCCCGGCTCGCCACCGCACCGACCAGCCGTACAGGAAAATTGGCCTTCATTGCGCTGCCTATCAACTGGGCTGACGGTTTTTGTGTACAGGCAACCAGGTGGATGCCCGCCTGACGACCGCGCTGTGCCAGTCTTGTCAGGGCAGACTCCACAAGCTTGCCGCCGGTCTGCAGCAGATCGTTGAGCTCGTCGATCGCGACCACCAGCAGCGGCCTGCTGATCTGGGCCTGGTCACGGCGTTCCATCTCACAGACGAGCAGCCGCAGATAGCGTGCTGCCTGCTCGGTGTCGGCGATCAGCCCGCCATCGACATGGGGCAGCTCCGCCAGCGGGGCAAATCCGCGCCGCTTCGGGTCGATCAGCACCAGCCTCACCCGATCAGGCGCATTGGTCAGCACCAACGCCGCCAGCAGCGTGCGCGCCAACGCACTTTTTCCGCTGCCGGTTGTCCCGACAATCAACACATGCACAACATCGGGGGCTGGCAGCCGCAGCAACAAGGGATCGCCTGACTCTTCGACACCCAGCAGCGCCGTGTCTGGAGGAACCGGCTCGCCCAAAGAAGCCAGCAACCGCGACAGACGGATCGGTGTCTCCATGGGCTGGGGAACCTCTATGTGGACCAGAGCACCGCTGCGCGCAACCCGCACGGACTCGCATCCCAGCCCCAGTGCCAGTTCTTCGCCTAACTGCAGCAGTCGGCTGACACGCACCGACGGCGCTGGTCGGACACGAAATTGCACAAAACGTGGCGCCACAACCCCCCCTATCACTGCCCCAGGGGCCTTGTGCTGCGCCAAAATGCTTTCTACTCGGTCTGCATGACGGTTCAGCCACTCCCGATCTGTTTTCATCGCTGGGTCCTCCTGATCGTGTATTTTATAGAACATGCGTTCTGTTTGTCAAAACCACATCGGAACAGAGCGTTTCCAGAAAGCAATCCCAGACGACCCGATCACCGAGATCCGTTTGTTTGGGAATTTGGGGGGGCTGCCGTTACACTTTGAATTGATGCGAACAAAAAGTGCGAAGACACAATTCAATAAGGAGCATACAATGGCAAACTTGCATAGACTGCGTCGAAGAACATTTCCAATCTTACCGATTGTTTTGATATTGCTCTTTGGCGCGATGCTCTGGTTTGGCTCTTCCTATGCGCAGGCGGCCGATCGGCCGTTGGATCTGCAGCAGACAATTCCGACGCCGCTGCCGACAGCCCCGGAGCCGACTGCAGTTCCACCCACACCGATCCCGCCACGTCCGAACGACGAGAATGACGATCAGGAACAGGACAATAATGCCGAGGAAAACTCAGCGCCTGCAGAAAGCCAGCCAGCAATCTCCACTGCACCCCAGATCACCACAACGACTTTGCTTTCCGCCACCGTTCTGTCTCCCCGTATCAATATGCGTCAGGGGCCAGGCTCCAATTTTGCTGTGATCGGCAATTTGATTGTGGGCACGCAGGGAACTGTGCTGGGAACCAATGCCAGCAGGACCTGGTTCAATCTCTGTTGCCTTCCCGGCACCGAAACGACAGGTTGGGTCAGTGCCTCTTTGGTTGCCGTTGAAGGAACCGCAGAAGAGCTGGCTGCTCTGCCAGTGGTAGAACCTGAGACGATCGCAGAAACTTCTGTAACCGCCGAGAGATCTGCGCCCGCTGCCGAGGCGACACCCGCCGCTGCGGAGGAAGCTGCTGCCGAGGCGACGCCTGCCGCTGCGGAGGAAGCTGCTGCTGAGGCGACGCCTGCCGCTGCGGAGGAAGCTGCTGCCGAGGCGACACCTGCCGCTGCGGAGGAAGCTGCTGCCGAGGCGACGCCTGCCGCTGCGGAGGAAGCTGCTGCTGAGGCGACACCTGCCGCTGCGGAGGAAGTTGCTGCTGAGGCGACGCCCGCCGCTGCGGAGGAAGTTGCTGCTGAGGCGACGCCCGCCGCTGCGGAGGAAGTTGCTGCTGAGGCGACGCCCGCCGCTGCGGAGGAAGTTGCTGTCGAGATTGCACCCGCCACTCTGCCCACGACCGGAGTGAACCTGGGGGGAGCAACGACTTTGCCTGTCGTCGTTTTCTTGCTGGCCCTTTTAGCGGTAGGGGGCTTTGTAAGTCGTCGCAGATCCTGAGGATCGTACTTCCATTTGATCTGCGTGTCCGTTGGGGGGCTGCTCTACATCCTTGGTACAATCGTACAGACAGATGCGTCTGGCATCTGTCTGTACGGATAGGATGGAGGATGTGAGCAAAGTCTTATGCATGCAACTTTGGTAGCGCTGACCGAGCGCAATCCGGCGCTGACTCCTGAAGCGCTGGCCGACTGCGGGGATCTGGCCACCATTCTGGCTGGGAAAAGTACCTATCCAGAAGCCATCATGGAATTTGCCGGGCGGGTCTGTTACAATTCCACGCAGCGCATGGGAACTGCGCCGGAATTCATTGCAGCGCGCGTGCGCGAGCAGCACGAAGACATTGTTGAGCATGTTGTGGTGACTGTGCGGATTCATGGTACGCAAGAGCCAATGGGCTGGCGTCTGCACAACCGTCATTGTGAGGTGAGCCAGCTCGGTGAAATGGAGTGGCTGGTCAGCGCCAATGTGAGGGTCTGGCTCGATTTTTTTCGCAAAGGAATCGCTTTGGCTGCCTTGCCGCTGCTCTGGCCGGTGGCTCCTGCCGTCTTTCGTGAGATCAGCGCTGGGCCCCCTGCTGCAGGCCAGGGGGCCCAGCCACTTCCTGCGTTTTCCCATGCTTTTCAGAGGGCCGACCAGAGCGTTTTGCTGCCGATCGAGCAGGGGCCGATGCGGGTGACCTTGCTGGGGTACACACAGCCGGTGCTCGACGACCCAGCGTTGTTGCTTGACCATGGCGCTGCCACATTTTTTTTTGAGGGGATCAGCCGTGCCTGTACCCATCAGCTGGTTCGTCACCGGCTGGCATCGTTCAGTCAGGAATCTCAGCGGTATGTAGCGTTGAGCAAAGGTGGTTGGCAGGCGATTGTGCCTCCAGCCATTGCAGCCAATCCAGAGGCCCAGGCCGAGCTAGCTGAGTTCTGGCAAATTGCCGAACAAAAATATACACGGCTGCGCGAGCTGGGGATCCGCAAAGAAGATGCTCGTTTTCTGCTTCCCAATGCGGCGCAGACACGGATTGTGGCCACCATGAACTACGCGGCCTGGAGCCATTTTCTCTGGCTGCGTGCGGTAGACAAAGCAGCCCAGTGGGAAATCCGTGCCCTGGGTCAGGCGGTGCTCCACGTCCTGTACTGTCTGGCACCTGCGGTTTTTGCCGAACAGTGGCGGGTCTATCAGGAACAAATTGCCAGTTGAGCTCTGATGCAAGAGGTCTCCCCTCGATCCTGTGCAGAACCCAGGCAGCCTTCCCCGGGCCGGTATTGATTTGAGGGCCAAAACAACTTTCTGGGTCGGCAAAAATGGAGTATCCTTGAAGGGATGTTGTCGAACTGCCACAATTGCTGGGACAGTGCTCCCTAGCCACTGTGGGGGTACTGTAGAGCGAACCTTCCACCTTGGTTCCCTTTTTTTGGACAAATTTTTTGGAAAGTCATAAATCGTTGTGAACACAGTCAACTATCTTCGCCCCTATCTGCGTCAACTAGAAGCAGAAGCTATTTATATTTTGCGTGAGGTGGTCGCCCAGACGGAGCGTCCGATCCTGCTGTTTTCTGGGGGGAAAGACTCAATTTTGTTGGTGCATCTGGCCCGGCGGGCTTTCTATCCGGGCCGCATCCCGTTTCCGCTGCTCCACATCGACACCGGCCATAACTTTCCGGAGACGCTGGCGTTTCGCGACCGGCTGGTGGAACAGGTTGGGGTTCAGCTGTTGGTTCGTTCTGTGCAAGATTCTATCGACCAGGGGCGTGTGGTGGAAGAAAAAGGGCCGACTGCCAGCCGCAACGCGTTGCAAACTGTGACCTTGCTCGATGCGTTGGCAGAATTCAAGGCTGACGCTGCGATTGGGGGGGCCCGTCGCGACGAAGAAAAAGCCCGTGCCAAGGAACGCTTCTTTTCGCATCGTGACCGTTTTGGCCAGTGGGATCCCAAAAACCAACGGCCAGAGCTGTGGAGCTTGTACAACGGACGAAAACACCAGGGCGAACACTTCCGTGTTTTTCCCATCTCCAACTGGACGGAGATGGACGTATGGCAGTATATGCGTGAGAAACAGGTCGAGTTGCCCGAGCTCTACTTTACGCATCTGCGTGCTGTGTTTGAGCGGGATGGGATGCTGTTGGCCGAGTCCCCCTACATTGGCCACCTGCCTGGGGAAGAGGTTCGTCGTCAGCAGGTCCGTTTTCGGACGATCGGCGATATGACCTGCACAGGAGCGGTGGTTTCGACCGCAGCGACGATCGACGATGTGATCGCTGAGATCACGGTTTCACGATTCACCGAGCGTGGCACGCGTGCCGACGACAAACGGACCGAAACGGCAATGGAAGACCGCAAACGGCAGGGATATTTTTAATGGAACTTTTACGATTTACGACTGCCGGCAGTGTAGACGATGGCAAAAGCACGCTGATCGGCCGGCTTCTGCTTGACAGCAAAGCGATTTTGGAAGACCAGTGGGAGGCGGTGGAGCGGGCCAGCCGGCAGCGCGGCGATGCCTACCTCGATCTGGCGTTGCTCACCGATGGCCTGCGCGCCGAACGTGAGCAGGGGATCACCATCGATGTGGCCTATCGCTTTTTCGCGACGGCTCGCCGCAAATTCATCATCGCGGATACGCCAGGCCATATTCAATATACCCGCAACATGGTGACCGGCGCTTCTACCGCCGAACTGGCCATCGTGCTGATCGATGCTCGCCACGGCGTCGTCACCCAATCCAAACGACATGGCTTTCTGGCTGCTCTGCTCCAAATTCCTCATGTTCTGGTTGCAGTCAACAAGATGGATCTGGTCGATTTCAGCCAGACAGCCTTTCAGTCGATTGTGGCGGAGTATCAGGCCTTTGCCAGCAAGCTCACCGTGCAAGACATCACCTATATCCCGATTTCAGCGTTGCACGGGGACAATGTGGTCGACAAAAGTGTCGCCATGCCCTGGTACGATGGGCCCACCTTGCTGCACCATCTGGAAAATGTGAAGACCGGCAGCAGCCGCAACCTGGTTGATTTTCGTTTTCCTGTCCAGATGGCCGTGCGTCCGCACCAAAATTTCCGGGGATTTGCCGGGCAGGTGCTTTCTGGAACCCTCACACCGGGAGAAGAGGTCGTTGTGCTCCCTTCGGGCAAAACCAGCCGTGTGCGCACACTGACAACGTTGGACGGAGATCTGGCCGAGGTTGCCGCCGGCGATGCTGTCGTCCTGACCTTGGAAGATGAGATCGACATCAGCCGTGGTGACATGATTGTGCGGCGCAACAACCTGCCGCAGAGCGCCTCCCAGTTCGAGTGTATCCTCTGCTGGCTGAGCGAAAAGCCGTTGGATGTGCAGGGCAGTTACATTCTGCAACATACCACGCGCCAGCTCCGTGCCTTTGTCGCCGAGCTCAACTATCGAATTGACGTCGATACGCTTCATCGTGAAGCCGCGACGACCCTTCAGCTCAACGATATCGGGCGGGTGCGGCTGACAACGACCCAACCCCTTTTCTACGACCCATACCAGATCAACCGAGCTACCGGCAGCTTTATTCTCATTGATCCATTCACCAACGCAACGGTTGCCGCCGGCATGATCCGGCGGCGCGCCCAGGAACTGGATGAGCTTGTGGGCAGCGAACCCGAACGCTCCCGGTCGAGCAACGTCGTCTGGGAAAGTTCGGCGTTGACGCGTGCCATGCGCGAGGAACGCAACCGGCACAAAGGGGGAATTCTTTGGTTCACTGGGCTCTCCGGCTCTGGCAAGTCTACCGTGGCACGGCTGTTGGAGCGGCGGCTTTTTGCGGCTGGGGTGCAGACATTTTCTCTCGACGGGGACAATGTTCGGCATGGGCTCAACGGCGACCTTGGGTTTTCGGCGGCCGACCGCAAAGAGAACATCCGTCGGGTCGCTGAGGTGGCCAAGTTGGCCCTTGAGCATGGCCATCTGGTGCTCTGTACCTTCATCTCCCCGTTTGCCGCAGACCGCGCCTTTGCCCGCTCGCTCACACCGGCAGGCCGATTTTTTGAAATTTATGTGAAATGCACTCTGGAAGTGCTCAAACGGCGTGACCCCAAAGGGCTCTATGCACGGGCGCTGCGCGGCGAAATTCCTGAATTCACCGGGGTTTCTTCCCCCTACGAAGAGCCTGTCGCTGCGGAGTTGGTGGTCGAGACAGATGTCTGCAGCACCGAAGAGATTGTAGAAGCCATCTGGGAGGAGCTGCTGCGTCGCGGGATCCTCTCCTTCTAAACGTGGGGCGGGGTCAGCCCACTGCCAGCAGAACAACGCCCGCCACCATCACGCCGGCTGCCCACAGCCGGCGTTGGCTTTGTCCCTCTTTGAGAAGGAGGGTGCCGAACAGGGCGCCAAACAGGATGCTCAGCTCGCGCGCCGGGGCAATGTAACTGACCGGGGCTGTGGCGAGGGCGGTCAGCACCAGGATGTAGGCCAACGAGCTCAACAGAGCGATTCCAGCTGCCTCCAGCCGATATTGCTGCCAGGCCGCGCGCACTTCGCTGCGACGTGGCCAGGCCAGCGGGGTCAACAGCAGCATGCGCCCGGCGTTGGAACCGTACTCCAGCAGCAGGGGGGGCACCAGGAGGGTGCTGACTGCATGTTTGTCCCACAGGGTGTAACAGGCGATCAAAAGCCCGGTGAGCAGCCCATAGCGGGCGCCGGCAGCGTGCGCTCGCATGCTCTGCTCTCCACCGGCGATAAAAAAAACCCCAGCGACGATCAGTGCAGCACCTGCTGCTGAGAGCAGCGAGGGGCGTTCGCCGAGCAACAGGATGGCTCCCAGCAGGGAGAGCAGGGGCCCTGTCCCGCGAGCCAGTGGATAGACGACAGAAAGGTCGCCGCTCCGGTACCCTCGCTGCAGCAGCAGAAAATAGCCTACATGGATCGTTGCGCTGCCGGCCATGGCCAGCCAGGCAAAGCTGTGCAGAACAGGCGGCCAGAGCCACAGATAGAGCCCGACCACTGGGGCCCAGAGCAGCAGTGTCAACGCTGAGAACAGCCATGTGAAGGCCACGCCCCCGCGCGCTCGTTTGGCCAGGAGATTCCAGGAGGCGTGGAGAACGGCTGCCAGCAGAACCAACAACAGGGCCAGGGCGGTCACAGGGCAACACCCTTTTGAGCAGGGCAGATGCCCCTCGCCAGCACACGTCGTCGGTTGCTGCTGTGCAGAACGATCTCTACCGTCAAGCGCTCCCCCAGAGCGTTCAACTTGTTTTCAAAAGCGCATCGATCGAGTCCAGAATTTCGGGGGTGAGCTTAGGGACAACAGCCAGCGCCTGCATGTTTTCGGTGACCTGCTCGGCCCGACTGGCGCCCGTGATCACGGTGCTCACCTGTGGATTTTTCACACACCAGGCCAGCGCCAGCTGGGAGAGGGTGCAGCCCAGGTCGCCGGCGATTGGCTGCAGGGCACGCACCGCTGCCAGCCGTTGGGGGTTCTCCAGCATTGCTTTGAGCCATTCGTAGCCGGGCAGGTTGGCTCGGCTGTCGGCCGGAATCCCGGCATTGTATTTGCCTGTCAGCAGCCCCGAAGCCAGCGGGCTCCAGATGGTCAGCCCCAGTCCGATGTCCCCGTAGAGCCGGGCATATTCCTTCTCGACCCGTTCTCGGTGGAACATGTTGTACTGCGGCTGTTCCATCTGGGGTTTGTGCAGATGGTGGCGTTCCGCGATCTCCCAGGCCGCGCGGATTTCGTCGGCGCTCCACTCCGAGGTGCCCCAGTACAGCGCCTTGCCTTGGCGGATGATGTCATGCATGGCAAAGACGGTCTCTTCGATCGGGGTATTGGGGTCTGGGCGATGGCAAAAGACCAGGTCGACGTATTCCATCCCCAGACGTTGCAGCGAGCCGTCGATTGCCTGCATCAGGTATTTGCGGTTGAGGGTGTTGCGTTCGTTGGGGCCAGGGTGGAGCCCCCAGAAAAATTTGGTCGAGACCACATAGCTGGCACGGCGCCAGCCGGCCCGTTTGAAGATTTCGCCCATGATCACTTCGGACTGCCCGCCTGCATAGGCCTCGGCGTTGTCAAAAAAATTGACCCCTGCATCGTAGGCGGCCACCATACAGTCGTACGCAGCGTCTACGTTCATCTGAGTCCCGAAAGAGACCCAGGAACCAAAGGAGAGCTCGCTCACTTTGAGCCCTGCACTTCCCAGTCGTCGATAATTCATGGTCGATTCCTTTTCTGTTGGGAGCGAATATTTTTCGCGAAGGGATGCTCGATAACAGTCTAGGACGGCGATCCGCCGGGCGGGGCCATTTTGGCGAATTCTTCGTCGTTGACCAGGGTGATCACACGGAACGTCTCTGCATATTCCATCTCTTTGCCTTTGGCGGCCTCTGCCGACCACTGGCGCAGCATCGGCTCGGGGTCCCACCCATGCAGCTGGCTGGCGTGGCAGTGCAAGGCTGCAATTTTGCGTTCCAGCGTCTGCGAAATGTCCACCCAGGTATCGCCTGCCCCCCAGCCTTCGATGTAGAGTTTGCGCACCTTGTGTGCGTTCAAGCCCTCGTCGTTCAGCTCGGCAAAGAGGTGGGGCTGGCCCGCAGCCGGGAAGACTGCCTCCAAGGCAGCCGCAGCGGCTGCCCGATGGTCGGGGTGGTTGACGTAGCTGTCGCTGACAAACCAGGCGGTTGGGTCGCCGCAGACTACCACTTCGGGACGGAAGCGGCGGATCTCGCGCACCAGTTTACGGCGCAGATCGAGGGTGTTGGCCAGCAAGCCGTCTGGTTCGCGCAGAAAGATCACTTCCTGCACACCGGCGACTTTGGCAGCGTTCCGCTGCTCCTCTTCTCGGATCGCTGCGGCTTCGGTCTGGGTCAGACGCGTGTCGGCGATCCCGACGTCACCGCTGGTCAGCAGCAGATAGGCGACGGTGGCACCTGCATCGGTCCAACGGATGGCTGTGCCTGCTGTGCCAAACTCGATGTCGTCAGGGTGCGCGTAGATGAACAGGGCGCGGCCAGGCACGTAGGGCGCAAAAGAACGCATGGACGTTTCTCCTTGTCACTGGTTGCATTGGGCTGCCTGATAGGCCTGTTCGAGCGCTGTATCCACCGCTGTGGCCGCCGCCTGCAGGCTGGCTGCAGCATCCCCGACGCGTGCATCGCTGTTCAGCCCGTCTACGGCCTGGCTGAACAGGTCGTAGACGGTGAGCAGGTCAGAAATTTGCGCAATTTGTAAGACTGCGTTGATGCCGCGCGTCGAGGTGATCCACTGGTCGACAGTGGAACGCAGTTCGCGCACCTGGGCCACGCTGCTGTTGGGGTCGATCTCGTGGAGGGCGTGGAACGACTCGCGCAGCGAATCCAGCGTCTGGCAGACCCCCCGTCGCGCATCCGCAAGCGAGGGGGCGTTGTCGAAGCAGCCGGCAACAGCCAGCAAGAGCAGGAGAAGCAGGAAAACACGTGTGAATGGCATCGTCGTCTCTCTTTGCACAGATCGCTTTCAGCACGCCTGTTCTTCAAATCAGCGGGTCAAGGGCTCGATCGGCGTAGGGCGTTGGCCAAAGGTAGGCCCAGATCGTTTTACCGGCTGTGCCCAGCGCACGGCATTGCCGATCACGCGCAGCACTTCCGGCTGGTGATAGGTGGGGTAGGTCTCGTGGCCGGGCCGAAAATAAAAGATACGCCCCTGCCCGCGGCGATAGCAACAGCCGCTGCGGAACAGCTCCCCTCCCTGGAACCAACTTACAAAGACCAGCGTTTCAGGCTCGGGGATATCAAAAAATTCTCCGTACATCTCCTCATGTTCGATCTCAAAATACTCGTCGAGCCCCTCGGCGATCGGATGGCCAGGGGCGACGACCCAGAGCCGCTCCCGCTCGCCGGCCTCGCGCCATTTGAGGTTGCAGGTGGTGCCCATCAACCGCTTGAAGATCTTGGAGAAGTGGCCGGAATGGAGCACGATCAGTCCCATGCCTTGGAGGACCCGCTCGTGCACCTGCTCGACGATCTCGTCTTGCACTTCGTTGTGGGCCATGTGGCCCCACCAGACCAGCACATCGGTGCTGTCGAGGAGGTGGTTGGTCAGCCCATGTTGGGGTTCGTCGAGGGTCGCTGTCTGCACGATACAGCCGTGCCCGCGCAGATAGCCAGCAATTGCGCCGTGGATCCCCTGCGGGTAGATGGCAGCGATCTCGGGTTTTTGTTTTTCGTGGCGGTATTCGTTCCAGACCGTCACGCGAAGGGGTGATACCATGCGTCAACCTCTCTTTGTCTGAGTCAAATCAGTTTGTTTGGCAGAAGGGCTCTGTCAGGCTGGGTGGGTTCCTTGCTGGGCTGTGACAGGGACGCCGCCCCGTTCCGCCGAAGCTCGGATCATGTCCCAGAGAAGTGCCATGCGCAAGCCGACTTCGGGCGGGCTTGGGTTCTCCAAGGTGCCTTGACAGACCCGTATGAACTGTTCCCAGGCCCCGTGGGAAGGCGGCACCTCCACCGGCGTCAGATTGGCTTCGCCCTGGCGTTGGATCTCGAGCCGTTCGCCCCACACACCGGTGCGCACAATGCCCCCTGTACAAAAGACCCGCACATCTGAAGCGCAGGACTCGATCGTATCTCCGCAGCCGCTCAGGCTGATCAAAACCCCTGAGGCCAGCCGGGCCATGACGGTGCCCAGAATGTCGACCGGGCGGCCGCGGTTGTCCAGCCAGGCTGCGACTTCCACCACCGGTTCCCCTGCTAGATCGGCTATGGTGTTGAGCAGGTGGGCGCCTGTATCGAAGAGAAAGCCGCCGCCAGCAATCTCGGGGATCTGGCGCCAGGTGTTCTGGGTATAGTGGTTCCAGCCTTGCCAGACCACCCCATGGATGGTCAGGATGCTTCCCAGTTCGCCCGAACGCAGCAATTGGACTGCGCTGCGGATTTGCGGAGAGAGGCTGCCGTTGAAAGCGACGACCAGATGGCGCTGGGCGCGGTCGCGAGCTGCGATCAGGCTGTGTGCCTCTTGGCTGTTGAGCACCATGGGCTTTTCCAGCAGAACGTGCAGCCCAGCCTCCAGACAGGCGACGGCCTGGTCGTGGTGCAGCGCGTGGGGTGTGATGATAAACGCAGCATCCAGTTCGCTGGCATGGTGCCGCAGCAGGGTGGTCAGATCGGGCACATTGGGGGGCGGCACGACGCCTGCGTCTTTGAACAACAGGGCAAAACGCTGATAAGTCGGCGCCGACGGTTCGCAGACGACCGGAATCGAGACAATCTCCTGGTGGCGCAACATGGACGCCGCGTGGTGGCAAGCCATTCCGCCACAGCCGATCACGGCGATACGCAGAGGGGGGATAGATGGCTCGGCGTGTTTGGACGACATAGACAGACTCCTCCTGGTTTCAGCACGACCGTGAACACGGCCAGAAATCGACAAGCAGCGGTTGTCATTATACCCGAGCGTTCCGCCCCCAAGCAATCCTGGCTGGCTGCCCTCTACGAAGCAGCCTGGCTGGCTGCGAGCACCCACTGCTGCAGGGCCACAGCCGCCCCCTCTGCCTCGATGGGGGGAGCCACCCAGTCGGCCACTGCTTTGACAGCATCACCTGCATTCCCCATGGCGACGCCCCACCCCGCAGCTTGCAACATCGGAATATCGTTGTCTCCGTCCCCGATGGCCAGCACACGCCCTGGATCGATGCCCAGGAGTGCACAGAGCCGACGCAGCCCGCTGCCCTTGTCCACCCCAGGGGCGGTCGCTTCGACCAACCATTCGTGTGTGCGTGTGATGGTCAGAGACGGCTCAAAACGGCGCTGATATTCTGGCAGCAGGTCGAGTGTTCCAGGCTGACTTCGGTTGAACGCAATCACTTTGACAGGAGGATGGGCATCCACAGCGGCGACCAGCGGCTGAAATTCTGCAACGAGCGCTGCAGGGGCTCCCAACAGATGGTGCAACAGCTCCTCTTCGGTGGGCGTCCCCCCCTGGCTGTTGCGGTAGATCCGGGTGTGCCCTTGGGCATCGTTGAAATAAAAGGCCGTCGGAGAACGTTGTTCGTCGACAAAGGCAGCGATCGAGCGGGCCGGGTCGATCGGCAGTACAATCTCAGAAAGCACGCGACCGCTGATCGGGTCGCCGATGACAGCGCCCTGGGTCGTCATCACCGGGTGGGTAAGCCGCAGATCGCCGGGCAGGTGATGGCGGATGTAGTCGAGCGTGCGGCCGGTCCCGATCGTCACGGGAATGCCTGCAGCCTGCACGGCTTCGATGGCGTCGTGGACAGCCTGGCTGATGCGGGTGCGCTGGTAGGGGTTGAGGATGGTGCCATCCAGATCGAGGACGACCAGATCAAAAGGGTGCATAGGGTTCAATATCCTCAAAGTGTCACAGACGAAACGTCACGATGCGGTCGTGGCCTTGGTAGTCCTGGCGCAGCACGAACTGGGTGGCCCCCGGGAGGCTGCTCTCCACCAGCGCCTGCACAGCTTTGCCCTGGTTGTAGCCGATTTCGAGCGCGACCAGACAGCCCGCCCGGCAGTGGGCCGGCAGCTGCGCCAGCAGCCGCTCGATCAGATCGAGCCCGGCAGGGCCGGCGACCAGCGCATGGGGAGGCTCGTAGTCGCGCACATCCCTGTCCAGCTGCGGATAGTCGGTGCTGGTGACGTAGGGCAGGTTGGCGACCACGATGTCTGCTGGAGCTGGCAGGCTGGCGAGCAGGTCGCTGGCGACGAGCCGGACGCGCGCCTCCAACCGCAGCTGCGCGACGTTGTGGTGGGCCACCGCCAACGCTTCACAGCTGTTGTCGAGCGCGTAGAGGAAGGTGTTGGGGGCATGTGCGGCAACTGCCACGGCGATCGCCCCGCTGCCAGTGCCGACATCTGCCACCGTCAGCGACCGTGGGGCAGCCTGGGTCGCAGCTTGCAGCACCTGCTCGACCAGCAGTTCGGTTTCGGGGCGCGGGATCAATACACGCGAGTCGACGGCCAAAGTCAACCCGTAAAACTCTCGATGTCCCGTCAAGTAGGCGACCGGCTCGTGTCGGCAGCGCCGTGCGATCAACGCCGAATACTGGCCGAGCTGTTCTGGGGTCAGCTGCAGCTCGGGGCAGGCAAAGAGCCAGCTGCGCTCGACGCCCAGCAGATGTGCCAGCAGAACCTGGGCATCGAGACGCGCCGTGGCTGGGTTGCCGGCCGCTGCGATCTGCCGCTGGGCCGCAGCCACCCTCTCTCCCACCCTCTCTCCCACCCTCTCGGGGGGCAGCGGGCCTGTCGCGCCGCCCTGCTCTGGTGGGGAGAAGAACGGGGCAGAGGGCAGCATCACAGGGGGTCGGCTCCTGTTTCAGCGCTCAGCGCTTCCAGCCGCTGGGCCTGGTCGAAGGCGGCCAGCTCTTCGATAAATTCGTCGATACTGCCGTTGAGCACATGGTCGAGCTGATAGACAGTCTTGTTGATGCGATGGTCGGTGACCCGGCTCTGGGGGAAGTTGTAGGTGCGAATTTTTTCGCTGCGATCGCCGGAACCGATCTGGCTGCGCCGGGCAGCCCCTACCTCTTGCATCCGCTTTTCTTCTTCGATTTCGTAAAGACGGGTGCGCAGAATGCGCATCGCCTTGAGCTTGTTTTGCAGCTGGCTCTTTTCATCCTGGCAGGAGATGACGATCCCGGTCGGAAGGTGGGTGAGACGCACAGCTGAGTCGGTGGTGTTGACGCTCTGGCCGCCTGGGCCACTGCTGCGGAAGATATCGATCCGGAGGTCGTTGTCGTGGATCACAACGTCGATGTCGTCGGCTTCTGGCAGCACAGCGACCGTCGCTGCGCTCGTGTGGATCCGGCCAGCGCTTTCGGTCACGGGCACGCGCTGCACACGGTGGACGCCGGACTCGTATTTCAGCTTGCTGTAGGCGCCCTTGCCCTTAATGGCAAAGACAACCTCTTTGAGACCGCCCAGCCCCGTCTCGCTCAGACTCAGCGCCTCGGTTTTGTAGCGGTGCGCTTCGGCCCAACGCTGATACATCCGGTACAGCTCAGCAGCGAAGAGGCTGGCCTCTTCGCCTCCTGTGCCTGCTCGAATTTCAACGATGACATTTTTGTCGTCCTTGGGGTCTTTGGGCAACAGGAGTGTTCTCATCGTCTGGTCCAGCGCAGCCTGCTCCTCTTCCAAAGCCTCCATCTCCTGTTCGGCTAGATCGCGCATCTCCTCATCGGCGTCGTCGAGCAGCGCTCGGTTCTCTTCGATCTGGACAGCGACAGCTGCATACCGGCGGTAGACCTGCGCCAGATCTTCGATCTCCTGACGCTCACGGTCCAGATCGCTGAGGCGGGAAAAATCAGCCGCAACCCCGGGATCGGCCATCAGTTCAGTCAGCTCGTCGAACCGATCGGCGAGCCTGGCGACACGGGCGAGAGGAATTGGCATAGCAATCGACCTTCGGCTTGCAACCAGCCTGGTGTGTCAGTCTGTAAAAATTGGCAGATGGCCCAACGCAACGATTTCGTTCCACTCCTGGGGGGAACCTTCGGTAAAGACTGCCATCTCGGCGACGACGGTCGCCTCCGCCAGCGCCATCAGCTGACGCATGCCGCGCAGCGTGCTGCCGGTGCTGATGACATCGTCGATCAGGGCGACCTGTCTGCCTCGCACCAGCTGCAAATCTTTGCCGTCGACAAAGAGTGTCTGTGGCCTCCCCGTGGTGATGCTGAGCACTGTACTCTCCAGACAGTTGACCATGTACGGCTTGCGCACCTTGCGGACGACCACATAGGGCAGGCCGCTGTGTGCCGAGAGCGCGTGGGCCAGCGGGACGGCTTTGACCTCAGGGACGACCAGAACGTCGGTGGTCTGTGGCAGGCGAGCAGCCAGCGCTGCTGCCGCTGTTTCCACCACTGCGGTGTCTCCCAGCATGTTGAAAATTGCGATTTTGACCCCTGGTGCCACTTCAAAGATCGGCAGATGGCGTTCGAGAGGGCCGATCTGCACTGTATACATGCGTCCATCGTAGCTCATACATGTCCCTTCCAGCCTGAATCCATTGCCTGTGCAACACTTTATTTTACCATGTGCAAGGCAATTGTTCGAAATCGTCCCTTCCTGGGGGAATTTCTTGCGGCCTGGCAGCAGCATGTCCGCAGGCGCAGCAGCCGAACGGGTTGATCGGCCGACAGACGTCCGCGGCAGGTTTGGGGATCGGCATCCCAAACTGAGCCAACAACGCGCACAAATCGGCGAGGGGAAGCCCCATGACACCTGCATAACAGCCCTGCAGCGCACAGACTGGGGCGAATGGGGCGGACTGGATTCCATAGGCGCCCGCCTTGTCCAGCGGATCGCCGCTCTGCACATAGGCGTCGATCTCGCGGTCGGTGTAGGCACGCATTGTGACGATGCTCTGGTTGACCCGGGTAGCCAGCTGGCGGTCGGGGAGGCGCAGCACGGTCACAGCGCTGATCACGGCATGGTCGCGCCCGCGCAGGGCACGCAGCATCTGTGCGGCCTCGGCTGCCTCGGCCGGTTTGCCGTAGAGGACACCGTCCAGTGCCACGGTCGTATCCGAGGCGACAATCAGCGCATGGGGGCTTCGCTCCTCCACCAACCTGGCGGCCGCCCAGGCCTTGGCTTCGGCAAGCCGTTGGGTCATCGCAGCTGCCTCTTCCCCGGGCAGCGGGCTCTCATCGATGGCAGAGACCTGGATCGAAAAAGGTACTTCCAGGTCGCGCAGAAACTGTTGGCGGCGTTGGCTGGCTGAGGCCAAAATCAGAGCAGGTGAGACGGGCATGAACTTCTTTATACCATGTCCGGGAGGGTTTTGAAAATGTTTTCTCCCCTGCAGCCCCGTACAGGGGTTGTGTTCTGGGGGCTTTCTGCATGTCTGGCTCCGCCCACAGCTTTGTTATAATCCATCGCACAGGGAGCGCGGCTGCGAACGCCGCGCGTTTGACAACGAACAGGCAGAACCATCATGGCCGACGATTTTGTGCATCTGCACGTCCACTCTGAATATTCTCTGCTCGACGGGCTGGGCCGGATCAAAAATCTGGTCAAAGAGGCAGTCAAACTTGGCCAACCAGCACTGGCTTTGACCGATCATGGGGCCATGCACGGCGCTATCGAGTTTTTCCGCGCCTGCCGTGACGCCGGCATCCGTCCTTTGGTGGGTGTTGAAGCCTACCAGACCGCTTGGGGTCGGCCGATGGGTGGTCGAGACTCCCAGCTGGACCGTGAAAACTATCATTTGTTGTTGCTGGCCAAAAACATGGTTGGATACCACAACCTGCTCAAAATTGCTTCGCACAGCCAACTCGATGGCTACTACTACAAGCCACGGGTCGACCATGATTTCCTGGCCGCCCACGCTGAAGGGATTGTCGCCAGCACTGGCTGTCTGGGGGCTGAGGTGCCCCAGCTCTTGCTGCAGGGCAAAGAACGCGAGGCCTACGAACGCCTTGGCTGGTACGTGGAGCTCTTTGGCAGAGAAAATTTTTTCGTCGAGCTGCAGGAGCATTCCATCCCCGATCTGGTGAAGGTCAACAAGACCCTGGTTCCTTGGGCTGCTCGTTTCGGGCTCAATCTGGTCGCCACCAACGACGTCCACTATGTGCGTGCACAGGATGGCGGCCCGCACGATGTGTTGCTCTGTGTTCAGACCGGCGTCACGATCGACCAGACCAATCGGATGCGCATGAGCGACGGCAGCTACTTTCTGAAAAGTCGGGCTCAGATGGAGGCCACCTTCCAGCCGCTGTTGGATCTGCCAGCCAGCGCTTTCGAGCATTCTCTGCGGGTGGCCGAAATGTGCGAGCTCGACCTCGAAGACCCCACCTACCACCTGCCCGACCTCCCTATCCCTGCGGGTCACACCTATGAGAGCTATCTGCGCCAGCTGACCGAAGAAGGGGTGCAGCGGCTCTACGGCGCGCGTGCGGCAGAGACGGAGGTGCAGGAACGCAAAGAGCGTGAGCTGCGCACCATCCACGCCATGGGCTTTGATGTCTATTATCTGATCGTGGCGGATCTGTGCGATTTTGCACGCAGCCGCAACATCTGGTGGAATGTGCGGGGTTCTGGGGCGGGCTCGCTGGTCGCTTACTGCACAGGCATCACCGGCATCGACCCGCTCAAAAACAATCTGATCTTTGAGCGCTTTCTCAACCCCGGCCGTGTCACCATGCCTGACTTCGACCTGGATTACCCCGACGACCAGCGCGAGGAGATGATCCGCTATACGGTCGAGAAATATGGCGAATCCCAGGTCGCCCAGATCGCGACCTTCAACCGCATGAAAGCCAAGGCGGCTGTGCGGGATGTTGGCCGCGCCCAGGGGGTGGATCTGGCCAAGGTGGACTACCTGGCCAAACTGATCCCAGGGATCCCGGGCAAGCCGGTGACGATCCAGGACTGCTTGACCGAGGGGCACGAGTTTTACAGCCAGGAGCTGGTCGAGCTTTACGCCAAGGAAGAGTGGGTCAAAAAACTGCTCGACACTGCCATGCAGTTGGAGGGGGTGGCCCGCAACGCCGGCATCCATGCGGCTGCCGTGATCGTGGCGGACCGTGAGCTGACCCACTACACCCCGCTTATGCGCGGCAGCAAATCGACGGTGACCAGCACCATTGCGCAGTACGAATTCCCGATCCTGGAGTCGATCGGGCTGCTCAAGGTCGATTTCCTCGGCCTCAGCACCCTGTCGGTCATGCGCGAGGCTGCACGGCTGATCCAGCAGCGGCACAACATTGTCTACACGCTGGAAAACATTCCTTACGAAGGGGATGCTGCCCGTGAAGCCTTCACCCTGCTCTCCAGCGGAGAAGTCAGCGGGGTCTTCCAGGTGGAGAGCCAGGGCATGCGCCGCGTGCTGACCGAGATGAAACCTTCTGCCTTCGAGCACATTGTCGCCATGATCTCGCTCTACCGGCCTGGCCCGCTGGAGTACATTCCAGCCTTCATCCGGCGCATGCACGGTGAAGAGCCGGTCGAATACAAGCACCCGCTGCTCTCCACTATTCTGGCCGAGACCTACGGGATCATTGTCTATCAGGAACAGATCATTCAACTGCTCAGTGCTCTGGCGGGCTACACCCCTGGGGAAGCTGACCTGGTGCGGCGTGCCATCGGCAAAAAGAAGGCGTCGGAGATCGAAAAACACAAGAAGATTTTCGTGGCTGGCTGCGAAAAAAATGGGATCGACCCGGCGGTCGCCGAAGCCATCTACGGCGACATTGAGTTTTTTGCCCGCTACGGCTTCAACAAGTCGCACGCCGCCGACTATGCAGTCATCACAGTGCAGACGGCCTACCTCAAGGCGCACTATCCGGTCGACTATATGGCTGCGCAGCTGCTGGTCGAGCGAGACAAGACAGAAAAGGTCGTCAACTTTGTCTCAGAATGCCGGCGGATGGGCATCGACGTGCTGCCCCCCGACGTCAATTATTCGGGGCTGGACTTTGACATCCAGATCCGGCCAGCCGACACGCCCCAGCAGGCCCAGCGTGACCCCAGCCTGGCCTATCCGTTTCCGGTGCCAGAGGGCAGCGCGATCCGTTTTGGGATGGCTGCGATCAAGAATGTTGGCGAGGGCCCGGTCCAGACCCTTCTGGCTGCGCGCCAGGCAGGGGGGGGCTTCAAGAGCCTGGAAGATTTCTGCGATCGCGTCGACCTGCGCCAGGTCAACAAACGCGCGCTCGAATGTCTGATCAAAGCAGGTGCCTTCGACCGCTTCGGTCGGCGCAGCCAGCTGCTTGCCGTGATCGACCTGCTGGTCGGTGCCTCCGTCTCCGTCCATGAGGCCCGCGAAAGCGGCCAGCTCTCGATCTTCGACCTGTTCGGCGGGACCCAGCAAGCGCATGTCTCGCCGATCCGCCTGCCCGACCTCGAAGAGGTGAAAGGTCGTGAGAAGTTGCAGTGGGAAAAAGAGTTGCTTGGCGTCTACTCGATCAGCCACCCCCTCCAGCAGATCCACGTCGATTTCAAACGGATCACCAGCTGTTCCTGTGCCGAACTCGACGAACAGTATGACGGCAAAGGGGTGACCCTGGCCGGCATGATCACCAACGTGCGCGCCATCAACACCAAAAAAGGGGATCAGATGGCTTTTGTGCAGCTTGAAGATCTGCAGGGGAGCTGTGAGGTGGTTTTTTTCCCGAAAGCGTACGCTGAGTACAAGGAGAAGCTGGCGGTCGATGCGGTAGTGATCGTCAAGGGAAAAGCCCAGACCCGTGAAAACCAGACGACCTTGCTGGCCGATCTCGTGCAGACCTACGTGGAAAGCTATGTGGAGATTGGCGGGGGCACGCCGGCCCCGCAGGGGGCGTCGCCGCCCGCCAGCGCCGAAATTCGTGCCGTTGACACCGCCGTCGTTCGTTCACCCAGCGACCGTGCGACACCGGACAGCTTTGAGGAGGCCAGCAACGGGTGGTACGACAGCGAGGCCAACCCCTTTCTCAGCGAGATGCCAGAGTGGATGCAGGAGGCGCCCCCCCTGGTCGCGTTGCCAGGCACACAGCCTGCAGCAGAGCCGGTCGCCAGTGCAACTCCGGCTCGCCAGGAGGGAGCGGCCTTGCCGGATACCCCGGTTGCGCCAGGGCTGGCTCATGGCGCTGTCCCTGTCGAACGGCCCATCTCTCCTGTTCCACCGCGTGGGCCGTTTTTCACTGAGCCCCGGCGTGCAGAGCGTCGTCTGCTGATCACCTTCCGGCGTACTGGCAATCTGGAACGTGACAAATACCGGCTCAAAGAGCTCTACGAGGTCGTGCGCGAGCCCAAAGGCCGCGACGCCTTTGCGATCCGCCTGCTCGACACCAGCCGGAGCGTAGAGCTGACCTTTCCCAACGATGGCTGCACGATCAACGAGCGGCTGACTCTGGAATTGCAGAAACACTTTCGTGTCGACTATGAGGTCGAAGAGACCAGGTGAACTCAGCCGGCCAGCTTCCCGTGCACGATCTCCCCTGCACAGGACTCCAATTCGACCGGGGCCAGCACATTGTGGAGTGTGTGTTCGCCGGGGGCCACCACGGCCACCCGCAGGTAGTTGTCGGTCAACCCGAACCAGAGGGCCCCAGGCTGGTCGGCCAGCGGGCGCCCGCTCCCCTCAAACAGCACCAGGCGCGTCGTTCCCACGAAACGAGCCCGTTCGGCCCGTCCGCTCTCCTCGACCACCTGCTGCAGCCGCTGCAGCCGTGCCCGTTTGACTGCGGGCGGCAGCTGGCCGGCAAAACTGGCCGCAGCGGTTCCCTGGCGGGCGCTGAAGGGGAAGAGGTGGGCATGCATAAAGCGCATCTCGGCGACAAACGCCAGCCCGGCCTCGAAATCGGCCTCGCTCTCTCCTGGGAAGCCGGCGATCAGATCGGTGGTCAAGAGCAGAGAGGGGATCGCTGCGCGCGCAGCGGTGACGATCTGGCGGAAGGAGTCGGTCGTGCAGCGGCGCGCCATCTGACGCAGCTGCCGATCTGTGCCAGCCTGCAGCGGCAGGTGCAGGTGGGGACAGAGCCGTCCCGGCCACTGCATCCAGAGGTCGAAAAACCCATCGGCCAGTTCCCAGGGCTCCAGGCTGCTCAGACGCAGACGGGGGATGGTCGTGTGGCTGAGCAAGGCAGAGACCAGCTGGCGGAGATCGCTGCGGGCAGGGCCGACCAGGTCGCGCCCGTAGCTGCCAAGATGGACACCGGTCAGCACGGCTTCTTGCACGCCGTGGTCGGCTGCGGCCTGCACCTCGGCCACGATGCTGGCCAGCGGCAGGCTGCGGCTCTCCCCGCGCAGGGCTGTGACAATGCAAAAGGTGCAGCGGTTGTCACAGCCATCTTGGACTTTGACAAAGACGCGAGTGCGCTGTGATGCCTCTCCGTCTCTCCGGGTCGGCTCTGCAGCGCTGGCCAGAGGGATGCCATCCGGCTCCATCTGGCGCAGCTGTTCGAAGTCGTCCAGCTCGGCGCTCCACGGCTCGAGCAAGGCGGCCAGCAGTTCTTTGCGTTGATTGGGGACGACCAGTGCCACGCCTGGCTGCTGGGCAGCCTGTTCCGGGCGCAGGGTCGCCCAACAGCCGGTCGCTGCGATGCGCGCAGTTGGGTTGCTCCGCTGCAGGCTGGCCAGCCGTTTGCGAGAATCGCGCTCTGCCCCTGCAGTCACAGCACAGGAGTTGAAGACGACAACCTGTGCCTCTTCTGCGCTGGCTGCGATCTGGTGGCCTGCATTGCGCAGCTGACCCGCCAGCGTCTCCATTTCGCTGTAGTTGAGCCGGCAGCCGATCTGGTCAAGATAGACGCGCATCAGCCCGGGTGTGGTTGTTTGTCCCGTTCGGGCACAGGGTTACCAGCCAAACCGTTCTTCTTTCCAAGGATCACCCTCCATGTGGTAGCCGGAGCGTTCCCAAAAACCGGGCAGATCTCTGGCCATGAATTCGAAGCCACGCACCCATTTGGCGCTCTTCCAAAAGTATTTTTTGGGCACCAGGAGACGCAGCGGGTAGCCGTGGTCCGGTTCCAGTGGCCGCCCTTCGTATTCGAACGCCAGCATCGTGTCGTCGTCGTCGAGCACCTCCAGGGCCACATTGGTGGTGTAGCCAGATTCGCAGTGCACCATCACGTGGGTGGCTGCGGGGTTGACCCGAATCTGGCGGAGAAATTCGCGCCAGGGGATCCCGGTCCAGGTTGTGTCCAGCTTGCTCCAGCGGGTCACACAGTGGATATCGACCTTTTCCGTGTTGCGTGGCAGCGCCATCAGTTCGTCCCAGGAATAGACCCGCTCCTGTTCGACCAGCCCAAAGACACGCAGCGTCCACTGTGCAAGGTTGGCGTAGCGAGGGGTGACACCGTAGTGCAGCACCGGAAAGCGTTCGGTCAGAACCTGGCCGGGCGGGACTCGTTCCAACGCCGGTTCAGCAGGCACATTTTTGACCCGTTTGAGACGTTCCACTCGCTTGACAGGGTCTTCGTTTTGCATAAGAGCTCCTTTTTGCTCTCGATTCACTGCTCAAGTGGCTTCCAGCGACACTTCAGCACCTTGTTCTCTGGCCAGCATAGCCGTGTGTAGCTCGGTTTGTCTGTAATCCAGGGTGCATCGGCCGCTTTGTAGGTGGGGGGTGCCCCATCAGCCTTGCAGGACGACTGGGTGCTCGACGATCGACACGACACGGCTGTCGACCAGCTCCCCTGCCGTGTCTACAAAGTAACCAAGATAGAAAGGGGCCGGCACCCTTTCTGCCGGCAGCGCCAGCAGGGGGGGCAGCGAGCTGGAGGTCGGTTGAAAGTAGGCATAGAGACCTGGGCGTACTTCTTGAAACGGCAGCGCGTGCCGCAGGGAAGCCAGATCCAGTTCGACCCAGTGGGGGGTCATCCGAAAGGCCCGAAGGACAGGTGCTGCATCTACCTCCAAAGAGCAGATCAGATAGAAGCAGTCGGGGTAGTGGGCGTTCCAGCCATCGGTGGCGGACGGATAGGCGACCGAAACTGGGTGCGAGTGGTAGATGGCCAGCATTTCGTCGCCGTTCTCTTCAAATTCGAACTGTTGCAGCAGGGTCTGCGGGTCCACCTCATAATTTTCAATCCGCTCGACAGCGATGTTGCGTCCGCGCACAGCTTCTTGCGCGATCCCTGCTCGCCCGCGTACAATCCCGCAGACCTCCTCTGGTTTTCCTGCGCGTGCGTGGGCCACGATCGCCTCTGCAACCTGTGCGGGCAGCTGGACAGCTTCCGGTGTACTCATTTGCAGCCATTCCTTTCCATTGGCGATTCCTTCACAAGGAGCTATCATACACGGGTATGCTCAGTCGCAACAAAGTCCTTGAAGCACTGGAAAACAAGCGTGACCGTTTTGAAGAGTACCAGGCCAGCCAACGCGATGAATTGGAGCTGCGCCAGCAGCTGCTTGCCCGTTTTTTGTCGATGAGCGCTGCTGAAGTTGCCGAGCGTCTGGTGGCCAGCGGGCAGGAATGGCCGGGCGCATGGCCTACCGAAGAACTTGACCGGGCAAGCCAGCTTTGCATTCCCTTTGCACAGCAGTGGGGCAGTTACCCTCCCGCCCGCTCCTGGGCGTTGTCGGTGCTGGCCGGGCGGCCGGTGGCTGCGGTAGATGGCAGCCAGATCCCGCCGAGCAAAGAATTGTCGGTGCCGGTCGGCGCCATTCAGATCGGCTGGTTTCTCAACTATCATCTGCCCGGCGGTCGCTACGAAAAAGATGTGCTCTTTATGGTGCTCCCCCCGCAGGAGCTGGGGGAGGAAGAGGGGGGCGAATTTCCCGACTGGCGGGTCAATCAGGAGCGGTTCGTGTGTGAATGCCGCCAGCTCGAAGGGTTGATGGAACGGCTGGCTGCGCAGGGGCTCCCGCACGCCTCCCTCTCTCTCTTTGACGGTTCGTTTATTGTCAGTTTTGCTGGCCAGCTCCGTCCTGGGCGGGCTGGCGCCTATCTGGACGCAGTCCAGCGTCTGTTGGACCGTTCGCATGCGCTCCGAACCCCGTTGGTCGGCTTTGTCGACAGCTCTGGCAGTCGCGACTGTGTGATGCTGGTCAACACTGTGGCCGGACCGCCCTACATGCGTCTGACTGACGGAGCCTTTTTGGGGCCGCTGTTGCCGAGGTGGGGCGATCGAACCCCTTTTTTTGTGTGTGCGCGCAACGACCCACTGAGCCAGCGGGGGCAGGCCAATTTCTACCGTCAGGTGGCTTTCTGTTACATCCGGCTGGCTATGGAGAGGCCCCCTGCCCGGCTGGAATTGCCGCTCTGGCTGTTGGAGAGCGGGCAGGCAGAGGCGACCGTCGACCTGGTGCGGGCAGAGTGCATCGCCGGTGCGGGGGGGTACCCGTACGCGTTGGAGACAGCCGATGCGGTTGCTGTGCTCCAGCAGGCAGATCGAGACCAGTTTTATGCGCTCTTCCAGCAGTTCGTCGAAAAACAAGGGTTGCCGTTCACCCTCAGCCGGAAACAGCTGAGCAAGCTGGCCCGGCGCTGACGCTGGGCCAGCTTGTCAGGGAGGCAGCCCCAGGAGGATGTGGTATACTGCTTCTTCCGGCGAATCGAAGAACAACACGATGGATCGCACACTGAACAGACAGGATGACACCGATGGCTGCTTCATTTTCATTTCAATCGTTGCATGCCGATGCGCTGGTCATCGACGGCCATTGTGACAGCATCGGCCACCAGCTGGAGGAGGGCCGCTGGCTGGGGGATCGGCACGTACAAGGCCATGTGGACCTGCCCCGGTTGAGGGAGGGCGGGGTCGACGCCCAGTTTTTTGCCTGTTACGTGCCGGTGCCGTATCAGCGGCATGGGGCCGTGACGCATGCGTTGGAACGGTTGGACCAGCTGCATCTGCTCGCTGAGCGTCAGCCAGACCGTTTTGTGCTTGCTCGCTGCGCCGATGACATTCTCCGGGCCAAGGCGGCTGGCCAGATTGCCGGGATTGCCGGGCTGGAGGGGGCGGAAGCGCTCGATGGCAGCATCGGGGTACTGCGCCATTTCTACCGGCTGGGAATCCGCAATTTGGGGCTGGCCTGGAATTACCGCAACGCCGCCTGCGACGGTGTCGCTGAAAATCGTAGCAAGGGCGGGCTGACCGAGTTCGGTGTGCAGGTGGTCGAGGAGTGCAACCGTCTTGGCATCCTGCTCGATGTCAGCCATCTGTCCCCGGCTGGGGTGGCGGACGTGCTGGCCGTCAGCCGTCAGCCTGTCATCGCCAGCCACAGCAACGCCTACACGCTCTGCGCCCATCCGCGCAACCTGACCGATGCCCAGGTAGAGGCGATTGCGGTGGGGGGTGGGGTGGTGGGGGTGACATTTGTCGACCTGTTTCTCAACCGGCAGAACCCCCAGGCTGCCACCCTGGACGACGTTGTGGCCCAGATTGAATATCTGTTGTCCCGGGTTGGCCCCGAGCATGTTTCGATCGGCAGCGATTTTGACGGCTGTACGCTGCCGCAGGACATTCAAGACACCACCAGCTACCCGCAGATCACCCAGCGGCTGGTGGAACGGGGCCACCCGGAGCGCGTAATCCGTCAGATTCTCGGCGAAAATTTGTTGCGGGTGGTGCGTGCGGTGCTGGGGTAGGTTAGAGCTGTCAGCCTCTGCGCGACCTGCAGCGGGTAGCTGGGTTATGATCGAGGGAAAGGTTGTGTGATGGCAGGAAACAGGAAATGCTGGAGACGATGACGAACAAAGAGCAGCAAG
The DNA here is from genome assembly GCA_018969295.1 of Chloroflexota bacterium. Lineage (GTDB taxonomy): Bacteria > Chloroflexota > Anaerolineae > Caldilineales > Caldilineaceae > Caldilinea. Next base: position 210,061 of record JAGWYN010000003.1, on the reverse strand, counting down.
AGCCCTTTCGAGACGGACAAGAGCCCTTTGCAGCCAGCGAAGGGACGTCGGCTGCTGGGGCTGGCGGTGAACCGCTGGTGGCTACCCTCGAACAGATTGCCCAGACCAACGCGCCGGAACGGTGGGATTTGGCCACCAAACGCACGGTGTTGGTCATCATGTTGATCGCCGGCATCTACATCATCTACATCAGCCGGAGCATCCTGCCAATTGTGTTGAGCGCTGGCATCATTTCCTATTTGCTCAGCCCGGCTGTCAATCTGGCATCCCGTCTCAAAATCCCCCGTCTGCTCTCCAGCCTGGTTGTGTATCTGGTGGTCCTCCTCGGGTTGCTGCTGCTTCCGATCATTTTTGTGCCGGCATTGATCGACCAGCTGCGCACGCTGGCCAATTTTGACGTGCCCGGCACCGCCCGTTCGGTGTTGAATTGGCTGGATGCGACCATACGCAGCTTGCCAGCACAGATTGTGCTGTTGGGCTATGCGATCCCGCTGAGCGAGTTTGTGGGGAGGCTTCAGGCCAATACCCAGCAGGTACAGTTTATCCCCTCTGTCAACGACATTCTCAATTACATTCAGAATTTGCTGAGCACGACGACCACCGTCGTGGGGGGCACCTTCAACATTGGGGTCAGCGTGGTGGGCGGTATCTTTTCGGGCTTTCTGACTGCGCTGGTGATTTTTTTCCTGAGCCTCTACATGACCATCGATGCCCCGCGCATCCGAGCCTACATCCACGACCTCTTTCCTCCTTCTTACCGCTCCGAACTGGCCGATCTGCTGCGTCGGATCGGCAGTGTCTGGCAGGCCTTTCTGCGTGGCCAGCTGATCCTGAGTGTCACAGTAGGGTTGGCGACCTATCTGGCGTTGGGGTTGGTCGGGATGCCAGGCGCTTTGATCTTTGCGATTCTGGCCGGCCTGCTCGAAGTGGTGCCCAATCTGGGCCCGATCCTGGCCATGATACCGGCTGTGATTATGGCCATGATCCAGGGCAGCGAGGTCATGCGCGAGCTGGGTTTCAACAACCTGGGGTTTGCTCTGATCACCGTCGGCATCTACTTTTTGATCCAACAGCTGGAAAACAACATTCTGGTTCCACGCATCATTGGCGACAGCATCAACCTGCACCCGATCGCCGTGATCTGTGCGGTCGCCGTGGGGTTGACCACGGCAGGCATCCTGGGTGCGCTCCTTGCCCCCCCGGTGACAGCCAGTTTTCGGGTGCTGGGCAGCTATGTGCATGCCAAACTGCTCGATTACCCGCCGTTTGTCGGGCGGGCTGCGGTGCCCAAACCGCCGCGATCGTACCGGCGCACCCTCTCTAAACGCGAGCTGGAGGCTCGCCGCGCTGCCCCACAGACTGCTGCCCCACAGATGCTGGCGGCAGGGGATCCGGAGAGCCCTCTGTTGCGCGTCTCTGAAAGTGGCCATGGCGAAGAAAAACGCCCTCTGCTTCCCCGGGAAGGCAATTTGTAACAAGGCGCGGCTCAGCCCCTTTCATTTCAACGTCCATCTGTCTGGCCTTATATTTGATCCAGCTTTGGGGTTGGAAGAAAGAACCGCTCTGCGGTTGTGCTCTCCAGGAGCTGTCGCTCAAGGGTTCGGCAGAAGTTTCTGGCGAAGTTTGTGCAGGTAGGCCATCGTGCGCATAAAACGTCCTGACTGCAACGCTGCCACCTGGCTGGCAAGATGGTCGTTTTGCGCGCGCAAAGCAGCAAGCTCTTCGGTCCGCTCCTGCAAGCCGTGGGCAACCGCTACCGTCTGCCAAAGATTGAGAAGCGGGTCCAGGGGGGGGGCGCCATAGATCTGGCGCGCGGCGGCAAAGAAGTCTGCGGCCCGAGCACCCGCCCCTGCCCGCAGCGCGGGCTGACGCTCGGCGACCACGATCTGTCGGTAGCTGGGTTCGGTGTGGTCCGCCCAGTAAAATTGGTGGTTGTAGAGCTGTTCGATCCATTCACTGGCCTCCTGGCCAGCCGGGGTTGCTGCGAGGGCGAAACGCAGCAACATCATGGTCAGCCAACGCCCTGTGTGGCCGCTGGGAGAGGCGGTGACCGTGTACCCTGATTCAGCCAGCTGGCTTGTCAGTTGATGGACATCGGGCAGACCAAAGGTGAGATGTTCCGCCAGATAATAGTGGCGAACACCGCTTGTCCGCAAGATATACGTGTCCAGGATCTGCTCGGCTTCGGCGTTGAGCGGGCTGGCGAAGGGGCCTGTGACCAGCACATACTTTGCTGCAACTCGGGTGAGCTCGCGCACAAATGCAGGGCGCTTCTCCGGCGGGATGTGTTCCAGGGTGTCCACTGCCATGACCACGTCGAAGCTTTGATCTGCGAACGGCAGGGCGGCCCCACTGCTCTGGACCTGAGTCGCTTCGTCCTGCCGAAGATTGGTCACCACGATCGCATGTTCAGGAAGGAAGTGGCGGGTCAGGTGCACGCCGCCCACATCCAAAATTTGCAGCTGCGGTTGCTCCGCAGCCAGCTGTGCCATCACAATCTGGACATCTCGGTGACGTTGATACTGGTCGAAGGGGAAGCGCAGGCCAGGGGCAGGGGGCAACTGCTGCAGCAGGTCAAGTATTTCCAAGGTAGATTGCATGGTAGGTAGAAGATTCGCCCTGGGTGACAGCCCCGACAGCTGCTGTCACCCAGGGGGTGTTCTTATCGTCGACGATCGCCGCGGCGGTCCCCGCCACGGTCCCCCCCGCGGCGATCTCCGCCGCGATCTCCGCCGCGATCTCCGCCGCGGTCACTCCCGCGATCTCCCCCACGTGCGGGCCGTGCCCCGCGGTCTCGGCTGCGAGCTTCTTCGACACTCCAGCCTTCCAGCACGGCCTGTCGGCTCATCCGCACCTTGCCGCCCGGGTCCACGTCGATCACCATCGCTGTCAATTCGTCGCCCAGGTTGGCAATGTCCTCGACCTTGTCGACACGGTAGTCGGCCAGCTGGCTGATGTGCACCATGCCGTCGATGCCGGGCATGATGTTCACAAAAGCCCCGTAGGGCTCTACCCGTACAACGGTTCCCGTGTAGATTTTTCCGACCTCGATATCTTCGGTCATCCGCTGCACTTCGGCGAGTGCACGTTCTGCGCTCAGCCCTTCGCCGGAGATATAGACGGTGCCATCTTCTTCGATATCGATTTTGACGCCATAATTTTCCTGCAAACCGCGCACGGTTTTGCCGCCGGGTCCAATCAATTTCCCGATCTTTTCTGGGTCGATCCGGTGGGTCAAGATGCGTGGGGCATATTCGCTCAGGCTTTTGCGTGCCTCTGGCAGCACCGCGAGCATCTTCTCCATGATATACAGGCGCCCTGCGCGCGCCTGGTCGAGCGCCCGGCGCAGGATCTCAAAGTCCAGCCCTTTGATCTTGAGATCCATCTGCAGCGCTGTGATGCCGTGTGCTGTGCCTGCAACCTTGAAGTCCATATCGCCCAGCGCATCTTCCATGCCCTGGATATCGCTGAGCACCTGGTATTCTCCGCTCTCCATGTCCTGGATCAACCCCATGGCAATTCCGGCCACCGGTGCTGTAATCGGGACGCCGGCATCCATCAACGCCAGGGTGCTGCCGCAGACTGACCCCATGCTGGTCGAGCCGTTGGAGCTGAGCACTTCGCTGACCAGACGGAGCGTGTAGGGAAAGTCTTCTGGGATCACCGGAACCAATGCCCGTTCGGCCAGCGCGCCATGGCCGATCTCGCGGCGTTTGGGGCCGCGCATCGGGGTTGCTTCGCCTGTGCTGAAGGGGGGGAAGTTGTAGTGATGCATGTACCGTTTTTCTTCGCCGGGCAGCAACGAGTCCAGCCGCTGGGCGTCGCCCGGGGTGCCCAGCGTTGCAATCGTCAGCACATGGGTTTCTCCGCGCATGAAGAGGCCGGAGCCATGGACGCGCGGCAGATTGCCAACTTGCACGCTGATGGGGCGGATCTGGGTCGTGGTGCGCCCGTCGGGGCGGATGCCGTTCTCCAGGATACGCCGTCGCGTGATTTTTTTGAGGGTGGCCTCATAGGAATCCTCGACATCCAGCACTGCGACGGTGCCGTCGGTGATCCGTTGGGCAAACGCAGCCCGGAGGTCGGCCTGGATCGCATCGAGCCCGCTGTTGAGTTCTACCTTGCCCAGCCCCTGTGCCAGCAGTGCTGCGATCCGAGGGGCGACCAGGGTGTCGACTTCTGTTTTCACCTCGGCTGCGGGCAGGAAAATGGAGGGAGATGACTTGGCCTTGCCCAGTGCAGCGCGTAGCTCCTGGATCTTCTCGATGATCTTGCGGTTGGTTTCGTGGGCCAGGTGGAGAGCGTCCAGCACCAGGTCTTCGGGCAGTTCATTGGCGCCCGCCTCGACCATGAGAATGTTGTCTTCGGTGCCGGCGGCCACCAGGCTCAGCCCGCTGGCCTCCATCTGTGCGGCGGTTGGGTTGACCACAAATTCGCCGTCGACAAACCCGATCGTCGTGCCGGCAATCGGACCATTCCACGGGATGTCGCTGATCGCCAATGCCGCTGACCCTGCGATGATCGCCAGCGGATCCATCAGGTTCTGCCCGTCAGTTGCGATGGCCGTCACGATCACCTGCACTTCGTTGCGCATGCCCTTGGGAAAGAGCGGGCGCAGTGGGCGGTCGACCAGACGGGACATCAGAATGGCTTGCTCGCTGGGTTTGCCTTCTCGCCGGAAAAAACTGCCCGGGATCCGACCGGCAGCATACAGCCGTTCTTCGAACTCCACGGTCAGCGGGAAGAAATTCAGGCCAGGACGCACGTCTTTGCTCATCACAGCGGTGGCCAGCAACACCGTGTCGCCGTAACGAACGGTCACTGCACCGCCAGCCTGCGGAGCGAGCAGCCCTGATTCGATCGCCAGGGTTCTGCCCCCAACTTCTACGCTGAAAAGCTGAGTGCCTTGAAACATTTGCATAGTCAATTTCCTCTTGGAACAAACTTGAAAAAGCCGGGCAACCCCCGTGTTGGGGACGGTACGCCGGCTGCATCCCACGACGACCGAACAAGTTGTCAGACGCAGGTTTCCAGAAAATTACAGAGGCGAGGTGCGGAACTGGAGAGTACATCCAAAACAACTCTGCTTTGGGTGCACTCTCCAATGCCGAACCTCGCAGTCAACCCAGCCCGGCCGCTACTTTTTTTGTGCAACCTGCGTTGCTGCAGGCTTTGGCAGCCCTTTGGACAACCTCTGTTGTCTTTGTTCTGTTCTCTTTGTGCTGGACAGCCCAGCACAAAGAGAAACTTTTTTCTGCAGAGCTCCCTAAAAGTGGCCACAAAAAAGGGCGAGTGGCCCTTTGGCTCGCCCCTTGCTGTCTACTTACGCAACCCCAAACGCTGGATCAGCTGCTGGTAGCGTTGGGCATCTTTGCGTTTCAGGTACGCCAGATGCCGTCTGCGCTGGCCAACCAGCTTGAGCAATCCCCGGCGCGAACCTTCGTCATGTTTGTGTTTGTTGAGATGTTCGATCAACGAATTGATGCGGGTCGTCAACAACGCAACCTGAACCTCGGGTGAGCCGGTGTCGTGTTCGCTCAACCGATATTCTTCGATCAGTTGAGCTTTCTGTGGCTTGGCAATACTCATCGGTACTCCTTCGTGAACGTATAAGACCAACTTTTTCGGACGTCTGGCAACTTTGCGTCTGGCTGCTCTGCATCCACAGTTTCTGGGCCTTCAAACTGGCCGTGCAAGCAGAGCTGATGAGCCGAACCACCGCTGTACCGGGCGCATGATTCAGCGCATCTTATCAAAACAGTATACAACAGCTGCCTGTTGTATGCCAAATTTCTCTGTACTGTTTTATAAGCATGGGAAGGAGGCCTGGACAAAGGCCCCTGAATTGACAGCAACTTGTCCTGCGGCTATACTGAGAGCAGGGTTTACAAGATGTAAAGGATGAAACAGCCATGAGCACGACCTCACCCGCCCCTTTGCCCTATCGTGCCGTCCCCCCCCCTTTTCAACCCGAATGGCGTACCCTCTCTTTTTGGCGGGAAAACTATGAATTTGTTCTGGCTGCCGTGACGCTGGCCGCTCTCTTGGCGGGGTGGCTCGGTGGAGAGGTGAGCGAACAGTTGCCAGGGTGGTCCGTCGCCTTGCTGGCACTGGTCGCTTTTGCCGCTGGCGGCTATGCCGGGCTGATCGGAGCCTGGGAACAGGCGCGGCGAGGCAGATTTGACGTGGATTTTTTGATGCTGGCCGCAGCGTTGGGGGCGGCGCTGATCGGCGAGTGGACAGAAGGGGCGCTGCTGCTTTTTTTGTTTACGTTGAGCGGGGCGTTGGAAACCTTTGCGATGGGGCGCACGCGCAAAGCAATCGAGGCGTTGGGCAAGCTGCGCCCGGAGACCGCTTTGGTGCGGCGCAGCGACGGGGTCGAGGAAGAAGTGCCGGTCGAACAGCTGCTTCTGGGCGACATCGTGCTGGTCAAGCCTGGCGATCGCCTGCCGGTGGATGGGTTGGTGATCGGTGGAAGCAGCAGCGTGGACCAAAGCACGATCACAGGCGAAAGTGTGCCGGTGAGCAAATTCCCTGGCGAACAGGTCTTTGCTGGCACCATCAACGGCAGTGGCGCGCTGGCTGTCAAGATGACCCGGCCAGCCTCGGAGAGCACGCTCAGCCGGGTCATTGCCCTGGTCGAGGACGCGCGCGAGGATGCGACCCCGACCCAGCAATTTATCGATCGCTTCAGCCAGCCCTACACCTATGCGGTGATCGGCGCGACTCTGCTGGCGATTGTCGCCCCGCTGCTCTGGATGGACGAACCCTTTGCGGTCACCCTCTATCGGGCCATGACCCTGCTCGTCGTGGCCAGCCCATGTGCCTTGATTATCAGCACACCCGCCAGCGCCTTGAGCGCGATCGCAGCGGCGGCCCGCTACGGTGTCCTCTTCAAAGGCGGCGCCTATCTGGAGTTGCTTGGCAAGACGGATGCTCTGGTGTTCGACAAGACCGGCACACTGACGATGGGCCGGACCGTGGTGACCAATCTGCACCCTCTGACCAGCCACACCGCTGAAAATCTGCTGAGGATGGCGGCCAGCGCCGAGACGTTGAGCGAGCACCACATTGCCAAGGCGGTGATCGAGAAGGCGCGCATGTTGGGCCTGCAGCTGGAAAAGCCGATTGGGTTCACCGCCATTCCAGGAGAGGGGATCACAGCCCAGTTTGCCCGCCCTGCCCATACCGAGACGATCTACATCGGCAACGACCGCCTCTTTCTGAACCATGCGATGGAACTCTCCCCGGCGATCCGGATGATCGGGGCTGCCCTGCAGCGGCAAGGCAAAACTGTGATGTTGGTGGTGCGGCGCAGCAGGGTGGAAGACACGTTGGGGGCCGATCGAGACTGGGAAGTGATGGGCTATATTGCGGTCGCCGATGTGCTGCGCTCCGAAGCCGCTGAGTCGGTCCGTCGGCTGCGCGCCAGCGGGATCCAGCGGGTGGCCATGATGACTGGGGACAACCAGGCCGCAGCAGTCTACATTGCCAGACAAGCCGGGATCGACGAGGTGTATGCCAACTTGCTGCCCGAACAAAAACTGGAGCTGGTGAAACAACTGCGCCAGCAATACACAGTTGCCATGATCGGTGACGGCGTCAACGATGCGCCGGCGCTGGCAACGGCGCAGGTGGGGATCGCCATGGGCGCAGGGGGCACCGATGTGGCCCTGGAGACAGCCGATGTGGTGCTGATGTCCAGCGATCTGGGACGGCTCCCCTTCACATTGCAGCTGAGCCGGAAAGCCAACCAAATCATCCGCCAAAATGTCATTTTTTCGATAGCTGTGATCGGGTTGTTGGTGCTCTCGACCATTTTGGCACCGATTGTCTGGCCCGGCTTTCTGCTGCCACTGCCTCTGGGGGTTGTCGGCCACGAAGGCAGCACCCTGATCGTGGTTCTCAACGGTCTGCGGATGCTCCGTCTGCGCCCACACTGAGGGCCGGCAGGGAAGTCTCCCCTGCCGGCGCCGAGCAGACACACCCTTTACTCCGCCCGATGGGCAAAGGTGCCAGCCTGGGCTGTGTTGACCCAGAGCATGGCTGGGTTGGAATCGGTCAACAACAGCCCCACCACCTCTCGGCTGCTGAAGGAGGGCAGGCCTGTTTTGCTCCAAAGTGGGTTTGCAGCTGACTGGGTATAGAGGCCACGGCTGGTCGCCAGGTACAGCTGGCCGGAGGGGGATTGGGTGACAGCATGTACCACCCCGTTTGCATAGTCTGTGAAGTCGATCAGCCCTTGGTTGAGGGGCTGCCAGCGGACGCCGAAATCGGTGGTCGTCCAGATACCCTGCGCAGAGACAACCCAGACCTGGCCCGCCTGGCTGGGATGGGCGACGATCTGCCTGGGATCGATCAGCGGTGCACAGATCCCTTCAGCCGGGCATGCGCTGGGGTCCGCTGACGGTGTGAGATTGGCCCAGGTCATCCCCTGGTCACCGGAAAAGGCGACGACGCCTGTGCCCTGCGCGTCCACCCCGATCGCATAGATCTGATTCCAGTGCGGAGTTGCCGGGGATGGGGCATCGACCCGGGATGCGGCAGACATCGCCACCACCCGATAGCTGCCCCAGAGCTGGGCAGGTGAATTGTCGCGCTGTTCCTGCCAGGTGACACCACCGTCGCTGCTCAGGTACAACATCGTGCAATCTGCGGCAAAGAGCCGATTCGGGTTCGTCGGGTCGATCAGCAGCGGGCGCAGATTGATGGCTGTCAACAGCTCTGACCAGGTCAAGCCGCCGTTCTGTGAGCGATAAAAGGGCTGGTTGGCGGCCAACGGGTCGGCACAGTCGGCCCCTTGCCCGCTGTACAGAACATTGGGGTCGGCGCTGCTCATCAAAAAATTGTCGATCGGGGTCACCGAACGCACCTGCTGCCAGACCCGCCCATTGTCGTCGGTGCGAAAGAGCGCGTCGTTGGCGGTGATCGCGTAGATCGTCGGGCTGGACCGTTCCCCGATCACCTTGTCGATGCGATGTCGGTAGATTGTGGCCTGCCCTTCGGCCAGGCTCTCTGCTGGCGGCAGCGCCGTCGGCGCTGCCGGCGGTGCAGGGGGCCGCGGGGGACGCGGGGTGGGAATTGTCCCAGGAAGTGGGCTGTTGAACGCACCGACCGCTGCCGCGAGCGGTGCAGACCACAGATCGCCGATTCGGCTGTTGGCTGCTGCTGGCAGCGCCGGCAGCAGCAGCAGCAGCGCCGGCAACAGAATACGTAAAGAGAAGCGCATGGGAATCCTCCTGTGAGAGCGGGCACATAAAATTTTCAGGACACTCTGCACACCCCACGGCATCGGCGCCAACCCGTGAACCCCGTACAGAACCTTCATACTCAAAAAGACGCCGAAAACAACCGAAAAGTGACGGCTGGTTTGGGATTCCCCCAGGCCGATGGTGGCTGCGTGCGCAGGAACCCGGGGCGTTTGACAAAGAAGGGCGATACTTCTACTATGCACGACGACGATGCACGACAGCCTGGCTGAAAAGGGCCGGGTGTTCAACGACCAGGAAATTAGAAGCGATGACCTTACGCAAAATTGTTACAGTCAACGACCCCGACCATGAGGTGCTGCTGCAGCGTGCTCAGCGAGTCCAGAATTTTGGCCCTGCACTCCACGCCCTGCTCGACGATATGGTTGAGACCATGCGGGCTGCACCGGGAGTCGGCCTGGCCGCCCCGCAGATAGGCGTTTCCCAACGCATCGTCGTGATCGAATATCCAGAAGACGAAGATGACCCGGAACAGACACTGCGTTTGTACGAGATCGTCAACCCGGAGATTCTCAAAAAACGGGGAGCCGAGGTGGGGCAGGAAGGCTGTCTGAGCATGCCAGGGCTGCTTGCCGACGTCTCGCGCGCAACCCAGATTGTAGTCCGGGCGCAGGACCGCGATGGCCACGAAATTCGGATCAAGGCGTACGACTGGCTGGCCCGCATCTTCCAACACGAGATCGACCATCTGCAAGGCGTTCTGATGACAGACCGGGCAGAAGCCGTCTTTGTGATGAAGGCGGGCCCGGACGGCGAACTTACGGCCGTGCCGCTGGACGAGTCAGCAGCTGTCGGCTGAACAGCAACGCTCTCGTTGAGCGGGCAGCTCTTCGCCTGCGGACACAAAGAGCCCTCGACAGGGGCAGCCACAAGGGGGGCTCTTCTGTCGCAGCAGGTCGATCAGGGGGCTGCCGGTGCTGCCACGACCGGCACATCGGCCGGTACATTTTCGACCAGCTGCCCAAAAATCCAGGCGCCATTGTCCAGCACATACCAGCTTCCGTCGGCAAGCTGCCCGACAATCGTCAGCTCCTGGCCCTCGACCGCGGCGCCGACGACCGGAAAATCCGTGGTCGGGCCCTGGCGCAGGTTGGCAGCTGCCAGCGCGCGCGCGACCGGGGCTGGCACTGCCGGCAGCGGGGTCGGTGTCGGCAGCAGGGCCGTCAGGCTGACTGGGCTGACTTCTGATGCCTCAGCTGGCTCTGCTGCGCTGGCAGGGCTGTTGTTGGGTGTACCTGGCGCCGATGGGACGGCCTCAGCAGGGACGGCCTCAGCAGGGACGGCCTCAGCAGGGGCGGCCTCAGCAGGGGCGGCCTCAGCAGGGGCAGCCTCAGTGGGGGCAGCCTCAGTGGGGGCAGCCTCAGTGGGGGCAGCCTCAGTGGGGGCAAGCAGATTTTCGGGGAGGGTGGCCGTAGGGGGGGGGCCGGCCGCCGTCTGCTGCCACCCGGCGATCTGGTTCTGGACAGCCGCCAGCCCGCCGGCCAGGAGCGCGCCGTACTGGGTGATGCCCCACCAGAGCAGGGCGACCAACAAAAGTGCGCCGAGGGCAACGCCGATCGGCAGCAGGTTGATCGACGTTGTGGACTCCAGCTGGGAATCATCTTCGTGAAGCGCAACATCTTTTGGACGGTAATCGACCTGCCGTTCTGGGGGCAGGGCTGAGGCTGCGCTTGTGTTGGCCAGCGCCACAGAGAGCGTCTCATCGGCCAGTGCACGACGGCGCTCGATCATTTCGGTCGGTTCGAGGCCCAGGTAGGTCGAGTAGTTGCGCAAAAAACCGCGGCCAACAACCTCCCCAGGCAGTAGGTTCCACTCGTCGGATTCGAGTGCAGCCAGGTACTTCTGCCGAATCCGGGTGGCTACCTCGGCTTCGGCCAGGGTCACCCCCATGGCCTCGCGGCGCTCACGCAGAATTGGCCCGATCTGTGGGCCGGTGACCTGGGTGTTTGAACGGTTCTGCCGTCCCCATTCGACTCTCATCGGTGTTTCTGAACTGGTTGTCTTTCTAAGATTGGCTGTATTGGCTGTCGGCATTTTTTGTATACAATTCACTGCCGCTACGTTTGGCCGAGCGGGCAAAGTTTGCCTTCCCTGGGCTGCTGGCACCCTTGTGCCGTGCCAGTACACCACTTTCTGTAAAGTCTAGCCTGCCCCCTCCCCTTTGTCAATTTTGCTGGAGGATACAGGTTTGCATCGCTCTTCTAAAAACGCAGGCAGACCGTTGACGGTTCCTCACGCCGGCGCTCTGGGCCGTCGATTTGAGGCCTGACCAGTTGCCCTGTTGCAGGCTTGCCTGTGGTATACTGGCCCATATGCAACAGCAGCCTTGGTTCGGGTCAGATTGGATCAAACTGTTTGTACCGGTCGGGCGCAACACGGGCGGTCCTCTCGCTCTTCGCCGGCCCGCGTCGGTTGTCACGCGGGCGTAACTCCACGTTTTGTTTCCAATCGCACATGTGCGGCAGAAGAAGCTGCTGCGATCCCCGGCCAAAGGGCGCTACTTTCCTGAAGAATTCAGACGCGAGGAATTTGATGTCAGCAAACAGATACAACCCAGCCGAAATTGAGCCCAAATGGCAGCAGATCTGGGAAGAAGAGCGGCTGTATCGGAGCTCCGTGAACCCAGAGCAGCCCAAATGGTACGCGCTCACCATGCTCCCTTATCCGTCGGGGGACCTGCACACCGGCCATTGGTATGCCTATACCCCCAGCGACGCTGCTGCCCGTTTCCGGCGGATGAACGGCTACAATGTTTTTTTCCCGATCGGCTTCGACGCTTTTGGTCTGCCCGCCGAGAATGCCGCCATCAAACATGGCGCCCATCCAGCGCGCTGGACTTTTGCCAATATCGAACGAATGCGTGGCCAGCTGCGTCGCATGGGGGCGATGTGGGCGTGGGAACATGAGGCGGTCAGCTGTGACCCCGAGTACTACAAATGGTCGCAGTGGTTTTTTCGCAAATTCTACGATGCTGGCCTGGCTTACCGAGAGTACGCTCCGGTGGATTTTTGTCCGACCTGCAACACGACGCTGGCGCGCGAACAGGTCTGGGGGGACGATCGTCACTGTGAACGTTGTGGGACCCCAGTCATCAAAAAAGATCTGGAGCAGTGGAAATTTCGCATCACGCAGTACGCCGACGAACTGCTCGACGGGCTCGCCCAGATTGAGTGGCCCGAGCGGGTCAAAACCATGCAGACCCACTGGATCGGGCGCAGTTCTGGGGCCGAGGTCCTCTTCCGCACCGAGAGTGGGGACGTTTTGGAGATCTTTACCACCCGCCCCGACACCCTGTGGGGAGCGACCTTCATGGTGGTGGCCCCCGAACACCCGCTGGTGGCGTCGATTACCTCTGCAGCGCAACAGGCTGCAGTCGCTGCTTACCAGGAGCAGGCGGCACGCATGGACGAGATCCAGCGTGGGGCCGCCGACAAGGAGAAGAGCGGCGTCTTCACCGGCGGCTATGCGATCAACCCGGTCAACGGCGAACGGATTCCGATCTGGATCGCCGACTATGTCATGATGGGCTATGGCACAGGTGCCATCATGGCAGTGCCTGCTCACGATGCCCGTGACTTTGCCTTCGCCAGCCGCTATGGGCTGGAGATCCGTCGGGTGATCACCGGGCCCGACGGCGCCCGCGGCCCGCTCGAAGCTGCCTACGATGCCAAGGAGGAGGGCGAACTGATCCAGTCGGGCCCCTTCGACGGCACGCCGGTGCGTGGGGCGGTGGAACGGGTGATCGAATGGTTGGAGGCCAACGAACTGGGGCGTGGTGCTGTCAATTACCGCCTGCGCGACTGGCTGATCAGCCGCCAACGCATGTGGGGGGCGCCGATCCCGATTCTTTACTGTCCAAGCTGTGGTGTGCTCCCTGTGCCTTACGCGGAGCTGCCTGTGCTGCTGCCCGACGACGCTGAATTCAAACCGACCGGCGAAAGCCCGCTCCGATCGCACGCCAGTTTTCGCAACGCAACCTGCCCTGAATGTGGCGGACCCGCCGAGCGAGAGACAGACACCATGGATACCTTCATGTGTTCAAGCTGGTACCAGTATGCCTATCTTTCGCCTTACTGGAAACGTGGGGAGCCGCTGCGCGCAGAAGACCATCCCTGGGACACAGCCGCCGGCGCCTACTGGCTGCCGGTCGACCAGTACACCGGTGGGATCGAACATGCCACCATGCACCTGCTCTATACCCGTTTCTTCACCAAAGCCTTGCGCGACCTGGGGGTGGTTGATTTCGACGAGCCGATGCTGCGCCTGTTCAACCAGGGGATGATCCTGGGGCCAGACGGAGAAAAGATGTCCAAAAGCCGCGGCAATGTCATCAACCCCGACGATGTGGTCGGACGCTACGGTGCAGATACTGTGCGCGGCTATCTGATGTTCATCGGCCCCTGGGACCAGGGTGGCCCCTGGGATCCCCAGGCGATCGAGGGGGTTCACCGTTTCTTGCAGCGGGTTTGGACGGTCGTGGTCGAAGATCCCCAGTTGCGCCAGCCACAGCTTGACGCGGCCCACAGGCCAGACCCGGCCCAGGAACGTGCTTTGGAACGCAAGCTGCATCAGACCATTCTCAAAGCGACCGACGATCTCCAACACTTTCGGTTCAACACCGCCATCGCTGCCCTGATGGAACTCAACAACGCTCTTTACAAGATGCGCGAGAGTGCAGTTGTCAACAGTGCAATCTGGAACCAGGCCCTGCGCGCCCTGCTGCTCATGATGGCGCCGATTTTTCCGCACATCGCCGACGAACTCTGGCACCGTCAAGGCAATACCTCGAGCGTCCATTTGCAACGCTGGCCAGACGGAGACCCGGACAAGGCGCGCGAAGAGCAGATCACGGTTGTTGTGCAGATTGGCGGCAAGGTGCGCGATAAACTCCAGGTCGCACCTGGTACTGCCGCTGCCGAGCTCGAGCGGGCAGCTTTGTTGCTGCCCAACGTCGACAAATATCTGAACGGTCGCGCGCCGCAGAAGGTGATCGTCGTGCCCGACAAACTGGTCAACCTTGTCCTCTGACCCCGAACGGCCCGACGACCGCGCAGCCTTCGCAGGCGCGGACCCGATCCAAGAGCCTCCCCAACACAGAGCGGCTGCCTCGCCACGAGGTAGCCGCTTTTTATAAAGTTTTAATAGTTCTTTAATCCTCTGTTCTGAATCTCATGGTACATTGGGGATAGCTTGCGAAAATAAACGTTTGGGTACCGTGATGGTTCCTCCCGACCGGCAATTGGCGTGTCAGGGTTGTAGATCCGCCCAGGGCTGGAAAGCTTGTAAAACCCGATCGAGGGCGACAGTGGAAAAAGCGTCTACGCGGAATGGACTCCCTTGGAGGACAAGAAAGGTAGCGATGCACGATGCTTTACAAAAAACCATCGGTCCATCCAGGATCGGTCTGTGTGACTTTTGAACTGCCCTCTTGTGTCTGGGCAGACCGAATCTCCGTCAGCGGGAGTTTCAACCAGTGGGACGAACGGGGGATCCCTTTGGTCCAAGGCCGCGATGGGGTCTGGCGGGCGACCGTCGATCTGGCTGCTGGCCAACGCTATGAATTTCGGTATTTGATCGATGGTCGCTGGCAGACGGACTACCATGCTGACGGGTTTACCGACAACCAGTACGGCAGCCACAACAGTGTGATCGATCTGGAAGAGAGCGGGCAGGCACTGTACCCCGCCCTGTACCCTACACGCTACCCCACCGTCCTGGGGTCCACAGCAGGGAGCCAGGAGGAGCGCATCCAGATCGACCGGGCACGTCTTCGGCGTCGGGGGGCGGCCGCGTAAGTGCGGTGCCGAGCTCAGGCTGTCTAGGAACGTTTCGGGCGGTCTGTTTGATTTATCCCCGTTTTCGGATCGTGTACGTGACCCGGGCTTTGACCGTTGACTGAGCGGGAATCGGCTGGGTGATGGCCAGCCCGGATGCGATCACGCTCTCTGCGCCGATGCGCACCCCAGGCTCGACGAAGATTCCGGTGCCAAACCGGACGCAATCCTCGATCTGTACCCGGCTGGAGGTGACGACACCCGGCCCAAAGCTGCAGTGGCTGCCCAGCACAGAGTGGTGTTCGATGCTGCAGTAGGCGCTGAGGAAATTGTTGTCGCCCACCGTGGCGCAGGCCCCGAAATGGCAGAAGGCCATGACGACGTTGCCCGTTCCCATCGTTACATTCATCCCAAGGACTGCGCTGGGGTGGATCACATTGGCAAAGGGGAGGCCCTGTGCCCGCCAGCTCTTGAAGAGCCGCTCGCGTACGGCAATGCTGGTGCTGACTGAGATCACGGCAGCGTCGATTTCACCGCTGGCCAGCATGGCCGCAGCCTGTCCGCTGTCAATCCCCCCCACCACCGGCACCCCGGCGAGCTGACGGCCGTGCAGGGCCCTGTTGTCGTCCATGACGGCGACTGCGCGCTGGCGGCGCCCCTGGGCGAGCAGGTCCAAAATTTGGACCGCACCGTTGCCCCCGCCCAGGATCAACAGGCGTTGAATTCGGTTGACAGGATAGCGCTGGTCGACCAGGTCGGCGATGTCGACCGTCTCTGTTTTCTGCGTCGGCGGTTTTTTTTGTTGTGCGAGGTAGGCCAGCACATCGGCCTCGCTGATGCGTTCGCCGGTGGTGGGCACTGCTCCCAGGTCGACGCCTTGCCGTTGCGCCAGCAGTTCGGCTTTGCGCGTGGCGGTTTGAGGCCTGCCAGGCGTCGGTTCAGACAGGGGCGCCGGCCCGGCGGTGGCTGCCAGCCAGGCCTGGCTGGCAGCCACCGTGCTCGGCTCCGAGCTGATTGCAGCGATCGCTCTCCCGACGGCCACCTCCTGCCCGCTCTCCAGCAGCGGGTACAGATAGCCGGCCTGGGGGGCTTCGATGTCGAAGACGCTTTTGGTGGTCTCGGCCACCGCGATCACTTCCCCGCGATTCACCCAGTGGCCAGCCTCTCTGCTCCACTCGAGCAGGAGAGCTGTCACGTCGTTGGGGCCGGACTGGGGCAGGTGGACGCTGGTAAACTGGCTCATTGGCATTCTCCACAGGGTTCAACCGGCAGCGAGGAGCGCGCAGACTGCCTCCTCCAGGGCTTCCAACGAGGGGAGGACAAGGTCTTCGAGCGCTTTGGCAGCTGGGATCACGGTCGGCGCCGTGCCCAGGCGGGCGACCGGGGCCAGCAGATCGCTGCCGGCCCAGCCATGCAGGCAGGCAGCCACCTCGGCCCCCCAGCCAAACCCAGCCGGGCTCTCTTCCACCACCAGGGCGCGGCCACTCTGCCGGGCTGCAGCGGCCAGCGGTGCAGGATCCAACGGGCTGATACAGGCTGGCAGGCAGACCAGCAGCCGTATCTCTTCCGCCGCCAGCCGAGCCAACAGCGTCGGCAGCAGTCGGCTGACCCCACCGTAGGCAAAGAGTGTCACATCTGGCTGCTCGCCCTCCGGGTAGTTCCAGGCTGTCACCACTGGGTAGCCAAAACGGTCTCTCTGTTCAGCGAGCGGAATACCCTGCCTGACCAGCTCCAGCGGGTAAAGCAGTTTGTGTTCGAGAAAGAGAACCGGTTCCAGGTCGGCAACCGCCAGGTGAAGCAGGGCACCGGCGTCGTGCAGGTGGGAGGCGGCCACTATCTTGCAGTGAGGAAGGCCAAAGAAGAGCCGTTCGAGTGACTGGCTGTGGGTAGGGCCATAGCCACGGCCGCCTCCCATCGGCGTGCGCACGACCAGCGGCACCGTGACCTGTCCGTTGTACATGGCGGCATATTTGGCGGCATGGTTGACCAGCTGGTCGGCGGCCAGCGCCATAAAATCGCCGAACATGATCTCTGCGATCGGTCGCAACCCGCGCAGCGCCATCCCAACCCCCATCCCCACGATGGTGGCCTCACAGATCGGTGTGGTCCGCACCTGTTCGGGAAAATGGGTGGAGAGCCCTTTGGTCACTTTGAAGGCACCGCCGTAGGGATCCAGGAGATCTTCTCCAAAGAGCACGGCGTGGGGGTCGCTGGCCAGGAGGGTGTGGAGGGCATGGCGCAGGCTTTCCAGATAGGTCTTTTGGGCCAGGGGGGGAGGGGAGGTCGCCGGCAGCTGCGAGGGAGCAGGGGACCCCCAGCCTGTGCTGCGCTGAAATTGTTCTAATGTCTGCGGTTCGCTGGCCAATGCAGCGGCGACGGCGGCCGTGATCCGCTCTTCGACGGCCTGGTCGATGGCAGCCCGCTGTTCAGGCACCAACTGGGCCGCCAGCCCGGCCAGCGGGTCACGCGCCCACTGTGCCGCCAACTCGGCGGCGGGTCGGGTGTCGTCCCCTTTGCTGTGGGGAGCCAGGCGGTAGGTGTGCAGCGCCAGGAAAAAGGGGCGGCGCTGGCTGCGCACCGCCTCCACCGCCTGCCATGCAGCCGTATAGACGGCTTCTACATCGTCTGCCGCCACCTCGGCCACGGCAACCCCAAACGGCTGTGGGCGCTGGGCAAGCACGCCGGCATGTTCGTCGCGGCGGTGTGTGCTTTGGGCATACTGGTTGTCTTCGAGCACAAAGAGCAGGGGCAAAGACCAGAGGGCAGCGACGTTGAGACATTCGTAGACCACCCCTTGCCCCATGGTGCCATCTCCCAGAAAGACGACCACGACCGCGCCGCTCTGTTTGTGCAGTTCGGCATAGGCAGCCCCCACTGCATTGGGAACGATTCCCCCCTGCACGCCGTTGGTGTAGAAGTTGTGGGTGTGCAGGTGTTGGCTCCCGCCGACCCCGCCGACCACGCCGCTGCGCCGCCCCAAGAGTTCGGCGATCAACCCCTCTACATCGTCGCAGTAGGCCAGGAAATGGCCGTGGGCCCGGTGGTTGGAAAAGATCACATCGCGGCTGCGGTCGAGCGCAGCGACCACCCCCACTGCGCAGGGCTCCTGCCCGATCGACGTGTGCACGGTTCCTGCCATCAACCCACGGCTGTAGAGCTCAAAAAATGTCTGTTCGGTGCGCCGGATCAGCTGCATCTGTGCATAGAACTGTTCCAGCTGGGCAGGGTGTTTGTTCACACGCTGTGCTGTTCTTCTGTGCGGTCGGTCGCGATCCCGGGGGCCACCGAGAGCGCCGAAATTTCGGCGCGCCATTCTGGTGTCATCGGGATCTCAGCGGCCGCCAGCGAAGGTTCCAGCTGTTCCACGCTGCGGGCGCCGATGATCGGCGCTGTGACCGCCGGATGGCTCATCACCCATGCCACTGCCAGGGTAGCTGGGGCGTAGCCGCGGCTGTGGGCATAGTCGTTGAAACGGGCGGCCACGGCGTGGTGGGTGGGCTCGCCGTAGCGGCTCTTGTACATGCTGTTTTCGACCAGCCGTCCGCTCTGGGCGCGTCTGTCGCCGCTGTATTTGCCGGTGAGCAGCCCGCCCCCGAGGGGGCTGTACGGGATCACGCCAAGCTGTTCGGCCTGCGCCAGCGGCAGCAGTTCGACCTCAGCCTGCCGTTTGGTGAGGTTGTACATCGGCTGCAGCACGGCGAACCGTACCCACCCATGCAAGGCAGAGAGTCCCAGCGCGCGAGCGATCTGCCAGGCCGCCCAGTTGCTGACCGCCGGGTACAGAATTTTGCCCTGTTGCACCAGGGTATCGAGTGCGGCCAGGGTCTCTTCCGCTGGCGTGTGGGGGTCGAGCCGGTGGCAAAAATAGAGGTCGAGATGGTCGGTTCCCAGTCGGCGCAGGCTCTGTTCGAGCTCGCCCAAGATATGGCGGCGGCTCAGCCCTTCGCCGTTTATCCCTTCGCGCATGCGAAAGCCCACCTTGCTGGTGAGCACCAGCTCCTCGCGGTGGCCCGCCATGCAGCGCCCCAACACGGTTTCGGCTCGCCCGTAGCCGTAGGTATTGGCACAGTCGAAGAAATTGATGCCGGCGTCGCGGCAGCGGCCATAGAGCGCGGTTGCTGTTGCTTCGTCCGCGTCCCCGCCAAAAGACATCGTGCCGTAACAGAGGCTGGAGACCGTGACGCCTGTGTTGCCCAAAAGACGATAGTTCATAAAAGTCCTTGTTTTTGTTTTACAGACCGGCTTCGGCCAGCAACAGAGCGCCCAGCGCTGTGGCATAGCCGGGCGATTCGACCCTGGTGAGTTCAGCGGCGTAGTAGGTGCCGACCTGTTCGATCACCTGGCAGAAGCTGACCAGATCGAGCATGTGGCCGACCAGCACAGTGCGCCGACAGCCCTGTGCGCGCGCCGCGTTGATCGCGATCAACGCGATCGTCTGGGCGACCAGATTGACCAGGGCAGCCGCCAGGTCTGGGCGCCGGGGCAACTCCTGAAGAGAAGGGCGGCCGAGCCGTCCAAAATTGACCGCAGTGGCGTCGGCGGGCAGTGTCCCGATCGGCCCTGTGATCACGTCGGCCAGGCTGAGGTCGACCTGGTTGCGGTCACCGGCTGCAGAGAGCATTTCGATCTCGAGCGGGTCGACTGTGCCCAAAATCAGGCGCGCTAGCCCCAGCAAGGTGCCGCCCCCCACTGCGCTGCCGGAGACATGGGCAAAGCGATCCCCTTGGGCCGCGATCAGCGCAGTGCCCGACCCGCAACTGGCCACCAACAGCAGTTCGTCGCGAGCTGCTCCCTCCAGCCCAAGCAACGCCTGTCCGCCACGCCCGATGGCTTGCACCTCGTCCACCTTGCGCACGGCGGTGCCCCCGATCCAGCCTGGCAGCACCCGATGGCGTCCGCCGGTGACGGCCAGCCAGGGCAATCTGTCGAGTGCAACCCCGCCCGCTGCCAGCAGCGCGCCGACGCTGGCCGGCTCCGGATCGGCTCTGTAGGGTTCGCTCCACGTTTTCAGCGTGCCCTGCTGACGCACGACGACGTCGATGTTGCTGATGCCAAAGTCGATGGCGGCTGTGAGCGGCCCGGCAGCGATTCTCTTTGCCCTGTCCATTTCAGGACGCGCCCCCTGCAGGATAGGGATAAACAAAAAGATAGTCGCCGGAGCCCACTTCGACCGCCACCCGGTTTTCCTGCTGGCTCAGCTGCGCGGGCAGCAGCCCCTGTGCGGTCACCTCCTCCTGCCGGGCGTGGGGCAACAGTACCTGTGCCGTGGCATTGGCTGGGATACTCACGGACAGCCGCAGCTCACCTGCCTCCAGCTGCCACGCCACTGTATAAGGGCCCGCCAGCGTGTGCAGGCTGCTCCTGGCCCAGGTGATCCCCCCCCCGGGCTGGGGCGCCACCAGCGCATGCACGTGGTGCGGCCAGGCGGATTCGATGTCCAGCCCGCCCACTGTCCGGTACATCCACGCACCAATGGCGCCATAGGCGTAGTGGTTGAAGGAATTCATGCCCGGTGTTTGGAAGGAACCGTCGGCACGCTGGCCATCCCAGCGTTCCCAGATCGTCGTCGCCCCCTGCAGGACAGGAAAAAGCCAGGAGGGGTAACTTTCCTGCAGCAGCAGCGCGTAGGCGACGTCGAGCTGACCGTAGCGCTCCAGCACCGGGCAGAGATAGGGGGTTCCCAGGAATCCGGTCGACAGGTGCAGCTCACGGCGGCGGATGTCGGCGACGAGCCTGCGCACCGCCTCCTCGCGTTGGGGATCGGTCAGCAGGTCAAACATCAGGGCCAGCACATAGGCCGTCTGCGTGTTGGAGGCCAGCCGACCTGCTGGGGTGACAAACTCGCGTTGGAAGGCGGCGACGATGCGCTTGTGGAGGTCAGCGTAGTGCTGTGCATCGGCGGTGTGGCCCAGGAGTTCAGCAATCTGGGCCAGCAGGTGCGTCGACCAGGCGTAGAAAGCGCTCCCGATCAGCAGCACGTCGGTAGCTCCGAAGACCGCGCCGTCGATGCCGGTGTCCAGCGCCAGCCAGTCACCGAAATGAAAGCCGTAGCCGAACAGCAGTTCGTCCTCGCCGCTGGCACGCATAAACTCGACCCAGGCGCGCATGCTGGGGTACTGTGTCTGCAGGAGGCGGGTGTCGCCGTAGAAGCGGAAGAGCGTCCAGGGCACGATGGTGGCTGCATCCCCCCAGCCGGTGGCACCGGCGGTCGGCCACGGCAGCCCGCGCAGCGCGTCGGGCACCACATGGGGGACAGCGCCGTCGGCCCGCTGCTCCAGCGCCAGATCGGCCAGCCACTTGGCCATAAAAGGGGCGATCTGGTAGTTGAATGCCGCCGTGCTGGCAAAAACCTGGGCATCGCCGGTCCAGCCCAGCCGTTCGTCTCGCTGTGGGCAGTCGGTGGGGATGTCGAGGAAGTTGTCTTTTTGTCCCCACACGATGTTGTGGTGCAGCTGATTGAGCAGCGGGTGCGAGCAGGCAAACTCGCCGGTCGATGGCATGTCCGAATGCAACACGACCGCCACAACCTGATCCGCCGTCAAGACTCCTGTCTGGCCGCTGACCCCGAGATAGCGAAAGCCCTGGAAGGTGAAGGTGGGTGTGTACACCTCCTCACCTTCTCCCTTGAGCACATACTCGTTGGTTTGTCTGGCCGAACGCAGGTTCTCGGTATAAAGCGAACCGTCCGGCTGCAGCACCTCGGCATGGCGGAAGCGTACACGCTGGCCGGAGACCCCTTGCAGACGGACGCGCACGACACCAACCAGATTCTGTCCAAAATCGACAATGGTCTCGCCGTCGGGGGCCAGGCTGACCGAACGTGCCGGCAACTCCTCGATCGGGCGCACGGGGGGGCCGCTTTGGGCGACCAGGCGGGCACCCGGCGCCGCCACCACACGTACTGGGCTCCATCCTTCTCCGAGAGAGCCGGGTGCATCCCAGCCGGGCCGTTCGCAGCGGGCATCGTACAGTTCCCCGTTGTAGAGGTCCGCTGCCAGGATCGGGCCAGTGGCGGCCAGCCAGCTGGCATCGCTGGCGATGCACTCCTCGCTGCCGTCGGCATAGAGAACGTGCAGCTGCAGCAGCAAGGCCAGCTGGCTGCCGTAATAGTTGCGCTGCCCGCTGAACCCCAGATAGCCGCGATACCAGCCGTCGCCGAGCATGGCGGCGACAGCGTTGGGGCCGGCCTGCAGCAACGCTGTCACATCGTAGGTCTGATACTGAAAGCGGTGCTGATAGGCAGTCCAGCCCGGGGTCAGAAACCAGTCGCTCACCCGCTGGCCGTTGAGATGGGCCGTGTAGACTCCTTGGCTGGTGGCGTAGAGCCGGGCAGAAACTGGCTGGGCGCGCAGCCGAAACTCGCGGCGCAGCAGCGGGGCCGGCGGAGAGGTGTGGGGCGCTTCTTCCCAGCCCGCTGCTATCCACGCTGCCTGCCAGTCACGCTCGTCCAACAACCCCATCTCCCAGCTGGCCGCTTCACTCCACGCCGAGGGCTGGTCGTGTTCGTCCCAGACCCGCACCTGCCAGAAGCAGCGCTGTCGTGAGCGCAACGCTGGCCCGGCGTAGCTGTGGTGGTAGGAGCGTTGAACAGCCAGTTTGCCTGAATCCCACAGCCAACGCCCTGCCTGCAGGTCGGCATTGGAGGCAGCCACAGCGATCTGGCAGGCAGTCTGGCGTGCCGCACGCTGGGAGGAGGTCAGCTCCCACCCGAGCCGGGGGTGGGGGACATCCATCCCCAGCGGGGCGGCGCTATATTCGCAGTGCAGGCGGGTCACGGTCAGCATAGGCCTATGGGCTCCTGTTCGCATTGCTGGGTGGTTGGGCAGCCAGAGCGGTCCTTCCGCTGCCGCCGCTCAGCCCGGTAGGTGAATCAACTCGATGAGCCGGGCTTTGGCCGCAGCCGGGTCTGCCTTGCCCTGGGTTGCCCGCATCAGCTGCCCCATAAAAAAGCCGAAGAGTTTTTCTTCGCCAGCCCGGTAGCGGGTCAACTCGGTTGGATTGGCGGCGAAGATGGCTGCGATCGCCTCCTCGATCAGGCTGTTGTCGGAGAGCATCGCCAGCCCTTCGCGCGCCACGATCTGCTGCGGAGAATCGCCGCTGGCGTACATGAGCTCCAGAACTCGTTTGGCGGTGTTTTGGTTGATTTTCTTGTCGTCGACCAGCTGGAGCAAGGCGGCAAACTGAGCCGGGAGCACCTTGGTTGTGGCGATCTGACGCAAGTCCTGCCCTTCGCCGTCGGCGTTGAGCAGCCGGAAGAGTTCGCCGGTCATCCAGGTGGCCACCCGCTGTGGCCTGCCCTCCTGCCACCCGTAGGCGGCAACGCTCTCTTCAAAAAAACGGGAGACCAGCGTCTCGCTCGTCAAGATGTCGGCTTCGCTGCGGCGTACCCCCCAGCTGCGCTCGAAACGGTCCCGCTTGGCAGCTGGCAGCTCGGGCAGTTCTGCTGCCAGCTGTTCCACCCAGGCAGAGTCCACCCGCAGCGGCGGCAGATCTGGCTCCGGAAAATACCGGTAGTCGTGGGCGTCCTCTTTGCTGCGCTGCACCACGGTGCGCTGCCGCTCCTCATCCCAGCCCATGTTCACCTGTTCGACGGTGCCCCCCGCAGCCAGCAGACCCGACTGACGTTCCAACTCATAGGCGATCGAGCTGCGCACCGCCCGGAAGCTGTTGAGATTTTTGACCTCCACCTTCACGCCGTAGTGGCCGTCGATCTTCTGGGCCAGGGTGCGCACGCTGATGTTGGGCTCGCAGCGGAGCGCACCCTTCTCCATATCCCCGCTGTTGACCCCCAGCGCACGCAGCGTCGCACGCAGCCTGGTCAGATAGGCGTAGGCTTCCTCGGGGCTGAAAATATCTGCCTCGGTGACGATCTCCATCAGCGGGACACCGGCCCGGTTGAGGTCGATGTAGGAGGCGCCCCCCGTATGTACCGAACGCCCTGTATCTTCTTCGAGATGGACACGGCGGATGCGCACGCGGCGGGTCGAGCCGTCTTCCCGGTCGATCTCCAGAAAGCCATGTTCGCACAGCGGGAGCTCGTACTGGCTGATCTGGTACCCCTTGGGCAGGTCGGGATAGATATAGTTTTTGCGTGCAAAGACAGCAGACGGGTTGATCTGACAGTGGAGCGCCAGCCCGGTGCGGATCGTCGCCTCTACGGCAGCCCGGTTGATCACCGGAAGCGCACCTGGCAGTGCCAGACAGGTCGGGCAGGTGCGTGTATTGGGCGGTGCCCCTTGGTAGTCGGTGGCACAACGACAGAACATTTTGGAGCGTGTCAGCACCTGAGCGTGCACCTCCATCCCGACCACAACCTCGTAGTGGGGGGCCTGGTCTGGGGCAACAACGAGCGTAGACATGAGCGGATACCCTATCGAACTTTTTTCGAAATTCTCATTGGCAAACTGTGCCATCCAGATGATACCATAGAGGCGAACTGAATCGAAAGAGCAGCTGTTGGCTGGCAAAAGAGCTGGCCAGGAACCTGACCAGAGCTGTATGCGTTGATTTTCCACCATGAAACCCTTGTTTTTCGTTGTTTTTTTGTTTTTTTTGGCTGGCTGTGGCCAGGAGCCGGCGCCCACAGCGCCCGCCAGCGCACCTTCCCTGCCTCTGCCTACCTGGACGCCTGTGCTGCCCGACGGGCAGGGCACGCTGGCTGGCGCGCTGCAGGGTGGCCAGACGGGGCTGCTGCTGCCTACGCCGACCCCTGAACCTGCCCAGCTGCCCGCCGGGGGGGAGGCCATTCTCCCAACCGAGGATCTGCTCGAACAGGGACGTCTCCTGGTTCGCTACGGCGACTATGAGCGTGCACGCACCCTGCTGACCCAGGTCGCCGCTGACCCAGGACGCCGTGCTGAGGCGCTCTATGAGCTGGGCCGTGCCTATCTGGGCGAGGGGTTGTACGGGGAGGCGCTGACCACCTTGGAGCAGCTCGATGGCCTGCTTGCGGCCGAGCAACAGGATCCTGGCCAGTTTGGGCAGAAAGAGCAGTTTTTGCGCGGGGAAGCGCTGCTGGGTCTGGGGCGCTACAGCGAGGCGGTCGCTGCGTACTGGCGTTTTCTGGAAAGCTATCCGTGGATGCACGAAACGGTTCAGCAGCGCATCGCCCGTGCCTACAGAGCCCTCAACGACAGCGAGAGCGCCGCAGCTGCGCTGCGCCGGGCTGCCGATGAGAGCGCAGACAGGGTCGCGCGCGTAGGGGTGCTCGAGGAGCTGGCCCAACTTTACATCGAACATGGGCGCCCTGCGGAGGCAGCCGCGGTCTACGCCGAGATCCTGGACGTTGCCGTCAACCCAGGCTACCGTACCCAGATTTTTTACAAGGCTGGCCAGGCGCTGGCAGCTGCTGGCGACAGCGTCGGTGCTGTCGAACGCTGGCGTGCGGCGACTGCGGAGGACCCCACCCACTTCAGCGCCTATCTGGCCCTCGTCGAGCTGGTCAACCGTTCCGTGGAGGTTGACCTCTCTCTGCGTGGGTACATCGACCTGCAGGCGGAGGCCTGGCAGCCGGCGATTGCGGCCTATCAAGGCTATTTGGAGAGCGTGGACCCCAGCGATGCCAGGGCAGGGCAGGCGTTGCACGAGCTGGGGCAGGCCTATCTGGGCGCTGCGGACTATGGGCAGGCGTTGGCCACATTCGACCGCCTGTTGGCCAGCTACCCGGACTGTCCTTGCAGCGGTCAGGCCTGGCTGGACAGAGCAGCCGTGCAGCAACAGCAAGGTGACAGTGCGGGGGCGCGGCGCACCTACCGAACCTTTGCGCGCGACGCTGCGGCCGATCCGCTGGCGCCGGAGGCGCTGTGGTTGAGTGGGCGCAGCGCGCTGGCCGAGGGCAACTCGGTGGAAGCTGCGGTCGATTTTTTGGCGTTGGCAGACGGTTTTCCAGCCCACGAACGGGCCCCCCAGGCGCTCTATCTCCTGGGCTTTGGCTCTTTCAGCGCAGGGCGCTATGGGCAGGCTGCCGAAGTGCTGGCGCGGCTGCAAAGCAGCCCTCCGGACCCTCGTTGGGATGCAGCTGCGTACTGGCTGGGCCGGGCCCAGCTCGCGGTCGGCCAGCCTGAAGCGGCGCGAGCCACCTGGCAGGCGTTGGTGGATCGCGCACCCGACCTCTACTATGGCATCCTGGCCCGCTATGCATTGGCTGGGGTGGCGATGCGCGACGGCGCCATGTTCGATGCCATCCAGACGGTCGTTGGGCCGGCCAGCCGTCTGGTTGGGGACGATGGCAGCCGGGCCTTTGCGGAAGCGTGGCTGGCTGGCTGGCTGGGGAAGGCGGCCAGCCAGGTTGGCCAGCTGCCGCTCTCTGTTGCAGACGACCTGGACCTGGCCAAAGGACGTCTGTTGCTCGAACTGGACCAGCGCGGCGATGCGCTGGCCGTGTTGGAACGCACCTACCAGCGGTGGCGTGAGGATGTGGCTGCCCTCTACCCGCTCAGCCTGGAATTTGCGCGGATCGGGGCATACCGGCTGAGCATCCTCAGCGCAGCCCGGCTGCTGCAGCGCAGCCCGGCCGGGCTGATAGAAAATGCGCCAGCCTTCCTGCAACAGCTGGCCTACCCGCGCCCCTTTGCAGCTCTGATCGAGCGGGAAGCGCAGGCCAACGACCTCGATCCCTTTGTCTATTACAGCCTGATCCGCCAGGAGAGCTTGTTTGAGGAAGGGGCCCGCTCGTCGGCAGCCGCCCAGGGGTTGGCTCAAATCATCCCCGACACCGGCCACTGGATCGCCGAGCGGCTGGGCCACCCGGAGTACACCAACGACATCATCTACCGTCCTGTGGTCAACCTCCGGTTTGGGGCCTACTATCTGGCCTGGGCGCGCGAGTACCTGGACGGCAACCTGGTGTCGGCGCTGGCGGGCTACAACGCCGGCCCGGGCAACGCCGAAAGCTGGCGTGGCCGCTTTGGCGCCGAGGATACCCTTTTTGTCGAACAGATGACCTATGCGGAGCCACGCCTCTATATCCAGCTGATCTTGAGCAATTTTTACCACTATACCCGGCTCTACGGCGGCTAGAGGTTCAAAAGTGACCTGTCCATCGGATGCGGTACAAACGCCAACACACAGAAAACGCCTATGCCAGCCAGCCTAGAAGAAGTTTCCAGACGGGCGGGCGTGTCCATTTCGACCGCCTCGCGAATTTTGTCCAACGACCCCCACTACAGCTTCAAATCGCGCACGCGCCAGCGGGTGCTGGATGCCTGTCACGACCTGCAGTATCAGCCGAACCTGGCTGCGCGTGCGTTGGCTTCGGGGCGATCCTGTATTGTGGCCTTTGTGGTGCCGCGCGTTCAAGAGACCCCGTTCACAGCGCTCGGCTCGCTGCAGGTGCTTGCCGGGCTCGAAGAGGCCTTCAGCGCGCGGGGCTACCATATCCTGCTCAGTTCCCCACGCCTGGCCGACGGCAACGTCGACCCAGCCTTTACACAGCTGATGCAGAGCGGCTATCTGGAAGGGATCATCCTGGATGGCCACTTTGCTGTCGATCCTTTGCTGCAGAGTCTCCAAAGACAACGGCTCCCTTGTGTGACGATCGGGCACCCGAACTATCCGTACACCATTCGGGCTGACGACGACGGTGGCTACCGGATGCTGGTGGCACACCTGGTGGAACTGGGCCACCGCCAGATCGGCATCATCGGGTTGGACCACACCCTCTTTCCCAGCGGTCGCCACCGCCTGGCTGCGTTGCGGGCTGCCGCCGATCGTCATGGGCTGACGGCGGAGACCATGCCTTATGTCGAAAGCCGTTTTGGCAGGCAGCATGGGGTCCTCCTGATCCGCCAGCTGCTTGCCGAACATCCGGGCCTGACCGCGTTGGTTGCGCTCAACGATCGCCTGGCGCTGGATGCCCTGCACGCGCTGCGTACGCTGGGGGTGCGGGTGCCTGAGGATCTTGCGGTGGCCGGCCACGACGATCTGCCCCAGGCAGCCGACGTGTTGCCCAGCCTGACGACGATCAACCAGGGGTTGCATCGTTGGGGAGAATATGCCGCTGACATGTTGTTTGCTCTGGCGGCTGGTGGAGAGCCGGAGGCGGTGGTCATGCAGACCCGTCTGGTGGTGCGGGATTCGACTGCACCGCCCTCTGCGGCTCCGGCACTGCCCCGATGATTGGCCGCCGAACGGTCAAAAACAAGAGGGCACAGGCTGGGCGTGTTTGTCTGTGGGGGTGACTGCGGGTAAAATAAAGAGAGGGTTGAGGGGCAGGAGAGGACTTTTTGGGGCAGGATGGGATGCGATGCCACCATTTCGAGTTGTCAGCGAATTTCAGCCGACCGGCGACCAGCCACAGGCGATCGCCCAGCTGGCGGAGGGAATCCAGCAAGGGCTGCAACATCAGGTGCTGCTGGGGGTGACCGGCTCTGGCAAGACCTTCACCATGGCGCGTGTGATCGAGCAGGTCCAAAAACCGACATTGATCATGGCGCACAACAAGACGCTGGCCGCCCAGCTCTACGCCGAAATGCGCGAGTTTCTTCCCAACAACGCAGTCGAGTACTTTGTCTCCTACTACGACTACTACCAGCCGGAAGCCTACATCCCGCGCACGGACACCTACATCGAAAAAGATGCTCAGATCAACGAGGAGATTGACCGGCTGCGCCTGGCGGCGACCAGTGCCCTTTTCAGCCGTCGCGATGTGGTGATCGTGGCCTCGGTCTCGTGTATCTACGGACTGGGCAGCCCACAGGATTATGGGCGGGTCGTTCTTCATCTGCGTGTCGGGGAGCGGGTGCGGCGCAACCAGCTGCTGCGCCATCTGGTCGAGATCTACTACGAGCGCAACGACAACCTGCTGCAGCGTGGACGATTTCGGGTGCGCGGGGATGTGTTGGATGTACAGCCAGCAGACCGGGAGACTGCCTACCGGATCAGCCTCTGGGGAGACGAGATCGAGCGCATCAACGAGATCGACACGCTCACCGGGGAAGTGCTGGCCTCTCCCCAGCAGGTGGACATCTTCCCTGCCAAGCACTTTGTCACGCCCCAGGATCGCCTGGGCGAAGCGATCGAGGAGATCCGGCGCGAGATGGAGGAGCAGGTTGCCACCTTTCAGACGCAGGGCAAGCTGCTCGAGGCACAGCGGATCCAGCAACGCACCAACTACGACATCGAGATGTTACAGGAGGTGGGCTACTGCAGCGGGATCGAAAACTACAGCGGGCCATTGGCCGGGCGGCCTGCCGGTTCGACGCCCTGGACGTTGCTCGACTATTTCCCCCCAGACTGGCTGTTGATCGTCGACGAGAGCCATATGACGATCCCGCAGGTGCGCGGCATGTACAGCGGCGATCGGGCGCGCAAAGAGGTGTTGGTCGGCTATGGCTTCCGGCTGCCGAGCGCGCTGGACAACCGCCCGCTCACCTTCAAGGAGTTTGAAACCCACCTGCACCAGGCGGTCTACGTCAGCGCGACTCCGGGCCCCTACGAACGCACACTGGCCCAACGAGTGGTCGAGCAGGTCATCCGCCCCACTGGGCTGTTGGACCCGGTGGTCGAGGTGCGCCCGACCCAAGGCCAGATCGACGACCTGCTGCGCGAGATCAAACAGCGCACCGCTCGCGGCCAGCGTGTGCTGGTGACGACCCTGACCAAGCGCATGGCCGAGGACTTGACCGAGTATCTGGCCGAGCTGGCAGTCAAGGTGCACTACCTGCACAGCGACATCCACACGATCGAGCGGGTGGAGATTCTGCGCGACCTGCGGCTCGGCGTCTACGACGTCGTCGTCGGGATCAACCTGCTGCGTGAAGGGCTTGATCTGCCCGAGGTCTCTTTGGTGGCGGTGTTGGATGCGGACAAGGAGGGCTTTTTGCGCAGCGAGAGCGCCTTGATCCAGACGATCGGCCGTGCCGCGCGCCATGTGGAAGGCAAGGCGTTGCTTTACGCCGATGGCATGACCGATTCGATGCGCCGGGCGATCGACGAGACCAACCGGCGCCGTTCGATCCAGGAAGTATACAATCGTCAGCACGGCATCGAGCCACAGAGCATCGTCAAGGGCATTCGGGACTTGACCGACCGGGTGCGGGGGATGGTGGCCCCCCAGGCTCTCCCCAGCGCAGGCGCTGAACAAGGGGGCGACCCCGCTCAACTCTCCCCGGAGGCGCTGGCCCAGCTGATCCGTTCGTTGGAGCAGGAGATGAAAAGTGCGGCCAAGGCGCTGGAGTTTGAGCGGGCTGCAGCGCTGCGTGACCAGTTGGTCGAGCTGCGCCGGCTTGAGGTGGAGCGCAAAGTCGCTGCCTGAGGCGATTTCCCGGGGAATCGGCACATTTTTCAATTGGGTGGGCTTTCCTCAGCGAAGTGTGTGGTATAGTGCAAAAATCGTACCTGTCATTAGCTGGTTCTTAGGAGGCCGATCTGGATAGCTTGCAACTTGCCCATCGTCTTGTGGACATTGTCGAACAAAAACAGGCAACTGAGATTGTTCTGCTCGATGTCCACGAACAGACCACCCTTGCCGCCTACTTCATTCTTGCCACCGTAGACAACGAACGCCAGGCCAAAGCCATCGAAGATGAGTTGCTTGCCCAGCTCAAACTGCAGCAGAACCTGCGGCCGTTGAGCGTCGACGGGCTCGACGGCCGCGGGGGAGGCTGGTCTATCTTGGACTACGGGGATGTCATCGTCCATTTGTTGACCGCAGAGATGCGCCGCTACTATCGGCTCGAAGAGCTCTGGAGCAAGGCGCACATGGTCGTCAAGATGCTCTGACCCTTCACCGAAACGTGTCGATGTTGGCGGGCCGCTGGATGGTTTTGGCCGGTGCTGCTGGCAGGGCTGGGGGGTGGTAGCCGCGAATCACCACGACGGGGTGCCCTTCGTCGCTCTGCCCCATAAGCAGGCTGGCGGCAGCGGCCAGCTCGTCGGCAATACACTCCTCGCTGGAGATCAGCTCATAGCCGAAGAGGTCATGCAGTCCGCGCTGGTTCCAAAGCGGCGGCAGCCCCGCACAGCCAATCGCCACCCCGACCGTTCCAATGCGCCAGGCCCGGCCATGGCTGTCGTTGACGACCACAGCCGGTGCCACCCCGGTCAACTCGGCCAGGCGGGCGCGCAGTGCAGCGGCACTGGCATCGGCGTCGGCGGGCAGCAGGGCCAGGTATTCGCTCTCTTCGTCCGGCTGCACGTTGCTGCGGTCCACCCCTGCATTGGCGCAAATCCAGCCGCTGCGCTGTTCGACCACGAGCAGGCCGCGCCGTGCCCGCAGCACCTCATTGCTCTCCTCGAGAATCACCTGGAGGACACGGGGATCTTTGCCCACCAATTCCGCCAACTGCTGCGCCTGCTCGTCAGGCTCGACGTCGAGCAGGCGTACCAGCCGCCCTTCTGCCTTGCTGACGATCTTCTGCGCGACCACGACAATATCTCCAGGCAGCAACCCTTCTCCCATCTCCGCCAGCTGTTCGACAATCCGAGCGGCGACATCGTCGCCCGGTTGAAAAGCTGGCAGGCCCGGAACCACAAAGAGCTGTACCCCCTTCATTCCGCACTCTCCTGCGCCATCCAGGTCAAAATTCCCTCCAACACCCCGCCGGCGACCGCCAGCGCCTTGTCTGAGACCGTAAAACAGTAGGTTCGCTCGGCGCGCGGGTCGAGGTCGCCGATTTTGGTGCCTGCCCGTACGCCGACAGTGGGATGGATCAGCCCGCGCAAAATCCCGGCAAAAGGAGCCCGGATCGGCTGTTCGGTCCCTTCGTTTGTGTGCAGCAGGGCGACGATCTCCCCGGCCGCCACAGAATCGCCGATCGCACAACAGCCAGCCACTCGTCCGTCTGCGGGGGCACGCAGCACGCGTGTGCCGCG
This sequence comes from Chloroflexota bacterium, assembly GCA_018969295.1. Lineage (GTDB taxonomy): Bacteria > Chloroflexota > Anaerolineae > Caldilineales > Caldilineaceae > Caldilinea. The sequence continues at coordinate 178,206 of JAGWYN010000003.1, read as the reverse complement.
CTGCCCTGCAACTTCGCCTGGCTCGCCGCTGTCTGGCAGCGCACTGCCCTGCCAGAAAAGCCGTCCCAGCGAATGGCCGCGGTCTGTCTCGACCACAGCATGGCAGTCGACCCCGGCTGTGAAACCGGGGCCGAGCGCGATCACGAGGGCAGCGTCGTCGCGGCAGGTTCCCAGATTGCGTTTGGCCATGATGGCGTCGACGACCACCGCTGGGCGCAGCTGCTGCAGCAGCTGGCCGGCCGGGTCAACCACGACCGGCACTTCCCCGCCGGCGGCCACTGCCAGCGCCTGGCCGGCTGCACAGCAACGCCCCACAACCTCTTCCACCCGGCAGCTCCCGTCGAAGACAGCCTGGGCAAAGCTGACTGTGCGGCGTACTGCCAGCGGTTGTGCCACCTCGGTCAGCACAACGGTGAACCCAGCCCGCCGCAGACGCAGCGCACAACCGCTGGCCAGATCGCCAGCCCCCCGAATGACGACCTGTGGAAATTTGCTCTTCATCGCCACCGTTGTCTCTTGTCAGTTGTCAGTTGTCAAAGGAGCCCAGCGGCGCTCTGACCGCAAACGGAGCCTGGCCCGCCGGGCTTAGGGTGCACCTAGGCGCGGAGCTCCCAGCGCTCCAGGGTAATGTCGTCCAGATACGCTTCATCCACCAGAGCGCCGTGGCCGAGCCCGGCAGGGACCGTCAGGGTGCTGTCTGGGTTGAGGGTAAAGGGATTCTGGACGATGTCGCGCGCAAAGTAGCGGTCGTTGGCGCTGATGTCTCCTGGCAGGGTGAAGTTGGGCAGGCTGGCCAGCGCCACATTGACCGCTCGGCCGATCCCGGTCTCCAACATGCCGCCGTGCCAGACTGCCATCCCCGCTGCCTGGGCCAGGTCGTGGATCCGTTTGGCGTCCCCGAGCCCACCGATCCGGCTTGGTTTGATGTTGAAAATGTCGCAGGCCTGGAGCGAGATCGCCCAACGGGCATGGTCGGGGGAGACGATGCTCTCGTCGAGGCAGAGCGGCGACTTGAGCGAGCGTTTGAGCTGTGCATGGTCGAAGATGTCGTCGTGGGCCAGCGGCTGCTCGATCAGCAGCAGGTTGAAGGCGTCCAACTGCGCCAGATGTGCGGCATCCTGCAGTCGGTAGATGCTGTTGGCGTCGACCTGAAGCCGCAGCTCGGGCCAGCTCTCCCGCACAGCCCGAGTCGGTTCGATGTCCCAGCCGGGTTTGATTTTGAGCTTGATCCGGGTGTACCCCTCGCTGAGGTAGCCCGCCACCACCGCCAACAGGGTTGGGAGATCCTTCTGGATGCCGACGCTGACGCCGACCTCGACCCGATCGCGCGTCCCCCCCAGCAGGGCAGCCAGGCTGCGCCCCTCGCGGCGGGCAAAGAGATCCCAGACGGTGAATTCCAGCCCTGCTTTGGCCATGCGGTTGCCGCGCACCCGGGCGAAAGCAGGCGTCACATCCCAGGGGCTGGTCAGGTCGGCCCGCAGCAGCAGCGGCGCCAGATAGTCTTGCAAGATGCTCCAGGCACTCTTCTGGTTTTCTTCGTTGTAGAAGGGGTTTTCGCCGACCGGGGCTTCTCCCCAGCCGACGATCCCGTCCGCCTGCATCCGGACGATGATGGCGTGGCTGCCCTGCTCGCGCCAGCCGCTGGTCTCAAAGGGAGAGAGATAGGGCAGAAAAATTTTGCGAAGTTCGATGGATTCGATACGCATCGGGACGGTTTCAGACCTCCTGGACAGAATCGTTGTGCGCTGCTAGAATCAACTGCACCTCTTTGCATTGTACCACATCTGGGCTCTCCCCAATGGGGGAAGGCTCGGCGTTGCCTCTTGTGGATCGGGGAACAACGGTGGTATGCTGAGAGAATTGTATTGTGCAAGCTGCTGTCCCCCAGGCTCGAATGAAAGGAAGAGATGGCTGGATGCCCCGCAAAACACCGCCTGCAGGCGTCTGCGCTTTTTGTCAACGCACGGTGGCCGCTGCCGGCATGGCCAGGCACCTGGCCACGTGCCCGGATCGTCAGGCTGCCGTCGAAAAGGCAGAGACCAGCAGACGCAAACCCGAGTGCCTCTGGCAAGTCGTGGTACGGGATGCAGTCGACGGCACCTACTGGCTTCAGCTCGAACTTTCTGGCAGCGCGATGCTTCTCAATCTGGATGGCTATCTGCGCGCCATTTGGGTCGAATGCTGTGGCCATATGAGCCAGTTTGTCTTTGGGACGACCTGCTACCGGGAGCTGATCGACGGTTTTTTTGCGTTGGGTGATCAGAAAAGTATCCAGACCCGGGTCAACGAAGTGTTGGCTGTCGGCCGCAAGGGCAGCTACGAATACGACTATGGAACGCCGACGGAGCTCAAACTCGAGGTCGTCTCCCAGCGTGAGGGCAAGCCGCTGACCGCCAAGCCAATTACGCTGCTGGCTCGCAACCAGATGCCGGAGCAGTTCTGCGTCAGCTGCGGCGAGCCTGCCACGCATTTTTGTCTGCAGTGCTACTATGAGGTGGGCGAGCCGGGCTGTTATCTGTGTGCAGCCCATGCTCGCAGCCATTCCTGTACACTCTATGGCGGCCCCAAACGGCGCTACAACTCTCCGCGTACGGGCCGCTGCGCATACGACGGGCCTGCCAGACCGCCCTACTGAGCGACCGCTTATTTTTGCTTGTAAGCCAGCTTGAGGGGTTGCCATTCACTCCACTTGAGCAGGCTGTTCCAGCCAGCAGGCCGTTCCAGCGGGTGCAGCAGACTCTGTGGGCTGTCGACCAGATTCATCGTCACCGCCACTTCGTCGCAGCGATGGAATTTGGAGCAATAGATGCAGGCCTGCCAGATTTTGGGGCTGATGCTCCAGCGGTCGACCTGTTCGAAGCCGAGCCGCACGAAGAAATTTTCGCGCAGGGTCAGCGCGCAGATCTGGTGATAGCCGCGCTGGCGAGCCAGCTGCACCAGGTGATTGACGACATGTCCACCCAACCCCTGGCCCTGCCGGCTGGGGTGCACGGCCAGCGAACGCAGCTCCACCAGCGTGTCGGAGAGCGGAACCAGCGCGCCGCAGGCCAGGATCTGCGGGTCTTCGGGGACAAGGTCGGGGTCGACCGCAACCAGCCAGTCTGCCAATGTCTGGCGGACACTCTCTTCGGTGCGGGGCAGCATGACTTTTTCTGCCGCAAACTGGTTCACCAACGCCACGATCGGCAGCACATCTGCTGCCTCAGCCGGTTGAATCACGATGGGCATCGCCTCTTCTCTCCTGGATTGACCCTACAACGCCTGCAACGCACGGGTCAGCCGCTCGGCGACCAGGTGAATTTCGGCCTCGCTGATCACGAGCGGCGGGACGAAACGCAGCACATTCGGGCCGGCGTTGACCAAAAGCAGCCCCTCGTCGTAGCCGCGGCTGACCACCGGGGCGACGGCCACATCGAGCTCAAGCCCGACCATCAACCCGCGCCCGCGGATCTCGACGAGATGGGGGGTGTTGATTTCAGCGAGCAGGTCGCGCAACAATTGCCCCTTGGCGGCGACCCCAGTCAGAAAATCTGGCTGCGCCACCCGGCCGACGACGTGGTGGGCCACGCTGGTCACCAGCGGGCCGCCAGCAAAGGTGCTGCCATGGTCGCCTTTGTGCAAGAGCTCGGCAACCCGCTGGCGCATCAAAATCGCGCCGATCGGCAGCCCAGCGGCCAACGGTTTGGCGGCGGTCAGCAGATCAGGCTCGAACTGGCAGCGCTGGGCGCAGCCACAGCCGCTGGCCGCTGTACAAAACCCCTGGTACGCCCACAGGGTGCCAGCCCGTCCGACGCCGCACTGCACCTCGTCGTAGATCAACAGCGCATCGTACTGGTCCGCCAAAGCCCGCAGGCCCGCCAGAAAGGCGGGGTGGGCGAGGTGAATGCCGCCTTCTCCCTGAATCGGCTCGACCAGGATCGCGCAGACCCGCTCATCCATCTGCGCCGCTGCACTCTCCAGGTCGTTGAATTCTGCAAAGCGCACCCCTGGCATCAGCGGACGGAAGGGATCTTGGTAGGCAGGGCGCGGGGTTGCAGCGAGCGCCCCCATGGTCCGGCCGTGAAAGGCGTTGGAAAATGCCAGGATCTCCACCTTCTGGTCGCCGCCATGGGCGCGGCCGTAGCGGCGTGCAAACTTGAAGGCACCTTCCGTGGCTTCGGCTCCGCTGTTGCAGAAATGAACCCTTTCGGCAAAGCTGGTCGAGCACAACAGCTCGGCCAGGCGAGCATGGGGCTCTGTGTGGTAGAGATTGCTCACATGCACCATCCCCGAGGAGAGCGCTGCCCCGATCGCCTGGGAGACGCCAGCGTCGTTGTAACCCAGCGCGTTGACTGCGATTCCGGCCACGCAGTCCAGGTAGGCGGCCCCTGTGGTGTCGTAGAGCGTACAGCCGTCGCCCCGCTCCAGCACAAACGGGGCCCGCCCGTAGACCCCCAACAGATAGCGCTGTTCCAGCGCGATCACATCCTGCGCATTCATCGTTGCTTTATTCTCCTTGCTGCTCCCTGTATCCCCCAACACCCCAACCGCCAGCCAGATTCAACGGCTGCCGACGACACCGGTGCCAGTTCCCTCCTGGACACCGGCCAGATTGGTAATGACCGCTTGTGCGACACCGCCGCGCACAGCTTCGACCGCGCTGCGCACCTTGGGGATCATGCCCCCGAAGATGATCCCCTCCTCGATCCACGCTTCAGCTTGTTCTGCGGTCACGGCCCGCACGACCCGCCCCGCCACCAAGATGCCCGGCACATTGCTGATAAAGACGAGTTTGATCGCCCCCAGTCGAGCTGCGATCGCCGTCGCAGCGTGGTCGGCGTTGACGTTGTAGCTGAGGGCATCGAGCGCACCAAAGCTGACTGGGCTGACGACCGGCACGATCCCTGCGTCGATCAACGCTCGCAGCAGATGGTCGTCGACATCCTGCACCTCCCCGACCCGCCCCAGATCCCCGAGCGGGTGCCACATTTTTTCGACATAGAGCGTGCCGTCGTCGACGCCGCTGATGCCAGCCGCCCGGATGCGGGCGTTGACCAGCTGGCGGACGATGCGCTTGTTGATCAGTCCGCTGAGCACCATCTCCACCACATCCATGCTGGCCTCGTCGGTCACGCGCAGCCCTTCGACCCGCTGCTCCTGCAAGCCCAGCTGTTTTTGCAGATCGGTGACCGCCTTGCCGCCCCCATGCACGAGGACTGGATGGTGCCCTTCTTGCTGGACGGCGGCTACCGCCTTCACCAGCCCGTGCAAAAAATCGGGGTCGTCCAGCTCGTTGCCGCCGACTTTCAAAACCACCAGATACTTTTCCTGGCGCTCTTCTGTCTCCATAGCTCCCTCGTTCACAACAGGCCTGCTGTCTCGTCCAACCCCAAAGCGATGTTCATGCACTGAACTGCCTGGCCGCTGGCGCCTTTGATCAAATTGTCTTCGGTCACGACCAGGATCAGGTCGCGGCAGTCGGGTCGGTCAGGCAGTTCGGGCGTGATACTGATGGCCACGCGGTTGGAATAGACCGTATGGCGGAGCGATGCCTGCTGACCGGCCGGAAGCAGATGAATGAAGGGCTCGCCGGCGTAGTGCTCGGTGTATCGCTGGCGCACCTGGGGTTCGGTCACGCCGGCGGGAACCCGCACATAGATCGTGCTCAAGATGCCTCGGTTGACCGGCAGCAGGTGGGGCGAGAAGGTAAACTGGCAGGGCTGGCCCGGCGGCAGCACCGGGTTGAGCACCAGCTCCATCTCGGCGATGTGGCGGTGGCGGTAGCCGACGTTGTAGGGGGTCAGGTTTTCGTGGCTTTCGACGAACAGATAGGGAAGCTTGGCGGTGCGCCCGGCTCCGCTGACCCCGCTCTTGCTGTCGACGATGACCCGGTCGCCCAGCCAACCTGCCTTGGCCAGCGGGTAGAGTCCCAAATTGACCGTGGTCGGGTAACAGCCCGGCACGGCGATCAGCCGGGCGCCGCGCAGCTGGGCGCGGTTGACCTCGCACAGCCCGTACACGAAATGAGGGAGCAGATCGGGGGCGGTGTGTTCCAGGCCATACCAGCGGCGATAGTCGTCGGCGTGGTCGAGCCGAAAATCGGCGCTCAGATCGATCACACAGCGTCCAGCCTCGGCAAAACGGCGTGCTGCCTCGATCGAGTGGCCGTGTGGCAGACACAAAAAGACGACGTCCACTTCCCCCGCACGGGCATAGGCCTCGTCCAGTGCGATCAATGGGTAGTCCCACGGCACCGCATGGACGTCGCAGAGCCGTCTGCCAGCACTGCTGGCGCTGGTAATCCAGCCCAACTGCGTCTGTGGGTGGCGATGCAGCAACTGCACCAGTTCAATCCCGGTATACCCGGTCGCACCAGCAATTCCAACGACAATCATCTCTGCCTCTGCCCTCCTCACTCAAGGACGATTTATTCAAGAGAATAAAAAAAGCTCCCCCTCTGGAGAGCTCTGCCGGTACAGTCCGATCACCCAATCATTCGGCCCGCGCATAAGGTTCCAGATGAGTCTCATCCAGGAGGCGTACGTTCAGACCTGAAGCGGGGCACACAAATGATCAGTTGCTTTGGTGAAATCATGTTCAAGAGTATACCATGTATTGCAGCGTCTGTCAATCTGGCGCAGATTTTTTCAGAGCGTCTGGCAAGCCCGGCCGCAGAGGCGCGGGCCCGGGTGCACGGATAACCGACAAAGGTGGCAGGGGATGAGCAGGACCCAAGTAATTCTGGTGCGGCACGGCGAGACAACCGCCAATTTTGAACAGCGCTGGTACGGCTCCTTGGATGCGCCGCTGACCGAGCGGGGGTGGCAGCAGATCGAGGCGACCGGGGTGCGTTTTGGTGTGAGCCAGCGGGAGTGTCCGGTAGATGTGCTCTACGTGTCGCCGCTGCAGCGGGCCCGCAGCACCGCAGCGACGATCGGGCGCACCACTGGACTCACCCCGATCGTCGAAGAGGGGTTGCGGGAATTTACCATTGGGGACTGGGAGGGACGCACCTACCGGGATCTGATCGACAACGAGCAGCTGTGGGAACGGTGGGCGAACGACCCCGACTTTGCCCCTCCCAACGGGGAGTCGCCGACCAGTTTTGCACGGCGGGCAGCCGCCGTCATCCAAGAATTGGCCCAGCGCCATCCGGGCCAGCGTGTGCTGATCGTGGCACATGGTGCCATCATCAGCAGCGTGTTGGATCGCTGGGGGGCTGGGGGCAAGGGGGACTGGACCCGGCTGGACCCGCACAACTGCGCGGTCTCCGAGCTGACCTGGGATGGCCAGAGCTGGAGCGTCGAGCTGCTCAACGACATCAGCCATCTGCCCCCTGAGGCTACTGCTGCTGTGCTTCCTTCGTACGATCCTGAGGCAGAAACCGCTCGGCTCTGAGCCTGAATGCACGAGCCTGGTCGCCCCCTCCCTTGGTGGTATATGGTGGCCCTGGCTGCCCACAGCAGCTGGGGGCTCTACCCCGTGTTGGGACGGTATCTGCAGACTGTCAGCGGGCTGCCCAGCATGTCTGTGCTGGTGTTGGGGGGACTCCCACTTTTCCTCTGGCTGCTGGTGGGGATCCTTCCCCGGCACGGCTGGCGCCTCTACACCGCCAGGGTGCTCTGGCTTTTTGGGGGCGTCACTGTGCTGCGTTCGATCACCAATCTGCTTGCTCAGCGGTATACCCTGGCCCTCTATGTACAGATGATCAGTCTGCTGACCCCCTTTTGGGTAGTCTTGATCCACGCTGTTCTCTTTCGCGAGCGGCTGCCGCGCAGCACCTTGCCAGCCATGCTGCTGTCGACTGCCGGTGCGCTGCTGATGTTCAGTGGCAGCAGCGCACCGGCGCCGGGCCTTGACGACTGGCTGGGAATCGGGCTGGCCCTGGCCAGCAGTTTTTTTTTGGCAGGGTACATGTTGCTGTTGCGACGCACGGCTCAGGTGCAGATTTCGGGGTTGTCGGTGCTGGCCTTTCAGACTGTGCTGGTCCAGGCCTGTGCGCTGGGGCTGAGCCTGCTCTGGCAGGAGCCATGGGGGCGTTGGCTGCAGCTGGACTGGCAGGGCTGGACTGCCTTTGCTGCCTACAGTGGGTTGGTCGTGCTGGGGGCCAACAGCTTGCAGATCGCTGCGGTCCGTCGGCTGGGGGCGCCGCTGGTCAGCAGCTTGATGGGCTGGCGGCTGGTTGCGACGCTGGTGGCTGGCTGGTGGTTGCTGGGCGAGCAGCTGACCACAGTCTGGCAGGTTGTGGGCATGCTGCTGGTGCTGGCGGCTGTGAGCGGATATTTGAGCCGACAGCGCTCCTGAACGCAGCTTTTTTTGAGATATTATCTTAAATAGGGTATTGAATTTGCTGAATAACCCTGCTATAATCGCAGTCATGGGTGGCTGAAGGAGGAAGAGGGGCTGTTCCTCCTTTTTTTGTATCGAATTTTTTGCAGGAAAAGTCATGGGTGTTTCACGTGAAACACTGCTGCTGACAAAGGTCGTTCTGTGGGGAGAAAAAGGGCGGGTCTGGTGACAGAAGCGGTGACAGAAGCGGTGACAGAAGCGGTGACAGAAGCGGTGAAGCCAGAGACGATCCCGGTGATCGACTACGAAGGCAGCCAATACCGGTCGGACTTCTGGGAGGGGCGGGGGCGCCAGTACGAGGATGCGGCGGAGCGGCTGGCTCTCCGGCAGCTGTTGCCCGCCCAAGGGGGGCGGCTCGCCGAGATCGGGGCTGGCTTTGGCCGGCTTGCCGACCTGTACGGTGGCTACGACCAGGTGCTCCTCTTCGACTACAGCCGTACGTTGCTGGAAGAAGCTGCGCGCAAGTGGGGGCAGGATCCGCGCTTTGTCTTTGTGGCGGGCAACCTCTATTCGTTGCCATTGGCCAGCGGCTGCCTGGACTCACTGGTGATGGTGCGGGTGATGCATCATGTGGCTGATGTGCCGGCTGCGCTGGCCCAGCTGCGGCGGGTTGTGCACCGCCACAGTGTCGGGGTGCTTGAATATGCCAACAAACGCAACCTCAAAGCGATTCTGCGTTGGATGTTGCGCCGCCAGTCCTGGTCGCCTTGGCAGCGAGAGCCGGTCGAATTTGTCGCACTGAACTTCGATTTTCATCCGGAGTGGATGGGGCAGCAGCTGCGGACGGCTGGGTGGCGGGTAGAGCGCCGCTGTGCAGTTTCGCATTTTCGGCTGCCGCAGCTCAAAGAGCGGGTCGCTCCAGCCAGGCTGGCAGAGTGGGACAGCCAGCTTTTTGACCTGGGTGGAAGCTACCCATTGGCCCCGAGTGTTTTTGTCAAAGTTACGCCTGTGCAGGGAGCGTCACGCGCCCCCATCGGGACAGGAGAGGATGCGCTGGTGCAGCTGCTGCGCTGCCCCTTCTGTACGGCAGAGTCCTTTGTGCGCCTGGAGAACGACCGCGTCGAATGTGGTCAGTGCTGTCGCCAGTTTGCTCGCCGAGCCGGTGTGTGGGATCTCAAAGAGTGTGTGGCCTGAGCGGACAAGGAGAACAAAAAATGGTAAAACCAAAATCCATGCGCACTGAACCAGATGAGAAGTTCAGCTTGGGCTTCTCGGAAGAGTTTGAAGAAGGGCTGGACGAGGCGATCGAATTTGTGCCCCAGCTGTTGGAGACAGACCCGGTGTTGGAGACCCCATCGCCCTCTCTCTTGAGCCCTGAAGACGCGCTCGAATCGCTGCTGCTGCTTGGGCGCACCCAAGGGTATGTGACGTACGACGACGTGTTGAAGCTCATGCCGGAAGCAGAGAGCTCGATGGAGCAGCTCGAAGATATTTTTGCCGCGCTGTTTGAACAGGGCATTGATGTCGGCCAACCGCGTGAGGAGGAGCCTGACCTCCTCGGCGACATCGGCGACATTGGCGACGCCGAGATCGAGACAGTCGAGATCGAGGAGGAAGAGTTTGATCTCAGCCAGATCGAGATCGACGATTCGATCAGCCTTTATCTCAAAGAGATCGGTCGCGTCCCGCTGCTGACCGCCGAAGAGGAGGTCGACCTGGCCAAACGGATGGAGCGTGGGCGGGATGCGCGCAAAAAACTGACCGACGGCCAGGAAGAATGGGAGGAGCGCGAACGGCTGCTCTGGTATGTGCGCGACGGCCAGTCAGCCCAGGAACATCTGATCAAGGCCAACAGCCGTCTGGTGGTCAGTGTCGCCAAAAAATATGTTGGCCGTGGGGTCCCTTTTTTGGATCTGATCCAGGAGGGCAACATCGGTCTGATCCGGGCGGTCAAAAAGTTTGACTACCGCCGTGGCTACAAATTCAGCACCTATGCGACCTGGTGGATTCGTCAGGCGGTCACCCGTGCGATCGCCGACCAAGGCCGCACGATCCGGGTCCCGGTGCACATGTACGAACAGATCAACCGGCTCACCCGCACCAGCCGTCAGCTGGTTCAGGAGCTGGGCCGTGACCCCACCACCGAAGAGATTGCCGACGAACTGGGAGTCTCCCCGCGCAAAGTCGAACACATCATGCGGGTCAGCCAGCGCCCGCTGAGCCTTGAAATGCCGGTCGGCGAAGAAGAGGACAGCTATCTGGGGGATTTTATCGAAGACGAGGAAGCCGATGCTCCTGGCGACGCCGCCGGCCAGCAACTTCTGCGTGAAGTGATCGATGAAATTTTCCAAAGCCTCAACCCGCGCGAGGTGCGCATTTTGCAGCTCCGCTTCGGCCTGGTCGACGGGTACTGCTATACGCTCGAAGAGGTCGGCAAAAAGTTTGGTGTCACCCGCGAGCGCATCCGCCAGATCGAAGCCCAGGCGCTCAGCCGGCTGCGCCACCCCAGCCGCAGCCGCAAACTGCGCGACTACCTGTAGTGCGTCTGTTTCACGTGAAACAGAGCGCCGGCAAAAGTGCCGGCGCTCTGTTTTTTTGTGTTGTTTTCCGGGAAAGATGGGTCAAACAGCCTGTTTGAGACGGTGCCCCGGCTGGCTGAACACCAAAATGGACTCGGCATACACTTTATGGCCAAACGCCTGCCGGTGGCTGAGCTGATTGGCTTGATGTCTGCGTCGAGTAGAGGGTCAACGTGCACGGCCTGCTGGATGGCGGGGCGCAGGCCGATGCAGTTGTCGCAGACAGGAGATTGTGTGCGCGTCGCTGCTTTCTCGACTTCGGGGCGTGCACGGCAGCAGACAGGCAGCATTTCGCCCGTCAAATGGCTGCGCGCAGGAGACTTTTTGGGCAAACCGTTCGATATCCTTGACGGTCAGGTTGAACTTCACTTCACCGACGAGCCAGATCTTTTTGTGCGTGCGGCTCGGTTCGGTCGCTGTGCCCAAGACGTCGACTTCGGTGTCAGGCGTCTTCGCGGCTGGCAGCCAGCAGTCTCTCCACCACAAGATCGATATCCACCGACGGATTGGCTGCTACCGAACGCGCCCAAGTATTGCCATCCAGCACGCATGTTGACAACATGCCTGGTGGCAGCTTCAGCAACAACCTGGCAGTGGATGAGTACATTGGGCGGAACACATTGATCCCAGTCTGCGGCCTGCCCCACAACTCCAGGCGATCGGACTTCTCGATGGCATCCGCGAGCAAGTCAGCCAACCGCATGAGATGGTCGATCCGTTGGGCCACGCCCTCCCTACCCCATGCGAGCAGAGTTGCGAGTAAAGGAACAGCGGCAGCCGATCGCGAGCCTTGAACGCCAACATTGGGCTTTGCGAGATAGCCGCCGTTGAAGCTGACCGCTGCATTTGCACTTTCCAAATTGCGGAACAGTACCAGGGCCGAGTCTTTGGGTTGGAAGAACCACTTGTGCGCGGATACGGCCACCGAGTCGGCTGCTTCAATGCCGTTGAGTCGTCCGGAGTGGCTCCGACTCAGTCGGAGCGGACCGGCCCATGCCGCATCGACATGTGTCCACTTCGCCGCGCCGACCAAATTCAACGGGTCGACAGCACCTGTGGCGGTGGTTCCCGCAGTGAGAACAAGGCACGCGTCATCAAGGTTCGGGAGTTGCCCGCAATCCAGGCACCCTTGCCGGTCAACTGGCACCTTCAAAAGTTCGAGGCCCAACAGGCGACAAGACTTCTCGACACTTAGGTGTGCCGCCTGTGAGGTGACGACCCTTTTCACACCCGCGGCATCGCGCGCCGCCCAGATTCCTGTCAGATTGGCAATGGTTGACCCTGCGCAGAAGTGCCCACCCTGCATGCCAAAGTAGGGTGTCAACCAGTTCAAGACCAACATCTCTGCCTGGGTGGCGAAGGGAGAGCTCATTTCATGGAGCATGTTCTGGTTGAGACGAGCATTCCAGAGCGCCATCGCCCACGTGATCCACGGGGTTGGAGGGTCCATATGCGCCAGCGAAGTGGGCGAACCGAGTTGAGCGGCGCCGCCTAGAACGTGACCCGAGAGCAATTCGAGTGCGCGTATATCGCCCAGCCCAGACTCGGGAAGCGTGAGCGGCAGATCAACAGAATCATCACTTGGCGAGACTAGAAGCTCAAGCGCCTTGTTCAACCCATCGTGCGGCGAGTAACTCGGGTCAGGCATCCACATACAAACTCCGGTTTGGGACAGACTTGCAGACCAACTGACCAAGGGGGGAGTCTATCTGACGCACAAGGCGCAGTCGGTTAAATCCCTGTCGTGACTGGCAATGTGCATGATTTCCGACAAGGCTTCTATGCCTGGGCAGTTACTCTAAAAAGATGCTTGTTGATGTTTTCAGTATAACATGATTGACAAGGGGCCAATAATCTCTCAATTGCTCGACTGTACACTCCGGTAGACTTGACAACCGGAATTTACAGTGACCTGGATAAAGCCGTGCAGCGGAACGTGTCAATAGATTTCAGTGAAGTACCACTTGCCTAAGGCCGCCACGCCATCCCGGAACGTAAAGGCATCGCCATACAGTGCATCCGCTGCCACCCACTGAAAAAGCAAAGTGCCACGTGCGACGGTCTTTTGCAGCAACGCCAAGCCGAGTTCCGGTTTGGTTTGGAACGCCAAGTCTTCGGGTACGCCACAAGCCTGCCGTTTGGTGGCGTATGCGTCACTAAACCAGACTGCTGGCACCAACAATTGCCCTTCTACCAAGCTGTAACCTTTGCGACTGGCGTAGCCCAGAAACGCCAACCTGGCTGTTCGCCACTTTGCCCACGGCGCCACAATACTGCGCCGCGACGCCAACCGAACCACTCTCTTGCTTGACTACACCAGATTCGGCAATCAGCACCACACCGTCCTGCTCCCCCAACGTCTCAACGACCAACCGTTGATGCACGGCCAGCAACGGCGTCGGCGACCACGGGCTTTGACCGATAAAATGCTGCAAACTGCGCACATTTTCGTTCGAGTCCAGGGCAATCCGCTCACTTGTCTTACGCTGCGTATCGCCCAACAAACCCTTCAAAGAGACTTCACCCCACGCAAATTGATCGCGACGATGAAACGCAGGCGCCCAAAGATCGAAATACGTCTCCAATTCTGCTACAAACTGCTCTACATCGTGCTCGCTCGATTGCATTCTGGCGCAGGGCAAGTTTCTCTTATCAGAGATTCGGGTACAATTCTCTTCGTCATGGTATTGTCTCCTTTTTACTGAATATGAGTTGGAAGTGACTGCTCAGGCATAGAAGCCTGCTGAAAGGTTTGCTGAAGTACAGTTTGTCAAAATCGTACAGTTCGGTCAAAATAGAGAGATAGAAGTGTTACGCCTGCCTGACTGAGAAGAGCTACATAGAGAGCCTATGTTGAAGGTGAAGAAGCTGTCGTCGCTTTGATGGCTGAATTTGCGGCGAATTTGATCAGTGTCGTGCAGGGACAGCAGCAGAGAATCCAAGCGTTGACAATGCGGATCGAGACGCTGGAGAACCAGTTGTCCAAGAACAGAAGCAATCAGAGGTCAAAGCCTGTCCACAGTGCGGACAGGTGTGCAAAGGGACATTGCCAGCCGGGGGGAGCCAGCCAGTGCAATACCGACCGCAGATAAAAGCGCAGAAGGTCTATTTCAGTCAGTCGCATTTCGTATCGCTGGAGCGGGTGGCAGAAATGATGAGCGACCTGTATGGACAGCCAGTGAGCGAAGGCAAGATCGTAGATAGCTGGCTGGACACAGTCACTGAGGTAGCGCCGGTCAATGCACAGGTGAAGCAGCAACTGACGACACGCCTTTCGTTCCAGTTTGCATCTCTGATCGTGCCCCGTCAGCAGCCTGAACAGGTACAGGAAACCATTATCAAGTCGGAATAATGGGCAATCTTCTTCACCGCTTTATCCTGTCTTTGATCGTGCTGGGCCTGGTGGCGGTGGTGGTCTTCGTGCTGGTCGAAGCGCTGCCAGGCGACGCCGCCACCGCCTTTTTAGGACAACAAGCTACACCCGAAGGGTTGGCCCAAGTGCGTTTGCGCCTGGGCCTCGACCGTCCTGCCCACGAACGCTTTTTTGAGTGGGCAGGCGGCATCCTGCGCGGGGATCTGGGGGTCTCGTTGATGCGGGACGAGCCGATCAACGACTTCCTGTGGACGCGTCTGCGCAACAGCCTGCTACTCGGGCTGAGCGCAGCACTGGTGGGCTTCCCACTGGCGATTGGGCTGGGCGTCATCGCAGGGCTGACGCGAGATCGCTGGCCGGATCTGACGCTGTCCACAGGATCGCTGATCGGCATGAGCATGCCCGACTTCGTCATCGCTACGCTGCTGATCTACGTCTTCAGCGTGCAGTTGCGCTGGTTCCCGGCGGTTACATTGGTGAACCCTGACGCGCCAGTGTTGGAACTGCTGCCCAACATCGTGCTGCCGATCGCGACGCTGACGATCCTGTTAACGGCCTACATCCTGCGTATCATGCGCACCGGCATCATCGAGGTGATGCGCAGCGACTACATCCGTGTGGCGCGCATGAAAGGACTGCACCATGTCGTGATCCTCTTCCGTCACGCGCTGCCCAACGCCCTGCTGCCCACCATCACCGTCTCCGCGTTGACGGTGGCCTGGCTCATTGGCAACCTCGTGGTGATCGAGGCGGTCTTCAACTACCCTGGCATAGGCACGTTGATGCTCTCCGCCATCCAGAATCGGGATCTGCCGCTTGTGCAGAGCATTGCCATTATCATGGCCGTGATCTATTTGACCGTCAACTTGACTGCTGATCTGCTGACGCTGGCGCTCAATCCGCGCCTGCGTGTCAGAGGATAGGGGCTGCCAAAACCCATGACTACCACCGCTGTTGCATCGAGACCCATCGCTGCGCCTGAGACGTTGCACCAACCAAGCCATTTCCCGATCTGGGAGGTTTGGTTGGGTTTGCGTCGGGTGCCTTCGGGCATGGTGGGGCTGAGTATCGTCATCGTACACCTGCTGATTGCCCTGCTCTCGCCGTTTGTCGCGCCCTATGATCCGGCAGCGTTCGACACCAGCGCTGTCCGCGCCGCACCGTCGGCGGAGCACCTCTTCGGCACCGATAAACTAGGACGAGACGTCTTCAGCTGCACCTTGTTGGGCGGGCGGGTCGCGCTGGTGGTCACCATTGCCGCCACCTTCCTCGCCATGCTCTGGGGAGGGCTGGTGGGCATCACCGTGGGCTACCTGGGCGGATGGGCTGATCAGATCGTCATGCGTCTCGTGGACGCGGTACTGGCGGTGCCCAGGTTGCTGGTGCTGCTGCTGCTGGCAAACATCTTCGGTACGGGGGCAAACGTGCTGATCCCGGCGCTTGGCTTCCTGTCGGGCCTGGCTGTGATTCGCATCGCCCGCGCCGCCACCCTTGATTTCGTCTCGCGCGATTTCATCCTGGCTGCGTATGCCATCGGCGCGCGTAAGCGGACGATCATCCTGCGCGAACTGCTGCCCAACGTCGTGGACCTGCTCCTGGTGGAGGGGGCCTTGCGCTGGTCGTGGATGCTGTTGACCTTCAGCGCGCTCTCGTTCCTGGGCTTCGGCGTTGCCCCGCCCACACCCGATTGGGGTTTGATGATCGCCAACAGCCGCGATGTGTTGATGTTGGCGCCCTGGGCCACCTTTTTCCCGATTTTTGCCATCAGCACGCTGATCGTCGGGGTCAATCTCTTTGCCGGCGCGCTGGCCAAGGCCATCGGTCTGGATCGCGGCGGACGCGCTGCCGGCTAAGGGTGCGATTGATTCTGAATTTGGCTCACGTTCAAATCACGCTGGGATGTTAATATCATTTTGTTGATGCCAATGCCTTTGCCAATCGTAACTGCTCAGGCATAATAATAGAGGTCTGCTGAAAGGTCTGCTGAAGTACAGTTTGTCAAAATTGTACAGAACTGAATATCGTTGCCCAATCCACACAAACCCATCAGGAGCAAAAAATGTCCCGGAAGTTCCTTCTTGGCCTATTGGCCGTACTGGTCATGACGCTGTTGAGTGCCTGCGTGCTGCCTGCGCCGACAAGCACATCTGAGCCATCCTCATCAGCCGCAAGCAGCGAGGACGAGCAAGCAACAGGAAACCGCAGCGTCTTGCGCGTGCCGCACTTCTTGGCGCGTGGCGGTGCAGAGAGCCTTGATCCGGCCAGTCCCACCGAGTTCAGCTACGCCAACTACTTGCTCTATGACCGTCTCGTCGCCCTGGATGACAGCGGCGTGCCGGTGCCTGAATTAGCAACGGCATGGACGGCCAACGAAGATGCCACGGAATGGACATTCACCCTGCGCGAAGGTGTGACATTCCACGACGGCTCCGCCTTCGATTCCGCCGATGTCGCCTACACCTTTGCGCATCTCCTCGATCCGGCCACGGAATCCCGTGCAGCCAGGACGCTCTCATTGCTGGTCGGCACCGAGACGCCTGATCCACAGACCATTATCTTTCAGTTAGAACCCGGGCACGCCGACTTCCCGCTGTTGCTGTCCAGCCGTGCCACCGCCATTGTGCCCGCCGACAGCGCCGACACGATTGCGACAACCGGCATCGGCACCGGCCCCTTCAAACTGGAGACTTTCGATCCGGAAGGAACCACGATCTTCAGCGCCAACGACGCCTATTGGCAAGGTGCGCCGGCGCTGGCCGGTGTTGAGATGCCCGCCATCGCCGACAGCGAGGCGCGCACGCTGGCGTTGCAGGCGGGGCAGATCGACGTACTGCTCCAAGCCGGCCCCACAGCAGCCGATTTGTTTATGAACAGTGACGACTACACCGTCCTGTCGTTTCCAACCGGCACGTGGATTGGGCTTTCCATGCGCATTGACATGCCTCCTTTCGACGATGCGCGGGTACGCCAGGCGATTCGCCTGGTGACCGACCGTCAGGCCATGGTTGACCTGATCCTCAACGGCGGGGGCAGAGTAAGCTGTGATACGCCGGTCGATCCGTCTGATCCCTATCGCTGGGATCCGGAGGGTGGTTGTCTCCAGGATATCGAAGGCGCGAAGGCGCTTTTGGCCGACGCCGGCTACGCGGACGGACTGGACCTGACGTTGTACACGAGCGATGTGCTGCCCAACCTGATTCCGCTGGCCGAGATCTTTCAGCAGCAAGCTGCCGCTGCCGGCATCAACGTGGCGCTGGAAATCACGCCGGCGGATAGCTTCTTCGCCGAAACGGCCGTCAACGAAGCCTTCATCACCACCGGCTGGCTCGGACGCCCCACCGACGAAATCCTCAACCTCGTCTTCCGCTCCACAAGCCCGCTGAACGAAGCTAAGTTCCAGAGCGCTGAATTCGATCAACTGCTCGATGACGCCCGTCAGACGCTCGACCTGGCCGAACGGACCAAACTCTACCAGGCTGCCCAACAGATGCTCGCAACCGAAGGTGGTCACATGATCGCCATGCACATCAACGAGGCGACCATCGTCAGCAATGCCGTCTCCAACTTCCCGGCGCGCAGCGTGGAACACATCGAGTGGTACAACATCAGCAAAAGTGAATAGAAGTTAGATTTCGAGTGTGGTTCGTGGCACAGTCGCGTGACTGCGCCACGAACCGCATTTTCATTTCAGGTAGACACCGAGGCCAACACATGCTATCGCGACCTTCCCTGGGCGGCATTACCGGCGCACTGCTGCCCAAGAACAAAAGAAAGCGAACCAGGCTGATCGACGACTTGGACGCGTTGGAGCGTCACTCTACGCCGCAGATTCTGCGCAGTGTTCAGCACCTGCAAATGCAGGTCAAGAACCGTCTCGATGCTGTCGACGATCGCTATCAGCGCTTTGTTCAGGTGCATGTCGATCCGATGTTGGGCAAGACGCGTCATGGCCAGTTGCAGGAGATGGTGGGCGACAGCATGGCCAAACTACATCCCGACGAGGCGCGCGCCAACCGACGATTTGGACTGGGCGTGCTTTCATTGGGCCTGGCCCTTGCCGGTCAGTGGGTTTTCGCGCCGTTGATGCCGGCCGCGATCGCCGTCGGTCTGGTGGCGACCAGCGCCAAATACCCCATGGCCTATCGGATGTGGCAAGAAAACAAACGGATTGGTGGCCTTCACCTCCTCTTGGTCTATAGCCTTGCCATGTGGTTGGGCGGCTATGCCGCTGCGGGCGCGATAGGGAGCGTGCTCTTTGGATTGATGCTGAAGATCAGGGCACTGACCGAACTGCGCTCGCAAAACAACCTGATCCACATGTTCCAGCTTCAGCCCGACAAGGTCTGGATACGCACCGACGGCGGCGAAGTCGAGATTCCCTTTGGGCAAGTTGGGATCGGCGACACCCTCGTCCTGTACGGTGGGCAGGTTGTGCCGGTCGACGGCACGATTCTGGCCGGCGTCGCCGCCATCGATCAGCACATGCTCACCGGTGAGTCGCAGCCTGTGGAGAAAAAGTCGGGCGATCCTGTGCTGGCTTCCACCCTGGTTATTTCCGGCCAGATCGATGTCAGGGTCGAAAAGACCAGCACAGAGACCACGGCGGGGCAGATCGCCCAAGTGCTTAATCGCACAACGCAGGGTAGCCAGCCGGTCCTCATGAAGGGTATCCAAAGCCTGGATGACATGGTGATCCCAACCTTGGTGTTGAGCGCAGTGAGTTGGCCCTTCATTGGTCCAGCGGGCGCCATCAGCCTGATCGGCGCCAACTCGGTGTTCACCAGCTACCTGTCCAGTTCGCTGGCGATGCTAAACTATCTGAATTTGGCGGCGAGTCGCGGCATTTTGGTGAAAGCGGCCGAGGGACTCGAAGAACTGGTGCAGATCGATACGGTGGTCTTCGACAAGACAGGGACACTGACCGAAGAAATCCCCACGGTGACACGGATCCACAGCGCCGGTCGGTTGTCGGCCGACGAGGTGCTGCGTCTGGCCGCCGCCGCGGAGACCCGCCAGACGCACCCCATCGCCCGTGCCATCCTGAAGGCAGCCGCAACGCTCGATTTACATTTGCCGCCCATCGACGAAGCCCATTATGAAGTCGGCTACGGGCTGAAGGTTCGCCTGCTCTGTGATGAGCGCCAGGCGGCCATGTTCGACGCCGTGCGCACGCCGGTCAAGACGCAGTCGAATGGCTCTGTATCGACGTTGGCGAGTCTAAGGGTGCGCGTAGGCAGTGGACGGTACATGGCGATGGAAGGGATCGACCTGCCTGCCGATATCCAGGCACAGTTGGAGACATGCCAGGGCGACGGTCATTCGCTGGTGATGGTGGCCGTGGACGATGTGCTGGTGGGCGCGATTGAACTTCAGCCTACCGTGCGCCCTGAAGCCCAAAAGATCGTTGATGGGTTGCGCAGTCAAGGCCTCGATATCTACATTATTTCCGGCGATCAGGAAGCCCCTACGCAAAAGTTGGCCCAGGATCTGGGCGTCACCGGCTACTTTGCCAATACCCTGCCTGGAGCTAAGGCCGATCTGGTGACCCAGTTGCAGGCCGAAAAACGCAAAGTATGCTTTATCGGCGACGGCATCAACGACGCCATCGCCATGCGCCAGGCCGAGGTTTCTGTGTCGTTGCGCGGGGCCACCACTGTCGCGACCGACACCGCACAGATCATCCTTATGGAAGGCAACCTCCATCAGTTGCTGGAACTTTTCCGGCTGGCCCGTGAGTATAATCGCAATCTCAAACAGAATGTCCGCTTTACTACGGGCGTTACCATTGTTGCTACCTCCAGCATCCTGTTCGCCGGCCTCACTTTCATGGCGGCGGAGATCTCCTATTCGCTGGCGCTTTTCGGTGGGCTGGCGATTGCCATGCGCCCACTGCTGACTGAGCGAAAACAGCAGGACGACGCCAGGGCTCCTGTCGGCGCAGCGCACATAGACCAACACACCATACACTCGAAGCGCCCGCTATATCGTCTGTCGGCGCCATAGCGATGACGCCGGACGGACGTTGGATCCACAGCGGCAACCATGAGCGGGAAGATCTATCTTCGGTGTTCAGTCCCGGATACATTTTGAAATAGGAGAAAAGTTCTCACTCAAGTCAGCTCAGAGAGCCTATCCCCTCACCACTTGCTATTTGCCACCTGCCATCTCCTCCTGCCGATACCGCGCGTCCGGCAGCGTCACGTCGAGAATTACCGAATGGATCGGCATCAGCAGGTCGCCCATGGCCGCGTCCATTTCCTCGCAGAACGACAGGGGAATCGCATTCAGCAGTTCGCGCGACTTGAGGTGAATGGCCAGGTAGACTTTGTCCGGGTCGTTCGGATCGGTCCAGACTTCCTTGCCCAGGAAAGCAGGCTGGGTCATCAGACCAGCGGTCCACACCTCGTCGTCGCGCTGGATGAAGGCATCGCGCTTGCCGGGCGGGCAGGTAACTGTGATAAATTCGACGATCATCGGACACCTCACTCTTTCTTGGAAGCGCTTGCAAAGCGGAGGCCGTACCCATCTGGGTCGGCGAAGATGAAATCACGCAGGCCGTAGTAGCGGTCGGCAATTGGCACCAGGATGCGCGCACCCATTGCGTTGACCAGCTGCCAGTAGTCGTCTACGTTCGGCACCATGATGCGCAGGTAGGCGGCAGGGAATGGCGGGATGGGCGGCAGTTCGACATGCTCCACCTCGTGGTTGTGGAACGAGGCCAGTTCGCCGAGGAAGAGTTGGTGACCCTCCCACGCCACGATCGCAAAGTCGCCGTCGTCGCGCACCATCTCGAAACCCAACTGGCGGTAGAAGGCGGCAGAGCGTTGCACGTCGCGACAGACGATCTCGGAGACAAGCTGTTCGGTTGAAGGTACATAGTTGCTCATGGCGGTTCCTTGGTTGCGATGGCTTTGAGGTATCTTTTAGTATTACAGCGCAAGGTTGCGCTTCGGTAAGCTGGATGGCCAAGAAGTCATGACATTGTTCTCCAACGCATATCCAGTGAAAAGGAGACAATCGCATGACGAAGAGAATTGTACCCGGATTTCTGATAAGCGAAACTTGCCCTGCGCCAGAATGCAATTTGAGCGAGCACGATGTAGAGCAGTTTGTAGCAAAATTGGAGACGTATTTCGATTTTTTGGTGCCTGCGTTTCATCGTCGCGATCAATTTGCGTGGGGTGAAGTCTATTCAAACCAAGCCCGAAATTGGGCTGAAATTGTTGCAGGTCGCCGTGGAACGGGACAGTTTGCCTTTCCAGTGGTTGGCTGCCGACGAATTGTATGGCGATTCGCCTGCATTTCGCGACGGGGTAGCACTCTTGAATAAATGCATCGGTCGGAAATTAAGCATTTCACAGAAATGTCAAATCAAGCATCGCCGCATGCACAAAACTGCTTTTATGTATTGTCACATGCGCTTTTCATACCAAAACGGCTGCAAATCCACAAGTTCGCTGGTTTCCAACTACAGAGTTTATGTTTGCTCTGATGTTGCGTCTCTACTACGCAAGTAATGGCTTGAAACTTTAAGATTATGAGGCTGATCGGCTCCTGAATTTTAAGGCTTTGGACGCAAAATCTGCTTGACAAATTCTGAAAGTGCTTAATTCCCGACCAATGCGTTTACTTGAAACGTTCGGGCGGTGGGTGCAATTAGAATTTCGATCTGTTTTCATGCGATCTCTAATGATCGCCAGTACTTTTTCGTTACAGAGGATAGAAGAGATCGTTGCAGAGTTAGTTGCTTGATCCCTGTGTGTCTAGAATGGGATTCTGTTGGCTAATCATTTTGTGAATTGATTCGGAATACCGCAATGAATTGTGCAGTCAGATATACCCGTGTGCATGGCATTGACACAACAAAACTTTTGTAACTCGGCTTGTTTTTCGTCAGTGCCATGCAGATTAACCATGTGGATCATGGTCAGCGTGCGTGGCGCACAATTGGCCAATTGGCTCTATCTGGTTCTTAAAGTGCAAAGTTAGTGTACAATGGACTGGTGAAAAGTTGGTCGGAAATCCTACGCCTGGCAAATGCAGAGACAAGAACCAGAGATGTGCAGCCTGAGCTGTTTGCGGCCAGTGATGGAGTAGTCCCATGGTTACTGAACTCAGCTTTACGAATTTCAAGTCCTGGAAATCTGTGGAGGCAATGCGTCTGGCGCCAATCACAGGCCTGTTCGGCGCCAACAGCTCAGGCAAGACCAGCATACTTCAACTGCTGCTCATGCTCAAGCAAACGATCGAATCAACGGATCGTGCACAAGTCCTGGAGTTTGGTGACGAAAAGAGCCTGACGAATCTGGGCAGTTTTCGCGACGTCGTCTACGGCCATGAGCGCCCCGGAACGATGGCTTTTGCCGTACAATGGAATCTTGCCAGACAACTTCAGGTGACAAGACCGGAGGACAACAGCCAGCTGCTCTTTACGACCCAGCAGTTGGCTTTTGCTTGTGAGCTGGGTGAGAACGGCTCGGATCGCCTGGCCGTGTCCAGTCTCGAATACGGTATGCCAGACCATAGGTTCAGGCTGGGGCGCAAAGGGCCAAGCGGCGGCAAATACGAGTTGACCAGCGAGAGCAGCGATTTCCGCTTTGTCCGCACGCAGGGACGGCCATGGGAAATCCCTTCTCCAGTCAAGTTCTATGGCTTTCCTGACCAGGTCTATGCCTATTATCAGAATGCCGGTTTTCTGTCCCAACTGCAGCTGGCATTCGAGAACCTATTTGGCCAGGTCTACTATCTGGGACCATTGCGGGAGTTCCCGCAGCGGTATTATGCGTGGAAGGGCTCAGAGCCAGCAGATATGGGACGGCGCGGCGAACGTGTGGTTGACGCGCTGTTGGCGGCGCGCACGCGTGGGGCCGACATCTCTCCCGGCTACAGGAAAAAACGCCTGACACTCGAGCAGCGAGTAGCACGTTGGCTGCAAGAGCTAGGATTGATTCATTCTTTCTCCATGGAACCCGTCGCTCAGGACAGCAGCATTTATCAGGTGGTCGTGCAAAAAACACCTTCCTCTGCGAAAGTCTTGATCACTGATGTTGGGTTTGGCGTCTCACAGATCTTGCCCGTCCTGGTGCTTTGTTACTATGCGCCCGAAGGTTCCATCGTTCTGCTTGAGCAGCCGGAGATTCACTTGTATCCGTCTGCCCAGTCCGGCCTTGCCGACGTGTTCATCGATGCCATGCGGAATCGCCACATACAAATCGTAGTTGAAAGCCACAGTGAGCATCTGCTGCGAAGACTCCAGCGCCGGGTTGCCGAGCAAGCCGTAACCCCGAAGGAGACTGCCCTGTATTTCTGCGATACTGTTGCCGAAGGTTCACGGCTCGTCTCGCTCGACGTCGATCTCTTCGGCAACATCACGAACTGGCCCAAAGACTTTTTCGGCGACGAATTCGGCGAAATGGCAGCGATAACGCAAGCCGCTATGGCGCCACGCAGCCCGTAGTGGCGGTCGGCAATGGGCACCAGGATGCGCGCACCCATTGCGTTGACCAGCTGCCAGCAGTCGTCTACGTTCGGCACCAGGATGCGCAGGTAGGCGGCAGGGAATGGCGGTCGAGTTGGCGGTCGAGTTGGACAACCCGTCAGATCGACGAAAGGGGCACTCTCCGTCACTAGAAATTTCTCATTCCCCCATGCTACAGTGGGATGTGGATGGAAATCGCTCTCCCAACCGCTCTTGCTGGATGGGGAGTCTCAGGGCGAGCTGGGATGTCTTTGAATGTCGCGTGCCCAAGAGAACGGGATCGATGCAGATGGCTTTCTTGCCTGCACTTTGGCTCTTTGTCTGTGTGAGTGGGGGGCTGGGTGTCCCGCAGCCTGCTCCCCCTGGCCCGCTCTTCCTGCCGCTGATCTTCGGCCCGCCGCCGCCGAAAATCCTGATCGCCGCCGCCTACATTGACAGCATGGTCAGCTACGAACCCGATGAAGCGATTTTGCTGTGGAATACCGGCGGCCAGAGCCAGCCGTTGGCGGGCTGGATGTTGGAGGCAGACACCCGGAGTGCTTCTTTTCCTCTGGACACCCCGCTGCGGTTGGAGCCAGGCCAGCGCATCTGGTGCACCGCCAGCACCGCCAGCTTCCGTCTCAGCTTCGGCGAGGAAGCGGGCTGCAGCTGGTCGGCCTCCGACAATTCGGCCCTTCAGCTCTCCGGTTCGCTCACGCTCCGCAACAGCGGCGGCGCGCTCCGCCTGCGCGATGGCAGCGCTGCCGTCGTCGACACGCTGCTCTACGGCGACGCGGCGCTGCAAGAGCGTGGCTGGCTGGGCCCTCCGGCCAGCCTCTACACGCGCGACCTGGCCAGCAGCGCCGGCCAGATCTGGCAACGCAAACTGGACCCTTTCAGCGGGCTGCCGGTCGACACAGACCGTGCCAGCGACTGGGCCGGCGATCTGTCCGACAGCCAGTGGGGGCGCCGCATCCGCCAGCCCGGCTGGGGAGGCTGGTCGGCCGCCGATGGGCTGTGGCCGCAGCAAGGGCAGGAAGACAGCCACTGGACAGCTGCCGTCGGCCCTGAAGGACTCTATGTGCCCCTCGCCTCCTTTTTGGCCAGCGCCACCCACACACTGGATCTGAGCCTTTACACCTTCGAGCACCCCGCTTTGGCGACCCTATTGGCCGACAAAGCGCGCAGTGGCCTTCGTCTGCGGCTTCTGCTCGACGGCGCCCCGCCCGGTGGCATCACGGACACCCAGAAATGGTGTGTGCAGCAGATCGCCGAAGCAGGGGGCGATGTCCGTTATCTGGCCGTCAAGGACAGTGCCCCTGCCGGCTACAGACGGCGCTATCGTTACTTGCATGCCAAGTACGCGATCGCCGATGGCCGCCAGGTCTTTGTCGGCACAGACAACCTCACCCTCAACGCAGCCCCTCTGCCGACAGGGGAACCCGTTGGCGGCCGCCGCGGTTTTTTCTTGTTTACCGATGCGCCCAGTGCCGTCGCCGCACTGCAGCAGATGTTTGCGGCCGACTGGCGTCCCGAGCTTTTTGCCGATCTCTTTCCCTATACCGCAGCCCACCCACGCTACGGGGCGCCTCCGTCCGATTTTCAGCTGCCGCCCCCGCCTCTTTTTGTCGTCGCCGACGCTCCCTTCACCCTCCCTCTTTCCTTCTCCGGCCAGCTTGCCCTACAGCTGCTCAGCGCCCCAGAGAATGCCCTGCGCCCCGACAGCGGCTTCCTGGCCTTGTTGGCGCAGGCTGGGGCTGGCGACGAAATTTTGTTGATGCAGATGGCAGAGCAGAAGTTCTTTGGTCCGACCACCAGCAACCCCATCGCAGACCCCAATCCTCGGCTGGAGGCGGTCTTGGCCGCTGCTCGGCGGGGGGCCCGGGTGCGGCTGTTGTTGGACAGTTTTTTCGACGATCCAGAGTCCCCGCGCAACAACCAGGCCACCATCGACTACGTGAGTGGGGTCGCTGCCGCCGAAGGGTTGGATTTGGCCGCCAGGATCGGCAACCCGACTGCGGGGGGCATCCATGCCAAGCTGCTCTTGCTGCACGTCGGGGGGCAGTGGTGGTCGGCCGTGGGGAGCCTCAACGGCAGCGAGGGCAGCTACAAGCTGAATCGGGAAGCCGTGCTTTTGGTCGAAAGCGCCGACCTGTATGGCTGGCTGGGCGCTGTGTTCGCGCATGACTGGGAGCGAGGCCGCTGAGTGTGGCGGCCCGGCTCCCAGATGCGGCGCGTCTACTCCAGCGCGTCGTAGGCGATCAGGGTCAGAAATTCGACAAATGTATCGTCCAGACAGAGTCGGTCGAGAAGGGTCACGGCGTCTGCGTAGCGGCCAGCCGAACGGCCTCCCAGCTTGGCCAGCTCTTCATCGCGCAGCTGGGCATAGAGTTCGCGGGTGACAGCCCGTCCATCGTCGAGCACAGCTGCATGGCGGATCCACTGCCAGATCTGCGAGCGCGAGATCTCGGCGGTGGCTGCGTCCTCCATCAGGTTGTTGATGGCTGCCGCACCGTTGCCGAGCAGCCAGGCGTTCAGGTACTGCAAGGCCACGCTGATGTTGAGCCGCAGCCCGGCTTCTGTGATCGTGCCGCCAGGGACGGCAATGGCGGTGATTTGGCTGTCGACCACTTGCACGTCGCCGCGCAGGCGTTCCTTTTGGTTGGGGCGGTCGCCCAGATAGTTGCCGGCAATCTCCAGCACGACCGGCACCAGATCGGGGTGTGCCACCCATGTTCCATCGCAGCCGTCGTTGAACTCGCGCAGTTTGTCCTCGCGCACCTTGCGGAGCGCGTTCTGCGTCACCTCTGGGTCGCGCCGATTTGGGATGAAGGCGGCCATCCCCCCAATGGCATGGGCGCCGTGGCGGTGGCAGACATGGACCATGCGCTCGGTGTACGCGCGCATGAAGGGCACTGTCATGGTCACCTGGGCACGATCGGGCAGGATCTGGCGGGGATTGGCGGCAAATTTTTTGATCACGCTGAAGATGTAGTCCCAGCGGCCGGCGTTGAGGCCTGCGGCATGTTGGCGCAGTTCGTAAAGAATTTCCTCCATCTCCAGCGCGCCCAGCAACGTCTCGATCAATACTGTGGCCCGCACCGTGCCGCGTGCGATGCCCAGCGCGTCCTGGGCAGCGACGAAGACGTCGTTCCAGAGCCGGGCCTCCAGGTGGCTTTCGAGCTTGGGGAGATAGAAGTAGGGGCCGCTGCCGCGCGCCAGCAGTTCGGCGGCGTTGCGAAAGAAATAGAGTCCAAAATCGAACAGGCTGGCCGAGACAGGTTCGTCATCCACCAGGAGATGTTTTTCGACCAGATGCCACCCACGCGGGCGGACGACCAGGGTTGCCACAGTCTCATTGAGGGTATAGCGCCGGCCGTCAGGGTTTTCAAAGGAGATGGTGCGGCGAATCGCGTCGCTGCAGTTGATCTGGCCGTCGATCACGTTGGCCCAGGTCGGGGAGAGGGCGTCTTCAAAGTCAGCCATGAAGACGTTGGCCCCTGAATTGAGCGCGTTGATCATCATCTTGCGCTCGACCGGCCCGGTGATCTCTACCCGGCGGTCGTTGAGATCGGCAGGCGCAGGCGCTACTTGCCAGTCAGCGTTCCGAATCGCTGCGGTCTCGGGCAGGAATCCAGGAAGTTCGCCGGCATCAAAACGCTGCTGACGCAGGCGGCGTGCGGCGAGCAGTTCGATGCGACGGGCATTGAACTGGCGATGTAGGTCAGCCACAAAAGCGAGTGTCTCTGGGGTCAACACTGCGGTGACAGCAGGTGAGCTGGCGCCAGTCACGTGCACGCCAGCTGGCATCGGATCAGACATTCATTCACTCCTGTGCTTTGGAAAAGGCGAAAGTGGATTCTACAGTTTGTATGGTACCACATGCCTGGCTGTCGAGCCGAGTCTGCACCGGTTGAGGTCGGCAGCGAAGTCAGGCCGGCGAACTTTCTGGGGGGGCAGTTCAGCGCTTTTCGACTGCGGGTGGGGGCCCCCTGGTTTACTCTTCCAATGTGCTCAGATCGCCGGGGTTCTGGCCCAGTTCCTGCGCTTTGAGCAGGCGGCGCACGATCTTGCCGCTGCGGGTTTTGGGCAATTTTTCGGTGAAGGTGACCTGGCTTGGCGTGGCGATCGGCCCGAGCTCGTGGCGCACATGTTCGACGATGCTGCTGCGCTGCGCGTCGCTGGCTTCGACCCCGATCCGCAGCACGACGAAGGCTTTGATGGCTTCTCCCTTGAGCGGGTCGGGGACGCCGATCACCGCCGATTCAGCGACGCTAGGGTGGGTGATCAGTGCTGACTCTACGTCTGCTGTGCCGATGCGGTGGCCAGCCACGTTGAGCACATCGTCGCTGCGCCCCAGCACCGAAATGTACCCTTGCTCGTCCCAGCTGGCGACATCCCCGGCTGCATAGCAGTGGGGGATCTCATTCCAATACTGTTCGTAGCGGGAGTGGCTGCCCCAGATCGTGCGCATCATGTGGGGGAAGGGGCGTTTGAGCACCAGCAGCCCTCCCTTGCCCCTGGGCACGGCGGCCCCGTTTTCGTCGACCACGGCGGCCTCCACCCCTGGCAGCGGCAACCCGGCCGCGCCGGGGCGCGCGGCTGCCACGATCGGCGTGGCGATCGTCGGCCCGCCCAGTTCTGTCTGCCACCAGTTGTCGGCGATAAAGCCGTGCTGCCCCTCCCCGGTCAGGTGTTTGTGTGCCCAGCGCATCGCCTCCGGGTTGAGGGGTTCGCCGGCCACTGCGACCAGGCGCAGCGTGCGCAGGTCGTAGGGCTCCACAAAGCGGGCACCATATTTCATGAACATTCGCACCGCAGTCGGTGCAGTAAACAGCACGTTGACGCCGTACTGCTCGACACACTTCCAGAAAATCCCCGGGTCCGGCCAATCGGGCGCACCCTCCCGCAACACCGAGGTGATCCCTTCGACCAGCGGGGCATAGACGATATAGGAATGGCCTACCACCCAGCCGATGTCCGAGGTTGCCCAGAAGACGTCGTTGTCTTTGACATCGTACGTATGGCGCAGATGGTAGCTGGTCCCGACCATGTAGCCGCCGTGCACATGCACGACCCCTTTGGGCTTGCCGGTCGATCCGGAGGTATAGAGGATGTAGAGCGGGTGCTCGGCGTCGACGGGAACCGGGTCGACGTCTGGTTTGCTTTGCGCCAGCAGGGTGGCAAAGTCGACGTCGTGCGGGCGCAGAGGGCGCTGCGGGCCACGCTGCAGCCAGAGCACATGGCGCAGCGGCAGCCCCTCGATTGCCTGCTCGACGATGCTGCGCAGGTCGACAACCTTGCCCCGCCGGAAGCCGACGTCTCCGGCGATCACCACGTGGGCGCCGGCATCGACGATGCGGTCGCGCAGCGCACCCACCCCCATCCCGGCGTAGACGACCGAATGGATGGCGCCGAGCCGGGCGCAGGCCAGCATGGAGGCAACGCCTTCCACCGTCAGCGGCAGGTAGAGGACAACCCGGTCTCCACAGGTGACTCCCAGGCTGCGCAGCCCGCTGGCCAGCCGGGAGACGGTCTGGCGCAGCTCGTAGTAGGTCAGTTTGCGTTCGCTGCCGTCCTCGCCGATCCAGATCAGGGCCAGTTTGTTGCGGTTGGCCCCGTCGGCGTGGCGGTCGAGGGCGTTGAGGGTAATATTGGTCCGTCCTCCCACAAACCAGCGATGGTCAGGATAGTTCCACTCCAGCACCTTTTCCCAGGGGGTGAACCAGGCCAGGCGTTGGGCCCATTCCCCCCAGAAGCCGTCGGGGTCGGCCAGGCTGCGGGCATGCGCCCCGGCCAGGTCTTGCAACGTGGCCTGGGCTTTGAGCCATTCTGGAGCGACTAAGAACTCCTGGTGGGTTGCAATCTGTTCGATCAAAGCAGTTGTCTCCGCCCTAAAATGGCTGCAAAACGTTCGTTCAACCTTCCAGCGTGCTGGTATCGCCGACAGGCTGGCCCAGCACCTGGGCCTTGAGCAGGCGACGCATAATTTTGCCGCTGCGGGTCTTGGGCAGCGTCGTGACAAAGTCGATGGCAGCCGGGATGGCGATCGGGCCGACCTCGCTGCGCACATGTTCTTTGAGCTCGCGCACCAGCGCATCGGAACCGGTCACCCCGGCGTTGAGGATACAGAAGGCATGGATGACATTGCCTTTGAGGTCGTCGGGAACCCCAATCGCAGCTGCCTCGGCGACGGTCGGGTGGGCTACCAGCGCACTCTCGATCTCGGCAGTGCCCAGCCGGTAGCCGGAAACCTTGATCACGTCGTCCATGCGCCCGATGATCCAGAAATAGCCGTCTTCGTCGCGACGGGCGCTGTCACCGGTGAAATACCAGCCCTGGCTGGCAAATTCTGACCAGTAGGTCATCCGGTAGCGTTCTGGGTCACCCCAGATCGTGCGTGCCATGCCGGGCCAGGGGTGCTTGATCACCAGATAGCCGTCTTCGTTGGGGTCTGCCGTGCTGCCATTCTCGCGCACGACGTCGGCCTGGACGCCGGCAAAGGGCAGGGTGCCGCTGCCTGGTTTGAGCGGCACTGCCGGCGTCGGCGTGATCATAAAACCGCCGGTCTCGGTCTGCCACCAGGTGTCCATGATCGGGCAGCGTTCGTGGCCGATGTACTTGTGGTACCAGCGCCAGGCTTCGGGGTTGATCGGCTCGCCCACCGACCCCAACAGCCGCAGGCTGCTGAGGTCGTGACGGCGGGTCCATTCCTCGCCGAAACGCATAAAGCTGCGGATGGCCGTAGGCGCGGTGTACAGGATGGTGATGTTGTATTTTTCGACCAGCTGCCACCAGCGGTCGGGCAGCGGGTAGCCCGGTGCCCCCTCGTACATGAAGCTGGTCACCCCCAAAATCAACGGCGCGTACACAATATAGCTGTGTCCGGTGATCCACCCTGGGTCTGCTGCACACCAGTAGCGGTCCTCTTCCCGAAGGTCGAAGACATACTGGAGGGTGGTCGCAATGTGGACCTGGTACCCACCGCACGTGTGCATCAGCCCTTTGGGTTTGCCCGTCGTGCCTGACGTGTACAGAATGAAGAGGGGATCCTCGGCATCCATGTGTTCGGTCTCGCAGGCAGGGCTGGCGATCGGCAACGCCATCAGCTCGTGCCACCAGAAATCGCGGCCGGGTGCCATCTGTATGTTTTGGCCAGTGCGCCGGTAGACGATCACCTTCTGCACGACCGGGCTGCGGTTGACCGCCTCGTCGGTAATGTCTTTGAGGTTGACCGTCTTGCCGCGCAGCCAGGCGCCGTCACAGGTGACCACCACCTTGCTGCGCGCATCGGTGATGCGGTCGGCCAGCGCCTGTTCGGAGAAACCACCGTAGACCACGCTGTGGATGGCGCCGATCTTGGCGGTCGCCAGCATGGCGATCGGCAGCTCGGGCACACGGCCCATGTAGAGGGTCACCGTGTCCCCGCGTTTGACCCCCATGCTCTTGAGGACATTGGCAAACCGGTTGACTTCCTTCCACAGCTTGAAATAGCTATAGGTGCGCTGCTCGCCGTTCTCCCCCTCCCACAACAGAGCGAGCTTATTTTTGCGCCAGCTCTGTACATGGCGGTCGAGCGCGTTGTGGACGATGTTGGTCTGACCGCCGACAAACCACTTGAAAAAGGGCGCGCTGCTTCGGTCGAGCACAGTGGTGTAGGGTTCGTACCAGTCGATGAGCTCCTGGGCCCGTTGGTCCCAGAAGGCTACCGGGTCCTCGACAGCTCGCTGGCGAAGTGCCAGGTAGTCGGGCACTTTGGCCTGAGCCACTGTTTCGGCAGAGGGCGGATAGATCTCTTTGCTGGCAGAGATGGCTTCCATGGCAGCTGTCATGGGTAGATTCCTCCTGCAGGATGGGTGTATGGAAAACAGACATCAATTGTAAAACAGTATACATTCTTGCCCTGCTGCTGGCAAGCAGCATCAAAAGCGCGCGAATCAGCTTTGGGCGGCGGCCAGCGCAGCCCGGTGTCTGTACACCTTGGCAATGGCAGCCACTGCCTGGTCGACCCCCTCCTTGCCGGCGCGGAAGGTCGCCTCTCCCAGCCAGATGGCCTCTTGTTCGTAGGCGTAGGTCGCTGCTGGCAGGTCGAGCTGGTCGAACTGGAAGCGTTCCGGGTAGGCTGTCGGCACCGGCAGGCGCGAACGCAGCGGTTGGAAAAGTTCGTAGCGATGCATGGGTTCGTAGCCGATGCTGGCGCCCAGCCCTTCCGCTCCCAATGCAGCACAGATGGCGCGATGATCCACCCCCCAGAGTGCCGGGTCGACGGCAAAGATGTACAAAAAGACCGACCGTCGCGTGATGCGCGGGTCGGGGCGCAGCACACGCACCCCTGGAAGTTCGCTCAACGCCTCGTCCATGTAGCGGACTGCGGCCTCTCGCAGCGCAGTCTGTTCGGGCAGACGCTCCAGCTGCGCTCCTGCCAGCGCAGCGTGCAGCTCGCTGCCGCGAAAATTGGCGCCGAACAGCGTCACCGCTTCATTCTCGGCAGGCGGACGGCCGCAGTTGACAATGCTGGTCGCCGCATGGAAGAGCTCGGGCGTCTTGCAGATCAAAATACCCCCCTCGCCTGAGGTCAAAAGCTTGGAAGATTGCAGGCTGAACGAGCCAAAATGGCCCAGTGTGCCCGCCCCCTGCCTTTTCCACTGCATTCCATGTGCGTGGGCGCAGTCTTCTACCACGATCAGGTTGTGGCGTTCGGCGATCTCCAGCAGCGCATCCATATCGGCCATCAACGACCCGACATGCACCGGGAGGATCGCCCGTGTGCGTGGGGTGATGGCGGCTTCGACCGCGCGCGGGTCCAGGCAATACGAATTGGGGTCAATATCGACGATGACCGGAATCGCGCCCGCCGCCATCGGCGCGGCCGCCGTGGCCTGAAACGAGTAGGCCGGCACGATCACCTCGTCGCCCCAACCGATGCCGGCCGCGCGCAGGGCGATCTCCATCGTCACCGTGCCGTTGGCCGCCAGGATCGCATGCTCGCCCCCCTGGAACGCCAAAAAGTTTTCCAGCAAGGCCTGTGTGCGCGGGCCGGGGTAGGGAAACCCGCCCCACTGGCCCGAACGAACCACCTCAGCTACCGCTTCCACCTCGCGTTCGTCATGTACCGGCCAGGCTGGGTAGGGCGTTTGAATCTGCTTCTCTCCGCCCAGAATCGCTAACGTCGAATCCATTTGTCCTCCTTGGGGAGCAGCGGTTGTCCCTTGTTTTTCACTGAATCGGTGTTGGTGTGCGGCGACAGGTACCTACGGCTGCTGGCTGGGCAGGTATGGCCAGCCAGCAGCGTCCCAGCCCAAAGACTCGATCCGCAGTTTGGAGATTCCTGCCTGGCGGGCGTCGTAGGCATGATAGACAAACCAGTCGGTCTTTCCTTCTCGATAAATTCCGTTGTGCCCAGGCCCCCGCCAGCGATCGTAGGCCTGCAAAATCAGCGTGCCGCCCCCTTCAAGCAGCGGGGTTCCTGCTCGGTCCACGTAGGGTCCTGTGATTGCGGTCGACCGCCCGACGCGCACGTTGTAGGTGCTTTGTACCCCGCGACAGCAGGCGTCGAACGAGGCAAAGAGATAATAAAATCCGTTCCGCCGCAGGAGGAAGGGGGCTTCGATCGCAGTACCCCCTGGCCCAGCGGCCGGCCGCTGGGCCAGGGGGTAGACTGTCGGGTCGTCAGGGTCGGGTTTGCCTGTCACCGAGTCCAGTTTGCGCAGCTGGATCCCGCTCCAGTAGGAGCCAAACACCAGCCACGGCTGCCCCTGTTCGTCTACAACCCGATTGGGGTCGATGGCATTCCAATTTTCTGCTCCGGTCGATTCAAGCACCAGGCCCTGGTCCACCCACCGATACTCTGGGTGGGTCGGGTCAAGCGTGCGGTTGGTTGCCAGGCCGATCACCGAACGCGGGCTGCCAAAGGTGGAAGCTGCGTAGTAGAGATACCACTCTCCGTTGAAAAAAGAAATATCGGGTGCCCAGAGATCGACCGCGCCGGGTACGGCCTGTCCGATCCAGGCTGGCGGCCGTTCAAAGACACGACCGCACCACCGCCAATCGACCCGATCGGGCGAACAGATCACGATCACGCGGGACCCGGTGGAGAACACATAGTAGGTGTTGCCCTCTTTGGCCATCACTGGGTCGTGGATGCGCTGGATAAATCCGGTGGGCTCCAACACAACCGGGCTGGGGGCCGGCTCGATCGGCTTGCAGCCAGCCAGCCACAGCAGCGTCACCCCAAGAAACCAATGAAATTTCATAGTCGGTTTGGCGGCAGAAACCACCCATCTTAGCGGGTGGAGGAAGCTGCTTTTCTCCTTTCGTAGACAGACAGTCTATCACCGGACTCTTCTGTCGCCAAAGCGGTTGTACGAACCGCTCTTTGACCCCCAGTGGGCCCGTTCAGCAGACAGCTCTCGGCTTTCAACAAGATTGAGGGCGGCGAGATTCCCCTGGCGTTCGCTGGGGGGATTCTGTTCCAATTCAGGTTGTTTCAGCAGCGGGTATACAATACAATCCTGTGGCGAAAAGCAGAATTGATTCAAAAAGTATGGTTGGTTGTTGTATGTTGTGCCGTAAAGGAGCCTTACATGACAAATGCCGGATTTCTTCCAGCTGTTCACCGTCGGCAGTTTCTACAACTGTTGGGGGGATCGGCAGCTCTGATTGCTTTGAATGCCTGCACGATTCCCAGCGGGGTGGAGCTGGCCACGCCTACAGCGGGCGTGGTGGAGGCGATTTCGCCGCAACGAGGCGGCGTTTTGCGCCTCGTGTTCACCGATGACCTCCTGACTTTGAATCCAGGAACTGCTTCTACCTTTGCCGACGTCGATGTCGCAAAGATGCTCTACGACGCGCTGTTCTGGGTCAGCGAAGGAGAAGAAGGAGCCCCCATCTATCCGATGTTGGCAGAATCCTGGGAGCTGAACGAAGATGCGACCGTCTACACCTTGCATTTGCGACCAAACGTTGTCTTTCAACATGGCACCCCTTTTACGGCCAAAGATGTTGAGTACAGCATCAACCGGATGTTGGATCCTGCTTTGGGAACGATTGCAGCTTCCTTGTCTATGGTCGAACGGATAGAAATTCTTGACGAGCTGACAGTCGTCATCTACCTCCGTGAGCCCAATGTCGCGCTCCCGACGGTGTTGGGGGGCCCCTTTGCCCAAATTGTCCCCCACGATCGAACGACGGAACAGCTTTCTGAGAAACCTGCTGGCACTGGCCCCTTTGTGCTGGCGGAGTATGTGCCGGGTGAACGGATTGTTTTCAAACGCAATGAGAACTACTGGGACCCGGAACGCCCGTATCTGGATGAAGTGCAGGTGATCGTGATCCCAGAAGTGGCGGCACAGCTGGCAGCGCTGACGGGCGGCCTGGTCGATTTTTTGCAAAGTGTGAGTCTGGAAAATCTGGCCATCCTCCAAAATGTCCCAGATGTCACCCTTCTGGAAGGGGTTCAGGGCTATTATCCAGTTTTTGCAATGCGTGTCGATCAAAAACCTTTCGACGATGTACGCGTTCGTCAAGCCATGAAGCATGCGGTCGACCGCAATGCCCTGCACAGTGCCTTGATGCTTGGGCGCGGCTCGATAGGCAACGACCAGCCGATGGCCCCCGGCACCCCTTTCTGGGCCGATATTCCCCCGCTGGACTATGATGTTGAAAAGGCCAAAGCTCTTCTGGCTGAGGCAGGGTACAGCGACGGGCTGGAAGTGACCTTGACCATTGCAGAGATCGGGGGCCCGCGCATCAACGAGGCGGCGGTGGCCATCCAAGAAATGGTCAAGGCCGCCGGAATCACCCTGCTCCTGGAAAAGGTGCCTGCCAGCAGCTACTATGTCGAAAAGTACATGCAGGTGCCATTTTATATCAGCTGGTGGCCCACTTTGAGTGACCCAGAGACGGTCATGCCGGTGGCATTCACTGCGTCCGGCATCTACAACGAAAGTGGGTGGAGCGATCCCCGGGCTGAAGAACTGATCGCGGCTGCACGGGGGGAGCAAGATGTTGAAAAGCGCAAGGCCCTGTATGCTGAGTTGCAGCAGTTGATCAGTGAAGAGGGAGGGGTCCTGATCCCGTACGTGGCTCCGCTGCTGCAGGCGGTGCGCAAGAACGTGCATGGCCACATTCCTGCGTTACCGACCGCAGCCCACAAAATCTGGGTTGGATGAGGTTGTTTTTGCTGCTGCCCGGCTTCCACAGGAAGCCGGGCAGATATCTGTATGGGGGGGGAGCCCCGGCCAGAGGGTGAAACGCTGCTACTTGGCCTTGGGGCCGTTTTTGCTGCCCCGCCGTGTGTCAATGTCCCCTTCGTAGCTGAGCGCCTCTTTGTCACGTTCGCCGGTGCGAATGCGGTAGACCTGATCGACCGGGGTCACGAAGATCAACCCGTCGCCTGTCTGCCCGGTGCGGGCTGCTTTGATGATCGTTTCGACCGTCTTGTCCACGTTGTGGTCGCTCAAGACAATGTTGAGCTGGATCTTGGAGAGCATGTCCACGTAGTAGGTTCCGGTGCGGGCTGCCAGCTCGATCCCGCCCTGGCGTCCGTGGCCGCGAACTTCAATGACATTCATCCCAACAATCCCGATTTCACGCAGCGCCTGTTTGACATCATTCAGCTTTTCTTCCCGAATGATGGCTTCAATTTTTTTAGTCATGGTTCCTCCCAGAGCGATTTGCCCGGCTTTCTACCGATGGTTGATACTGTTGGCTGTTCAGCGACAGCTCTCTCAGGCGTAGGCCCGCTCGCCATGCTCACTCACATCCAGCCCAACTTCCTCTTCGGATTCGCTGACGCTCAACCCCAAGATTTTGTCGAGTCCCTTGGCGATCACAAAGGTCAGCACGAAGGCAAAGATCGCTGCTCCGACAGCGGCGACCAGCTGGATCACAAACTGATTGGGGTTGCCGTAGAACAGGCCGTCGGCCCCAAATTCGTTGATGCTTTTGGTGGCAAACAGCCCTGTGGCCAGCGCACCCCACATCCCGGCCATCCCATGGCAGCCCCACACATCCAGGGATTCGTCGAGCCGGCGGCTGTGAATGAATTTGATGCTGTAATAGCTGATGGGGGCGCCAACAGCACCGATGAGAATAGCGGCCAGTGGGGTGACGAAGCCTGCTGCGGGTGTGATGGCCACCAGGCCGACGACTGCACCGGTGACGATGCCAAGCACGCTCGGTTTTTTGTCGCTCCAGGCCAGCAGCATCCAGACCACGGCGGCGGCGGCAGCAGCCACATTGGTGTTCATCAAGGCCGTGAAGGCCAGTCCATTGGCGCCCAGCGCACTGCCACCGTTGAAGCCAAACCAGCCTACCCAAAGCAGCCCTGCCCCCAACACTGTCAGCGGAATGTTGTTGGGCTCAATGCTGATGGACCCGTAGCCGCGGCGGCCCCGGATGACCAGCGC
The DNA here is from genome assembly GCA_018969295.1 of Chloroflexota bacterium. Classification (GTDB taxonomy): domain Bacteria; phylum Chloroflexota; class Anaerolineae; order Caldilineales; family Caldilineaceae; genus Caldilinea. The sequence goes on along the minus strand of JAGWYN010000003.1, from coordinate 141,120 downwards.
AAACGCCAGCGCCGAAAAACCGGCCGCAATGTGAACAACGGTGCCGCCTGCAAAATCCAGCGCGCCGTAGGTGCGCAGCACGCCCCCCACAGCCCACACCCAGTGGGCCAGCGGCGCATAGATCACCGTCGCCCAGAGCAAGGTGAAGACCAGAAAGGTGCGAAAGCGGATGCGCTCCACAAATGCCCCTGTGATCAGCGCCGGTGTGATCACGGCAAAGGTCATCTGAAAGGCAGCGAAGGCGATCGCCGGAATCGTCGCCGAGTAGTTGGGATCCGGCGCTGCACCGACCCCGTTCAGCCCGAGAAAATCCAATCCGCCGATCCAGCCCCCCTGTGTAGGGCCAAAGGCCAGGGTGTATCCGTAGAGCACCCACTGCACGCCGATCAACCCCATGGTGATGAAACTGAGGTTGAGCGTGGAGAGCAGGTTCTTTTTGCGAACCATGCCACCATAAAAAAAGCCCAGAGCCGGTGTCATCATGGTGACCAGCGCAGTTGCTATCAAAATCCAGGCGGTATCGCCTGTATCGATGACGGCTTCCATATGTTGTCTCCTTTTTCCACTTCGCTTGTGTTTTTGATTGCCAAAAGTTCAGACATCCCCACTCACCCTGTGCGGCAGGAGCCTCTGATCTCCTGGCTGGACCGCACGTTACCAAGATACCAGCTCTTTGCCTGCAGCGCATTGGATATATTGCACAATCTTTGATGAATAGATTGAACAATTCATGAACGAAAACCTCGGAAAAACGGGGCAATCAGGCCGAAACTGCGCAAAAGAGATAGACAAAGCCTCGCCCTGCGCAGCTGCGTGCAGGGCGAGGCTTTGTGCAGAACGTATAGTGTCCGCTGCATTGGGCAGGTAGACGAGGAATGCAGGTCTAAAAAAACTGCATTCTCTTCCGCTGATGGGGGGAGCTGGGTTCTCTACCTCCAGCTCAGATGGGGGCAGCGATCCACGGTCTCTGCCAGCGCGTGGGAGACAGCGATTTTGTCCAGCTGCAGCGTGTTGGCAATCCGAACCACGGCTGCACGATTCCAGTCGTCGATCCCGCTGGTCAGCAGTGCCGCCCGCACTGCGTCGTCAAGTGTCGGCAGGGCAATCGGCAGCCGTCCGCTCTCGGGTGTGCCCGCTGCGATCGCGTTGACGTAGGTCGAAACCCGGTCGATTTGCCCCAATCCTGACTCGGTCGTGAAATCAGCCTGCCCGATCCCGATCGCGTTGCCGCCGCCCGTTGGGGTGAGCCCACCCACCACGATCCGGGCGATTGTGGGGCCCCGATAGCCTGGCAGGATCCCTTTGGCGGTGCGTCCGATGATGTTGGGGTCCATGCCAGCCCCGCTGATCTCCTTGCCGATCATGTCGACAATCAACACGTCGATGTGTTCGAAGTGCAGACGCGCCATGTGGGCATAGGCGATCTGCAGCAGCTCGGCCTCACGAGCCAGGATCTGTCTGCGCGGAATTGCTTCCACGATAAAACTTTCGTCGTAAGCGTTCTCCACGATCGCGAGGCCAAAGCCGACGGGCACCTTTTCCAAAATTGCTGCGGCGGTCGTCGGCACCACTGTGTGGAAGCGGGCAAAGGTCTCCTGATGCACGCGAGCGCAGCCTGCATGGTTGGCAAAGCCGATCACCAGCATCTTGCACAGCCCACTCTCCTGGGGTCCGGTAAAATCGGTGTGTGGCTTGACCCGGTTGACCGGGAGAATCCAGTCGGCCTGCAGAGCCTCACGGTCAAAATAGATGGGCATCCCCCAGTCTGTCTCTCCTATCTGGACGACCTCGTTGTTGGAGACCACAGGGGCACCGACGCTGGTTTCGTTCACCCCCAGGTGTTCCAGCACATGGCGCTGCCCTTCGGCGGTACCGCCGCCATGGCTGCCCATAGCGGGCACCAGGTAAGGGAAGAGCCCGCTGGCCCGGCACGCGGCCACTGTCGCCCGCAGCACAGGAACCAGGTCGCGAATGCCACGGCTGCCAGCGCCGATAGCCACCCGCTCCCCCGGGCGGGCCCCCAGTTCCTGCAACCCGCGCGCCACCTCAGCGTAGGCTGTCGCAGAGACATCCGCCAGCTGTGGACGTTCAAAATGTTGGGTGACCGGCCGCAGCTGCGGCAGCGGTCGTCCGGCGATCGTCGATGGCAAGACAGACATGACACATTCTTTCTGTGTAGAAGAAGGGTGATTGGTTGCAAAAAATGCTGCTGTGCACAAGTTTTTTGTCGAGCATTATCGGCCGGTCAGTTCAGCACGCAGTTCCAACGCCGGAACAAACTGGGGTGCCAGTTCCAGCGCACGTTCTGCTGCATCCAATGCCGCTGCCGGGTCGCCCAGGGCCAGCAAGGCACGGCCCCGCCAGTAAAAGATCTCCTCGACGCTTGTGGTTTCTTCCAAAACGACGTCGCTGATCGCGAGGACATCCTGCGCCCGCCCTGTTTTGACATAGGCCTCAAAGGGGGTGTGCTGGTACCAGAGCATGCGCTTGGGCAGACCGAGCGCACGTGCCTGGTCGAAGGCTGCGGCTGCTTCGGCGTAACGTCCCTGCTCTGTCAGGCTGCTGCCCAGGTTGAACCAGGCAAAACGGTCCGTTTGGTCGGCAGCCAGGTCGGTTCGTGCCTGCTGCTCGGCATCGGCCCACATTCTGCCCTTGTCCAGACCGGCCTGACCCAGGATCGCCGAGACCTGCGCCTCCCGTTCGGGGGGATAGACCAGCAAAAAGGTGTGGTTGAAGACCTTCCACCATTCTGCCAGCTGATCGTAGGCAACGCGTATGCCGCCGTAGGGCTCGAAGGAGACCAGGCCGACAGCGTCGAGCGAATCGTAGAGGGTCCACTGGGCCGTCGCGTCGTCGTAGCCAACCAGCAGCCGGTAGTGGCCGATGCCTTCGCCGTCGGCTCGTTCGTACCAGGTTTCGAGCACAACCGGTACCCCGTTGGCCAGCAGTGTGCGCAACAGCAGAGGGTTTCCATTGACCAGCTCGTGTGCGACATAGCCCTGGCTGGTCGCATAGTTGACCAGCTCATACGGGCTGACATTTTTGTCGTCGGGGGAGGTGCGCAGCACCCCGCCGATCGCTGCCTGGCCAAGCGTGCTGCCGTAATAGCTGAGGTTCATTGCCAGCGTCGCCGGCCCACAGTTGTTCCAGGTCTGCCATTCATGGCGGATCCCGGTGAGCTGCACGGCAGCAGGGGGGGCTTCGATCGCCGCAGTCGGCAGGACAGTCGCAGGGAAAGAGGGAACAGCGGTCGCTGTGGGCAGCACAAGCAGGAGCGGCTGAGCGGTCGGGGGCTGAGCGGTCGGGGGCTGAGCGGTCGGGGGCTGTGTGGTCGCGAGCTGTGCGGTCGGGGGCTGTGCGGTCGGGGGCTGAGCGGTCGGGGGCTGTGTGGTCGGGGGCTGTGTGGTCGGGGGCTGTGTGGTCGGGGGCTGTGTGGTCGCCTCTGGGGGGAGTTGGAAGAGAGTCGTTCGGATCAACTCGGCGCCAACCAGGCTGGTAGCGGCCAACAACACCAATGCTGCCCACAAAGAACGGTGGCTCTTCATCCGCCGATTTCCTGTCTTTCATTCCATCGCCCGCCGATCGCCAAGCTTCTGTTCAGTATAACACAGCCAGGAACCTGTTCAGAGAGGCAAGGTTTTTTTGCGGGCTGCTAGGGGGCCAACACCGTTGCGTTTCCCAGTTGGACAGCCTCGGCACCGCCCAAGGTGCGTACGCGCGGCATGCCTTCGGTCTCACTCTCATAGATCGCAGCGATCAACCTGTATTGGCCCGGTGCCAGGTCAGGTGGCAATGCCAGCCCGAACGTCCGCAGCGTCGCTGCGCCTTGGCGTTGCCCACCGGCCAGCGGTCGGTCCTGCTGGGCGGCCAGCTGGCCGGTGCTGTCCAGCAGCTGGACAGTAATCTTGAGTGCTGTATTTCCCATGAGTGATTGGGGCACCTGCAGCCAGAGCGTCGGTGCCAGAATGCCTCCTGGCAATGCTGGGTCGAGCCTGGCCATGCCAAGCAGTCGAACCCCATTGGGGAAATCCCCATCTTCGACACCTGTGGGCTGGTTCAAGTCGGCAGTGGTCCAGATCTGCAGTGGCCAGACGCCAGTCTGACGTTCAGCTATCTGTGTGTATCCGCCGGCAGTCAGCGCGGCCACAGCCAGCTGGTCAGCATCCCAGTTAGGGGCTGGCTGCAGCGGCAGCAGCACGCGCCTGACCCCGGACAGTGTCAGTTTTTCAACCTCTATCTGAGCCTCAGCGGCGGCGTGAGGGGCTGGTGGCAGCACCACATGCTCTATGGGTCCCCGGTAGTAGTACCAGAGCGTCGGATCTGGAAAGTTTTGAGCGATCCGCGCCGCATGGGTGGGCACGCCGGCGCCCAGGAGATCGAATTCTGCAGCCAGCAGACGCCAGCCGCGCGTTTTGCTGTACGCTGGGTCCTGATAGTAGCGTGTCAGGCCCAGACTGGCGCCGGCCAGCAGCACTGCCAGCAGCGCTGTCAGCAGCACTGTGCGGGTCTGCTTGGGGAACGGCCGCCCCCCCAGTGCTGCGGCTGCCAGCAGCGCAAACGGCGGCGCACTGGCGACCAGATAGCGTTCGTTGAAAATGGGCCGGCTCCATGCGCTCACCCAGATCGCCAGCACCGGGATGGCCAGATAACAGAGCAGCAGACCCAGGGCTCGGCGCTCCGCCGGTCTGCCCAGCCACAGCTTCAGCCCGCCGAGCAGCAGCGACAGGGCGGCCAGGGTCGCCCAGAAGGGGCGCTGTGCGGCGGGTGTGCTCTCGCCGACCGCAAAGACCGCCAGGCTGCGTTCCAGCATGGCCAGGAAGCCCGGCGAGTCGCCGTTGCCGCTGTAGCCGCCCACGATGCCGGCGACCTGGGTCAGCCAGGGCAGATAGAGCCCCCCCACAGCCAGCTGCCAGCCCAACCAGGGCAGCAGATTCGGACGTGTTGACGGCACCCACAGCGCCCGTCCCAACACAAACAGGTTGAGCGCCCCCAGCACAAAGGTTGCGTAGTAGTGTGTATGCAACGCCAGCCAGGCGCTTCCCACATAGGCCAGCCCCCAGACCAGCCGCTGGCGCTGCAGCAGCTCCAGCGCCAGCCAGACTGTGGCGGTGGTCAGCGCCAGGCTCATGCTGTACATCCGGGCATCCTGGCTGTGCCAGACCGTATAGGGGCTGGTGGCCAACAGCACAGCTGCTGTCAAGGAGGTACCTTGTCCCAAGCCAAGGCGTCGTGCCAGCCGGCCGGTCAGAGCGACTGCCAGCACCCCAAACCAGGCCGGCAGAAAACGCAGCGAAAATTCGCTGTCTCCGCCGAGCGCCAACCATCCCTTGGCCAGGTAATAGCTGGCCAAGGGGTGGGGCTCGCGCAGATCGATTGTCGCTGTGGTCAGGTCGGCATAGGAGCGTTGGATAAAAAAATAGCCGAACGCTTCATCGCCGCGCAGCTCCTGGAAATCGAGCAGGGCCAGACGCAGTGCGAAGGCCGCCAACAAGACGGTCAGGGTTGCCAGCCGGCCGCGTGTCATGCTCCCCTCCGCCGGCGCTGCAGGCCGGTGACCACGGCTGCGACAAGCAGCACGCCAGCGCTGGCTGCGCCGACAGCCAGCCCGAAGCGCACGCTGTCGGGCCGGTAGCGCAGCTCCACCTGCACCTCCCCTGCTGGCACTGGCAGCCCCAGCAGCGTCAGGTTGGCGCGCAACGGCTCCTCCAGGGGGGCCGGAGCCCCAACCGGCCACTGGGTGGCGACCACCCGCCAGCCTGGCAGCCAGTTCTCGCTCACGATCAACAGGCCAGGGGTGGGGCTGGCCACCTGCACTGTCACCACCCCCGGTGCCTTCTGCACCAGCTGCACCTGGGCTGGCTGCACCCCTGCAGCCAGCGGGGAGACTGCCAGCAGAGCTTTCGGGTCGGTGGGCAGTATCCCTCGCCGATTCAGGTCGAAACTGGAGTCCGCCAGCAACGTTGCTGCGCCGCTGTCGTCTGCCACCACAACATCGTGCACCACCCAGGCGCGCGGGGGGGCCTTCTCCAGCCGGTGCAGGTAGGTGGTGTCGTTCTGCTGGGGGAACTCCGCCAACAGGGTGGCCGGCACAAAGAGTTCGCGACGCCAGGTCAACACATGGCTGACCCCGGTCAGCCGCCACAGCCGGTCGAGCGGGAATTCGTCGAAGAGCCGGGCGTAGCGGGCCAGCCGCAGTGGGCTGGCGCCCCACACATCCTCGACCCCGGCGCGCATGCCGTAGTCTTCGTAGACCCGGTATTCGTTGTAGACACGGCCAGGGGTTCCGGCCTCTGGGGAGCTGACAGCCTGCTGAATTGCCACCACTTCGGGGGTGGGCAGCGTTTTGCGCGCCGGGCCAAAGGGGGCCCACTGGGTCCCTGCATTGGCCAAGAAGAGACTGGCGAAGGTGAGCAGCACCAGCAGCTGGGTGCGCGGCGGGGTCCAGCCGGGCAGACGCAGCAGCAGGGCCAGGCCAGCGACCGTTGCCAGGGTCAGGGCAGCCCCCTCCAGAAAGTGCAGCTGTCCGACTGCGCTCTGGCCAGGCAGCTGCCAGAGCAGGCCAAACAGATAGACAGCCGCGGTGGCCAGCCCGGCGTAGAGGGTGGCCAGCCAGCCGCGCAGCGTCGGCGGCAGCAGCCGTACCGCCAGCATGCCGTAGCCTGCCAGAACACTCAGCCCAAAAGCGACCAGAAAGGCGGCTCGTTCCTGACCTCGAAACAGATCAAACCCAGGAACATACCGGTAAAAGAGCGGGTAGAGGGGACCGTTGCCGCCATAGGAGAGCAGCAGGGCCACCAAGGCCAACCCACCAAAAAAGCAGACTCCCGTGCGGTGATGCAGCTTGCCCGGCTCCGGAGTGACCCTCTCGACCGTCGACCAGTCTTTGCGCAGTGCTGCGGCACCTGCTGCCACAAAGCTCAGCCCCAGCCCGACCGCGCCGATGTAGAGCGGCGAGTACTCGGTCAGGACACCGGGGAGCAGCAGTTGCCAGGTGTCCTGCAGCGGAAATCCACCGCTGACATAAGCGTAATCGACGTTGGCCCGCACGCTCTGCTGCACATACTCCAGGCTGGGCAGCAGCTGGGGGGCAGCCAGCCCGACCGCCAGCGCCGCTGCCGCCAACAGACCGCCCACCAGCGCTGCACCCTCCCCCGGCTGTCGGCGCCACTGCCAGACCGCCAACAGGGCTGCCCAGGCAGCTGCCGTATAGGCGCTGTACAGAAAGGTCTGTGCATGGCCTCCCAGGAAGGCCACCGCAGCCACGGGTGCCACCGCCAACCAGCGCTCCCAGCGTCGCGGCGCTGCAGCGCCGCGCAGCAGCAGCCAGAGCAGCAGAGGCAGCCAGATCGCGGTGCGCAGCACAGCCAGCTGTACCACGGGGTATCCTGTCAGATACCCCGAAAATGCGAAACAGATCCCTGCCACCAGACCGGCTGTGTGACGGCCGGTGAGGCGGCGCACCAACAGATAGGTGAAACAGCCGGCCAGCGCCACCTGCACGACCGCTTCGAGCTGCAAGAGGTAGAGCCGGGTGCCCGCGTCGGTTAGCGGCAGGGTCAGGGCGACCCAGAGCGTGCCCAGCGGGTAGAAGACCGCAGCCTGGATGTCGGCCAGAAATGGGTGGCCACTGTAGGTGAATGGGTTCCACAGCGGCAGCCGGCCGGCTGCCAGTTCTTGGCGCAGAAAGAGGTTGAAAGGCAAAAAGTGGTGGGTGAAATCTCCATCTGGAAAGGTGCGCAGACCAGCCAAGACGGGCGCGTAAAAAAAGGCGGCCAGTGCCAGCAGCAAGAACCAGCCATTGCGGGCCCAACGAATCCACCTCTGCTGCCAACGCCCGGCTGGTCTGCCCATCTCCTCTGCTCCTTGGCCCGGCTAGCGAGCCTTGACCACACGCACTGCGCCCAGCGAGACAAAATCGGGCCCATCGATCGTGATCAGGCGCGCTGCCTCGTCGTCGGGGTTGTACAGTCCGGCGATCAGCAGATAATCGCCTTCAGGCGTGTTGGCGGGCACAAGCAGCCCGGCGCGCTCGACCAGGATCTCGCGTGCCGGCAGCGAACTGAACAGCGTGTAGTTGTCGTTGGGCCCGCTGTCGAGCAAGGCAAGCGGGATATTTTGTCCGCTGAGCAGCTGGACAAACCAGCGCAGGTTCTGGTCGGTGGGGGCTTCAAGCCGGTACTCGATCTCGATGGGGAGTGGCTTGCCGGCCAGCCCTACCGAAGGGGATCGCGCCGAGAAGACTGTGACCTGCTCGGCGCGACGGCCCAGCAGCGCCTGGTTGACGGGGGTTGCCTCGACTCCTGCCAGCCGCACCGCCGTGGCATACTGCAGCAGGCGAAAGTCGCCGTACCAGCTGTCGGTGGCTTTGTAGGCATGGTCGGCCAGCCAGCGCTCCAGGGTGTTGTCCGGGTCGTTGGCCTGCACGCCGCTGGTCACAAACCAGATGCGGTCGCTCTTGCGCGCAACCTGCTCCAGCACCTGGGCGGTCTCTGGGTAGGCCAGGCTGTTGAGCGCATAGCCCAGTGTGACAATGTCGGTCTGGCAGGCGCCGGGCATCCAGTTCATGGGGATCTGATAGTAGGTAGGCGCCACGTTGACAAAGCTGTCGGATTCGGTGACACCGCTGCAAATTTCGGCGAGGATCGCCCGGTAGCCGTTTCCGCTCTGGCCATAGTCAGGTTGGCGTTCAACCTCTCCTGCCCAGGTCGAGATCACCAGGGCGGGAATCACGGCTGCCAGGACAAAGGTAGGGGCACCGATCGTGTACGCAGACGTATGGGGGGCAGAAGTCGCTTTCCACCAGACCAGCACCCCGCCAGCCAGGGTCAGCACGGCAGCGCCGCCGATCAGCACGACCAGCCAGAGCACGGTCGTCTGGGCTGGTTCCCCGGTTGCCCACAGCCAGGCCAGGTCGCTGTGGATGACACCCCCCTGGGCCATCAGCTTGAACTGGCCAAAGACCGGGCTGTCCAGAAAATTGGCCAGACTTTGCGCCGGGGGGGGGTGGCGCAGCGGGTCGTTCCAGTCGGTTGGGTAGAGGCCGCGCAAGGCGATTTCGTAATTGACAAAATTGACGCTGACAGCAGCCAGCTGAACGACCGCCGAGAGGAGTGCCAGCAGCGCAACCAGCCAGGCTGATACGGAGCGGGCCCACCGTCGGGGCTGGTGGACGGCCTGTTCGAGCACCGGTGCCAACCAGAGCATCCAGAACGGCGTCAACGGCACCAAAAAGCGGGGACCCCAGGCGAAGCCCCCCCACCACATCCACCACAGGCTGTAGGTGATGATCAGCACAGCGCTGAGCAGGGCCATCAAAATCCCCTCGCTGCGCAGACGGCGCACAAAGGGGACGAACGCAGCCCAGGCGGCCAGCAACAGCGGTGTGTGCCAGAAAAGCCCGCGATAGGGGCTGACCAGCAGCCCCCACAGCCCCAGAGGCAGCGGGGTTGTAAAGCCCTCCCCGGCATCAAAGTGATAGCCGGTCTCCAGCGGGTGGCCGAAGCGCACCGTGTTGTAGAATGCCAGAAGAAACGCTGTCACACCCAGCGGGAGGGCAAAGGCCCCGACCGCCCTCCACCAGCCAGCAGTGGCAAGGTGTCGGCGCCGCAGCCCATCGGCCAGCCACCAGCCGGCCAGCACCAGCACCAGCAGGGCATGGGCCGTGACGGTTGCAACCGCCAGACCGGCAGCACTCCCCGCCAGCAGCATCCAGCCCCAGGAGGGGTGCCGACGCCAGCCCAACAGGGCGTAAAAAAGAAGCAGCAGGCTGAAGGCACTCAGGGGCTCGCCAAAAAATTGGTTGGCATAGGGCCAGGCGATCGTAGCCAGCCCAAACAGCAGGCCGAGCAGCATCCCGGTACGGTCGCTGAAGCCCAGCCGGCCGGCGACCAGCCAGAGCAGGGCCGCTGTGGCTGCTGTGACAAATCCATTCCACAGCAGCGTGGTCTGCAGTTGTCCGATGCCCACCTTCAGCTCGGTGATGGCGTGCAGCAGCAGATACCAGGGAAGCGCCAGCAACGCCGGGGCTGGCCCCTTTTTGCTGTAGACCTGGCCGTCCGGCCCAAAAGCGCCGAGCACCTCGCCGGGGCTGTTCACCCACTGTGTCCAGGCGATCGCGTTGGTGTCCACCGCCCCGCGCAGCGCTGCGGACTCGGTCAGGCTGAACAAGCTGACCTCGTCGATGACATGAAAGCGCCCCGAACTGGTCAGGGTGTAGACCGAGACCAGCAGTGCCATCAACACCAGCAGACCAAACAGACGCGTCCGTTGCATTGTGTGACCGTCCTGCACGCTCATGGGTGCAGCCCAAAGAGGCGCACCCGTATCACAGCGGCTGTATATTGTTTGAAGATGGCGCCAAAGCCCGTCTTGCTGGCGCCGTGACGGCGCAAGATATAAAAAACCGGAATTTCGAGGATCTTCCAGCCTTGCCGCCAGGCCGCCAACAGCAGACGGATGAAATAGTCGCCGTAGCCGTAAAAGATGGCAGGAAAGAGCGGGACCAGTTCGTAGAGCCGCTGGCGGCGGACCGCAAAATAGCCACTCAAGTTGTCCTGGATCTGGGTTTGTAGCAGCGCACGGATAAAAACGTTGTAGAGCTGGCTGAAATGATAGCGCAGCCGATCCTCCATGCCCCCCCCCATTACAAAACGGCTGCCGATCACGAGGTCGTAGTAGCGCAGCAGATCGACCATCTGCGGGATCAGCGCAGGGTCATGGTTGAAATCGGTGTCCATCACGACCAGCGTACGTCCCTGGGCCGACAGCAGTCCGTCTCGGATCGAGTTGGCCAGCCCTTTGTCTTGTGTGCGCACGAAGAGCCGGAGGGTCCCCTGGCTGTCCAGCGCCGCCGTCCCGTCGACGGCCAGCGCGTAGCGGCGGCGCACGACCTCGGCGGTCCCATCTGGGCTGTTGTCGTCGACGACCAGAATTTCAAAGCGGTGGCCGGTGGGCGTCAGCTCACGTTGGATCGCCTCGACCAGGTCGCAGATGTTGTCGCGCTCGTTGTAGGTCGGCAACACGACCGACACATCCACGTCGCCTGCATTTTTGTGCTCGTTCACTTCCCTCCACACCCTCTTCATGGCTGCATTGTACGTGCAGATTCGACAAAATCAGAAACTACCCGGCGCGGATCGCCGCGCAGATGTAGGTCACCTGCTCGTCGGTCAGTGTAGGAGAACTGGGCAGGTTGAGCCCGCTGCGGCTGAGTTGAAGAGCCACCGGGCAGGGGGTGTCGCTGCGGTACGGCGGCAGTGTGTCGAGCGGATGAAAGAACGGGCGGCTGTCGATCCCACGGCTGCGCAGCGCTGGAATCAGTGCATCGCGCGCCAGCGGATAGGGGGGCGCAACCTGGATCGAAGCCATCCAGTAGACGTTGGTATAGCCAGGCCGTTCGGCAGCAAAGGTGATGCCAGGGAGTCCAGCCAGCTCCTGCCGATAGCGCTCTGCGATCGCCCGTTTGCGCTCCAGAAAGTGATGGATGCGTTCCAGCTGGGCGACACCGACTGCGGCCTGGAGATTGGTCATGCGGTAGTTGAAGCCGACCTCGTCGTGCCAGTACCGGCGCTGCGGTGGCATGGCATGGTCGCGCAGCATGCGGCAGCGCGCAGCCAGCGCACTGTCGTCGGTCGTCAGCATCCCCCCTTCCCCTGTGGTGATGATTTTGTTGGCATAAAAGCTGAAGGTGCCGACATCTCCCCACCCCCCGGTCCGGCGACCGTCGATGGCGGCCCCATGTGCTTCGGCAGCATCTTCGATGACCCACAGCTGGTGTTCTGCGGCCAGGGCCCGGAGCGCAGCCATCGGTGCAGGGTGGCCGTAAAGGTGGACCGGCACCATCGCCCGTGTGCGCGGGGTGATCCGCCGGCGCACATCCTCCGGGTCCATACACCAGCTCACCGGGTCAACATCGACAAAGATCGGGGTGGCCCCGGTGTACCGGACGGCATTGGCGGTGGCCACAAAGGTCAAGCTGGGCACAAGGACTTCGTCGCCTGCCCCGATCCCCAGCGCATGGATCGCCAGATGCAGCGCCACTGTGCCGTTGCTCACGCTGACGGCGTGGCTGACCCCACAAAAGCGGGCAAACTCCTCCTCAAAACGGGTGACATAGCTGCCCAGGCTGCTGATCCACCCACTGCGCACCGCGTCGCACACGTACGCTTCCTCGTGGCCGTCCAGCGACGGCGTGTAGATGGGGATGAAGTCGGGCGGGCGCTCTGACGCTTGCGCTTCCAGGTAGGGAAACAAGGCCAGCTGTTGAATCGTTCGCTCCAAGCGTCTACTCTCCGATCTCGATCCTGCCCAGCTCCGGTTCGATTCCGGCTGGGGCGCCGAGAGCATCTACCCAGTTCAGCGGTTCCAGGCTTTCAGCGTCGTAGACCAGCAGACGTACTGCATAGCGGCCGGGCAGCTGGCCTTCTGGGATCGGCAGCAGATAGACGCCGAGCGGGCGGTCGGTCGGCTGCCACTGGGCAGGGGCCAGGTGGCGGTCGTTGAGCAGCCGTTCGTCGGCCTGTGCCAGCCGGTTGCCGTTGGTATCATACAGCGCCACGCGCGCCTTGAGCGGGCGCACTACACTCCCTCCGGGTATCCGCTGCCAACGCAGCGCCACTGCCAGGGGGGTCCCTGCGGGGAGCCTTCGCTGCGGCAGCGAGACCTCGACCACCTGCACCGCCTGGGCAAAAGAGAAGGTCATCGGCTGCAATGCAGGCGCCAGTTCAAACTGGGTCGGCGGCTCCAGCTCCCACCAGTCGATCGCGTAGCCCTGGAACCACTCTTCTCCGCTGTGGCGGCCATATTTGTTCAACAAAAAATGGACCGCTCGCCGTGGGTCGGTGTCGCTCTCGAACCACTGCACCCAGAAGACCCGCCGCGCCGTGCCAGCCCATTGGTTCAACTGCTGGTCGAGTGTGTTGATGTCGACGAACAGGTAGCGCGCAGGGGCTGTGTTGGCAGGGGCTGTGTTGGCAGGGGCTGTGTTGGCAGGGGCTGTGTTGGCAGGGGCCAGCTGCACGGCGTCGACAGCGTAGGGCTGGTAATAGAAACCGAACGGATATTTTTGGTCGACCAGGATCAGGTCGTCGGGCGTGCTGTGCTGCCGCAGCCATTCGGTGACTTCGGCGATGTGTTCGCGGTCAAAGCGACGATCGTACAGGTCGGCGTGTGCAGCCGTCACCAGCCCGGCGGCCAGGAGGGCTGCCAACAGCACGCCCAGCAGGCGACTTCGTCGGGCAAATGCTGCCAGCCCCACTGCCACCAGTGTGTAGAGCGCCGGCGTGACAAAACTTGCGTACCGCACATGGAAGGCGTTGCGGTCGAGGACGGCAAGATAGTAGAGCGTCAGGCCCCCAGCCAGCCAGGCCAGAAAAAATCCCAAAATGGCCCGCCGCCCCTTCTGTCGAGCGGTCAGCAGCAGCCCGGCCAGCGCGACAGCCGCCACGCCGCCCAGCCAGAGCGAGGCCAGCCCATTGGCCTGGGTCGGGTCAAACGCATAGCCGCCCAGATAGGCCTGCCAGTTCTGACGCAGGTACTCCCCGACATCGACCACGGTCAGGTTGGGGTTGGCATAGCCTGGGATCTGCCGCAGGGCAATCGGGGCCAGCGGCAGCAGCAGCAGCCCTGTCGCCAGCCCATGGGCACAGACAGAGCCCAGCAGCCTTCGACGCGCCGGCTGCAGCAATGCCCAGCCTCCCCACCAGCCATACCAGGCCAGCAGCACAAACAGGACATTGTAGTGGGTAAACAAAGCCGCGGCCGTCAAGAACACAAACAGCAGTGAGGCCGGGCTGAAGCGCGCGGCCTTCTCCCGGCAGTGCCGCTCCCAGTGCTCCCAGAAAAACAGGGCAGCCGCTGTGAGCAGCGCGAAACCGGTGGTGTACATGCGACTTTCCTGGCTTTCGGCCAGCCAAAAAGGGGAGAGGGTGCCGAGCAGGGCCGCCAGCAGCGCAGCCCGCATACCGCCGGCCCGCCGCGCCAGCGCTGCCAGCAAAGCGACACCCACCACCCCAGCCAGCACGCTCCAGAGCCGGGCGACAAAGGCCAGCTGTGCAGGCAGCTGCCCCACAGCCCCCCCAGCGACAAGGCTCCAGCCGTGCAGCAGCCAGTAATAGAGGGGGGGCTGGATATCCAGTTCGGGGGCAGCCGCTATCTGGGTGAGTGGGCGCAGCGCGACCTCGATGTTGCGGGCCTCATCCCACCAGATGTCCTGGCGATCCAGCAGATGCAGGCGCAGGCCCCAGGCCACCAACAGCAGCGCCCCCCAGAGGAGACGCTCCGCAGTGGAAACAGAGGAGCAGCGCTGAGACAGAGCAGGTGAACGCAGCATAGAATTCGTATTGTAGTGCAGCCCCCAGATGAACTTCAACTGGGGCCATCGCTGGGCAGCGATTCTACAGTCCACATTTTTCAGCCGGTTCACCTGGAATGTCCAAATTGTTGGGTCCACGAAAGTCTGGGTTGGTCCACACAATCAGCGTTGCCCAGTTGTCGGAGGCGCTGTCCTGGATGTAATTTTCGATCAGGCTGTGCACGACAAAGCCCTGACGCAGCTGGAACGAGAGGGTCGGATCCTGCAAGGTGCCGGCCACCACGGCGGCTGCATAGTCGTGCACGCTCAGGGTACCCTTGTAGCGCGCGTAGCCTGGCAGCAGCCCCCCTGCGACAATCCCACGCCGGTTGTTGCTGCGCACCAGCTCTTTGCGCGCAGCGTAGATGCGCTGGCCGATCCCCTGACCTCGGTAGTCGGGATGTACGCTGATGTCGGCCCCGTAGTAGTAGTCCCCGGCAGGGTCATGGGTGCGAAAATAAAATCCGTCGCAGAAACCTGCAAAGGTATGGTGGGGGTGCTCGAAATCAAAGGGGGTGAAGAAGCCAGAACCCTGCCCGACCACGCGCGGCTCCCCGTCCGGGAGCGGACGTTCGGGGTCGAGCACAACGATCTGGCCTGCGGCAAAGACCCGGTACTGGCTGGCAAAGTGTTCGACCCGCATCAATTCGTGGGCACCCAGCGTCGGATAAACCGTACGTTGCAGCTGCTCCAACTGTGCAAAGTGTTCCGGCGCCAGTGTCGTGACAATCCATCTGGACATATTTCCCTCACAAAATTCATCCGTGATGCTTTGGGGCCTGACAGACCACCTTGCCAATCATACCACGATGCTGCGTTGACATTCGGCTGTGCTGCAGAGAGGGACAAACCTGGCTCAGAAAAAAATGCTTCCTGCAAAAAGACGGCCTCGGCCAGCCAACTTGACAGAGGCGGGCTCCTCCCCCATACTAGCACCATGCACGGTGACATCCCACTGCCTTTGCAGCCAGAACCCATCGACCCAGATGGCTTGGATCCTGTCTCCAGCGTTCAGCGGCTGCCGCTCGACCTCTCCAACTGGCAGGTCTGGGAGGTTGAGTCCACAGGAAATGCTGCCAGCCGGATCCCCGACCTGCCAGACGGTCTGCTGGTGGCGACCCTGCCGGAGCGCTGCTGGCAGGTCGAACCTGGCCAGTCGGTCGCCTTGCCGCTCAGCGTGCTCAACAACAGCGGCCATCCGCTGACCATACGGGCCCATCTGGAGGGGTGGCTGGACGAGTTGTGGGCTGCCGAGCCCTATGTGCAGGCCAATCTGGCGGCAGGTGAGCGACGTACATTGGAACTGACCGTGGCTCCCCCACGCAATGCCCGCGCCGAAGCCGGCGACCATGATCTGGCTGTGGTGGTTCGCTCGCTCCAGGACCCTGCCCGGCTCACCCGTCTGGGGGTGGTGCTACAGATCCTGCCCTTCGAACAGATCCTGCTGGAAGTGGGGAACCGCTCTCCGTTGCGGGCGACCTGGTGGCGGCGCACGCTCTCGCTGCCGTTGCGGATGACCAACCTGGGCAACGCTCCAATCCAGGTGGCGGTGCAGGGGGGGGGCGGGACAGAGCGTCTGGTCTTTCGACCTGGCCTGGCTGACGTGCCCTGCACTGTACAGCCTGGCCAACAGGTGCGCACGGTCGTGGCGTTGACCGCCAGGCGGCTGCCGCTGTTGGGCGCGCGCCCGTGCTTCTTTGGGCTGCAGGCTGTGGACCAGGAGGGACGGGTGCTGCAGCAGCTGCGTCAAACCGTCGAACTGCGTCCTCTCCTGGGCACCTGGCAGCTGGCTGTCGCAGGCAGTCTGGCGCTGGCCGGGGCTGGAGCCGCTCTCCTGCTTTTGTTGCTGGCCGCTTTGTTGCGCCAGATCTCCGTGCAGACGCCATCGGTGACAGCTCCTGCAGCCCCCGCACCGGCAGTGATTGTCGTGGCGCTCGACCAGCCGGCAACGCCCCCCCCTCCCGCCAGCCCGCCCGATCGCTTGTCGCCCACAGAGCCGGACCCGGCCCTGCCCCTGGTGTCGCCCGACCAGGTCAGCGTGCCCGCCAACGGCGGCGCAGTGCGCGGCAGCACCGACTCTGCCAGCCTACAGCGACCGCCCTCCCCAGTCGGCACCGAGCTCACCTACGCCCAGCTCTTTCAGCAGGTCGGGGCAGAGTACGACCTGGATTGGCGCATGCTGGCTGCACAGGCCTATGTGGAAAGCAGTTTTGATACGCTGGCGCTCAGCTCTGCAGGCGCAATGGGGTTGATGCAGGTCCTTCCTGCTACCTGGCGCGAGTGGGCCCCAGCTGTCTCCGCCAGCGATCCCTTCGACAGCCTGAGCAATCTGCAGGTCGCCGCAGTCTATTTGAACTTTTTGCGTGGCCAGCTGGCGCAGCGCGGCTATGCAGAGGTTGCATGGACGTTGGTGGCCTATCACTGGGGGATCGACCGTCTGCTCGATTTTTTGAACAGTGGAGGAACCTGGCAGGATTTGCCCGAGCCACGCCGCCGCTACGCCGAGGAAATTTTACGCATCGCCCAGACCCTGCCCTGACCAGATTTTTCCCGAACACCAGTCGAGGAATGCAATGGAACGACCTGATCTCACCGGCCTCCCCGCTGCCGTCCTGGCCTATATCGAATCTCTGGAAAGCCAGCTGCACCACAGCGTGCACACCCACAGCGTGCACACCCACAGCGTGCACGTTTCAACGGAGACACAGGACGAGGCCACGTTGGAACCGAGCGAGCCCCCTACTTCGGCCCATCTGATCACGATCAGTGCAGCTGGGCTGGCCAAACGAACTCCTCGCCACCTGTACAGCCGTCAGCGCCGCGGTGGAATGGGGATTTTTGACCTGGATAGCCCCGGGAATGACCCACCCACCTTTCTGGCGATGGCCACCCCAGCCGAAATGCTGACGCTGCTCACCAACCACGGGCGTGTCTTCCGGGTTCCGGTCGCTGAAATCAGCGAACGCCCGGTGCGCAGCCGCGGCGAGCTGTTGAACACTCGCCTGCCCCTGCGCCCGGAGGAGCGGCTGGCCCTGGTCCTCCCAGAGCCGCCAGACAACGGTACTTTTCTGGTGCTTGTGACGGAACGGGGCCAGGTACGGCGGATCGCCCGTCCGTATCTGGGGGCCAGCCTGCAGGCGGGCAGCGTGCTGCTGGAGCCGCGCGAGGGAGGAGCGCCTGCTGCTGCCTGCTGGAGCTGCGGCAGCGACGAGCTTCTGATCGCAGCCCGCAGCGGCCAGGCCATCCGCTTCAACGAGCGGCTGGTCCCGGTGCGCGGCTGTCTGGGCATGCGGGTCGACCCGGACGACCGTGTGGTGGCCGTAGCCGCTGCCCCAGCCGACGGCCAGGTTTTTCTGCTCGGCCAGGATGGCAAAGGCACGATCCGGTTGCTGGCTGGTTTCACGGCCAACAAAGCCCCTGGCGCCGGGGGCAAGACCGCAATGAAGGCAGATCCCCTGGTCGGTGTCGTGGCCGTCACAGAACAGAGCGACCTGTTTGTCCTCTCACGGCTGGGCAAACTCATCCGTTTCAGAGCCAACGAGGTCCCCCCCAAAGAGGGCGTGGTCCAGGGTGTCCACTGCATGAGCCTGCGCGCCGACGAATGTGTCGCCCTGCTGGCGCTTGTCCCGTGAGCTGCCCGCAGGGCCGTGGCTCCGACAGCTTTTTGTACAATCTACACTATGCGTTCTACAGAACATTTGCTATACTCGATACGTCAAAGAGAAGAGAAACCGTGCGCTCGAGCCGCACAGTGGCTTCATGGACGAGGAAGCAAAGGATGTCAGGGACAGAAAAAGTGGAGTACGAATCGCTGGAGAAATATCGTCGCCGAGTCAGCCAGGCCCAGATCGCCGATCTGATGGCCCGGATCACCGGCAACAATGTCGACCTGGTCAGCTACGACGAGGTCGCTAAACGGATTAAGGCACGGCAGCAGGTGGAGATGGGCACGCGGATGGTGCCGCTGGCCAACATTGTCGGCAGCGTAGGCCGCTACCGTGATTTTACCCAGAGTTTTTTGCCGCGGGCTGGCATCAACCCTGAACGGTGGGCTCGGGTCGACACCATGATGCAGTCGATGGCTGGCTATCCGCCGATCGAGGTGTACAAAGTTGGAGATGTCTATTTTGTGCGCGACGGCAACCACCGGGTCAGCGTGGCCTGGGCGAATGGCCTGACCCATATCGAGGCGTATGTGACTGAAATCCCGACGCCGGTGCTGCTGCACATGGAAGACTTCGAACGGGACCAGTGGATCATCAAGGTGGAGCGCGCTGAATTTCTCAAAGAGAGCGGGCTTGACACGGTGCGGCCGGGGCATACGATCGAACTCACCGAGCCCGGGCGCTACCAGATCCTGCTTCGCCACATCCAGGTCCACCAGTATTTGCGTGGGCTGGACCGCCAGCGGGCCGGCGGCCTGGAGCCGTTGTGCTGGGAAGAGGCGGTCGGCAGTTGGTACGACCAGATTTACCTGCCGGTGGTCGAAGCCATTCAGCGGCACCGGCTGTTGGAGAGTTTTCCGAGCCGCACGGCAGCTGACTTGTATCTCTGGATCGCGTTTCATCGGGAGCAGCTGGCCAGACAGTACGAACTGGCCCCGCTGTCGCCTGATGCTGCGGTCACGACCTTTGCCCAGGTGCACAGCGACCGGCCTTTCGAGCAGGCGGTGCGCACGCTCAAGTTCAACTGGCACCGCGTGCTGGGAGAACTGGACAAACCGTTGGGAATGTCGGAGGAGGAGTTCGACGACGCGCGTGCCCGCTATGCTGCTGGCGAGCGCACGCTTTCTGAGGTAGAGAGCGACGCGGAAACACAGGCAAAGCAGGAGAACGCGCCAACTGTGCTACAGGAGGCAGACCAATTCCACTGTGTTGTCTGATATGGTAAGATGCAAAAAAACAATCGCCAGCCAAGCAAGGGAACTTTTGAGCCATGTTGCGTGTCAAAATTGTCTGTACCATTGGCCCTTCCAGCCGTGAATTGCCTGTCCTGCGCCGGATCGCCGCCGCTGGCATGAACATGGCACGTCTCAACATGAGCCATGGCACCCACGAATACCATGCCGAAACGATTGAGCGGGTCCGGACTGTCGCAGAAGAGCTGCAGAAGCCGATCGCCATTCTCGCCGACCTGCAGGGGCCCAAGCTGCGTACAGGCAAGATGCGCGAGGGTGGCGTGCCGCTGGTGCAGGGGGAAGAATTGGTGTTGACCACAGACGCCATTCTTGGCGAACCGGGCCGTGTCCCGATCCAGTACAAGGATCTTCCCAAGGCGGTCAAGGCTGGCGAGCGTATTCTGCTCGACGACGGCATGCTGGAGCTGGAAGTTTTGGAAACGCACCCAACCGAAATTCGAACCCGGATCATCCTCTCGGGGCTGTTGCAGAGCAACAAGGGGATGAACCTGCCGGACGCTTCGCTGGACATTCCTGCGCTTACCGACAAAGACATCGAGGATGTCAAATTTGCACTGGACCATCAGGTGGACTGGGTGGCCCTCAGCTTTGTGCGCAAAGCCCACGAAGTGCTGGAACTCAAGTCGATCATCCAGAACTACACGACCTTTGGCCGCTCTACACCCGTGATCGCCAAGATCGAAAAGCCGGACGCGGTCAAAAATATCGACTCGATCATCGATGCGTCGGATGGGATCATGGTGGCGCGCGGGGATCTGGGGATCGAGACCAACCCGGAGAGTGTACCTGGGGTGCAAAAGACGCTGATCAGCAAATGTATTTCGGAAGCCAAGCCGGTGATCACGGCGACGCAGATGCTCGACTCGATGATTCGCAACCCGCGCCCGACGCGCGCCGAGGCCAGCGACGTCGCCAATGCAGTCCTAGACGGCACCGATGCCATCATGTTGTCGGGCGAGACTGCCTCCGGGCAGTTTCCGGTGGAGGCGGTGACGACCATGGTCAAAATTGCCGAGGAGGCTGAGCGGTTGCGCCAAAACCTGGGGCAGAAGATTCAGTATGGCATTCCCCGTGTCTTTTCGTCTTCGGGCGCCATCTGCCATGCTGCCGTGCATACGGCCAATGCGGTCAAGGCCAAGGCCATCATCGCCCCGACAGTCAGCGGCGCTACGGCCCGTCTGATGGCAGGGTTTCGGCCAGACGCGCCGCTGATCGCAGTCACACCGAGCCCGATGGTGCAGCGGCAGCTGGCACTCTGCTGGGGGACCTACCCGCTGCTCACCAAGCGGTTGAGCAACACAGATGAGGTGGTCACAGATGCGATCAACCTGGCCTACGCCAAAGGCTATATCGGGGAGGGCGACACGGTGGTGCTCACGGCTGGGGTGGTGGGCAACGTGCGCAGCGCCACCAACCTGATGATGGTGCGCCGGATCGACCGTGTGCTGGTGCGGGGCACAGGCATTGGCGGCCGGGAGGTGGCAGGAACCCTCATGAAGATTCAGCCGCCGATCCTCCACCCTGAAGAGATCGTGGTGGGCCCCCAGCACATTATCTTTGCGGAGCGGATCGACCGCAGCTGCATCAGCTTGCTGCGGCGGAGTGGGGGGCTGTTGACGGTCCAAGGGGGGATGGACAGCCCAGGCGCAGTCGCCGCGGTCGAGTTGGGCCTGCCTGCCCTGGTTGGCGTCGAAGGCAACCTGGAGGCGTTGTTCGAAGGGGCCCATGTCGTGCTGGATGCCAACGCTGGTCAGCTCAGCGAGTGGAAGAAGTAGCTCTCCGCAACTGGGTGTTTGTGGGCAACAGACAGAGTGTCTGGCCACCCATTTATTTTGTCCGTTGTCTGCCAGCAGATCTCGGCTGCTCAGCGTTCGTTTTTTTCTGAGCTCCCCGATCGTCGTCTACGCTGCCGCCCGTCGAAGGCTTCTTCCGACTTCGCGCGGGGGGCTCTGTGCCCTCGGTTGTGGTTGGCTCGATAAAGTCGAACGCCAGCGCGACGGGGGCCTCTGCGGAGGGGCTTTTCTCTCCTGACCGCTGTTCTTCCAGAACAGTTTTTGACGACGTTTCGGCCGAGGCACGCGGCCGGACAGACCGGGCAGGTGCCGCTGGGCTGGGCGGGACGGGGCGCTCCGGGGCAGGCGGTTCCGCTGGGCTCTCGCTGCTGACACTCCCCTCGGGCCGCCAGATCGACGTGATGCTCTCCTGCCGCAAGACTTCGAGCACCTGCTTGCCCAATACGCTGCGGCCCATGGCCGGGATCTCGGCGGCCAGCGCTGCCCGGGCCCCGCCGCGGGCCGTTACAAATACCAGCCAGGCGTTGTCCACCTTGGGGGGCAACAGCTGCGCTGCGGTCAGCTCTCCCGTTTTTTCGGTCAGTTTGTGGGTAACGATCCCCCCCCCGTTGCGCCCTTGCAGACTGTATTCGGCGAGCGCCGAACGTTTGGCAAACCCGGCGGCGGTCACGGTCAGCAATTCTCCCTCCCCTGCCACCACCCCGGCGTAGACGATCCGGTCTTTGGCGCGCAGCTTCATGCCGCCGACACCGCCGGCGGGCAGCCCCATGCTGCGCACATCCTCCTCGCTGAACCGGATGGCTTGACCTTGGGCGCTGACCAGAATCACTTCCTGGGTGCCCTCTGTCTGCAGGACGGCCACCAGACGATCCTTGTCGTCCACATTCATCACCACGTACTCGCTGCCGGTGTTGTTCTGGACATCTGCCACGGTGACGCGTTTGACCATCCCTTGTTCGGTGACGCAGAAGAGATAGCCTTCCTTCTCTTCGTCCCGCTCGCGGGGCAGGGCCAGCGCGGCGGTGAGGGTGTCACGGCCAGAGAAGCCGGTCAATTCAGCCGCCTTTTTGCTGCCTTCTTCTGGCAGTTCATGGATGCCGATGCGGCTGCAGCGCCCATCTTTGCTGAAGACGTAAAGCAGATCGCGTGTGCTGGCTGCCAGCAGTGCCACCTGGCTGTCTTTGCCGATTTCGAGCAGGGTCGAAAAGGTAGATTTGCTGACAGGGCGGCGGCGCAGGTCGCCGTTGCGCCCCATACTGACCCAGACCCGCTGGTCGGGCAACAGGTCGGTTGCGGTCAGCGTGCCCTTGGTGCGGTCGACAATCTGGGTGCGGCGGGCGTCGCCGAACTGGGCTTTGAGCGCCAGCAATTCTGCCCGGATCACACCCAGCAGCTTGTGCGGGTCGGCCAGCAGCTCCTCCAGATAGAGGATTCGCTGTTGGAGCTCGGCGAACTCTTCCTGCAGTTTTTTGCGTTCGAGGGCAGCCAGCCGGCGCAGCTGCATCTCCAGAATGGCCTGCGCCTGGATTTCGGTGAATTGGTACTGGCTGACCAGGTTGTTGCGCGCGCTCTCGACCGTCTGGCTGCGGCGGATCGTCTGGATGACCTCGTCCAGCAGGTCGAGCGCGCGCAGCAACCCTTGGACCAGATGGGCACGCTCGCGCGCTTTTTTTAGATCGTACTCGGAGCGGCGGCGGACAATTTCCTGGCGGTGTTGGACAAAAAGCTGCAGCACACGCTTGAGGCCCAGCAGGCGCGGCTGGCCATCGACCAGCGCCAACATCTGCATGCCGAAGGTCTGTTGGAGGGGCGTGTATTTGAAAAGATCGGCCAGCACCGCCTTGGGCTCGACGGTGCGGGTCAGCTCGACCACAATGCGCATGCCCGTGCGGTCAGACTCATCGCGCAGATCGCTGATCCCCTCGATTTTGCCGTCGCGCACCAGATCGGCGATCCGCTCCAGCAGGGCTGTCTTGTGGGTCTGGTAGGGCAGCTCGGTGACCACAATTCGTGTCCGACCCCGGCTGATCTCTTCGAAGTGGGCTTTGGCCTGGAGAATCAGCCGCGACTTGCCGACCGCATAGCCCTGCGCAATGGCATCGGTGTCCTCCTCGTCCTTTCCCTCTTCGCGGTAGCGGTAAAGAATGCCGCCGGTGGGAAAGTCAGGCCCTTTGACAAACTGCATCAACTCGTCGCCCGTCACTTCGTCGACCCTGTCGAAACGGTCGATCAAGAAGGTCAAGGCATCAACAACCTCGCTGAGGTTGTGGGGGGGGATGTTGGTCGCCATCCCGACGGCGATCCCGCTGGAGCCGTTGATCAGCAGATTGGGCAAGGCGGCAGGCAGAATGTCTGGCTCGCGCAGTGTGTTGTCGAAGTTTTCGTGCCAGTCGACCGTCTCTTTTTCAAGATCCTCCAGCATAAGACCCGCCAGGCGGGCCAGACGGGCTTCGGTGTAGCGCATGGCTGCGGCGTTGTCGCCGTCGATGCTGCCAAAATTTCCCTGCCCGTCGATCAGTGGGTAGTGCAGGCTGAAGGGCTGGGCCATGCGCACCATGGCGTCGTAGACAGCACTGTCGCCGTGCGGATGGTACTTGCCGAGCACTTCTCCGACGATGCGGGCACTTTTTTTGTGTGCTTTGTCGTGGGTCAGAGAAAGATCGTGCCACATCGCATAGAGAATGCGGCGATGAACCGGTTTGAGCCCGTCGCGCACGTCGGGGAGCGCACGCGCGACGATCACACTCATCGCATAGTCCAGATAGGCGGTCTGCATCTCCTGGATGATGTCAGCCGCTTTCACCAACCCTGCGTTGGTGGATCTGTCCAGCTCTCCGTTGCTGGCGCCGTTGCTTTTTGCCATCGAACCCTTTCCTCGCTCTTGACAAGGCTGCTCTGCACACGCAGGTCAGGCAGCGTTCTGATCTCTACTCTACATCAAGACAGTCAATTGTGCACCTGTGTGTCGCCCCCAAAAGCTGTCCTGGTGCGCGCTTCAGCGGCCACTGAGCTGCTGGAGCTCCTCATACAACGGTCTGAGCCGGTCATACAGACGCAGATAGATGCGCCGGTAGAGCTGGTCGTACAGGCGGCGGGTTCGTGGATCAGGGTCAAAGCGGCGACCGCTGCGCGTCATCGCAGCGGTCGCCGCTGCAAAATCTGGATAGAGCTGGAGCCCGACAGCGGCATCGATGGCGGCACCCAGTCCAGAGGTTTCGTAGAGATGGGGGCGAATTGCCGGCAGCCCAAAGATGTCGGCGGTGAGCTGCATCGCAGCATCGCTTTGCGATCCGCCACCCGCCACCCGCAGCTCGCGGATCGGGGTGCCGGTCCGTTTCTCCAGCCGCTCCATCCCCTCGCGCAGTCCATACGCCAGCCCTTCCAGGATCGCACGGTACAGATGGGCGCGCGTGTGAATGTCGGTGAAGCCGATCACAGCCCCCCTCGCCTCAGGGCCGGGCACCCGGATGCCAGGGCTCCAATAGGGCTGTAGCATCAAGCCGTCACACCCCGGCGGCACACCGGCGACCAGCTTGTCCAACAGGCGTTCGGGAGCAATCCCGCTGGCTTCGGCCTCCTGTACTTCGCGCTGGCCGAACTCCTGTTTGAACCAGCTCACCATCCAAAAACCGCGGTAGATCTGGACTTCCAGGTTGTAGGCGCCGGGCTGGGCCGCCGGAAAGGGAGGGATCAGGGGCAGCGCTTCCAGATAACGCGAGGAGGTGGTCGTGATCGTGGCAGTGGTGCCGTAGCTGAGACAGCCGATCTGAGGGTCAAAGGCGCCGGCGCCGAGCACCTCACAGGCCTTGTCGGCTGCAGCGGCGATCAAGGGCAGCCCGGCAGGAATGCCGGTGGCGGCCGCAGCGGCCGCGCTGACCGTGCCCAATGGCTGGGCCGGAGCGATCAGTTCAGGCAGGCAAGCTGGGTCGATCGGGGCAACTCGCCACTTCCAGTCCCAGGAGGCAGCCCAGCGCTGGGTTTTATAATCGAAAGGAAGATAGCCGACCTGGCAGCCGACCGAGTCGACAAAATGGCCGGTCAGCTTGAAGGTCAGATAGCCGGACAACAAAAGATACTTGTGGGTCTGGGCCCAGATGGCAGGTTCATGGGTCCGGATCCAGTTGCATTCGGCTTCGGCCTGGATGTAGGCGATCGTCTCGCTCAGGCCCGCCAATTTGAAGGCCATCCCCCACAGACCCCCGACCGGAGGCTGACCCAGGGTGCGTCTCTGGTCCAGCCAGAGGATGGCCGGGCGCAGCGGGCGGCCTGCCCCATCGACGTTGATGACTGTGGCACGCTGCGCAGTCAAGGCCACGCCGGCCACCCGCTCTCGGTCAGCCTGTGTCCACACCCCCTGGCAGGCAGCACAGAGGCTGCTCCAGAAATACTCTGGGTTTTGCTCTGCCCAGCCTGGCTGGCGAGAAAAATAGGCCTCGATGGGCACCTGGGTTTTGGCCACCAGCATGCCCTGTAGATCGAAAAGTAGAGCCCGTACGCTCTGGGTGCCGTGATCAATTGCAAGAAGCAGGTCGCGCATAGGCCTCCAAGGTCAGGACAGTGTGCTGACTTCCACCGTCGACAGGATCGATTCTATGGTATACTGACGAATATACTCAAACTTTTCAGTCCTTCTGGGACATCTTCCATTCATCGTATGCTGTAGGAAATGGCCATGAACCGTCAGACCTATCTTGTCGAAAAAGAGACCTCCGTGCTGCCGTTGCTTTTTTTGGGGGGGCAGCCGACCTGGAAAATGCCGCAGCTGACCAGCCTGAACCGGCTGCCCCCCCGGGCCACGCTGGTCCCTTTTCCCACAGCTGCAGAGGCGCTGCACAACCCGCCTGCAGCATCCCCCTGGCTGGCCACCCTCAACGGAGTCTGGGATTTCCAGATCTTTGGCCGCCCTGAGCAGGTCACCCAGGCCGCCGTCGAACAGGGCAACTGGTCCGCAATCCAGGTGCCTGGCAACTGGACGGTGCAGGGCTACGGACGCCCCCACTACACCAACGTGCAGATGCCCTTCTCCACTCTGCCCCCGGATGTGCCCGACGAAAACCCGACCGGCCTCTACCGCCGCCACTTTCGAGTGCCTGAAAGCTGGCGCGGGCGCCGGATCGTGCTGCATTTTGGCGGCTGTGAAGGCGCCCTCTATGTCTACGTCAACGGCCAGCCAGTCGGGCTCAACAAAGATGCGCGGACCCCAGCCGAGTTTGAGATCACTGATCTGGTGCGCTACGACGCCGAGAACCAACTGCTGGCTGCTGTGACGCAATGGTCCGATGCGGCCTTTGTCGAAGACCAGGACATGTGGTGGCATGCCGGGCTGCAGCGCGAAGTGCTGCTTTACACGACGGGCACACCCCATCTGCAGGATGTCTTCGCACGCGGCGACCTCAGCGAGGACCTGCGCGACGGCATCCTGCGCGTCACCGCCAAAGCGGGCTTTCCAGGGGGCGACGTGAGCGGCTGCTCGCTCGAAGCCCAGCTCTTTGACGAACGGGGCAAGCCCGTCCTGCGCAAACCGCTGCAGGCAGATTTCGGTGCCCCCTACCAACCGCGCGGCCAGCTCTCGATCGAACAGACCCTCCCCAGACCCAAGTTGTGGTCGGCAGAGGCACCCTACCTCTACACGCTGGTCGTCACCCTCAAAACTCCCCAGGGCGAGGAAAGCAGCCGCTGCACGGTGGGCTTCCGCAAGGTCGAGATCCGAGAACGGTCGCTGCTGATCAACGGCAAACGGGTCTTGATCAAAGGCATGAACCTGCACGACCACGACGATGTCGCCGGCCGTGCCATCTCACGCGAACGAATGGAGATGGATCTGCAGCGGATGAAACAGTACAATGTCAACGCCATCCGGACGTCGCACTACCCCAAAGATCCTGTTTTTTACGATCTCTGCGACCGCTACGGTTTTTATGTGATCGACGAGGCCAATGTCGAATCCCATGCCTTCTTTTTAGAGATGTGCCGAGACACACGCTACACCCACGCCTTTGTCGAGCGCGTGCAAAATATGGTCGAACGAGACAAAAACCATCCCTGCATTCTCCTCTGGTCGCTCGGCAATGAAAGCGGCTACGGACCCAACCACGACGCTGCCGCCGGCTGGGTGCGCGGGTACGATCCCAGCCGCCCGCTGCATTATGAGGGGGCTATCTCGATCTGGGCTGGTCAGTCCATGAGCGGCGGCGAGCGCGTCACCGACATCATGTGTCCGATGTATCCAGATATCGCCCGGATCATCGAGTATTCCGAGCGCAACGCGGACCCACGGCCGCTGATCATGTGCGAATTTTCGCACGCAATGGGCAACAGCAACGGCAGCCTGGCCGACTATTGGGCCGCCTTCGAACGCTATCCGGCACTGCAGGGTGGCTTTATCTGGGAATGGGTCGACCATGGGATCCGCCAGCAGGCCCCCGATGGCAGCGCGTACTGGGCCTACGGCGGCGACTTCGACGACGTGCCCAACGATGCCAACTTCTGCACGGATGGGATCGTCTGGCCCGACCGCACCCCACACCCGGCGCTCAACGAGTTCAAATACCTGGCCCAGCCGGTACGTGTCGAAGAAGTGGCGCTGGCAGAGGGACGGGTTCGCATCGTCAACAAGCAGGACTTCATCGGGCTGGAATGGCTGCGTGGCGAGTGGGAGCTGGTCGAAGAAGGCCGCGTGCTTGCCGCCGGAAAATTGCCGTCGCTTGGGATCGAGCCAGGTGCCGGGCTCGAGGTGACGCTGGAACAGGCGCTGCCCTGGCTGAGCGGCACAGCAACCGTCGGCGGCGACTGTTTCTTGAATTTTCGTTTCTATCAGCGCCGCGCCACGCTCTGGGCGGCCAGCGGCTATCTCGTGGGATGGGCGCAGCTGGCGGTGCCTGCAGCGCGGCTGAAAACAGCCAGGATCCGGCGTGTGCGGAGCGCAGTCAAGGTCGAATCGCTTGAACAGGCTGGTCAGCTGGTTTTGCGTGCCGGTGAGGTCACGGCCAGCTTTGATCGCGAGAGCGGCCTGTTGGCGGCACTGGGCGTCAGCGGCACCAATAGGCTGATCCGCGGGCCCCGGCTGAATGTCTGGCGTGCTGGCACCGACAACGACGGAATCAAACTGCTGGAGAGCCCACCCTGGAAAGCCCTGACACGCTGGCTGGCGCTGGGGCTGCACACGCTGCAGCACCGGCTGGTCAGCATCGAACAAGTTGCAGCCAAAAATCGAGCGGCGGTCGAGGTGATCCATCAGGCAAGCGGGCGTGGACAGTGGGATGATTTCACGCACATCCAACGCTACACCCTCACCCCAGAGGGTGTGCTGGAGGTCGCCAACGAAGTTCGGCTGGGGGCGGCCCTCACCGACCTGCCGCGGGTTGGGGTCGATCTGGTGTTGCCCGCTCTGTTGGAAGAGCTGGAGTGGTATGGCCGTGGCCCCTGGGAGAATTACAGCGACCGCAAGGCCGCAGCACTGGTCGGCTGCTACCGCAGCACGGTCGCCGAGCAGTACGTTCCCTATGTGATGCCTCAGGAGCATGGCCACAAAACCGATGTGCGCTGGCTGGCGCTGCGCTCTGCCCAGGGGGCGGAGCTGCGGGTGCAAGGCGTGCCCACGGTCGAATTTTCGGCGAGCCACTTCACCGCCAACGACCTCTTCCAGGCGCGTCATACCTACGAATTGACACCGCGGCCCGAGATCTATCTCAATCTGGACGCTGCCCAGCGCGGTCTGGGCACCGCCAGCTGTGGGCCAGACACGTTGCCGCATTATCGTCTGCTGGCGCGCAACTACCGCTTTGGGTATCGGCTGACTGTGCGTTGACCGATTTGGTTCGCCCGCAGCACTGCTGGGAGGAGAAGCAAGCATGGCCAGAACTTTTCTGGATCCCCTCGCCGAACGCCTGCTGCGGGCTGGCACCCAGCTTGCCGAGTGCAGCTGGCCTTGGGCCGGCCGGCTCTGGCGCGAGCGCCTGGAGCTCGACGACAACCTGTCGCTCTGGGCAGACCAGACCCCCCCCTCCCCGGTGCGAGCGCCGCTGCGGGGAGGGGTGACCGCTGATCTGGCGATCATCGGCGGCGGCTTCACCGGCACAAGCACAGCCTATGCAGTCAGCCGACGTTGGCCCGAAAGACGGGTCGTGTTGCTGGAGGCCGCGACGCTGGGCAACGGGGCCAGCGGCCGCAACGGTGGGTTGATGCTCAACCGGGTGAACGGTTGTGAAACCGTAGACGCAGAGACCGCCGCACAGATCGACCGGTTGACCCGCGCAGCCATCGACGCGCTGTGCGAGCGGATCGCACGGCATGCGCTGCCTGTCGACCATCGCCGCGATGGGACGGTGACGGTCTACACCAGCGCAGAACGTGCAGAGGCGGCCCATGCCGCTGTCGAAGCCGACAACCGGATCGGGATCCCGACACGCTTTCTGAACAGTGCCGAGCTGCGCCGCCAGCTGGCGGTCGAACAGGGCTGCGGCGCTGTGCTGGATCCAGCCACCGGCCAGATCAATGGCCTGCAGCTTGTGCGGGCGATGGCCCCCCTCCTGGAGGCCCAGGGGGTCCAGATCTATGAAAGAACTCCAGTGGTAAAAGTCCAGGAGGGCCAGCCGGTGCTCTTGACTACCCCTCAAGGAGAGGTGCGTGCCGACTCGATCGTGCTGGCCACCAATGGCTACACCGGCGCGCTGGGCTATTTCCGCGATGCACTCTTCCCGCTGCACTCGCATCTCCTGGCAACAGCTGCCCTGACCGTCGAACAGCGCCAGCAGCTTGGCTGGCACGGGCTGGCTGGCTTCTCCGACGACCTGGATCGGATCTCCTACGCGTCGATGACGAACGGTGGACATCTGGTCTTCGGCGGAGGCAGCAACCAGGCCTACAGCTATCTCTTCAACAACCGCACCCGCTACCCAGGGGGGACGTCGCCGCGTGCCCAGGCCAGTCTGCAGGAGACGCTGCGGCGGCATTTCTCGGGCGGGGGCGGGCTGCCAGTCGTGCAGCGGTGGGTGGGTACGCTGGGGATGACCTTCGACCGTCGCCCGTTGATCGGCGTGCGCGGCGAACGGCGAAACATCTACTATGCGCTTGGGTACAGCGGCCATGGTGTGACGCTGGCCAACCTGGCTGGCGAGATTCTCTGTGACCTGTACGCAGGCGACGACAGCCGCTGGCGCGGCCTGCCCTTTGTGCAGGGCCACTATGCCCGCATCCCTCCTGAACCGCTGCGCTGGGCTGGCTACCAGCTGGTGACCCGCCTGACCGGGCGATCCCCGCGGCTTCCCCAGCCCTCTGGAGGGGAACGCGCAGATTAAAAAATGGTGAGACTTCTTCCCAATTCAGCCCCTAAATCGACAGTCTGTGTTATGATGGGGTAAAGAGACGGTTCCGTGCTGGCCGCTCTGCAGCTCTGTACCGGAAATGGTGAGTCCTTCAGAAACGACAAAATGATGCCACAAATCCAACCACAGCGAGCGATTTTTCTCTCCTTGTTTGTGCTGTTGTGTCTGACCTTGCTGGGGGCCAGGCCTCTCTCTGCTCAGGAGGGAGCCCCGATGAACTCCGGGGCAGTAAGCCCCAACGATGTCAACGAGATCGCCAAAGACCTCTGGTGCCCTCTCTGCAGCGGCGTGCGGCTGGACGCGTGCGAGCTGAAAGCGTGCGAACAGATGCGCGACATGATCGCGGTGCAACTGGAGGAGGGACAGAACAAAGAACAGATCAAAGCATATTTTTTGGAGCAGTATGGCCCGCAGGTGATGGGGGAACCGCCCTTACAAGGATTCAACCTGCTCGCCTGGATATTGCCCTTTGCAGCCTTGGCCGGCGGCGGAATTTTTGTCTGGCGCCGCCTGCGCAAGATGATTGTCCAGAAGCCACAGCCGGCTGGGGTGCTGACGCCAGCGGTGGAAGAAAAATATCACCAGCAGCTGGAAGAGGAGCTGAAGCGCTATGGCTGAGCGGATAGCCCCAGACCGTGCGCAGCCGGCATCTGCTGAGGCGGCGCAGGCGCGTCAGCGCTCGGTGCGGGCCTGGCAGTCGATCTTCGTGCTGATTCTGTTGGGGTTTGTCGGTCTGTTGGCAGCTCGTCTGATCCAGACCAACCAGTCTGAACACCGTGCCAGCGGTGAAGCCCCTCCGTTCACTATGACCACGTTTGCCGGCGAGACAATTACGTTGGCCTCCCTGCGCGGCAAGGGAGTGGTGCTCAACTTCTGGGCCAGCTGGTGCGCGCCCTGTCGCGACGAGGCAGCGTTGCTGGAGGCGACGTGGCGCCGTGAGCGAGAGAACGGCGTCGTCTTCATTGGGCTGGACTACCTGGATCAGGAACCGGCCGCTAAGGCCTACCTGGCTGAATTCGACGTGACCTATCCGAACGGCCCAGATCTCCAGAGCGCTGCGGCTCGCCGCTACGGCATCAAGGGCGTCCCGGAGACCTTTTTTATCGATGCAGAAGGCAACATCCAGGAACTGGTGATCGGCCCCGTCAGCCAGGCGCAGCTGGATGAACTGCTGGACAAGATTCGCCCTTGAAGCAAACGATCGACGCAGAGGAGAATCGACCATGATCTACGACATTGGCCATCTGATCTTATTGACCTCGCTGGTGCTCGCTGTCTGTGGCATCCTGGCGGGTTTCTGGGGGGGGCACCGCCGCAACACCAGGTTGATCCAGAGCAGCTACAACGCAGTCTACGCGGTCGCTGCACTGGTCACAGGCGCCACTGCCATCCTTTGGTACGGGCTGCTGACCGACGCTTTTCATCTGAGCTACGTCTGGAACCATTCGGAACGAGCGTTGTCGGCTTTTTACAAATTTTCGGCGTTGTGGGGAGGGCAGGCTGGCAGCCTGCTCTTCTGGTGTATGATTCTCTCTGTCTACAGCGCGGTCGTCGCCTTTTCCAACCGCAACCGTCACCTGGTGTTGATGCCCTACGTCAACGCCATGCTGCTGGTCAGTTCGCTTTTCTTTCTGACCCTGCTGGTTTTCGCCACAGACCCCTTCAAGCGAGTCGGGTTCCTGCCGCCCGACGGGCAGGGGCTGAACCCTCTGCTGCAAAACTTCTGGATGATCATCCATCCGGTGATGCTCTACCTGGGCTATGTGGGGATGGCCGTGCCCTTTGCCTTTGCGGTGGGGGCTTTGGTGAGCAAACGGCTGGACAACGAATGGGTCCACACAGTGCGGCGCTGGACGCTGATTCCTTGGATGTTTCTGTCGGCAGGGATCATCATGGGCAGCCAGTGGGCCTACATGGAGCTGGGCTGGGGGGGCTACTGGGCCTGGGATCCGGTCGAGAACGCCAGTTTTCTGCCTTGGCTGACGGGAACCGCCTTTCTGCACAGCATTATCATCCAGGAACAGCGTGGGATCTTGAAGGTTTGGAATGTTGTGCTGATCTGGCTCACCTATTTTCTGGTGATCCTGGGCACCTTCACGACGCGCAGTGGGATCATCGAGAGCGTGCACAGCTTTGCTCGCAGCGACGTCGGCCCCTATTTTCTGGTCTATCTGGTGCTGATTCTGTTTGGATTTCTCTGGTTGCTCTTTGACCGCCTGCCGCTGCTGCGCGGGGAGCACACCATCGACTCGTACGCCAGCCGAGAGGCGGCGTTCCTGGCCAACAACTGGCTTTTTGCCGGGATTGCGTTTGCGACGTTGTGGGGTACCTTTTTCCCGATGTTCAGCGAAATTCTGACCGGCGAACGGATCAGCGTGGCGGCGCCCTTTTTCAACAAAGTCAATGGCCCGCTCTTCCTGCTGCTGCTGCTGCTGATGGGGGCTGCACCGTTGCTGGGCTGGCGCCACACCAGCCTGGCAGCCTTCCGCAAACAGTTCACCTTCCCGCTGGTTGCAGCCGGGGGGGTCGCCCTGCTGGTCTTTGTCTTTGCCCCCAGCCTCTATCCGATCATCGGGCTGGCCATCTGCGCGTTTGTGGCTGCCACCATCGTCCAAGAATACGTGCGCGGGGTTGCAGCACGGCGCATCACCAACGGTGAAAACGCGCTGCTGGCGATGGTCAACTTGTGGAGCCGCAACGGCCGCCGCTACGGCGGGTACATCGTCCATCTGGGCATTGTGATGATCGGCGTGGCGGTGATCGGCAACGAGTTTTACCAGGAAAGCCTCAACGTCACGCTCGCTCGCGGCGAACGGGCTACGCTGGGGCGCTACGAGCTGGTCTACAACGGGATGGCCAGCACGCGTCAGGCCAATCGGATTGAATTTGATGCGTTGATCGACGTCTACAACCTGGAGAGCGGCCGCAGGATCAGCGAAATCTCACCCCAGCGCAATATCTACGACAAGGCGCCGGACATGCCGACCAGCGAAGTGGGCCTGTACATGAACCCAGTCGAGGATGTCTATGCCGTTTTGAATGGCTGGGAAGAGGGGGGGGCGACAGCGACGTTCACCCTCTACATCAACCCGCTCACCCTCTGGATGTGGGTAGGCGGTATCGTGCTGGTGCTGGGCACCTTGATCGCAACCTGGCCCCATCCGACGCACCGGCGCAGCGAGGCTGTACGGTCGTTGGCCTACGCGGTCGGCGACGATTGAACAAAGAAGGGGGCCAAGATGTCGTCTGTGATGGGATTTGTGATCGCGTTGGGGATTTCGGGGCTGGCCCTCCTGGCTGTGGCCTGGCCGCTGTTGAAAAAAGCCCCTCCCCCTCCCCTGGTTGAAGAGGATCGCTTGACCGAGCTGTTGTACCGCAAAGACCAGGTGATGACCTCGATCAAGGATTTGGAGTTCGACTACCGGGTTGGCAAGCTGAGCGACGCGGACTATCAGCTCTTCGACCAGCGGCTGCGGCGTCAGGCCATTCTGCTGCTCCAGCAGATCGAGCAGGTCGTACCCGCCAGTGCGGGGCTGGATGCAGCGCTGGAGCGCGAGGTGGAACGCCGACGCAAGGTGGCCGGCGGGGCCGACCGCAGAACGCAGGGCACAGATGCGATCGAAGCAGAAGTTGCCCGGCGCCGCCAGGTGGCCGTTGCCCCGGCCAATGTCGCGCAGCGCTACTGCACGCACTGTGGCACTGCTCTGGCCGAGCACCACAAATTTTGTGCGAACTGTGGCACAGCGGCAGAGCAGGTGGCCAGCGCTCTGCCCGCAGAAATCGGCTGATGGATCGGGTCGAATCTCCCCTGGACCAGGTCGTTGTGGTCTTATACCGGCCAGAAGACCCGGTCAACATCGGCGCCAGCGTGCGTGCGCTGAAAAATATGGGGCTTGCCTGGCTCCGTCTGGTGCAACCGGTTCCCTACACCCCTGCCGAATTGCAGCGGCTCGCCCACAACGCCGAAGATACGATCGGCCGGATTGCAGTCTATGCGGAATTGGACGAGGCGCTGGCCGATGTACACTTTGTGGTCGGCACAGCGGCGTCGACCCATGTCGGCTACCGCCTGGGCTACGACCTGCGCGAGATGGCCGCCGAACTGGTGCAGCGCGCAGGCCATGGCCGGGTTGCCTTGCTCTTCGGGCCCGAGGCAGACGGGCTCGACCGGGCTGCGTTGGAACGCTGCCATCGGGTGCTCTCCATCCCGGCAGACCCCGCCTACCCGGCGTTGAATCTGGCACAGTCTGTGCTCTTGTTTGTGTACGAGCTGCGCCAGGCGTGCGCCATCCCTGTGCCGCCGACCCCAGCTGGCCAGCCGGCGACGCAAGCCCAGCTCGAGCGTCTTTTTGATTTGGCTGAAGAATCGCTGGCAGCGATCGGGTTTTTCAAATATAACCCAGCTGCTGTGATGCACACCCTGCGCCAGGTCGCCTACCGTGCCGAGTTGCACAGCCAAGAAGTGGCGCTGCTGACAGCGATCGCACGCCAGATCCTCCGCGCAGCTCCTCCCAAAGAACCCACAGAAACGGTCTAGCGTTGTCAGACAGTGCCGAACTGACGGTCGCCGGCGTCGCCGAGCCCGGGCCAGATGTACCCGGCAGGAAAGCCATCGGTGGGGCCGGTCAACCGTTCGTCGATGGCGGCGACATGGATCGTCACATCCGGATGGGCTTGGTGGAGCGTCTGGATACCTTCGGGTGCGGCCAGCAGCCCCACAAACTGAATCTTTTTTATCCCCCAGCGCTTGAGAAGATCGACTGCTGCGGTGGCTGAACCGCCAGTCGCCAGCATCGGGTCGAGCAGCATACAGCGGTCGACTGTCGGGGTGGCAGGCAGCTTGTTGTAATAGGTCACGGGCAAAAGGGTCTGCTCATCGCGAAAGAGTCCCAGGTGCCACACCTCTGCCTGCGGCAGCAGCTTCCAGGCCCCTTCAACCATCCCCAGCCCCGCGCGCAAGATCGGCACCAGGCCTATTTTTTCCGTCAGCAGCTGACCTTGGGTGGCTGTCAGCGGGGTAGCGACTTCGGCAGGGCACAGAACGAGATCCCGGGTGGCTTCGTAAACCAGCAGCATGGCAAGCTCGCCGACCAGCTCTCGAAAGAGCTTGGGGGAGGTGGCGCGATGACGAAGCAGGGTAAGTTTGTGCTGCGCAAGCGGGTGAGAGGAGACAGAGCAAGGGTTGGCCACACTGCGCTCCTACCAGTCGATCTGACGCTGCGGCCGGTTGCGGCGGCTGAGCCGCTCGACCTCACGCTGGCAGTTAACGCAGAGGGTGGCGTCTGGCTTGATCTCCAGCCGTTCTGGCTCGATCGGGTTGCTGCAGCGCGTGCAAACCCCATACTCGCCTTTTTCCATCGATTTGAGCGCAGCCTCGATGTCGATCTGGCGGCGTTCGAGGACAGCGATCAGGGCTGCATTTTTTTCGCGTTCGAAGATCTCGCTGTCCCCCTCATCTGGTTCCACATCGACCTCGGCCTGCATCAGGTCGCGCAGATTGGCCAGCTCCGTGTTGACCTGGGCCAGGTCCTCCAACAATTTTGTCCGTTCTTTGGCAGCCAGTTTGGCTTTGGTGGTCTTCATAGGGCACTTTTGCTTTCACTGTCAGCGCTACAATGGAAAAATAGGTGAATCGGTTATAGCAGGTTTCGGAACAAAGGTCAAAGTTTTGCACGCCTGCACGCCTGTTCAGCGCCCATCTGACTCCGCCAGCTTTTTTTCAAGCCGTTCCAAGAGCCATTCGGAGACGATCGTGAGCACCCAATAAATGACCGCTGCCAGGAGAAACATCTCCATATATTTGCTGTCTTTGCGTGCAAAGCGGTTGGCGCGGTAGGTGATTTCCCAGACACCCATGACAGAGACGAGCGAGGAGTCTTTCTGCATGGCAATAAACTGGTTGCCGATGGCGGGAACGATCAATTTGATTGCCTGGGGGAGCACAACCAGGCGCAGTGTCTGAAGGGAGCTCATGCCCAGCGCAGAGGCTGCCTGCCGTTGGCCAGGCTGGACCGACTGGATCCCTGCACGAAAAATTTCGGTCATGTAGGCCCCATAGTTGAGGCTGAGCGCCAAGACACCGGACTGAAGGGCAGTCAGAATCAGCAGGGTTCCCAGCCAGGGGTAGCCCAGTTCTGAGATCCGTTGTCCGATCTGCGGCAACCCCAGATAGATGATAAAAATCTGAACCAGCAGCGGCGTGCCGCGAAAGAGTGAGACGTAGAAACCGGAGAGTCCTTGCAGCAGCGGGTGGGGAGAGAGACGCCCCAGCGCCCCCAGAAGGGCGATCAGGGTTGCCAGGGCAATTGACAGCAGTGAGACCCCCAGGGTGACGCCGAGCCCCAGCAAAATAAAGCTGGCGTTGTCGCCGATGTAGCCGAGATCGAGCTGCAAAAAAGAGAAGGCGATGGCGAGAATGACAAACAAAGCAACCCACACCAGCCCGATTCGTAGCTGCTGCAGGCGGCGATGGCGGCGGGCACGTTTCTGTAAAAGGGCTGCAAAAGCATTCTGGTCGGCAGGGTCTGTCAGGTCGTAGGAGGCGGGGTCTTCTGATGTTCTCGGAAAAGTTGCCATTGCTGCACGGTTCTCTCTGGAGATGGGTGGGCTCTGAGCACCCGTGCAAGGTGGTGTGTCCTCCACCACCTTGCACGGGTGCGTTGGCTAGTGGTCGAGCTGGGAAAGGTCGAACGTCGCCGCCGCTCCGGTCAGGTCGGTTCCATAGTACTTTTCCGACAACTTTGCGAGCGTCCCCTCTGCGTGCAGGGCCTGGATGGCCTCTGTCACCGCAGCGCGCAGCGTGGCAGTGTCTTGGGGCGCTGATTTGTCGATGGCAGCGGCCAGATACTCGAAGTAGACCGGCTCACCGAGCTGCTTGAGCGGGCCACCGTCGGCGATGTAGCCCAGCCCTGTCGGCAGCGCAGTCAGCACAGCCGCCAGGCGTACCCCATCGCCCAGGGCCAGATCTTCCAGCGCTGGCACATCGGTCTCATAGCCGCTCACCGCAGCATTGGCGACGACAAAGTCGATCGTTTCCCCAGGGATCGCCAGCGAGCCGTCCAGGTAGGCTTCGTAGGTGCAGCCGGCACAGACGCCGATGGTGGCGCCGGCCAGGTCCGCTGGCTGGGCAAAGGTGTCGTTGTCCTGGTGGACAAAGAAGGCTGCCGGGGTGGTGTAATAGGGCTGGGTAAACGAAAGGTGCTGCATTCGTTCAGGGGTGATGGTCATCGAACCTACGCTCAAATCCCAGCGGCCTGCCCAGTTGCCTGCCGTGATCAGCGTCCAGTCGGGTGTCACAAAGCAGGCTTCGACGCCCAGCTGGCGGGCAATTTCAGTGGCTGTGTCAATGTCGAAGCCAGTGAACTGGTTGGCCGGCCGCTCGTCGCCGGTGCAGCGGGTCTCTGCAGGAGGCTCGACGTTGGCCACCAGCTCTGACTGGGGAGGATAGGCCGGGTCTGTCGAGATGATGAGCTTGCCCCGTTCTCGGATCTGGGCCAGCAGATCGGCTGCGGGCTCGCTCGCAGCGGGCGGGTCGCCGACAGGCGCCGCTGCCGGCACGGTGCAGGCGGCCAGCAGGATGGCCAGGAGGGACACAAACAGTTGGGTGCGCAGTTTCATCGGATACTTCTCCATGGGTCTGGTTGTTTGGTGCAACAGCCGGTGCCCTGGCTGGACAAACGGTCAAAGTGGCTGCCAGCGCACGCTGTTGGCTGTCAGATATTGTAGCAGAAGTAGATACAGGTGCAATCCGTACCCCAGAGACGGATTGCGCTCAGGGGGTGGCCGCAGAAATTCGACGGCCCTGGGCCGCCGCCACTACCCGGGTGACAGGTCCTCCTGCGGGGGCCAGGGCCGCTGCAAAACTGGATTCCCCACCGCGCGGAACGACGTTGTGGTCGGGCTCAACTTTGCGGGTGGCGACCACCCGTCCCAGAGCGTCGTAGGCGGTCAACACAACCCACACCTGGACTGCCTCCTCGGGGCCGATGTTCCTGACCCGGCCTGTGACTGTGATCGACGCATAGCCTTCGCTGAGAAAGTCAAGCTCGGTCACCTCCAGATCGCGGTAGTAACTGCCGACATAGGCAGGCACTGCACGCAGTGCGTACAGCTGGTAGCGCGCAAATTTGCCCGGCTGTTCCCCGAAAAGCACGGCAAAAGGGGCCCTTTCGTCGGCGTCGACCAGATCCAGCGCAACGGGCCCTTCTGCCCGGGCGACGTCTTGCCCGTTGTCGTCGATCAAGGTCACCCCTACCCGCACCTGTTCCAACGGCTGGCCGGTGTTGTTCCAGACCTCCCCCAACACCGAGAGCCCGCCGATCGTCGTCTCGTTGAAATT
Organism: Chloroflexota bacterium; assembly: GCA_018969295.1. Classification (GTDB taxonomy): domain Bacteria; phylum Chloroflexota; class Anaerolineae; order Caldilineales; family Caldilineaceae; genus Caldilinea. Next base: position 102,398 of record JAGWYN010000003.1, on the reverse strand, counting down.
GACATTTTCGATCGAAATTGAGAGTGGGGTGGGGGTCGGGGTCAGGGTCGTCGCCTGCGCAGCCTCCAATTCTTCCTGGCGGGGGATGATCAACTCTTGCCCGAGCTGGAGCAGACGCGGGTCCAGAATTCCGTTGGCATCCTGCAGCGCAGAGACGCTGACGTCGTAGCGGACTGCCACCGACAACAACGTCTCACCCGCCTGGATCAGATGGACAACCGGGGTGGGCGTGACGGTCGAAGTGGGGGTGGGTTCCGGCGTGTAGGGGGCTGGGGTCGAGGTCGGCTGCAAGGTTGCGACGACAATGTCCACCGTCGGCGTCGGCGGTGGTGTCGGCGTCGGGGAGAGCGTGATGATTTGACCGCAGCCAGCCAGCCAAAGGCTGGCCACGATTCCCCAAAACCAGATGAAGAGACGCTGTGGTCTGCTTGGCATTTGTTGTGCAACCATATAGACTGGAGTATAGCATACGGCCAAAGAGAGCCACGAAGCGAGGAGACAATGACCAAGATAGCAATTTTTTCGGACAGCCACGACCAGGTGGCCGCTTTGCGCGGTGCCCTGGCGGCAGCAAACGCAGCCGGCGCCGCCGTGTTGCTTCACTGCGGGGATCTCTGTGCCCCTTTCATGCTCAAACAGATCGGCGAACAGTTTGCCGGTGCAGTGCACGTAGTGTTCGGCAACAATGACGGAGATGGCCGTCTTCTGCAGAGCGTCGCCGCCCGCTTTCCACAGATCACCCTGCACGGCATGTACGCAGAGCTGGAGATTGCCGGGCGGCAGGTCGCGCTGATCCACTATCCAGAGCCGGCACGGCGGATCGCCCAGTCAGGCCAGCTGGATCTGGTCTGCTACGGCCACGACCACACGCCCCTGCTGGAGGAGGTGGGCAGGGGCTGGCTGCTCAACCCGGGCGAACTGCTCGGGTTGCAGGGTGCGCCTGCCTGGGCGCTCTACGATACGGTCAGCGGTGCAGTGACACCCATGTCGGTCTGACTCTGCGACGATACACCGAGCGGTCAGGCGCGATCGATCACGGCTAGAGAGCGGTCTACCTCGGCAAGGGTGTTGTAGTGAGCCAGGCCAATGCGGACCATGCCCCCGCTTTGTTCGACCCCCAGTTGGTTGCTGATCGAGACTGCATAGAAATTGCCGTTCCAGACAAAGATGTTCTGGCTGGCCAGCACGCTGGCCAGTTCGCCGGGGGTCAACCCTTCCTTGCGGATGGAGACGGTCGCCATGCGCCGGTGCCAGTCGGCCCGGTCGGTGATCCCATAGATCCGGACTTTGGGGATGGCCTTGAGCCCCGTGATCAGACGGTCGAGCAGCTGGGACTCGTGGGCCCCGATCACCTCCCAGGCGGCAGCCAGCCGGAGACGCCGGGGGTCGGTGGGCAAGGCTGTGCCATAGGTGGCACCGAGACTGGCAAGGTAGTCGATCGCCGCAGCTGTGCCCACGATTCCTTCGTGGTTTTTGGTGCCTGTTTCCCATTTCCCGGGCAGTTCGTCGCCGGCTGGCCGTACCCGGTAGGCGCGCAAGCGTTCGAGATGGGCTCGCTTGCCGTAGAGAAGCCCGACATGGGGGCCAAAAAATTTGTACGCGCTGCAAGCAAGAAAATCACAGTCCAGCGCCTGGACATCGATCAGGCCATGCGGGGCATACTGGACGGCGTCGATGAAAGAGTAGGCGCCTGCTGCTTTGGCCCAGCCGATGATCGTGCGGACATCGTTGAGGGTGCCGACCGCATTGCTGGCGTAGCCGACAGCGACCAGGCGTGTTCGCTCGTTGATCAGCGACTGCAGATGGGCCATGTCCAGCGTGCAGCTCTCCAGATCGACCTCTGCCCAGCGCACGCGGGCTCCGGTGTCTTCGGCCATCATCACCCAAGGCCAGACATTGGCGTCGTGGTCCAGGCGCGTCACAACGATCTCGTCGTCTGGGCCAAACTCGGCGGCCAGCGAACGGCTGAGCATAAAGGTCAGCGAAGTCATGTTGTTGCCGAAGACAATCTCTTCAGCCGTTGCTCCCAGCAGGTCGGCGGCGGCCGCGCGCGCTGCGTCAATCCGCGCATCGCTCAGCCGGCTGGTGGCGAAGACACCGTGCGTGTTGGCGTTGCACCGGGTCAGATAGTCAGTCATGGCTTTGACCACCGATGCATGCACCTGGGTACCGCCAGGGTTGTCGAAAAAAACGGCCGGCGCCCCTTCATACCGTTCGGCGAACGCAGGAAATTGCTGGCGTACTGCAGAGAGGTCGAGCATGGCTGGTTTCTCCTTTGCGGATTTGTGCGACCCAAATACAAGAGCAACAGAACGGGCTCGGTCTTTGCCGGGTTTTGACCCTGGCCCCGTTTCACAATCCGAGCGTGATGCGAGACGGGGCCAGCAACCAGAGCTGTTCGCGTTCGAGCAGTCTGACGAGCTCTCCATCCAAAAGAAAGGTGGCCAGATCGGCGGTTTGCCGACCCAACGGCCCTCCCAGCCCCGCTGCCGGCTGCGGCGGCTGCCAGCGGGAAGGAAGGGAGATTGGGATCAGGTCACAGCGGCTGCCGGCAGGCAGCCCGGCTTCTGAGATGGCAACCGCCACTGCCTCTGTGAAATCACCCAGCGCGTCGACCAGCCCATGCTGCAACGCCTGCGCCCCTGTCCAGACCCGCCCCCCAGCCAGCAGCGAGAGCTGGTCGGGGGAGAGCTGTCGGCCGGCAAGCACCCGGGCCTGGAAGGTTGTGTACGTATGGTGGACGCTCTGTTCGATCCGTTCCAACAAGTCGCCTTGCCAGGCAGTGGTGTCGCCGTAAATACCGGCATGGGTTCCCCGCCGCACCTCGTCGCGACGGGCACCAAACCGAGCAAAGGCGTCGCTCAGGTTGGCTTTGGCCGCGATCACGCCGATGCTGCCGGTCAACGTGGTGCGCTGGGCGACGATTTTGCGGCCTGCCACAGCCAGGTAGTAACCGCCGCTGGCGGCCACATCCCCCATATAAACGATGACCGGTTTTTCGGTGTTGAGCAGAGCGAGTTCGCGCCAGATCAGGTCGCTGGCCAGCGCAGAGCCGCCCGGAGAATCGACGTGGACAATCACCGCTGCCAGTCGGCTCTCCTGGCGAGCTGCCCGCACCAGCTGCTGGGCAGTCGTGCTGCCCAGAGTCTGTTCACCGAGGATGGGCAGCGCCACAGGAAACGAGCGGCTCTCCCCGGTCAGGATGGAGCCGGTCAGTGAGAGCACCCCGATGGCCCCAGCAGCGGGTGGCTGCGGGAAACGATAGAGCAGCTGCTGGATGCGGCGGTACGGTTTGAGTCGCGCCGGGCTCTCCGGGCTGCCGAGCAGCAGCGGCAATTCGTCTTCGTAGGCCAGCGCGTCGACCAGGCCGGCGGCCAGTGCCTCGGAGGCTGTCAACGGCGCACGGTCGATCCATTCCTGCACCACGTGGGCGGGCAGCCGACGCCCCTGACTGATCTGCTCGACGATCTCCTGGTACAGGCTGTCCAGAAGCCATTCAGACTGGGCACGTGCTTCGGCGGTCAGTCCCTCGAACAACAAAGAGTCCGCAGCAGTTTTCCACGGAGCGACCCGCACAACCTGCATCTCAATTCCCAGCCGGGCCAGCGTCTCTTTGACAAAAAGAGGGGCCACCCGAAGCCCGACCAGATCCCACTCGCCCTGCGGCACCAGATAGAGCTGGTCCGCTGTGCTGGCCGCCACCAGCGCACTGGGGGAACACGTTTCAACCAGGACGACTATCCGCTGGGCAGGGGTGCGGTGTGCGTGTTTCCTGGAGCGCTGCCGGAAACGTTCAAAGAGGGTTGCCAGACTCTGTGCCTGGGCCAAGCTCAGCGTGACGCCTTTGAAGAGCAGCAACACCCCCCGAACGCTGGGGTCGTCGGCGATCCGCTCCAGCGCATGGTGCAGCCCCTCGAGACTCTGGGGCTGCCGGTAGCCCGGCACCCATCCATAGTACCAGGGCTGTTCAGGGTCGCGTTCCTGCAGGGGGCCGTCGAGGGTCAGGACCACATAGTCGGGCAGCTGGCGAGAAAACAGACGGCGTCGCAGATTGGCGGCCGCACAAAACAGCCGCTGCACGATCTGGGCCAGCCAGACGAGCGTCCGCTTCACAAAGGAGGTCCAACCTGGGACGGTTGGGGTGGAAAGAGGATTCGTTTCTGCTCTCATGGCTTCATTTTCGATGCAATTGGCCACTTTGGCAAAGCCGATGCCAGCCATGCAGCGCTGGAGCCATCTGTACTTGCAGCAGGCTTGGCAGAGTCGTCGCATCGCTGATACACTGTCTGAAACAGGGGATGGAGGAGAGCCAGCAGGCAAAGCCATCCTCCCCCCCAGAAGTATCGGCAAAGGAGATCCCATGCTGATTGGCGTGCCCAAAGAGATCAAAGACAACGAAAGCCGGGTCGGGTTGACAGCCGGCGCGGTACGCGCGTTGACCCGGCGTGGCCACCGGGTGCTGGTGCAGAGCGGAGCAGGTTTGGGCAGCGCCATCCCAGACCAGGAATATCTGGCCGCCGGCGCCGAGATCGAGACCGAAGCTGTGACCGTCTGGTCGGCAGACCTGGTGGTCAAGGTCAAAGAGCCGGTCGAGTCAGAATACCGCTGTTTGAGGCCTGACTTGATTCTCTTCACCTACCTGCATCTGGCCGCTGACCGCCGGCTGACTCAGGTATTGTTGGATCGCAAAGTGACGGCGATCGCCTACGAGACAGTCCAGACCGCCGATGGCAAGCTGCCGCTGCTCCAGCCGATGAGCGAGGTGGCCGGGCGAATGGCAACCCAGGTCGGTGCCTTCTATTTGGAAAAACCACAAGGCGGGCGCGGCATTTTGATGGGGGGAGTGCCTGGTGTGGCACCCGCCAATGTGGCGGTGCTGGGCGGAGGCACGGTCGGCAGCAACGCCGCCAAGATCGCGGTCGGGATGGGCGCACATGTGACCGTGCTGGAGATCCACCATGACCGGCTGACCTATTTGGATGACCTGTACGGTGGGCTGCTGCGAACACGCACCAGCAACGAATACAATATCGAAGAGATCGTGCTCGACGCCGATCTGGTGATTGGGGCTGTGTTGATTCCAGGAGGGCGTGCGCCCCATCTGGTCACACGCAGCCTGATCGGCCGAATGCGCGAAGGGGCGGTGATCGTCGATGTGGCTGTCGACCAGGGGGGCTGTATCGAGACCACACGGCCGACGACACACAGCAACCCGACCTATCGGGTCGACGGCGTGTTGCATTACTGTGTGGCCAACATGCCCGGTGCGGTGCCGCGCACCAGCACGTTCGCGCTCAACAACCAGACCCTGCCCTACGTGCTGCAGATCGCCGGTGCAGGTTTGAACGCCGTGCGCCAGCAACAGACCCTGTTGCATGGGCTGAACACCTACCAGGGATATCTCACCTGCCAGGGGGTTGCTGAATCGTTTGCGCTGCCCTACACCAAGCCAGAGGAGGTGCTGGCAGCGTGAATGGGAGACCTTGTACACAACCCCATGGCGGAAGGTGGGGCCATCTTGTTGGAGGGATTCGATGAGCCGAGTCAATACCGAGCCGCTGAGCGGCATGCGCGATTTTTTGCCGTTGGATGTATTGCGGCGCGATTACGTCGTCAATACCATCCGGCGGGTCTACCAACGCTACGGCTTTGAGCCGTTGGAGACACCGACCCTGGAGCGGCTGAGCACGCTGCTGGGCAAGTACGGGGACGAAGGTGACCAGCTGATCTTTCGTGTGCTCAAGCGCGGCGAGAAACTGGAAGAGGCACTGGCGCGGACGCCGACAGAAAATGGGGTCAGCGATGCAGGGCTGCGCTATGACCTGACGGTGCCTCTGGCCCGGGTGGTCGCCGAATACGGCAGCAAGCTGCCTCGCTTTTTCAAGCGCTATCAGATCCAACCGGTCTATCGGGCGGACCGCCCTGCCAAGGGGCGCTATCGAGAGTTCTATCAGTGCGACGTCGACATTGTCGGTTCGACGAGCCCGACGGTCGAGGCAGAAGTGCTGGCTGCTGGCGCCGAAGTCCTGCAAGAACTGGGTTTTGTCGGGCGCGAAGGTTTCCAGATTCGCCTCAACCACCGCCTGATCTTGCACGGGTTGATGGAAATCGCCGGGGTGCCACCGGCCAGCGAAGGCGCAGCCTTGGTGGCTATCGACAAGCTCGACAAAATTGGCATGGATGGGGTCCGCAAAGAGCTGGCAGCACGCGGGATTGCCGCAGAGACAGCCGAACGTCTGTTGGGCACCCTTTCTGCTGCCCCAGACCAGGGGCTGCTGGACTGGCTGGAAGAGGTGCTCAAAGAATCGGCGCTGGGCAGTCAAGGCGTGGCTGACCTGCGCGCCGTGGTTGCGCTGAGTGCGCAGGGACCTGCGGCCCCACACCTGCGTGTGGACCCCTACCTGGCGCGCGGGCTCAGCTATTACACCGGCCCGATCTTTGAAATCGAGTTCCCGGGCTTCAGCGGCTCTGGCGGCGGCGGCGGGCGCTACGATGGCCTGATCGGCATGTTCAGTGGCCAGTCGATCCCCGCCTGCGGTTTCAGCCTTGGGTTGGAGCGGGTGATCTTGATGATGGAAGAACATGGGATGTTTCCTGCGCGTCTGGATACCCAGCCGCAGCTGTTGGTGACCCAGTTCGACGAGAAGACTGCAGCAGCCAGCCTGGCACTGGCACACCAGCTGCGCAAGGCTGGGCTGCGGGTGGATCTCTACCCGCAGATCGACCGCTACGGCAAGCAGTTCAAATATGCCGACGACCGCAAAATCCGGTACGCGGCTCTGGTCAGCCCGCGCGAGCTGTCGGCAGGGGTTGTGGCTGTCAGAGACCTGGTCAGCGGCGAACAGGTCGAAGTGCCGCAGGGGGAGCTGGTTGCCTGGCTGTGCGAGCGGCTAGGCTGATCCAACATCGATCTGTGGACAAACAGGGAGTATTGTGATGAAAAGACAGCTGGCTTCTGTCAAACGGGCGCGCGCCGAACGGTATCTGTTGCTGACGCTGATCTTCTTTGCCGGGTCGGTGATCGTCACACGCGTCTATCTCGAATGGGCCAACTATCCGCAGATCGGCGGTGAGAATCTGCACATTGCCCATATGTTGTGGGGAGGGTTGCTGCTCTACGCGGCAGCGCTGCTGCCCCTGGTCTTTTCCAATCGCTGGGCGCTGACTTGGAGTGCGATCTTGAGCGGTGCCGGTATCGGCCTGTTCATCGACGAAGTGGGCAAATTTATCACGCACGACAACGACTATTTCTATCCCCCGGCTGCCCCGATTATCTATGCGTTTTTTTTGCTGAGTGTGCTGCTCTTTTTGTGGGTGCGGCGCCAGCGTTCGATCAGCGGGCGCGGGGAACTCTACCGGCTGCTGGAACGCTGGCAGGGGGTTGTCGACGGTGCATTGGAACAAGAAGAGCTGGAGCAGGTTCGGGAGCATCTGGCGACCGCACGCCAGTCGCGTACCCCCCGCTTTGTCGAACTGAGCCAGCTGCTGGAAGGGTACCTGGCGCGCTACGAAGAGCAGCTGAGGGTCGTCGAGCCAGGCTGGTGGTTGCGTGGTGAGCGCTGGGTGCTTGGACAGCTCCAGCGTGTTCGGCGTCGCGGCCACCGTCTGTTGTTGATGGGGTTGATGCTGGTCAACAGCTTTGTCATCCTGGCAGGGATTCTGGTGCTGATCTACGCCATCGGCGACCCTTCTGTCAATTCGCAGGGGCTGTTGGGGCTGGTGGTCACGGCAGCCGAGGAACAGAGCGGCCAGTCCATGCTCTGGCTGTCCGTGCGTCTGCTGCTGGAAGGGGCGGTCAGCGCGATCTCGCTGGCTTCTTTGCTGCTCTGGCTGGTCCGACGCGAGCAATCAGCCACCCGCGCCGCTCAGTTTGCCGCAGTTTTCTCGCTGTCGACGGTCACACTGCTCACCTTCTACCTGGACCAGTTTGGGGCGATCAGCAGCGCGCTCTACCAGTTAGGCGTCTTTCTGGTTGCTCTCTCCTACGACCATTGGCATTTGACCCAGCACCTCAGGGACGGCGAAGCGTGAGCAGCGTGCCGAAACGAACCCAGACAAACCCCCCGACCGCCAGAACCAGGGCGGCATAGACAGGTTGCATCCAGGAGGCGGCAGGCATCAGGGCCTGGGCGAGAAGCCCCACCAGGCCGAGCGCCCCGACCAGAAACAGAGGGGCTGCGATCGGGCAGGTCGTTTCGTGGCGGTTGGCGTCGATGGCGACCAGCGTGGCGCCGATGGGGACGAGGAGAGCGCCGAACAGCTGCATGGCGTGATAGGCGGGTTCGATGTGCAGCAGGGCTGCCAGGCCAGCCAACAGACCAGCCAGCGCGCCGACCCAGCCCATCGCCACCCCGAAACGGCTCGGGACAGTGCTGTAAAAGGGCTCCGGCGTATTGCTGGGCAAGCCGTAGCGGGCTGCCGTGCCTGCCACTGCCAGACCCAGCAGCAGAAGTGCGCCGCCGCCGCTGATGCGGCCCAGCACAGCCGAATTGAAGGCCGGCATCGAAAACAAAGCGCCGCTGCCAGCATCCCCGCCTGACAGCGACGCTACCGCATACCCAATCCAGAGCAGACCGCCCCCGATGGCCAGCCAACCCGCTCCGCTCGCCACCTGCCTGTTGATCCAGTTCATCGTTCCTCTCTTTACAGCTGGCGAGCCTGGATCGGTATCGAAAACGCATCTTGCCAAAAGGACAAAAAGCCAAACAAGGCATAGGTAGCGTACGTTTTTCCGGTATTGTTGTTGCCGCAGATGACGGTCAAATCACCGAGGGTAAATTTTGCATGTTGAAGTGGACCTAAACGATGAAGATGAATTTGCATGATGGATTCCTTTGGTATGTTGACGCAAGGTTGCTCTTCGAGACCAAAGAACCGCCCCTTCGATCACGGATACCGTCCTTGAATTCTGCAGCCATACAAGAATCATGCGACAGGATGTCCTAGATTGCAAATGGACAGGAAGCAGGGTCGACATCCTTCTGTGGCGGTTTAAGGGTATCAGACCGAAAGGGTGGGGGAACCTGGCCAGTGGGAGAGAACCGGTCTGTGCGTTGGGTCAGCGTCCGGTGGGATTGGCGGCGGAGGGCGGGTAGGGGCTGGCGGCAGGGGTATAGCCGGGCGGTGGGGAAAGTTCGAGCGGGGGAGCGGCGGCAGCTCCCCCCTGCGCCCGTTGAAAGGCAAAGAACTCCCAGACGACCCGGCTGAGATCCGCCACCGCCTGGTTGGCGACTTCCCATCCGACCAGGCCGGGGTTGTAGACAAAGACGCTGAGCACATAGGGGCCGGCAGGTCCCCAGATCAGCGCGACCTCCCCCTGTTGGGCAAAGGAAAGGCCGTGGCGGTGGACGACCCAACGATCGTCCCATTCGGGCAAGCCGCGCCAGACTGCGCTGCGCAGCGGGTTGTGGGTCATGTAAAAGAGCAGCGTGGTGCATTTTTCAGCGTTGAGTGTCTCTGGAAAGCGTTCGAGCAGCAGCCCACTGCCCTGGCTGCAGCGATAGAGGGCCGCCAGCAGCGTCGCCATGTCGTCGGCCGTGGTCTGCATGTTGGCATCTGGCCGGGTGTTGGGCCGCTCCCGTTGGTTGGAAGGGGTCACCTGTGGAGATTGGGCCGTGCCGCCGAAGGCTCCTTGGAGAAACGAGTTCTCCAGCCCCAGCGTGCGCAGAAAGGCCGTCAGCCGTTGTGCCCCGGTGGCTATGCTGCCGTCGCCCAGCCACGCCAGCGCCAGATTGGCAGGTTCGTCGGCATCCTTGCCCAACGCCAGATCCAGCCAGGTGCCCACCTGCATCGCTTCAGGGTCTTCGCGGGCAATGCCGCCGGGCAGTTTTTCCAGCACGGCAATCGCCAGTGCGATCCGCAGGGTTGCCATCGCCGAGAATGCAGCGTCGCCGTCCGCACGGGCACGCTGCTCCTGCTGGAGGTCGAAGACACTCACCGCCGTAAAGGCCGGATACTCGTCCAGCAGGCGGAGCAGTTCAGGCTCCAGATCGCTCATTTGGGGGACCGGGGGGGGCAGCTGGCGTGCGACCAGGGTGACCTCGCGTGCATCGTGGCTGGTCAACCCTGCAAGGAGCTGCTGCAGGCTGGCTTCGACGTCGATCGCGTAGCCCGGGCGACCGGGCTCCCATACCAGCCCGTTCCTGGGCCTGGGCACGGTGGCTGGGAAATTGGCAGAGGGCGTCGCCGGGACGCTTTCGACCACACGCGCCGCAACCGGGCTGCTGTTGAGCTGAGCGGCACGCTCTTCCAGCCATGCCCGCAGCCCTGCTTCGTCGACTGTATAGCGCGCCGCCACGGTGCGCACCTGCTGGGGAAGCCCGATCGCCTCGCGCACGGCAATGTCGACAAACTCCCACCCTTCCAGATAGCGCCCTGCGTCGGCAACCATCTGGTCAAAATCGACCCGAAAGGCAAAGTCGTCGGGGTCGAGCATAAAGAGGTAGTTCTGATAGCGTACCCCGATCAGTTCGTGGTAGATCGGGTCCATATGCGCGCGAATTTCCTCGACGGTTTTCAGCCCGCTCACGTCGACACCGGCCAGCAGGACCCCTGGGGGGATGGGGGCAGCCGCCTGTTTGTAATTGCTGTAAAGGGGAAAGAGGGAGAGCAGTGCGACCAGAAGCAGCGCAAAGCGGAGAAAGCGGGCAGACGGCCGATGGCGCATGATCTGTCCTTCAGGTTACTCCCATTCGATCGTGGCCGGCGGCTTGCTGCTGATGTCGTAGACGACACGGTTGACCCCAGCCACCTCGTTGACGATGCGGGTGCTGATGCGGGCCAGCAAATCGTAGGGCAGCCGAGCCCAGTCGGCAGTCATAAAGTCGTCGGTGGTCACGGCACGCAGCGCCAGGGTGTCGGCATAGGTGCGTCCGTCCCCCATGACACCGACCGACCGCACCGGCAACAACACGGCAAAGACCTGGCTGGTCGAACGGTACAACCCGGCTCCCTGCAGCTCGTCGAGAAAGATCTGGTCGGCCTGGCGCAGGGTCTCCAACCGTTCCCAGGTCACTTCGCCCAGACAGCGGATCGCCAGCCCTGGGCCAGGAAAGGGATGGCGCCAGACGATGTCGGCGGGCAACCCGAGCGCTTCGCCGACCGCGCGCACTTCGTCTTTGAAGAGCATGCGCAGCGGTTCGATCAGCTGAAAGGTCATGTCGGCGGGCAGCCCACCGACGTTGTGGTGCGTCTTGATCGTGCGCGCATGCTGGGTGCTGGTTTCGCTGGCCGATTCGATCACGTCCGGGTAGAGGGTGCCTTGGGCCAGAAACGCGGGCGCCACTCCCCCCCACTCAGCCGCCAGCCGGGCCGATTCTTCTTCGAAGACACGCACGAAACGGGCGCCGATCCGCTTGCGTTTGATTTCCGGGTCTGTGACGCCAGCCAGGTCGGCCAGGAATTCCTCTTTGGCATCGACGGCGACCAGCTGCATCCCCTGGTGTCGCTGGAATGTTCGGACGACCTGCTCTGCTTCGCCCCGGCGCAGCAGCCCAGGGTCGACGAACACGCAAGTCAGGCGGTCGCCGATGGCGCGGTGGAGGAGGGCTGCGGCCACTGCGCTGTCGACTCCGCCGCTGAGCCCGCAAAGCACATGGCCGTCTGGGCCAACCTGCTGACGAATCTGTTCGATGCTCTCTTCGATCCAGCTGCCGGGCGTCCAATCCCCCTGGCAACCGCAGATCTGCCGGGCGAAATTGGCCAGCAGGTCGCTGCCCTGTTGGGAATGGAGGACTTCGGGATGAAACTGCAGGCCGTACAGGCGACGCTGTTCGTCTGCGATCGCAGCCAGCGGGGAGTTGTCGCTGGTTGCGATCGGCTGAAACCCTGCCGGGAGCTGCTCGACGCGGTCGCCGTGGCTCATCCAGACCTGCAAGGTGGGGGGCAGCGAGGTAAAGAGCGGGCTCACGCTGCCAGACTGCGCCCCGACAATCTGGAGGAGGGCAGCGCCGTACTCCCGCTCTTGGGCAGGGGCAACCTGCCCCCCCAACGTCTGAGCCAGCAGCTGGAGCCCATAGCAGATGCCGAGCACCGGCACACCGCTGTCGAGGACGGCCGCCGGCAAGAGAGGAGCGTCGGATGCATAGACACTGTTGGGCCCCCCCGACAGAATAATCCCCTGGAGAGGGAGATGGGGCAGTCGCTCGGCGGCCTGTTCCCAAGAAATCAACTCTGTATAAACACAGGCCTCGCGCACGCGGCGGCAGATCAACTGGCTGTACTGGCTGCCGTAGTCGACCACGGCGATCGTCTGGTGTTGCATCGGTATTTTCTCCTCGATGTTGTCAGACTAGCAGATCCAGCGCAGCCATGCAAAACCCTTGACAGGCAAACGGCGCGCTTGTGGACAGGCTGCGTCGGCGGACAGCTGTCATTTGTTTGCTGCACCGTTCGACAGATTGACACCCGATAGAGGGCTTGTTACACTCTTCAGAGAAGAACTGCCAGCGAGCGAGCTGGACAGAGACCGTTCAGGAGGACGACGTGGCGCCAGGCAGCCGCGATTATCAGGAATATGCCGAGCGCTTCGAACAGGTACCTGCGCCTCGAGGAGCCAGAAAAGCCAGACCCAAACGGGCCTCTGATGAGCTGGCGCATGGGATCGTGGTGCGCGCACGCGGCCATCATTTCGATATCGAGACCCTGGCCGACAGCGAGCTGGACGGGCTTCCCCATCTGCGCACCTGTGAGGTGCGCGGTCGGTTGCTGCTCGAACGCGGGCGTGATACGCTGGTGGCAGTCGGGGACCGGGTCTGGCTCGTGCCTGAAGGAACAGAGCGCGGCTCGATCGAGCGGGTAGACCCCCGCCGCAGCGTGCTCAGCCGCCAGCATCCGGGCGAATCAAGAGCTGCCGAAGATGTGATTCTGGCCAACCCAGACCAGGTCCTGGTCGTGTTTGCGGCAGCCCACCCCTCCCCCCACCTGCGCATGTTGGACCGTTTTTTGGTGATCGCCGAGTCCAATGGGCTGCCAGCCGCGATCTGCGTCAACAAAGTCGAGCTGATCGGCGAGGCAGCAGCCCGCCAGCTCTTCGACAACTACGCACAGATCGGCTACCCGCTGCTCTATGTAAGCGCTCGCCAGCGGCATGGGACCGACGCGCTGTGCAACCAACTGGTGGACCGCGTCACGGTGGTCACCGGCCCCAGCGGTGTCGGCAAAAGCAGCCTGATCAACGCCATTCATCCTACACTGGGGCTGCGCGAGGGCGACCTGCGCAATTTCATGAACAAAGGCCGCCATACGACACGGACAGCCCAGCTCTACCGGCTCCCTTTCGGCCAGGAGACCTATGTGGCCGACACGCCGGGAATCCGTGAATTGGGCCTGTACGAGATGAATCCAGCCAATCTCTCTTTTTACTTTCGCGAGATGGTTGGCTACCTGCCACAGTGCCGTTTTCCAGGCTGCACCCACGATCACGAGCCAGAATGTGCTGTGCGCGCAGCAGTTCAAAACGGTGCGATCCGCGAAGCCCGCTACACCAGCTACCTTCGCCTGCTTCACGGCGAAGAATAACCGCAGCATCCGGCCTCCGGGCCCCGGTGCGAATGAGAACCTCTCTATGTCGCAGATCACGGATCACCTGAACGAACCCCAAATCCAAGCTGTGACCGCCGTCCAGGGCCCGGTGCTGGTGCTGGCCGGCCCTGGCTCCGGCAAGACGCGTGTGCTGACCCGGCGCATTGCCTACATGATCGAAGAATGTGGGATCGCCCCTTGGAAAATTGCAGCCGTGACCTTTACCAACAAGGCTGCCGGCGAGATGCGCGAGCGGATCGAGCGAATTTTGCAGGAGATCTATGGCCCCCCTCCTCTGGGTCAGCCCCCTCGGCTGAGCGGCCTCACGATCGGTACCTTTCACAGCCTCTGTGCCCGTATCCTGCGTGTGGAAACCGAAAGTGCTGGTTTTCAGCCCAACTGGGTGATCTACGACAGCGCAGACCAGCTGGCTCTGGTCCGTTCCGCAATGAATGATCTCAATCTGGATGAAAAACGCTATCCCCCCAAGGCGATCCACGCCCACATCAGCAACCGCAAAAATGAGCTGGTCACGCCCGAGGAATATCGCAGCAATTCCTACTTTGAAATGATCGCCGGCCGCGTCTACCAAAGCTACCAGGCAGGCCTCCTGGCCAACAACGCCATGGACTTCGACGATCTGCTGCTGCGTACGGTGCTGCTGCTGCGCGACAACCTGGCCATCCGGGTGAAATACCAGGAGAAATGGCCCTATCTCCTGGTCGACGAATTTCAGGATACCAACCTGGCCCAGTACACGATGCTGCGTCTGCTGGCCGACGAACCCACCCACAACGGCAATCTTTTTGTCGTCGGCGACGAAGATCAGTCGGTCTATCGCTTCCGTGGGGCCGATTACCGCAACGTGCAAAATTTTCGTACCGACTACCCCAACCACCGTGAGATCCTGCTCGAACAGAACTACCGAAGCACCCAGGCAATCCTGGATGTGGCCAACGCCTTGATTCGCCAGAACCGCAACCGCACCTTCAAACGGCTGCACACGGACAACGGGGCTGGCGTCCCGGTCATGGTCTACGAAGCGTACAACGAAGTCGAGGAGGCGGCCTTTGTCGCCGACGAAATTGAAAAATTGTTGGCAAATCGAGCCTTCCATCCCGGCGATTTTGCTGTCACCTACCGCACCAATGCCCAGAGCCGCGCGATCGAAGAGGCGTTCGTCAGGCGCCAGCTCAAATACAGGTTGATCGGGGCCACCCGCTTTTACGAACGCAAGGAGGTCAAAGATGCGCTGGCCTATCTGCGTCTGCTCTACAACCCTGCCGACAACATCGCCTGCGAACGCATCATCAACGAGCCCCCGCGCGGGATCGGCGCCAAAACAGTGGAAGCCCTGCGCAGCTGGGCGGGTGAGCGCTCTGTCGGGCTCTACGATGTCTTGCAGCTTCTGCGGCGGGGCTCGGCAGCGCCGACCCGAGGCGTGCCGGCCAGCGCCACCGAGCCTCTGTCGCTTGGGGCCCGCACCCAAAAGGCGCTCGATACCTTCGCCGAACTGCTGGCCGGGTGGATTGCGATCGAGCGCAGCGGCCAGTACGCCACTGTCGCCGAACTGCTGGACATCGTTCTGGCCACCTCCGGCTACAGTGCTGCCCTGCGTGACGGCAGCGAAGAGGGGGAGGATCGCTTTGCCAACCTGCAGGAGCTGCGCAGTGTGGCCGCCCAGTACTCGCAGGGCATGCCAGCGCTGGCCTCCGACCAACGCCCGCTTGGCCTGTTTTTGGAGGAGATCAGTCTGGTCAGCGACAGCGACCAGCTCGACGAACAGGCTGGCGCCGTCACCCTGCTCACCCTTCATACGGCCAAAGGGCTCGAATACCCGGTGGTCTTCATCGTAGGCATGGAGGAAGGGCTCCTGCCCCACAGCCGTAGCCTGGAAAGCAACGACCCCGAAGACATGGATGAGGAGCGCCGTCTGACCTATGTCGGCATCACCCGCGCCAAGAAACGGCTCTATCTGCTGCACTGCTTTTCGCGCAACCTTTGGGGCAGCCATTCGGTGCAGGTGCCCAGCCGTTTTTTCAACGACATCCCGGCCGAATTGCTGGCTGGCATGGTGAACCGCCATCAACGCAGTGAAGCCAGCTACCAAAAAGCCACCCGCTGGGAAGAGAGCCACCAGCCGTCGAACACTCCCTCTGGACGGAGCCAGACCGGCGGGTACTGGAGCGGGCGCTCCAAGGCTGCAGCCCAGCCTACTTCCCCCTCCCGTCCCACTTCCCCCTCCCGCCCCAGCGACGACAAGGCAACCTACTGGTCGCCAGGAACGACGCCCCACCCCAGCCGCCTCAAAGCCGCCCCGAACACGCCTCCGACACAATTTCAACGCCGAGACAGCGTCCAGCACCCCCAATACGGGGTCGGCACCGTGATCGAAAGCGAACGGACACGCGACGGCGACGAACAGGTGACGGTCGCATTTCCAGGAGTTGGCATCAAAAAGCTGCTCCTCTCGCTGGCCAGTTTGAAAAAGCTCTGAAGATCGCCTTACGAACCGATTTCAGGCAGCTGTCCAGGAGGCTCCGTGAGAAGGTCGCTGCGGATCCACCCGCCGTAGCTGGTGAGGAACCAGACGTACCCTTGGTTGACGGTGTAGCCGACCAGCTGAAGCTGGGTACCGGGTGCTGTGGTCGCCAGCACCGGGAATCGGGTGTCGGGGCCGCTGCGGATGTTGGAGGAGACCCGCGTCGTCGCCGAGACCCGTACCCGCTGGGTGGCTGTCGGTCGAGCTTCTGCCGCCAGCGTCTTGCAGGCCTCCTGAAAATAGAGGGGGGCCCCGTCCAACCGCACGACCGTACAGTCCTCGGGAAAGACCAGCGGCTGAATGGCTGATTGTTGGGGGGCGTCGACAGCGTTCGGCGCCGGCAGCGTGGCTGTCGGACGCGGGCCCCATCCGGTGTCGGACAAGATGACCTGGCCCAAAAGCAGGCCGTACAGCGCAAGCGCGCCGACCAGCACGACGGTGAAGCTCGTCCAGACAGGCCGTTGCAGGGGACGGGCGGGCTGCCCAGCAGGTTGTGCGCGGACAGGTCGGCCATCCGCTGTGTTGGGTTCTGCACGCAGCACTACCGGCGCATAATTGCCAAACAGCGTCCGCAGCACATCTGCATACCGGGCACTGATCTGCCAGCGATTGTGCACGATGTCGTAGGAACGGGCATTCTCGGGGATGCGCTGCTGCAGCTCGGCGAGCAGCTCGGCCAGATTCTCCGCTTCCCCAATCGCCAGAACAACCACATCTCCCACCTGTTTTTGATAGCTGAGCCAGGCCCTTCGGGGGCTGCCATTCGGGCTGCTGCCATCTGCTCTGCTCTCTGGGCTGCCATTTGCCGGCGGGTGTGCGGTGGGTAGGGGGAGCCCCAACGCTTCGTCGTAGTGCTGGCGTTGCTGTGGATGGCGCAGCGTATTGTACGCCTCGTTGAGGCGCTGCATCTGCGCATGCGCGTCGGGTGCCGGGTTCAGGTCAGGATGTAGCTTGCGGGCAAGCTTTCGATAAGAAGCTGCAATCTCGGCCTGCGAAGCGTCGGGCCCGACCTGCAAAATTTCATAGTAGCTCGGAGCCATGGCGTGCAGTGTAGCACAAGATGGCACAACCGTCGAAGTGCTCCAGTCTGGGGCTCTGGAACCAATCTGTTCGATCCTCTGGGCGCTGAATTGCCCCACGCCAGGGGCTGTGATAGGATATGCTGAATTTTCCTGATCGATGCCAGCAATTTGCTGGAGTTGAACCAGACCCAGATATTTGGGAGGGCTGCATGAAATTGAACTGTACGCGACATCGCACCTGGCTGGTTGCGTTCCTGTGGGTGGTTGCAGTGGCAGCAGCTGCCTGTGCGCCGGATGCGACCCAACTGATCCTCTCCCCTCGGCTTGGCGAGCAGCTGGCAGCGCTCGAAGCGGGCAACGAAGTGGTGGCGGCTGTCCCGACCGAAGCCCCGACCCTGGCCGATCTGGCCCCGGATGCAGTGGTAGCTGGGCTGCCTGAAGACTTTGCTGCTGCACTGGCCGCTGCGCAGCCAGCCAATGGAGAGCAGATTGCGCTGGCGCGCGGCTGCATCGGTTGCCACGCGTTGGACCCCAATGCGGCCATGACCGGGCCGACCTGGTACCATGTCGGCGATACTGCGGTCAGCCGTGTGCCCGGCGAAAGCCCGGCGCTCTATCTCTATGCCAGCATCGTCAACCCCGGCCAATTTGTGGTGCCTGCGTACCCCAACAACATCATGCCAGCCAACTACGCTGAGCAGCTGAGCCTCGAAGAACTGGCCGATCTGGTCGCCTATCTGCTCGAACAGAATGCAGCCAACGGTGGCTGACCGAACGAAAATTTTTTTGGCGCTTTGAGCCAGCGCGCAGAAACCGAGCTTCTCTGAGAAGCTCGGTTTCTGCGCCCGGCATCTCCTCTGCTCCCCTCACGCTGCACGAACTGCCCCTGTTTTCGTTTGAAGTTAAAACAACTGCCCCCAATTCTCTGCTTGTCCCGCCCTGCATGGTATAATCGGTTCGATGGCTCAAAATCGCACTGCATCGAACACCGCCGAACGGCGCTGCCCAAACTGCGGGACCCGAGTCGCTCGTAACGCCGAAAGTTGCTTTATGTGTGGCTACGACCTGCGCAAGCAGACCCAGGACAATCGTCGTCTCTCCTGGGTGGATCTCTTGTTGGTGGTGGCTGTGGTGGCTGTGCTGGCTTTCTGGTGGCAGCTGGGGACCCAGAATGTCACCTCTCCAACCGAGGTGGTCCAGGCCATCCTGCCGACCAGCATTCCGTTGTTGGCGGCGACGATCACGCCGACACCGACGAACACGCCGGTGCCCACCGCCACGGCGATCCCGGTCCAAGAACAGATCCGGCTTGTTCGTCATGAGGTGGCCAGCGGAGAAACGCTGCTTTCTCTGGCGATCACCTACGACGTCTCTGTCGAAGAAATTCAGCGGGCCAACAGTTTGAGCAGCGAGCTGATTCGCGCCGGCGACACGCTGAACATTCCGATCCCGCAAGACAGCACAGCAGCCCAGTTGCAGGCGGCTGCCACGGATTTTCAGTACGTGGTGCGACCGGGCGACACCTTGAGCATGATCGCCATTCAATTTGGCAGTTCGGTCGACTCGATCCAGGCTGCCAACCAGCTGGCTGCCGGCCAGTTTATTCAGCCGGGCGATGTGCTGGTCATCCCTGTCGTGGGGGCACCGGTGGAGGCGCTTGATTTGACGCCGAGCTCTTCAGCCTCCCCGTCTCCTGCCTATTCCCAGCCGGAATTGCGTCTGCCGCAGCAGGGGGCCAGCCTCGCCCGCAACGAGCCTGTCACGCTGGAGTGGAGCGGCGTCGCCGAACTGGCCAACAACGAGTGGTATCTGCTGCAGCTGCTGCCGCGCAACCTGGTCGCGCAAAACCTCCCCACCTTCTGGGTCAAAGAGACCCGCTACTCACTGGACAGCGCGTTGGCCCCCCCGGAAGGTCAAGCGGCGGAGTATGCCTGGGTCGTGTCGGTGGTGCGTGTCAACCGCACGGAGGATGGGCGTGCGCTGCTCGAAGCGGCCAGCCCGGCCAGCGCCGGCCGCACCTTCAGCTGGAAATGAGCGCTGCGGGTCTCTCCACAACTCCCGAAGAGGTTCAGCCTGGCTGACCCCAGTGGCGCAGCGCCTGTTCCAGCACCAGCACCGCCTGCCAGTAGTCCGCAAGACGAAGGTGTTCGTGGGGGGTATGGTCGAGGCTGCTGTCCCCGGGGCCATAGGCTACGATCGGGCAGGACCAGGCCGGGCCGACGACATTCATATCGCTGGTGCCGGTCTTGAGCACGAACCCCAGTTTTTCTGCGGGGGCGACCTGGCGCAGCGCCTGGAGAAAGCTGCGCACCAACGGGTTGCTGCGGTCGCTGCGCCAGGCTGGCTCATAAGCGCTGAAACGCAGCGTCAGTGTGACGGCAGTTCCTTCCACGCGCAACTCGCTTGGCTGTTCCATCTGGATCGTGCAGCCAGCGGGAGGGTTCGAGCCTGCCACCCGTTCTCCTGCCCAGCCTGCCAGCTCAGCTGCCAAAGTGTCGACCGAAAAATTCAGCGGCAGCCTCACCCCACAGCTGGCGACCACATGGTCGTACATGGCGTCGTCGGTGAACGTTGCCAGCCGGCGCAGGCTGGGCAGCAGCTGGTCAAAGGCTTTTTCTCGCCCAGCGTTGAAACGGTCGGCATAGCGGCTGAGCCAATTCCAGAAATCTACGGCGACTGTTGCGACCCCGGCATCTGGCCCAGCAGTATGTGCCATCGGCTGTGTCGCCTCCAACTCGACCCACAGCCGTCCTTTGTAGCCCAGCGTCACGCGGCTCCAGTGGCTGGGTTCGCCGACGATGCAGGCCGCAGGGAGGGGCTCGCAGAGACCGTCGAAACGGTCGCGCAGAAAACGAGCCCCTTTGCTGCTGGCCGCCTCCTCTTCGACAGCCCCAGCGACGACCAGACGCACGCCCTGTGCGTGGGCCCAGGCGCTGCCTACCCGCGCTGCCGCTGCTACGAAGGTCGCCAGCGGCCCCTTGGCGTCTACGCTGCCCCGCCCGTAGAGCAGCTCCCCCTCTGGCGACGGCTCAATGCGGACCGGGATGGTGCCAGGAACGGTGTCGATGTGGCCGAGCAGCAGAAGAGTTCGCTCTGCCTGTGCAGCGCCCAGCTCCCCCACCGCGTTGCCGGCGGCGTCGACGAAGGCCCGATCGTAGCCGGCTGCGCGCATCTGCTCCACCAGCCAGCGGCTGGCTCTGCCCTCCTGGTGCGAAAGTGAGGGAATCGACACCAGTCCCTGCAGCAGCGCGACCGCCTCTGCGTGCGTCAGGCTCATGGTCGCGCTTCCTGTGCGGCCAACACGCGCGCCGTTGCTGCAACGCCTACCTCGACCTCCTCTTCTGTGATCGTCAGCGGCGGCAGGAAACGGAGCACATTGGGGCCTGCCGGTAGCGCCAGCACACCCTCCTCAGCCATCAACGCCTTGAGCGTGGGCCCCGCCTTCTGGCGCAGCTCCACAGCCAGCATCAGCCCCACCCCGCGAACCTCCCGCACGAGCAGATTGCCGGCCAGTTCCTCGCGTAGCCGGCGCACAAAATAGTCCCCCATCACCGCTGAACGTTCGACCAGCCGCTCCTCAGCGTAGGTCTGCAGCGCCGCCAGCCCGGCAGCACAGGCCAGCGGGTTGCCCCCAAAGGTGCTGCCATGTGCGCCCAGGTACAGCTTTTCTTGCACAGAGCGGGTGTAGGCGACCGCTCCCATCGGAAACCCGGCCCCCAGCCCCTTGGCCAGACAGATCAGATCGGGCCGCAGGCTGTGGTGCTCAAAGCCAAACCAACGCCCGGTCCTTCCAAAGCCGGTCTGAATTTCGTCGACCACCAACAAAGCGCCGCGTTCCTGGCAGAGCTGCTGCACCCCCTGCAGGAATTCGCGCTCCCCGATGTTGACCCCACCCTCCCCTTGCACAATCTCCAGAAAAACAGCGGCGATGCTGGTGTCCAGCGCCTCGTCGACCTTGGCCAGATTGTTGTAGGGCAGATGGATCGTGTCAGGCAGTGGCAGAAAAGGCTCGCGGTATTTTTTTTCCCAGGTCAAGGAGAGTGCCCCCACCGTCCGTCCATGAAAGGCGGAACGGAAGGCGATCGCGCGTGTGCGGCCAGTGGTCAGCCGAGCAAACTTGAGGGCACCGTCGATGGCTTCTGCCCCGCTGTTGGCCAGAAAGATGTGGCAGAGGTGCGGGGGCAGCACATCGGCCAGCCGAGCTGCAAAGCGGGCGCGCACATCGTTGTAAAGAAAATTGGGGCAGGAGATCAACGTCTGTGCCTGTTCGGCGATCGCCCTGCTCAGCGCCGGGTGGCAGTGGCCCAGCATCGTCACCCCCTGGGCGGCCGTCAAGTCCAAATAGCGCCGCCCGGTGCTGTCGTAGAGCCAGCAGCCTTCCCCGCGCACGATGACGACGGTCTCGTCGCGTCGCGCCGTTGTTCCGCCCAGAAGGCTCTCTTCGACCGCAGCCAGCTTCATCGTTGCTTCCCTCTCGATCATCTTGCCACCTCTTTGTTCGTCGGTTTGGGCGCTGTCATGCGGCCGGATCCGGGTTCCACCAACAAGGCCCTTTGTTCTGACGCGCCGCCGCTGCACGCGCTCGGATCTCCTCCAGCTGGGAGGTCGACAACGGGCGGAAGCTCTGCGCGGCAGCAAACGCCTGGTCCTGCTCGTTGGGAAAGCTGAGCCCCAGCAGCGTCACATCTGGATCCAAGGTCAGTGTGTAATGCAGACACTCCTCCACACGCAGACGTGGCAGCAGCGCTGCCGCATCGTCGACCCCGCCCGAAGAGAGTTTGCCGCGTGGGCGCAGCTGCAGGGGCTGGTTGTACCCTGCCGTATCCCCCAGCAGCTTGCCGGCGCCAAAGGTTTTGAAGCAGATCGTCCCCACCCCGTGGGCACGTGCCAACGGCAGTGTCTCTGTGATGTACCGTTCGTCGACAAAGGGTCCCACTGGAAACAGGACAATGTCACACAGGTCCGCCTCGATCGCTGCCTTCAACACCCTCGGATCGTGCGAGGAAATCCCCCCAAAACGGGTCTTGCCCGCTCGAATACAATCTCGCAGCTGGTCGAAACCTCCCCCTGGGGTCGCCAGCGTTTCAAAGATCGTCAGATCCGAGAGGCCGTGGAAGACAAACGCATCGGTATAGTCCAGCTGCAGACGGCGCAGCGAGTCTTCGATCTGTGGAGCCACCGGTGCGAGTAGCTCGTCGAGTTTGGAGACGACAAACAGCTGGTCGCGCACTCCTTTCACTGCTGCGCCGACGATCTGCTCCGAATACCCGTCTTCGTAGCCGGGAGCCGTGTCGATCACGTTCAACCCTGCGTCGATGGCACGGCGCAGCGTCGCCACACAGCGCTCCAATGGGAGACTGCGGTCGGCCAGATCGCCGATCCCCAGGAGAGTTGCGATGAACCCGGTGCGCCCCAACTCTCGCCGAGGCCTAAACTGTGCAGAGAGAGCCATTGTTTCCCCTTTTTTGGAACTGCTTCAGCTGATCTGGGTGCCGCCGCCGGCCAGGGCCGCCGTGATTGGCGCCGCTACACGTCCATCGGCAAAGATCACCTTCTGCACGCCTTCCTGGAGCGCCTCGATCGCGCCCATGACCTTTTTTTTCATCCGTCCTTCGGCAAACTGCATGAAATCGTTTGCCCGGTTTTTGGGGATCTCCTGAATCAACGTCGTCTCATCGGGGAAGGTGCGCAGCAGACCCGGCACACTGCTGAGGATGATCAAGGCGTCGGCGTGGAAGGCAGCAGCCAACATGGCGGCTGCACGGTCGCCGTCCACATTGATCGCTTCCCCTTGCGTAGAGGCGGCGGGCGGTGTCAAGACTGGGAAGTAGCCGGCAGCGAGCAAGGTGCGCAGCAGAGGGGTGTTGATCCGTTCAACAGTGCCGGTCCAGTCGTCGCGCAGCACCATCCGTTTGCCCTCTACCCGCACGCGCAACGTCTCTTTGCGGATTCCCTCAAAGATGCGTCCGTCCAGCCCGCTCAGCCCGACCGCGTTGACGCCGGCGATCTGCAGCTTTTCGACCCACATTTTGTTGAGCTGGCCGCAATAGACCATTTCAAAGATCTCCAACGTGCGGCGGTCGGTGCGTCGGCTGACGTAACCGCTTTCGCTGGTGACAAACTGGGGTGGGTGGCCGAGCGCTTCGGCAATTTCGTTGGTGGTTTCGGCGCCGCCATGAACGAGCAGCAGCTCGTGGCCTGCACCCCGCAAATGGACGATGTCAGCGACAATCGCGTCGATGTTCAGATCCTGGCCGCCCCCTACTTTGATCACAATCATGGCAATTTCTCTCCAGCCCTTGTTCTGCCGACTTGTTCTGCCGACTTGTTCTGCCGACTTGTTCTGCCGACTTGTTCTGCCGAACGGCTGCTGGCCTTGCAGGCGCCGGCTACACCGGGTGCAACCCGGCAAAGGTCAATCCTGCTGTCTCTTCCCAGCCGCACAGAAGATTCATCGCCTGCACTGCGCTGCCTGCTGCCCCTTTCATCAGGTTGTCGATCGCGGCCATCGCCACAACCCGCCCGGTCGTTGGGTCCAGTTCGAACCCGACATCGGCGTAGTTGCTGCCCGACAAAATTTTGGGTTCGGGGTAACGGTAGAGCCCGGCGCGCTCTTTGACAATTCGAACAAACGGCTCGTCGCGGTATGTCTGCCGGTAGGCTTTGAAGAGATCCTTCTCTTCGACCCCTGGTTTGACAAAGACATGGGCGGTTGCGAGCACCCCGCGCACATTGTCTACGGCCGTGGCGCTGAGATGCACCGCTGGCCGCACGCCAGTCCGGCCCAGCACCTGCAGGATTTCGGCGGTATGGCGGTGGCCGGTGGGGGCAAAGCTGCGCATCACCCCGGACCGTTCAGGATGGTGGGTCGAGTCGCTCGACTGGTTCCCCCCTTCGCTGGAACCCACCTTGACCTCGCAGATGACCCCGCGCTCGCTGTCGGCCAGCCCGCCGGCAAAGAGAGGGTAGATGGCCAGATTGGTGGCTGTGGCGTTGCAGCCGACACCGCTGATGTAGCGCGCGCCGCGCATGTCTGCACGGTACAATTCGGGCAGCCCGTAGACAAATTTTTCCAGCCAGGCTGGGTTGGTGTGGGGCTTTCCGTACCAGCGCACATAGTCTTCGGGGAGACGCAGACGAAAATCTGCGCTCAGGTCGACGATGCGCTCTGCCAGGGCGGCGTACTGGTCGATCTTCTGCATCGCGCTGCCGTGGGGCAGGCAGAGGAAGAGCAGGTCGCAGGGCAGGAGCTCGCTGGCGCTGACAAACTGCAGGCGGGTGCGTCCCCGCAGATTGGGGTGGGTGAAATGCACAAAATTGCCGGCGTTGCGCTCGCTGGTCACCTGTTGGAGGGTGACCTGTGGATGGTCGAGCAGCAGACGGAGCAGCTCCCCGCCAGTATAGCCGCTGGCGCCGACAATCGAAACGGTGAAGGAGGCTCCCATTATGTGCTGGCCCCTGCTGTCAGCGTGACCGGCTGGAGAGGCGGCCGATCACTCGACCAGCCATTGGCGGTGGCCCAGCCTTCGCTGCCGACCTGCAGACAGAAATCGACCATTTTGGCTGGGATGTCGACGCCGGTGGGGGCGATGCTGTTGCGAAATTCCATCGTGTAGTTGACTTCATTGATCAGCAGACCCCGGTCTGGATCCTCGAAGACGTCGATGGCCACCATCCCCCCCCCGACTGCATTGGCTGCACGCACACAGATCGCGTTGAGCTCTGGGGTGACTGGGCAGTTGCTGGCTTTGCCCCCGCGCGCAGTGTTGGTGATCCAGTGCTCCGAATTCCGATAGATCGCAGCGATCGTCTCCCCCCCCACCACGAAGGCACGGACATCGCGCAGCGGCTTGCGAATATACTCCTGGATGTAGAAGATCGAGTGGTGGTACGAACCGAGGACTTCTTTGTGTTCCAGGATCGCCTCTGCTGCCTCGCGGTCGTTGATCTTGCTGAGCAGACGCCCCCAGGAGCCGACGGCAGGTTTGAGCACGACCGGGTAGCCGAGCTGTTCGATCGCATCCAGGGCGCTCTCTGGCGTGTAGGCGACCAGGCAGCGGGGCTGCGGCACGCCGGCGGCAGTCAGCGCGCTGGTGGTCTGCAGTTTGTTGCCGCAGGTATCTGCCACCTGTGCGCTGTTGACCGTCTGGATCCCCTGGTCGTTGAGGATACGCAAGCTGTACAGCGCACGTCCGTGGCTGATACAACGTTCGACGACCACATCGAAACCTTGAAAGCGCCGTGCATGCGCGGCCGCTGTGATGTCAAAGACCAGCGAATTGTCGTCGACCAGCTCCAGCACAACGCCCCGCCGGTCAAACTCCTCGAAGAGCAGCTTCTCTTCCGCCCGCACGCGCGAGTAGAGGATTCCGACACGCATCTTATTCGCCCCAGTCTTCTTCTTCTTCGGGGGCCGGTGCCAGTTCGAGCGGGTCGAGGCTGGTCACTTCCAGGTCGATGCCGCAGTCCGGGCACTGCACGATTTCGTTTTCCATCACATTTTTTACCGTGATCTCGGCAAAACATTCAGGACATTCTACCTTGCCAGAAGCTGTTTTGAGTGCCATACAACGTTTTCCTTGTCTGTCCACTTTGAATGAGAAAAATTTGAATGAGAAAAATTTGGTTGAACCCTGTCGCTGTTGGGGATTTCTTCTCTGGCTCTCTGCTTTTACGCCAGCCGGGAGACGATCGCCTGCGTCATCTCTGCCGTCGTGGCATTTCCCCCGAGATCGGCCGACCAGCAGCCATCGGCCAGCGTCTGCACCACAGCGCGCCGAACCCGCTGCGCCTGCTGGTTTTCCCCCAGCCTCTCCAGCAGTTGTGCAGCTGCCAACACTGCCGCGCAAGGATTGGCCACTCCTTTGCCGGCGATGTCGGGCGCACTGCCGTGGACGGGTTCGACGAGCGTGAAGTTGTCTCCTGCATTGGCGCTGGGGGCCAGCCCCAGCCCGCCGACCAGCGCTGCCGCGGCGTCGCTGAGAATGTCGCCGTACAAATTGGGGGCCACCACCACGTCGTATCGCTCCGGTTCCCGGATCAGACGATAGATCATGGAGTCGACGATCTGTTCTTCGACAACGACTCCAGGAAATTGCTGCGCCACTGCCAGACAGGCTGCTCGAAAGAGCCCGTCGGTCACGCCGAGCACGTTGGCTTTGTGCACAACGGTGACGCGCGGTGTGGGCCGGCCACTCCTTGTTTGTCCGCGCGCCTGCGCCAGCTCGAAGGCCTTGCGCGCAATCCGCTCAGAGGCAGCGCGAGTGATCACGCGCTGCGCCACTGCTGTAT
Source organism: Chloroflexota bacterium (assembly GCA_018969295.1). Classification (GTDB taxonomy): domain Bacteria; phylum Chloroflexota; class Anaerolineae; order Caldilineales; family Caldilineaceae; genus Caldilinea. The sequence goes on along the minus strand of JAGWYN010000003.1, from coordinate 76,022 downwards.
TGCCGTTGTCCTCGAGCCGTTCCTGCCGCACATAGAGACATTCTGTGTTCTCCCGCACGATCAGCAGATCGATTTCAGGGCGGCTGCCCGGCACCGGCATCGAGACGACCGGGCGTAGATTGGCATAAAGGTCGAGCTGCCGACGCAAGGTCAAAATGGGGCTGGCATAGCCTTCCACAGTTTGGCTGGGAGACTGGGTGGCACCAAAGATTGCCCCAGCGCAGCCGCGCACAGCGGCCGCTGTGCGCTGGGGCAGCGCTGTCCCTGTGCGCTCGAAGACAGCCCAACCTGCCTCCAGCGGCACGAATTCCCAGGTCAGCGGAAGTGCTGCCAGCACCTGCTGGGCGGCAGGCACCACTTCCTGGCCGACACCGTCCCCGGCGATCAGGGCGATCCGATAGGTGCGATTTGCCACGCGTTCCCTCCTTTGTTGGCCATTCCCTCAGGGGAGCGCCAGTTTGCGCTTCACATAGGCGACCAGGCCGCCGGCTTCGACGATCCCCATCACACTGGCACTCAGTGGCGGAAAGGGATACTCCCCGGCCGCGCAGCGGATCGTCTGCTGCGCGGTGTCGATCGCTATCGGCTCGCCAGCGACGATCGCCGCAACAGCCAGCGGGCAGGCGATGGCCAACAGGCCGTTGTTGAGCGCGTTGCGGTAAAAGATGCGGCTGAAACTTGCCGCGACCACCGCGCTGACCCCATTGTAGAGCAGGCAGGTCACCGCCTGCTCGCGGCTCGAACCACACCCAAAATTTCGCCCCCCGACCACGACATCCCCCTGCTGCACATTGGCCGCAAAGGTGGGGTCGAGATCTTCCAGCGCGTGACGGGCGATCTCGCTCCGTTCCGTAACAGTATACGTATACTTGCCCGGAAAGAGGATGTCGGTGTTGACGTTGTCGCCATATTTCCAGGCACGGCCTGCAAGCAACATGGGCTACGCTCCAAGGGTTTGTGGATCTGCGATCCGGCCAGCCACCGCCGACGCTGCCACGACAGCCGGGTTGGAAAGATAGATCTCGGCATCTGCCGTGCCCATGCGCCCGCGAAAATTGCGGTTGGCGCTTGAGATGGTGGTCTCTCCTGGCGCCGGAATCCCCATATGGTTGCCCATGCAGGGCCCGCAGCCCGGCACACCGATCACGGCGCCGGCAGCGACGAACTCCTGGATATACCCCTCTTCCAAGGCAGCCTGCAGCACGGCGCTGGAAGCAGGGATGACCAGCAGACGGACGCCTGGTGCTACCCGGCGGCCACGGATCACTGCAGCGGCCGCTGCCAGGTCTTCCAGCCGGCCGTTGGTGCAGGTCCCGAGAAAGGCCTGGTGGACGCGCGTGCCGGCCACCGCCGAGAGGGGCACGACCTTGTCTACGCTGTGCGGGCAGGCAACATAGGGCTCCAGGTCAGCAGCCTGGTAGTGGTAGACAGCACTATAGACTGCCTCGGCGTCGGGCAGCAGCGCCGACGAGAGCGCGCTGGCGAGGGCAGCCAGGGCTGCCGTCGGGTCCTGGCCTTGGCGGCGAAATCGTCGGGTCAGCCCCTCAACCAGATAGGCGGCTGTCCGGTCGTCGGGGGCCACCCAGGCATTTTTGGCGCCAAATTCAGCCATCATATTGGGCAGCACCATGCGCGACTCCAGGCTCAGCGCTGCCACCCCGCTGCCGTGGAACTCGACCGACTGGTACAACCCGCCGTCTGCACCCAGATCCCCGATCACCCGCAGCGCAAAGTCTTTGGCGGTCACCCCGACCGGCAAGGTTCCCTCCAGCACGATCTGCATGCTCTCCGGTACCCGCAACCAAAGCTCGCCGGTCGCCCACAGGGTGGCCACTTCGCTGCGCCCGATGCCAGCACCCAATGCGCCCAGCCAGCCAAAGTGGGTGGTGTGCGAGTCAGCGCCGAGGATCAGCTGGCCGGGCAGCACGATGGCCTCCTCGCTCAGCACCTGGTGGCAGATCCCACGCCCTACCTCAAAAAAGTGTTGAATCCCCTGTTCGGCGACAAACGCACGAATCTCGGCGTGGTTTTGCGCGTGTTGCGTTGTTGGGGCGGGCACAGCATGGTCCAGGGTGATCGCGATCCGTTCGGGGATCACCACCTGTGGCTGGGCAAACTGCCGCCAGATCCGGCGGATCGCCGCTGTGTTGTCGTGGCTGAGCACCACGTCCGGTCGGGCATCGACCACCTGGCCGACCGCAACCTGTTCCAGCCCGGCGGCGCGTGCCAGGGCCTTCTGGGCAAATGTCTGTGCTGCCATCCCCCTACTCCTCCTGTGGATGGGTCTGCGGCGGGCCGGCAGGGCCGACCAGCTCTTTGGCGTAAAAGACACTCAGCGGATCCTCGCTGTAGCCGGCAAAGGGCGGGGTTCTCTCGTAGCCCATGCTCGCATAGAGCCGCAGGGCTTCTGGAGAGTCGATCCCAGTCTCCAGCCGGACCAGCCCAATCTGGCGCAGACGCAGCTGATCCTCCAGAAAAGCCAGGATTTGGCGGCCGACCCCCTGCCCACGCGCCGGCGCGCGCACGAACATCCGTTTGATTTCTGCATACCCTTCGGGCTGCATCACTGCGGCCCCGCAGCCGATCACCTCTCCTGCCTGACGAGCCACACAAAAAAGTACCTGCGGCTGGGCCAGGGTAGCCGCGTCCACCAGATGGTTGCTTTCCGGCGGGTACAAGGCCTGCGCGTGGGCATCCGACTCGGCAAAGAGCAGAGCGACCTCCGGAAGCAACGGGGAAGCAAGTTCGAAGACTGTGCTGGCCTTCATAGCTCGCCATTCAACAGCAGATAGGCGACCGCGCAGACTACGACCCGGTCCTGGATCAGACCGCTGCGCACGGCTTCTTTGAGCCACCGGGGGGAGACCCAGACGCAGCTGACAAATTCACCGGGGTCGTGGCAGGTGGATGCCGCCGGCTGCAGCCCGTACACCCGGTACAGGTGGCTGGTGGCGGTTCCCAGGCCTGGGTTGTCCCAGACGGCGCCCAGATACACGATGCTGGTCCGGTCGACCACCGTTGGAGCGTAGCCTGTCTCTTCGCGCAGCTCACGCAGCCCTGCCGCCTGCAAGGGTTCGCCGGGTGCAGCCAGCCCCCCAGGCAGCTGCCAGACCACAGCGCTCACGCCGTGCCGGTACTCTCGTTCGAGCAAAATTTCGCCGGCGGCGTTGAAGCCCACCACAGCCACCCCGACGCCAGCCGGTTCGACGCGAGTGTACTCGTAACGTCTGCCATCGGGCAGTTCGACCTCGTCCACCACCACCCCGATCCAGCGATTTTGAAAAGCTGACCTGGAGGACACTGTCCTCCAGGCAATCGGTTCAGCGTCGGCCACAGCCTTCTCTCCTTTCCGGCGATCTGGTGCCAGGCTCAGCGGTCGACAGCTTCGATGCTCTCTGCCACATCCGCTGCGACGAGCTGGCTGTGGTATTCGCGCAGCAAAAAATCGACGTCGTCCAAGGTCAGCCGTTTGCGGTCCGCCAGCGCTTTGATCTGACTGGTGACCACCTTGACGGCGTTGTCGCTCAGCGACAGCTGCAACTGCTCCGCCCGTTCTTTGATCGCGTTCCAGCCGGTCAGCCGATGCGCGACATGGATGTAGCGGCTCAGCCCAAAGTCAGCTGGATCCAAAATTTCGTAGGTGCTTGGGTTGTTGAGGATCGCTTTGGCATGGATGCCGGCTTTGTGGGTGAAGGCCGTAAACCCAGTAATGTAGTTGTTGAAAGGCACATCTACGTCGACCAGGCCAGCCACATAGTTGTCGATCTCGCGCAGCAACGGCAGGTTGTATCGGCCGCGCACGGCAGCGGGGTTGTGGGCGTACAGACGGGCCACCAGCCCGCCCAGCGGGGTGATTCCGTTGCGCTCGCCGATGCCGAGCACCGAGGTATCGATGTGGGTCGCGCCCGCCTCCAAAGCGCAGAAAGCATTGGCGACGGCGCAGCCGGTGTCGTTGTGTCCATGAAACTCGATGTCACAGTTCACCACCCCGCGCAGGGTTTTGACCAGATCATAGACCTGGCGCGGGTTGGCTACCCCCACGGTGTCGGCGATCCCGACCCGGTGGACACCAATTTTGTCCACAGCGCGATAGATTGTCAACAAGTCGACCAGATCGCTGCGAAAACTGTCTTCCGAGCTGAAGCGAACTTCCAGCCCCTGGCGCTTGATAAATTCGATCACCTCGATCGCCGAGTCGATGATGTAGGGAATGTCTTTGCCGTGTGAGAATTCGCGCAGCAGGCTGCTGGTGCCGAAGACGACGTCGATTCCATCCGCGCCGGTGTCGACCGCCAGCCGGGCGTCGTCCAGGTGGCAGCGGACGTGGGTCAGAATTTTGGTTTTCAACCCCAACCGCGCAATCCGTTCGAGATCTGCGCAGCTCTGCGGGCTGGCTGCGGGCGAAGTCAGTTCGATATACTCGACGCCAAACGCGTCGAGAAGCCGGGCGATCTCTGCCTTCTGGTCGCTGTTGAAAAATGCATTGGCAAATTGCTCTCCTTCGCGCAGGGTTGACTCGATAATGGCAAATCGTTCCAGACTCATCGATCCGCTTTCCTTTCCGCATCCAGACAGATCCGCATCCAAACAAAAAACCGGCTCATCCGTCTGGATGGCCGGTTGGGTGTCGTCTCTGAACCCGGGCGAGCACAAATCACCAGACACATTTGTCCAGAACCGATTGTTTGCTCTGCTTTTTAGTTACAACGGCTGCAAGGCGGGTCGTCGCCTGGGCAGTTGTATGGCTCATTGCACAGGTACCTTATGCACAGACAGGCACGCAGACAGGCTTAAAACTAAAAAAAAAGATACCAGAAGCTGGCACAGCTGTCAAATTGTATGGGTACCTGCCCGTTTTTTGACATCTCCCTTGCGCCTTGCTATAGTTTTCCCACAATTGCACAGTCTGCCCTTATTCTCTGCAAGAGAAAAGGCGACACCTTAGATCGGCCCGGTGGTTCCCTTTTGTCTGGAAAGGCAGGAGGGATTTTTTATCGCAAAATCGATTCAGCCCGGTGGGAGAAGGAGACAGAGATGATTGTCATGAAATTTGGCGGCACCTCGGTCGGCAGCGCCGACGCGTTTGTGCATGTGGCTGCCATCGTCCAGGCTGCCGCTGAGCGGGCAGCAGCAGAGGGGACACCCGGTGTCGTGGTCGTCACCAGTGCCATGTCCGGTGTGACCAATCTGTTGATCCAGGCCGCCGAGCGCGCGGCGCGCGGGGATGAGCGTTTTCATCGGGAGCAACAGGCCACTCTGCTGCTCAAACACCAGGCGGTCGCCAGCCAGTTGGTGGCAGAGGGCAGCGAACGGGCGGCGCTCACCAACACCTTCGAGCAGCGTCTGGGTGAATTCGATCGACTGTGCAGCAGCATTGCCGTGTTGGGAGAGCTGACGTTGCGCGGGGTGGATGTGGTCAGCGGCCTGGGTGAGCGGCTGGCAGCTCCTTTGCTGGCCGCAGTGCTGCGTGCAGCGGGGCTGCGCGCCGAAGCCATCGAAGCCACGGAGCTGATCGTGACCGACGCGGTGTTCGGCAGCGCTGCCCCGCTCGATGACCTGACCGGCCAGAAGTGTCGGGCGCGGCTGTTGCCGCTGCTGCGGAACGGCGTCGTGCCGGTCGTGACCGGTTTTATCGGCGCCACTGTCGATGGCATTCCGACCACACTCGGGCGTGGCGGTTCAGACTATTCGGCGGCGATCCTCGGTGCTGCCCTCGACGCCGATGAAATCCAGATCTGGACCGATGTCAACGGGGTGATGACTGCCGACCCCCGGATTGTTCCCAACGCGCGCAGCCTGCAGGAGCTGAGCTACGAGGAGGTCGCCGAGCTGGCGTACTACGGGGCCAAAGTGTTGCATCCCAAGACAGTCACCCCAGCCATTGCCAAAAATATCCCTGTGCGTGTCCTCAACACCTTTGAAGCGACACACCCGGGCACGCTGATTGTCGAAAAAGCGCGTGCCGAGAGCCACGGCACTGTCAAGGCCATCACTGCGATCCGCTCCATGCACCTGATCACGGTCGCTGGCCGTGGCATGATGGGGGTGCCGGGCATCGCAGCCCGCACCTTTGGCGCGGTGGCCCGTGTCGGCGCCAACGTGCTGATGATCAGCCAGAGCAGCAGCGAGCAGAGCATCTGCTTTGTCGTGCCCGACAGCTCGGCAGCGGCGGTGGTCAACGCCTTGCAGACCGAGTTCCGTCGTGAGCTGGAACATCAGCAGATCGATGCGATCCAGCCAAGGGGCTCCATCAACATCCTGGCTGTGGTGGGCAGCGGGATGCGCGGCACCCCTGGGCTGGCCGCACGTGTCTTTGCAGCAGTCGCACAGGCAGGAATCAACGTGATCGCGATCGCACAAGGCTCGAGTGAAGTCAATATCAGCCTGGTGGTGGTAGACGAAGATGTGGTTCCTGCCTTGCGTGCCATTCATGATATTTTTGAGCTGCATTTGCCTACCGGCCAGCGCACCCACCGAGCCCTGCCGCAGTGAGCTGGGCCTTTCCTTTCCTGCTCTGGCTTGTCAGAAAAACGTCCATCTATGTTAAAATTCGGCGTTGTTTCTGGACCACAAAGGGGAAGGAAATCCCGTACCCGGTGAATCACGGTGAATCACCGTGAATCAAAGGTCGTGGCGCAGTCTTGTGGAGAAGTTTTGTGTAAACGTCAGCAGAGGCCCTGAAAAACCTTATGCACCATGCAGCGATGATTTTGTTTGGCGTTGGTGGGGTGGGGCGTGCGTTGATCCGGCAGATTGTACAGAACCGGGCCTACCACGCGGCAGAATATGGTCTGGAGATTTCGATCCTGGCGGTCTGCGACCGTGAGGGAGCAGTAGTCGCTTTGCAGGGCGGCCTCGACGACGTTACCTTGTTGGATGTGGTGGAGTTTAAGGCACGCCGCCGCCGCCTCTCCGACCACAGCCAGGGGGGGCCTCAGCAGGATCTGGCGGCTGTGGTCGACATCGTCAGCCGTCCTGGCACCCTTCTCGTCGACTGCACTGCGACCGAAGAGACGGTTCCGGTCTTGACCCAGGCTCTGACCCGGGGGCACCGGGTTGTGTTGGCCAACAAAAAACCTTTGACCGGCGCGCAGGAGGTCTACAACCGGCTCACCCGAGCCGGCGCGACCGGCAGCCAGCCGGCTGTCCGTTCGTGGAGTGCTTCACGCTGGGAGGCGACCTGTGGGGCTGGGCTGCCGGTGATGGCCACGCTCAACCGCCTGCAGGCCAGCGGCGACCCGATCGAACGCATCGCCGGTGCCTTCAGCGGAACCCTCGGCTTTGTCATGAGCGGTCTGCAGGCAGGACAGCCCTTCAGCGCCGTCGTGCGCGAGGCCCACCGGCTTGGCTACACCGAACCTGACCCGCGCGACGATCTGGGGGGAGTCGATGTGGCACGCAAGGCGCTGATTCTGGCGCGTGGTCTGGGCTGGCAGCTCGAATTGGCGGACGTGGCTGTGACAAGCCTGTACCCGGCCGCGATGGCGGAGCTTTCTGTGGCCGAATTCCTGGCGGCGCTGCCTGCGCTCGACGGCCACTTTGCAGAACAGGTTGCAGCAGCAGCAGCCCAAAACCAGGTCCTGCGCTATGTCGCCAGGGTCGCCGCCGGCACATGCCAGGTCGGTCCCCAGGCAGTTCCCGCGGCCAGCCCGCTGGGCCAGCTGAGCGGCGCCGACAACCTGGTCGAATTTCATACGCGCTGGTACCAGCCCACGCCGCTGGTCATCCAGGGGCGTGGGGCTGGCGCCGATGCCACGGCTGCAGGTGTGCTGAGCGACATCGTCGAATTGGCCTTTTATCGTTGACCCGACCTTCGAGAGGATGTTTCTTCTATGCAGAAAATTCAAGTAGGGGTTCTGGGAGCTACCGGCGCTGTCGGACAACGGTTTGTCCAGATGCTGCAGGGCCATCCCTGGTTTGAAATTACGGCGCTCTTTGCCTCCGAACGCAGTGCCGGCAAGCGCTATGTCGATGCCTGCCGCTGGAATCTGCGCGGCGATATGCCGACGGCGCTGCACACGCAGGTCATCCACGAATGTGCGCCTGGGCCGGAGTGTCAGATCGTTTTCAGCGCCCTGCCCTCAGAGACTGCTGGCGAAATCGAAAAAGCATTCGCTGCTGCCGGCTATGTGGTCTGCAGCAACGCCCGCAACCACCGCTACGACCCAGATGTCCCGCTGCTGATCCCGGAGGTCAACCCCGAACATCTGGCGTTGATCGACATCCAGAAGCGGGCCCGCGGCTGGAACGGATACATCACCACCAATCCCAACTGCAGCACCACCCACCTGGTCTCAGCGTTGCACCCGCTGCATGTGCGTTTCGGCGTCACCAAAATTTTTGTCGTGACGATGCAGGCGATCAGCGGTGCCGGCTACCCTGGGGTCAGCAGCATGGACATTCTCGACAATGTGATTCCCTACATCAGCGGCGAGGAAGAAAAAATGGAGCTCAAGGAGCCGCAGAAACTGTTGGGCACCTTCGACGGCAGCGGGGTGCGCTACGCTGACTTCGTTGTGAGCGCGCATTGCAACCGGGTGCCGACGCGCAACGGGCACCTGGAGGCGATCAGCGTCGAATTTGCCGAGAAACCGACCCAGGAGCAGATCGTGCAGGCCTGGCGCGACTACCAGCCGCTCGCCCAGCAGCTGCGGCTGCCCAGCGCACCCCAGCCTGCCATCCTTTACGACGCCCGTCCTGACCGCCCACAACCCCGGCTGGACCGGATGGCGGGCAGTGTGGCCGGGATGGCCACCGTCGTCGGCCGCCTGCGCCCTGACCCGTTGCTGCACTACAAGTTCATGGCACTGGGCCACAACACCATCCGCGGCGCTGCGGGCGGCAGCCTGCTCAACGCCGAGCTGCTGGTCGCACAGGGCTATCTTGGCCAGGAGGCGGCCCTGCTGGCCAAATCGACGACGTTTGCATAAAATAGAGATAGATCCTGGCATCGATCGAGCGAATGAGAAGCGAGTAATGTACGAAAATTTTGGACGAGCCTGTCTGGCTGATTTTTGTGACGACTGGGTGATCTACCGCAATCTGGAACCGCTTGACCGCCGTGTGCCCGGCCTCAAGCAGGCGTTTTATGAGATGGAGCTGCGCAGTGCTCAGATCCCGCGCAAACAGGACCGCGACTATGCCAAGGCGGCAGTCTGGTTCATCAACCGGATCCAATCTGTGCGCAAGGTGGCCACCCCAGTCTCCGAAATCCTGTTTCTGGGCGACACGCTCTTCAACGACGGCCGTGCGTTCAGCAACCTGGTTGCCGAAAGCCACTGGCGTGGGGCCTGTTTTATCGGCGCAGAACGGCTGGACCAGCCCCCTGCCAGCCAGCTCGAAGCCCCTGCGATTCAGATCGCCAACCGCTGGACCGCTTTGGTGGAGTGGCTGCAGCGGTTGCGCCAGCAAGAGTTCAAGCTGGATGAGCGCACTGCGGTGGTGGTCGATATCGACAAGACTGCGTTGGGGGCCAAGGGACGCAACGACAAAGTGATCGACCTGGCCCGGCTGGCCGGTATCTACCGCACCATGCACTCTGTGTTGGGGGAGGATTTCAACCAGACGCTCTTTGAAGAGCACTACCACGAGCTCAACCGTTCTCGCTACCACACGTTGACGGCAGACAACCAGGACTATCTGGCCTATATCTGCATGGTGCTCAACACCCAGATCGTGCAGTTAGAGGAGCTGGTCGGCGAATTCGAACACAAGAGCCTGGAAAATTTTGAGCAGGTGCTGCGCTGGGTAAACAGCCGGCTGTTGAGCAACCCTGCCGCCGGGCTGGCGCTGCGTGAGGTGCATGAAGCCATCAGCAGCAGCGTCCGCACCGGCGACCCGACACCCTTCAAGAGTTTCCGTCGCCAGGAATTCGTCAGCACGATGGAGCACATGGGCAACATGCCCGACAACGCCAGTGTGCAGGAATTGCTCGATCACGAGATCACCCTCACCGAAGAGGTCTACCAGGTGGCGCTTTGGTGCAAAGCGCGTGGCTGCCAGCTGCTCTGCCTGAGTGACAAGCCTGACGAAGCTTCGCGGCCCCATGCCCGGATTTCACCGGAGTTGCCGCCGCTGCATCGGGCCAGGACGCATCGTGTCGGCGTCAACTTGCAGCCGGCACTGGCCGCTCTCTGATCCGGCAGAGACGGAACGGCTCTTACGGATGCAGAGGCCGCAAAGTGCTATGCTAGAGAGAACGCAGGAGACGCAGCAATCTGCTGCGCGGATGTCAAGGAATGGCGCGCTTGAAAAGCGCACGGCTGCCGAGGAAAGGCAGCCATGTTCATCCCAAAAAAGAGTATGAGCGAACAAAAAACACCGCCCAAACGACCGACCGACCCCAACAAGCGTACACAGCCCCCCTCTGGGGGCAACTGGTTGAGCCGCAGCTGGTTTTGGATCGTGCTGGTCCTGCTGCTGGTGATCGGCTCCCGTGTCCTGTTTGCATCTTCCGGAGACGCAGCCAATCTGGTCGGGCTCAACCAAATTGCCCAGTCTGTCAACAACGACGACGTGCGCCTGGTGACTGTGCAGGGGGAAACGATCTACGTTGAGCTGAAGTCCGACCCACAACGGCTGCAGAGCCGCAAAGAGAACAGCGAGAGTCTGCTCGAGACGCTGCGCGCGCTGGGCGTGAGCGAAGAACGGCTGCAGACGCTGCCGATCGAGGTCGAGAGCGCTCCCAACAGTGGGGCCATTTTCAGCTGGCTGGTCATGTTGCTGCCGATGCTGCTGGTCTTTGCCTTCTTTATCTTTATCATGCGCCAGGCAGGGGGCGGAGGTCAGAACCGCGCCATGCAGTTCGGGCGCAGCCGGGCACGCAAGATGGAGGGGGCAGACCGACCGACTGTCACCTTTGCCGACGTGGCCGGTTCGGATGAGGCCAAACAGGAGTTGCAAGAGGTGGTGGAGTTTCTCAAAGAGCCCCAGAAATTTGCGGCCCTCGGGGCACGCATCCCCAAGGGGGTGCTGATGGTCGGTGCCCCAGGCACCGGCAAGACGCTGCTGGCCAAGGCAGTCGCCGGTGAAGCGGGTGTTCCCTTTTTTGCCAGTTCAGGTTCAGAATTTGTCGAGATGTTCGTCGGCGTCGGCGCCAGCCGCGTGCGCGACCTGTTCGAGCAGGCCAAGAAAAATTCGCCGTGCATTATCTTTGTCGACGAAATCGATGCGGTCGGCCGCCATCGCGGGGCAGGGATGGGGGGAGGCAACGACGAACGGGAGCAGACACTCAACCAGATCCTGGTCGAGATGGATGGCTTCGACACCGACACCAACATCGTGATCGTCGCAGCCACCAATCGCCCAGATATCTTGGACCCGGCGCTGCTGCGCCCGGGCCGTTTCGACCGCAAGGTGGTCGTCGACCGCCCCGACCGCCGCGGGCGCGAAGCCATTCTCAAGGTGCATGTGCGCGGCAAACCGCTCATGCCCGACGTCGATCTCGACCAGATCGCCGCTCAAACCGCCGGCATGGTCGGCGCTGACCTCGAAAATCTGGTCAACGAAGCCGCCATCCTGGCCGCCCGCCGCAACAAACGGACCATTGGGATGGCAGAATTTATAGAGTCGATCGAGCGTACCTTGACGGGACCTGCCCGGCGTAGCCGTGTGCTCGACAGCGAAGACCGCCGTGTGATCGCCTATCACGAGGCCGGCCATGCCATCGTGATGGAAGCGCTCCAGCACACCGAAGGGGTCGGCAAAATTACGATCGTCAGCCGCGGCCAGGCACTTGGCTATGTCATGCCCCTGCCCGAAGAAGACCGCAACCTGCGCAGCCGCACCGAATACGAAGATACACTGGCCGGGCTGCTCGCCGGGCGGGTGGCCGAAGATCTGGTGTTCGACGAGCCATCCACCAGCGCCGCTAATGACCTTGAACGGGTGACCAAACTGGCCAAAGCGATGGTCACCCGTTTCGGGATGAGCGAGCTGATTGGCCCTCTGCAGCTCAACCCGGGCGAGTCCAATCCCTTCATGGGCATGGAGATCGGACACCAACGCTCCTACAGCGAAGATGTGGCACGCAAGATCGACGGCGAGGTACGCCGTATCGTTGGCTATGCCTACGACCGGGCACGCACGTTGCTGCAGCAGCGCCATGCACAGCTGGTCGATGTCGCAGAAGCGCTGCTCGAAAAAGAGGTGCTGGAACGCAAGGAGTTTTTGAAGATTCTGGAAGGCACCGCAGTATAGCCCTCTGTTGAATCAACCTGTTGAATCAACCTGTCGAATCAACCTGCCCTCTGTGCCAGAAGCTGCCGAGCCTGCACGAGCAGCTCGGCAGCTGCAGAGACATCGACCCCTCCCCCCTGGGCAAGTTCGGGCCGTCCCCCCCCACGGCCACCGAACAACGCCAGCACCGCACGCAACAGCTCCCCCATATGAAGCTGGACATCGTCGCTGCGAGCAAAGAGTGCGGTCAGCTGGCCATTGGCGGTCGAAACCAGCAGACCGACTGTCTGGGGGGATTGGCGGATGTGGGCTGCCAGCTCTTTGAGTGTCTCCGGAGAATCCTTGTCGCTCAGAAACTCCACCACCGCCCAGCTGCCGACCGGCACAGCCTGCGCCGTCAGTTCGGCAGCCCGCCGCAGCAGCAGCTGTTCCTGCAGCAGCTGGCTTTGCGCGACCAGCAGCTGCTGCTGCAGCTGGAGGCGCTGCACCGCAGCCGGTACCGCCGCCAGCTCGGTGCTGAACAGGCTGGCCGCCGCCGCCAACAGCCGATGTTTTTCCGCATAGTCGCGCCAGGCGCGCAAACCACACAAAAAGGTCAGCCGGCTCTGGCCGCGGCGCCGTTCCTGGCGGATCAGCTTGAGCGGTGTCAGCTCGGCGGTCGTGTGGACGTGTGTGCCGCCACAGGCGGAATAGTCGTAGCCCTTGATCTCGACGATCCGGATCGGGCCGGTGACCTGGGGCGGGCGGCGCAGCGGCAACGCAGCAGCTGCCTGTTCGTCGACAAAGTAGGAGCGGATCGCCAGCGCCTGGCAGGCCAGTTGGTTGGCTGCCTCCTCGATTTCTGCCAGTGCCGCTGAGGACAACTCGCTGCAGTCGAGATCCAGCGTGGATTCCTCGCTGCCAAAATGTACGGCCACAGTTTCATGGCCGTACAGCCGGTGGATCAGCTGGGAAAGCAGATGCTGCCCCGAATGCTGCTGCATCTGGTCGTAGCGCCGTGCCCAGTCGATCTGCCCAGCTACTCTGTCACCGACCACAAACGGAGGAGCAGCGGCCAGCCGGTGCAGCACCACCCCCTGCTCGACGGCCACCTCTGCCACGGCAACGCCGGCCAGATGGCCGAGATCGTGCAGCTGACCGCCCGAAGCTGGATAAAAGCAGCTGCAGTCCAACACAACGACGGCTCCGGCAGGCAGCCGACGCAAGTCCACCACCTCTGCCTCGAACTGCTGCCTGTAGGCATCCTGAAACTCCAGACGTATTGTCATCTTGTCTCCTCCAGACCGCACCAGAAGCTGCGATCGCCCCTTCTTGGGCTACAATAAAGAGCGTTCGTTCTATGAGAACGCAGGAAAAGAGTGGATCTGCAACCCATGACCGGGGGCTACTGTGCCCCCCCAACAAAGCGAGAGAACTGCCGCCATGCATCTTTACATGATTCGCCACGGCCAGAGCTACGTCAATCTGCCGGACTGGCGAGGCACCAACTGGGATCAGCCGTTGACTGAATTGGGGGGAAAGCAGGCCAATGCCCTGGCCTTGTGGCTGCCCCAGCAGCTCTTGACTGTCTCGGCGCTTTATGCCAGCACCATGCAGCGTGCCCGAGAGACTGTCCTGCCGTTGGCCAGCGCCTACGGCCAGCCAGTCCGTTTCGACGACCGTGTGCGCGAGATCGGCAACAATCGTTTCGACCATGTGCCCTGGGCCACCGACGACGAACCGGGCGAATACTCGGGGGTCTGGGCCAGCGCTCGCCCTTTTGCCCCTGTCATGAAGGAGCCGCGCAGCGAAACCCTGATGCACTTCCGGGCGCGCGTCGGCGTCTTTCTCGAAGAGTTGCTCGAACAGCACCATGGCCAGAAGGTGATCGTTGTCTGCCACGGTGGGGTGATCGAATTTGCCTTCGACCACATTTTCAACATCGGACCCTGGCGCCGCTGCGAAATCTGGACACACAACACAGGGATCACCCATTTTGAGTGTGTCGAACACCCGGGCCGCGAAGTCTGGCGCCTGCACAGCCACGATCGTCTGGAGCATCTGTCCGCCGAGCTGATTTCGTAGCCGCCGCTACTCCCCCAAATCGACGACGCTGGCCCCGTCGGCAGCCTTGGTCGTGTAGACCTCGGGCCAGATGCCGGTAGCCTTGGGATACCGCTCAAAAATTGTGTCGGCCATCGCCTGTTCGCTGCCAGGTTTGACCAAGGCGACCGCGCAGCCACCAAAGCCGGCGCCGGTCAGCCGGGCACCGTAGCAGCCCGCCACCTCGCGCATTGTCTCGACCATGGTGTCGAGGGCGGCGCTGCTGACCTGGTAATCGTCGCGCAAGCTGTCGTGGCTGGCGTCCATCAGCCGGCCGGCAGCAGCCAGATCACCTTCCTGTAAGGCTGCCACACAGTGCAGGACACGTTCGTTTTCAGAGACGACATGGCGGCAGCGGCGATAGACGGTTGCGGGCAGCCGGGCCCGCTCTGCCTCCAGCTGGGCACTGCTCACATCCCGCAGCGCACGAATGCCGGGCAGTGCCCTCTGCAGCAAGGCCACACCCTGCTCACATTCGCTGCGCCGTTCGTTGTAGGCGCTGGAGGCCAACGAGCGGCTGGCGCGGGTGTTGCCGATCACCAACGCCGCCTCCTCAGGGACCGAAACCAGCTGATAGTCCAGCGACCGGCAGTCGATCAGCAGCGCATGGTTGGCGCGGCCCAGTTCGCTGATGAACTGGTCCATGATGCCGCAGTTGACCCCAACGAATTGATTTTCAGCGCGCTGGGCCAGTTGGGCCAGACGGGGGCCAGGCAGCAGATGGTTCTGGCCGGCGGCCGCCAGAAAAGCGTGGGCGCTGGCAATCTCCAGCGCAGCAGAGCTGCTCAGACCGCTGGCGCGCGGCACGTTGCCGCTGACCAGCGCGTCGATCCCGACCAGCCCGAACCCTTCCTGTTCGAGGCTTTGGGCCACCCCCTGGATGTAGTTGAGCCAGAGCTGCTCCGGGTTGAAGGCGATCCCATCCAGGTCAAAAAAGCCACTCTCCCCGAATTCTGCGGAAAAGATGCGCACCTGCCGGTCGGGGCGCGGGCGTAAGACGATCTGGACAGAACGTTTCAACGCCACCGGCAGCACAAAGCCATCGTTGTAGTCGGTGTGCTCGCCGATCAGATTGACACGGCCAGGGCCCCGGCTGAGATAACGAGGAGACTGTCCAAACTGTTTGTGGAACGCCTCGATCAGCTCCACGGTCCGTTCATCATGGATATTTGACATGGCCTTCTGCCTTCGTAGCAGGATGGATGGTAAGATTCAAAAATTATACTGCAAAGCCTGCCAGCCTGTCACCCTGTTCAGGGCGGGGGGTGAATTTTACGGCGGGGCGTGGCCGCTGCCCAGCTCGCCTGATGTGCTCTCAGAGGGCGGGTGTTGCAACTTTTTCGGCCTGGTTGCGTAGAGTGAACGTAGCGTGAACCAAGAGGCTCCCGGCCAGCCGCTCTTACTCGTCCTGGTATTCGGCGCTGAGAAAACGGAGGGGTACAACTGCCCCAGCCAGCCAGACGACAAACAACAGCAGCATGGCGACCTGCAGCGGCCAGACGAACAGCGCCAGTTCCCGCTGCAGGTAGGCGGCGACAACCAGCACGGCGGGCAACCCGTTACCGAGCGAACAGGTCACCAACGTAGCAAAGTGGACTGTGCGTTCGTTGGCGGAGAGAAGATAAAAAACAGCCAGTGCCAGCAGGGCGGCCCCTGCCAGCCGCAGCGGCCAGAGCGGCCCGTCCCCCAGCTGCAGGGTGCTGGCGGCTGGCCCTGCTGGGACAAGCAAAAGGGCAGCGCCGGCCAGCAAGGTGGCACTGCCGCTCAGCCGTAGCACCGTGCGCAAAGCACGAAAGGGATCGCTCAGTGTGTAGGCCATCGTAGCTACTATTCTGACCTGCCGTGGCTTGCTTGTCAACTTGGGCCAGAGGACAGATAGATTGGCAGCGCCTGGCGCAGGGGCCGCTGTCGAAGATGCAGGCCAGAACGGTACTGGCCGGTGAAATACCCAGACGGCTGCGTCGATCGACGGCAGCAGCGGATGGCCGTGAAGAGAAAGGGAAGATCATGGCAAAGATCGATCTGCGCGAGACAGCGCTGCTGCGCACGGAGCGGATGCGATCCCGGCTAAAACGCCAGGCAAAAATTTTGGGCACCTTGGTCGCGGGGCTCTATCTGATCGAATTGGCAGATTGGCTCGTGTTGGATGGCGCCCTCGACGGATGGGGAATTCAGCCACGGACGTTGGGCGGGCTGCAGGCGATTGTGGTCGCCCCATGGCTGCACGCAGGCTTCGGCCATCTGTTCGCCAATACGATTCCCCTGCTGGTGTTGGGCTGGTTCGTCATGGTGCGGCAGATCAACGACTTTTTCTGGGTGGTGCTGGTCTCTTTGTTGACAAGCGGAGCAGGGATCTGGCTTTTGGGCGGCGAAGCGTCGATCCATCTCGGCAGCAGCGGGGTGATCTTTGGGCTCTTCGGCTATTTGCTGGCGCGCGGCTACCGCGAGCGCAGTCTGGTTGCCCTGGGGATTGCCGCAGCGGCGCTGCTCTTGTACGGGGGGATGTTGTGGGGGCTGCTGCCGCTTCACCCGGAAGTTTCCTGGCAGGGACATCTTTTTGGATTTCTGGGGGGCGCGTCCCTTGCCTGGCACCCACAACGCTCCCAACGCCGCTGATCCCAACGCCGCTGATCCCAACGCCGCTGTATAAGGGTGCAGGATGCGGGTCAGCCGAGCGCCTCCAGCTGTGGCCCTTGCGGCGTGTCCTGCACGCGCCAGCCCAACGTTTCCAGCTGTCGGCGCAGCCGGTCGGCCTCGGACCAGTCTCGGCGTTCCCGGGCTGCCGTGCGTTCTTGCAACAGCACCAAAGCGGCGGCGTCTGGCGCAAGCAGGGTTGTGCGTGCGGTGTGGGCTTGCACCTGGGCAGCCACGATCTGCTCCCAGATCGCTTCCGGGATGCCTGCTGTCGCGGCTGGCAGCTGTACGTTGCCCAGCAGATGCAGGTCGAACTGGGAGCCAGCCTCGAAACGGGCCACGGTGCCGGCGTGCATGACGGAGACAGCGCCCGCGCCGCGCACGACGCATGTGCCAGCGGCCAGGTCGAGCGTCAGAGCTGTGTTTTCGTCGATGCCGACTACCCGACGCTCTGGGTCGTCAGGCAACAGCGCCAGCAGCTGGCCAAACCGCGCCTGCCCCAGATAACACCGGCTGGTGTCGAGCAGCTCCCCCCCATCGCCGTTGTTCCAGTGGGAGACCAAGACCAGCGACAGGCCAAAATCCCCGAAGAGATCCAGCCCTGGTTTCCAGTGCAGCTCCTCACCTACCTTGTAAATTTCGTAGATTGGAAGCGTGGATCGGCTGGAGGCCAGCACCATGGCGCTGGAAAAGACCAGGTGGGTGCCAAGGCGGTGCAGCGCCCGCAGCACATGCCAGGCCAGCGAACCGGCAAGCTGGCGGACTGCATAGGTGGGACTGCCTGGCCCCATGAACAACATGTTGGCGTTGTACAGTGGCTGCAACAGCGCCGGTTCGTCTGGGCTGAACGGCGTACCCCGCTGCCTTGCTGGCACCAGCGCCACTGTCGGCCGGAAATTTTGCAGCCGCTTGCACAGATAGGCCCCAATCTGCCCGGCGACATAGTCCGAATTGGGCTCAAATCCAGCCGGGGTTTCCAGGATCGCCACGCGCGGCGGCTCGGCCAGCTGGCTGAACAGCGCATGATAGATCTTCTGCGTGCCAGGGGCAGTCTCCCCCGACCCGAACAACGTGATCAGACCAGGACGTAGCACCATCGCTTCTTACAATCCTTTCGGTTCAGCGACAGCCAACATCAGCGCCGCCAGCGTGGCAGGACGATGCACGTGGATGTCGTGGGCTGTCTCAGCCAGCCAGTGGACCTGTACCTGCGCCAGAGCACGTTCGGCGGCAGCGACCTGCTGCTGTTTGAGCCTCTGCCACTCCGGGGAGTGGGGCTCCTCGGCAACGACGATCGTGACCGGGCACGTTACCTGCGCATACAAGGGGGCTGGGCGCTGCTCCCAGAGCGCACGCAAGATCTGCAGATGCCGGTCCAGTGTCAGCCAGGGGCGCACCGTGCCGTCGGGCAGCTGCTCAAAATTGGCCAGCGTCGCTTCGATCCCCTCTGCGGACCAGTCCGGGTGGTGCTGGCGCAGCCGGGCCGCCAGCTGCGCGCGCGGGGTGCCAGCCAGCGGCGGAGGACGCAGTTCGCTCGCTGTCCGTTCCCAGCTCATGCCAGGGCGCGCCTGCAGATCCAGAAAACCACCGTCGACAAAGACCAGCCGATGGGCCTGCCGGGGATAGCGAGCTCCATAGGCCAGCACCACGTTGCCCCCCCAGGATTGGCCGGCGATCACCGGTTCGTCCAGCGCAAGCACAGCAAGCAGCGCGTGCAGGTCCGCGGCGACCGTGGCAAAATCGTAGCCGCTCTCCGGCTTGTCACTGCGTCCGTGTCCGCGCTGGTCTACAGCGACGACACGATGGCCAGCCGCCGCCAGCTGGCGCGCGACGGCAGACCAGGTGGTCGCGTTGCTGGCCAGCCCGTGCAGCAGGACAAAAGGGCGCCCCTCCCCTGCCCACTGCAGCGTATGCAGCCGAATCTCCTCCCCCCGCTCTGGCAAGGCCACCCATTGCTCCACAGGCTCTCCAGCTGTGCGATCGACCATCTTCTCTTGGTTCCTTTGCAACTGTGCAGTAAGATATTCGTTGCCTGCCAAGCATTTGCAAGCATGCCGACAACGAGCTTCCACTTTTTGTACCCACCCAGGAGCCACGCCTTGCCGACCACTTTACTCGACGCACTTAGAGCGCGCGGGCTGCGCGTGACCCCGCAGCGGGCAATCATTTTGGAGGCGATCGAACAGCTCCCTGGCCATATGACCGCCGAGCAGATCTACACCCATGTCCAGCAGGTCAACGGCTACATCAACCTGGCCACCATCTATCGCACACTCGAGCTGCTGCTAGAACTGGATCTGATGACCGAAGCGGACATGAGGACGGGGGCTACCGCCTACGCGCTGCACACCCACGCCACCCACCACCATGCTGTCTGCCGCAGCTGCGGGCGCTCGTTTGAATTTTCGCACGAACTCTTCGAACCGCTGACATCTGCGCTGCGCTCGCACTACGCCTTTGTGGCGGACGTCGACCACACAGTCATCTTTGGCTGGTGCCAGAGCTGCACCGGGCATTCACAAACAGCTGAATCATAACCCCCCTCCCCAATGTTTTCGGTGAGCTTGCTTGTTTTGTAAGAAATCGCACATGCAAATGTTTGCAAAAACGAGAAAATAGGGTATCTTTTTTGTTGTTTGCCTGTTTTTGCAAAGGAACCAGAGATGATGCGATCGCTTTCGAACAGGGTTCTCTGGCTGGCAGGGCTGCTGCTGGCAGCCGGCTGTGCGGCGCCAGGGTTGGCTCCTGGCAGCCCAGAGGCAACCGAGCCTGACACACTGCGTGTCGTCACGACAGTCTCTCCGATCACCAACCTTGTCTACAACATTGCCGGAGATCGGGCTGCCATCGTCGGCATCGTGCCTGAGGGTGTCAACTCGCACACATACGAGCCGGCACCTTCAGATGTTCGTCAGCTGGCCGACGCAGATTTGATCTTCATCAACGGGCTCAAGCTGGAGGAGCCGGTGTTGCGGCTGGCGGAGGCCAATGCGGGTGAGCAGAGTGAGATCGTGTTGTTGGGCGACCAGACGATCACGCCTGAAGCGTATGTCTACGACTTTTCATTCCCGCTTGAGGCTGGCAGCCCCAACCCCCACCTGTGGCCCAACCCTTTCTATGCGCTCCGGTACGCCGAGATCGTGCGCGACAAGCTGAGCGAACGCGACCCGCAGCATGCCGAATACTACGCAGCCAACTATGCCCTTGTGGCCGAGCGGATCGAGGCGCTGGATGGTGCGATCCGGGCGACAGTGGAGAGCATTCCGCCAGAAAATCGAAAATTGTTGACCTACCACGACTCGTGGGCCTATTTTGCTCCAGTCTACGGCATGACGGTGGTCGGTGCAATCCAGCCGTCAGACTTTGCCGAGCCGTCGGCGCGCGAGTTGGCGGCGCTCATCGACCAGCTCAAGGCCGAGCAGGTGCCGGCCATCTTCGGCTCGGAAGTCTTTCCGTCGACGGTGCTTGAACAGATTGCGCGCGAGACGGGGGCCAGCTATGTCGACGACCTGCGCGACGACGACCTGCCGGGCCAGCCGGGGGACGACCTCCATTCTTACTTTGGGCTGATGGCAGCCAATCTGCGCACGATGGCTGCCGCTCTGGGCGGGGACCCGACGATCCTTGATACCTTTGATACACGCAACATCCCTGGCACAGACAGCCGCGTCGAGCAAAGCCAGTAAACAGAAAGGACAACCATGCGCCCGCTGGTCGAAGTACGCAACGTGACATTTGGGTACAATGCTGTCCCAGTTTTGAGCGATGTGTCGCTGCATCTCCATCGCGGACAATTTGCCGGATTGGTCGGGCCCAGCGGGGCGGGCAAGACCAGCCTGCTCAAGCTGGTGCTGGGGCTGTTGCGTCCGACGCGCGGCGCGGCGGTGTTGGAGGGGGAGCGGATCGATGGGCGTCAATCTGGGCGGATCGGCTATGTTCCCCAGCTGGAAACGGTCGACTGGAATTTTCCGGTGACGGTCGAACAGGTGGTGTTGATGGGGCGTGTGCGGCGGAGCGGCTGGGGACCCTGGCACAGTGCCGCCGACCGCAGGGAGGCCCGGGAGGTGCTGGAGCAGCTTGAGATCGGCTCCCTGGCTGCCCGTCATATCCGGGCGTTGTCGGGCGGACAACAGCAGCGGGTTTTTCTGGCCCGTGCGCTGCTCTCCCGCCCCGATCTGCTGGTGCTGGATGAGCCGACCAGCGGGGTGGACATGCGCACCGCGGAAACGATTCTGCATCTGCTGGCGGATCTCAACCGGCAGGGGCTGACGATTCTGATGACGACACACGACCTGAACGCGGCGGCCGCACATGTGCCCTGGCTTGTCTGTCTGAACCGAACCGTGGTTGCAGAAGGGCCGCCCGATCAGGTTTTCACCGAGGCCATCCTCAGCGAGACCTATCGGAGTGAGATGGCTGTGGTGCGCCACAACGGGGCACTGCTGGTCCACCAGCGCCCACACGCCCATACGCTCCAAGAAATTTTGCCGCAGCCGGTGTTGGGCCATCTCGTTGTGGAACCCGTCGGCGGCCAGAATTCACCCCGTCCTCTTGCGGAGCGTGTGCGCTATGCAGTGGCTGATTGAACCCTTTGCCTACGAATTCTTTCGCACGGGGCTGAGTGTGGCGGTGCTGTCGGGCGCCCTCTGCGGTCTGTTGGGGGTCTATATTGTGCTGCGTGGCATGAGCTATATCGGCCATGGTCTCTCCCACGCGATCTTCGGGGGGGCTGTCGTCTCCTATGTAATGCAGTGGGATTTCTATGTGGGGGCAGGGCTGTGGGGATTTCTGACCGCCGTGTTGATCAACCAGACCGTGCGCCGCACCCGGATCGGGGCGGACGCAGCGATCGGCGTGATCACGACCGCCAGTTTTGCGGTGGGGGTGGCGCTGATCAGCCGCTACCGGCGTTTTACGCAGTCCTTCGATGCAGCGCTTTTTGGCAATATTTTGGGGGTCACCTGGGAGCAGGTCGGTATAGTGGCGGCCATTGCGCTGCTGGTGGCAGTGGCCATCCTGTTTTTGTACAAACAGCTGCTGTTCACTACCTTCGACGCCGAAGTGGCGCAGGTCTACGGCGTGCGCACCCAATGGGTGGATACCCTGTTTGCCCTGTCGTTGGCTGCTGCGATCATCGCGTCGATGCAGGTGCTGGGCGTGACGCTGATCGCGGCGGCACTGGTGATCCCGGCGATCACAGCCCGGCTGTTGACGGACAGTTTTGGGCGCATGATGGTCTTGTCGGTGGGGCTGGGGGTGCTCTGCGGTGCGCTGGGCATGTATCTGAGTTTTTATGTAGATGTCGCCAGCGGAGCTACCATCGTGCTGCTGCAGGCGACTGCGTTTGCTGTGGCCCTGGTTGTGAGCGCGTTGCGCCGTCAGGTGGGCAGCCGTCTGGCGCACGTACATATTGATTGACGGGCAACCGAAGCTTGTCGCAGGTCGGTGGCGGAACCGGGCAGGGCTGCCGGGCGTCTTCTTTCAAAGAAGAGGAGGCCCGGCAGTTTTGATCGGGGCAGATGCGTGCCGTCGGCTGCGGGCCGTCTGGTTTTGACAGGAGGAATTTTCAATGCAAACACGCACATGGAGCCTGCTGATCGCTGTGGTGTGGGCACTGGGATGGGCTGGGGTTGGGCTGGCAGCCCCGGCCAGCCAGGTGGAGGATCCAGCTGCTGCGGAGACCGGCACATTGGCTGTCTGGGCTTCCAGCCTGTACCCGGCGGCCGACAGCCCCGGGTTGTTGGAGGTGGTTGCGCTCTATCCTGACAACACGGCCGAGGTGGTCAGCCTCTATCTGGGCAAAGGTTCGGTGGTCGAGACAGGCACCTGGGAGGCTGACAGCGAGGGGGCGGTCACGGTGCTGTTGACTGGCACCCAGGAGGGGAATTCTCCGGAGCCGGTCACGCTGGCTCTGACGCCGACGGCGGAGGGGTTGCTCGACAGTGGCACGTTCCTGTTTCACAAGCTGGAAGTGGTGACCCCAGCAGAGCTGGATGCCCGGAGCGCAGCAAGCAAGGCCGCGGAGGGGCCAGAAGAGACCCGCAACGAGCCCGTAAAACCTTTGGTGGGGGATGATTTTGGCAGCGTCTGGCTTTCCCCAGTCTATCCAGCGGCAGATGGGGCCGGGTACCTGACGGTATTAATTCTTTACGAAAATGGCGCGTTGGAACAGGCCAGCATCTATCTGACCCAGGGGATCATTCAGGAGGTGGGCAGCTGGGAGACAGAGGGCCTGGGCAGCCTCACGGCGACGGTGACCGGCACCCTGGAGAGGGTGTACAGCAACGCAGCCAGCACACTCTACCGCCAGAGAGGAGACAGCCTGGTAGACGGCCTGTTCGAGCTGGCAAGCTGGCCGCGGGTCACGCCGGAAGCGCTGTTGGCGGCGAGCGACCCCAGTGGCACCTATGTCACCAATCTCTATCCGGCTGCCGATGCAGCGGGCACCGTCGGGCTCTTAACCCTCTACGCCAATCATGCTGCCGAACAGACGACAGTGTATCTGGGCAAAGGGGCAGTCACAGAGGTCGGCAGCTGGGCCAGCCAGCCGGATGCCACGCTGACTGCCACGCTGACTGTCACGCTGACCGGCACGCTGACCGGCACGCTGACCGGCACGCTGACCGGCACGCTGACCGGCACGCTGGAGGAAGCGTATGAGACGGCCGCCACCACGGTCTACACGCGCACAGAGGGGGGCCTGCAGAGCGGCCTCTTTTCCTTTTTTAGACTGACCGAGATCACCCCGGCCATGCTCGAGTCGATGGCTGCTGACCTGGCGCCAGCCGACTGAAATGGCTGTTCGCCAGAACAACCCTCCAGCAGAGCGGAAGATCTTCCGCTCTGCTGGAGCCAACAAGGTGTAGTGAAGGCCGTCCGCTGGTGCAGAAGGGCTGGCCGTGGCTCTTACAGCGTCTGGTTGGGTCTACTCGGCTGGTGCGAATTCCATGATGCCTGTGTCGTACCGAAGCGCTGCATACAGCCGCCCCTCCTCGAACAGATAGGAGGCGACCCCCGACAGATCCAGAATAAACTGGTCGTGCAGTGACTCGGGCGCGCAGGCGGCCATGGTGCTGGTCTGCAGTTCGATGATCAGCTCGGTGTCGTCGGCAATGCTGTACACGCCGCCGAGCTGGTTGCAGTCATCCTGCACGCTGACCGTGCCGTCGGTGCCAAACTCGATCACATAGCGTGTGGGATCTACCGGGGCGACCACCGTGTCGTTGCCGTATGCGGTGCCTTGCCAGGCCCAGGCCGTGCCGGGCAAGGCGTCGGCCCCACCCTCTGGAGCGCTCTCTGCCGACTCGGTCGGGCCTGCCACCTCCTCGACCAGCAGCAGGGTGCCCTCCTGCCAGGCGTAGCGTTGGTTGAGTGGCTGACTGGGGCAACAGAGCGGGTCGTCTGGCCCTTGCACAAGCAGGCTGACTTCGATCTGGCCGTTGTCGTCGAACGTCAACGCCTGTACCTCCACGCGGTCCCCCAGCGGGGCGCTGGCGACGTGGGTGGCCTCTCCTTCCGTGAGCAGAACCAGGGCCAGGCTGACAAAGATCCCGCTGCCCCCGCTGCTTTCTGTCAGAATTGCTGCCGCCGCCTCCTGGCCGTCGAGGGTGCTGTAGGCGATCGGGTCTGCCAGCAGCCTGACCTCGATCCAGCTGGCGCTTTCCTCGTCGATCGACTCGGTGTAGACCCCGTCGGCGAGCAGTGCACGCCCCTCCAAAGTCAGCTCGGAGTTGAAGGCCAGATTGGCCAGGGCAGCCGGTGCCAGCAGGTTGCTTTCCACCGCCGGGGCGACCGAGAGCAGCAGCTCGTCCAGCGCAGCCAGATCTGGGGCAAAATCGGTGCTGGGCAGGCTGTCAAAGGTGGTGGTCAGCTCGGTGAGGTAGGTTGCATAGCTGTCGGTAAACTCGGCATAGGCGGTTGCGTCCAATTCTTGTGGCGCATCGGGCAGTGCCGTGGTTGTCACCGGCAGCATGGCTACGATCAGAAATTCGCCGTTCCCGCTGAGGCCTTGGAATACATAGCGCAGCTGGGTGTTCTCGACCGGCGAGAGATCCTGGGCAAAACGGCCGACGAAGCGCACACCGGCCCCGCCGTCAGCCCGATCCAGATAGCGAATCTGGGCAGCAAAATCGTTGCTGGCGTTCTGCTGCGGCAGCACTGGCGGCGGGCTGGCGGGCCGCTCGGCCAACAGGCCTTCCAGCGCAGCCAGCGTCTCCTCCACAGTGAGGTCGCCTGCCTCCTGCCAGATCTGGCGGTAGGCGGCTACCGGGTAGACAGCCACATAGCCGTTGCTGGCCTGCTGGGCTGGGACATCCAGATCGGCGCTGCCAAAGGTCCAGACAAAGTGTTTGGGCAACCCTTGGCCGTTGAGCGGCGGCAGGGTATTGTCGTAGGCCGTTGCCGGAACGACCGCTGCCTGAATCGACTCGGCAAAGGCGCCTTTGTCGGCCACGCTGGTGCTGTCGAGCGTGGCTGACACCGTCCTTTCCACCACCAGCCGATCTCCCACCTTGACCAGGGTCAGGCTCATCGGCATCGTCGGGCAACAGAAGGCATCGTTGGCACCTACCTGGATCAGGTCGAGCCTGATCCGATCTGTCGGGTCGAAGGCAGCGGCCAGCACCTGCGGGCGGTCGCCGAGAAAGATGCTGGCTGTGGCGACGAGTTCGTCTTCAATTTTCTGAAGCAGCACCAGGCTGAGGAAGTTGCCGGTGCCGCCTCCGTTCTCGCCCAACACGGCCAGCGCAGCGTCGAGCCCCTCGAACTGGCCAAACGCGCGCGGTTCGTCCAGCAAAAAGAGTGTGGTCGTGCTTGCGAAGCCGTCGTCTGCAACCACGGTCTCGGTGTAAAGTCCGTTCTTCAGCAGCACGGGCCGCTCCAGCAGCAGTGAAGGATAGCTGAGCGTCTCCAGCTCTGTGGTCGCTGGCAGCTGGATGGAGAGAGCCTCGACGATCGCATCGAGCTTGCTGAGCTGCGGCTGCCAGCTGTCGTCGGCAGTGGCAACTGCCTCTACGGGCCGCTGGGCTGCAACCCAGTAGCGGCCGTCGTCGCTCAGACCACTGAAGTAGTAGACGAGGCTGGCATCGTCCGGCTGTGCTACGAAGCGCACGCCGCTGAAGCCTTCGCCGCTCAAGTAAGCAACCTGCCCTTCCACTGGTTCACCTGTCGCCGGCGGCAGGAGTGGTGCATTCAGGCTGGCTGGCTGCTCGGCCAGGATGCGCTGCAGCGCTGCCAACTGTTCGCTCCCTGTGAGATCGCCTGCCTCCTCCCACACCCGCAGTGCCTCTTCGACCGGGTAGAGGGTGAGGGTTGGGGCCTCTGTGGATTCGTCGAAGACAAGCTCGGTGTAGACCGGAAGATCGCCGGACAGCTGGCTGGCGGTGTAGGGCTGCGACGGCAACACGGTTCTCTGGTAGGGGATCTCGAGGTCGAGCGAAAGCAGCGGGGCTCGCCCCAGCACGACCTCCGCCACCGGCACCAGCTGCTCCTCCTCCCACGCATAGGTGAGGTTCACCAGTTCGGTCGGACAGCAGATCGGGTCTCCCTCCCCATGCCGGACCAACTCGACCTGGATCTGGCCGTCGGCCACCGTCAGGGTGTTGACCTGGACGCGGTCCCCCAGCGGCACGCTGGCCGGGTTGACCGGCAGACCCTCCTGTTCGACGACCAGCGCCAGGGAGACGAAGACCCCGCTGCCGCCGCCGCTCTCAAAAAACTGGACTGCGGCCACCGGCTGGCCGTCGAGCGTTCCGGTGGCGATTGTGGCGGCGCGTATCCCGGCCACCCACCTTTTCTCGCTCTCTTCGAAACGGCCATCGACCAATGTCACAACCCCTTCTGCCCCCAACTCGGAACGATAGCTCATATTGGCCAGCGCAGTGGGGGTCAGGGCACCTGGCTCGCTCTGCTGGCTGGGGAAAGCCTGGGTTGCGGCGGGCAGACCTGCTGCAGCCAACAGAGCCAGCAGCGCCAAAACCAGCCGATGGAATGGAAATGTCTTCAAGTGCAAACCCCTTTCAGTTTTTTGGATAGAAGTGTCTGGCGCACGCGCGCAATCAGCTGCCTTGTAAAACGTTGCGCCGGGCTTGGGCAGTTCCCTGCTGGGCGACTGTTGTCCTCCGGCTGGGTGGACAACAGCTACCGCACATTCTGCGGCATTCTGCGTTCCAGCCAGCGCACGAGCAACGAGAGCACGATCGTCATGGCCAGATAGAGCAGGGCGACGATGTTGTAGGTCTCGAAATAAAGAAAGGTGCTGGCCGCGTAGACCTTGCCCATCTGGGTGATGTCGGGCACCCCGAGCACCGAGACCAGCGACGAATCTTTGAGCATGGCGATAAAATCGTTGCCGAGAGGGGGCAGCACCCGCCGGATCGCCTGGGGCAGCACCACGTAGCGCATCACCTGCCAGGGGGACATCCCGAGACTTTGGGCTGCTTCTACCTGGCCTCGCTCGATGCTTTCGATGCCGGCGCGAAAAATTTCGCTCAGAAACGCGCTGTAGCCGATCACCAGCGCCAGGATGGCCCGGGCTGTGAAGTCGACATCGCGCACCTGCAGATCAGCCAGCGGCTGCGCCAGTGGGCCCAGCAGGGCCAGCTGGGTTCCCAGCCAGTTGGCGGCGTAGACCCCAGCCGGCGCCACCACAAAGGCGATATAGAGCAGCAGCACCAGCATCGGGACGCCGCGGACGACCTCGACGTAGAAGGTGGCGATCTCGTAGATCGGGCGGTTCTTGGAGACGCGTGCCAGCCCGACCAGAAGACCCACCCAGAGTGCTCCGGCGTAGGCCAGGAGAGTGACCGAGAGGGTCACCCCCACGCCTCTGGCAACCGCTGTGAAGATCACGGTATAGCTTTCGCTGGTAGCGACCTGCCAGACAGAGAGGACGCCGATCAGCAGAGCAGCCAGCAGCCAGTAGGGCAGGCGTGCAAACAGACCATAGGCGGCGTGGCGCCGCGGCAGCGAGGGGGCTGACATGGCCGTCTATCCTTTCTCCAGCCGCACAAAATGGGCTGTCTGCAGACAGTGCTCCAGATCGGTTTCGGCTCGTTCTGCGTAGGTTGCGTAGCGTGCTCGCTTGTTCTGGACAGCCTTTTCCAGCTCGGGCAGCAGCCCCATCGCTGCCTTCATCGGTTGAAAGGTAGCAGGGTCGGCGTGGGTGATGTAGTGGAGCAGGGCGCCTGTCATGGTGGTGCGTGGCAGGGTCAGCAGCGGCTCCCCGCACAGCAGACGTACGCTGTTGATGCCAGCGATCAGCCCGCCCATCGTGCTGCCCACATACCCTTCTGTGCCTGTGATCTGGCCAGCAAAGAAGAGGTCGGGGCGCGTTCTGAACTGCAAGGTCGGGGCCAACAGGGTTGGGCTGTTGATGAAGGTGTTGCGGTGCATCTGGCCCAGCCGCACAAACTCTGCCTCTGCCAGACCCGGGATCAGGCGCAGCACTTCTTCCTGGGCTCCCCAGCGCAGGTTGGTCTGGAACCCGACCATGTTGTAGAGGGTGCCGGCGACGTTGTCCTGGCGCAGTTGGACCGCAGCGTAGGGGCGTCGGCCGGTGCGGGGGTCGCGCAGCCCGACCGGGCGCATCGGGCCGAAGGCCAGCGACTGCTCCCCTCGTGCGGCCAGCGCTTCGATCGGCATGCACCCTTCGAAGTATCGTTCGAGCTCGGCGTCTGCCGTCTTGAGTTCGAGTTTGGGGGCTGCCAGCACCGCCTGCACAAAGCGGCGGTAGTCTTCCGGGTCGAGCGGGCAGTTGATGTAGTCGCCCTCCTCTGTGCCCATCTCGCTGTTGCGGTCATAGCGGCTTTGCCGAAAGGCAACGGTCATATCGATGCTCTCCGCAGCGACGATCGGCGCCATCGCATCGTAAAAATAGAGATGTCGCTGGCCGGTCAGCTCCTGGATCCGGGCGGCCAGCGCGCTGCTGGTCAGCGGGCCGGTGGCGAGGATCGTGGGGCCTGCAGGAATGTCGGTCACTTCGTCGCGCAGCACGCGGATGTGGGGGTGGCTGTGGATGCGTTCGGTGATCGCTTGGGAAAATTCATCTCGGCTGACAGCCAGCGCCGCGCCGGCTGGCAGCGCGTGGCGGAAGGCCGTCTGAACCACCAGGCTGCCCAGCCGCAGCAGCTCGTTTTTGAGGATGCCCAGGGCGCGGTCGG
This sequence comes from Chloroflexota bacterium, assembly GCA_018969295.1. GTDB lineage: Bacteria > Chloroflexota > Anaerolineae > Caldilineales > Caldilineaceae > Caldilinea. Next base: position 46,971 of record JAGWYN010000003.1, on the reverse strand, counting down.
GCAGTGTCGAACCCATGGAGTTGCTGCAGACCAACTCCGCCAGGCGACCGCTTTGATGTGCCTGGGTGCCCTGTGTCGGGCGCATTTCGTACAGATCGACGTGGAAGCCGCGGTTGGCAATCTGCCAGGCAGCCTCGCTGCCAGCCAGCCCGCCGCCGACAACGGTGATAGAGTGTCTCATGAGGGGTGCAGCGCCAGGTTGAGCGAGTAGGGGTCGCCGGCTGTCGCCGGCACCGTGTAGCTGTCGACGATCAAGGGTTGATAGCTGTCGTGGATTACGACGATGGCATAGGTGGTGCCCGGGGCCAGGCGACCGTCGAGCTGGTAGAGCCCGTTGCGTCCGCTTTTGCCGCTGGCCTGAACCAACGCCGGGTCGAAGTCGCTGTCGACCCACTGCTGCACGCTCACCCCGGGCTGGAGCACGGAGACCAATGCTCCAGCCACCGTGCGCCGGCTGTTGTTGAGATCCGAGACAATCCCGGTGACCCGCACCGGCTTCAGCAGGTTGGCTGCGGCCCGCTCTACGACCGTGAAGGTGCCGCGTTGTGCCAGCTGGTCGCCGATGTAGAGCTCCAGCGTATACTCGCCGACCGGCAGCCCTTCTGGATGGCGGATGCTGACCCAGCTCGATCGCACGGTGCTGTCTGCCCATACGTCGCTGTCGGCCAGCACCTCGGTGCCATCGACCAGCCAACGGGTGCGCCAGGGGGTGCCGCGCGCCAGCCCAGCCACCGGGAAGACGGCGTAGACCGTGTCGACTGCGAAGAAGGAGCTGCCAGGGTCGAGCGGCTGGCCGGCAGCATCGAGCGACGGGGCAAAGACGATCCGGCCAAAGGAGGCCGAAAGCGTGGAGGGCGCTGCCCCGACAGTGACCGTACCGGTATGCACCAGCAGCCCGTCCAGCTGCATTTCAACGGTGTAGACCCCGTCGGGCAGCCCCTGATCGAGGAAGAGGTGCAGCCAGGTGGTGCCGTGGGCACCTTCCTGCCAGTCGATGGCATCTTTGTAAAGAGAGCGACCGTCGAGCTTCCAGTCGTAGGAAAACCGCTGGCCGTTGCGGAAGCCAGCAAAGTCGAAACTCATGTAGATATCGGTGGTGCCGCTGGGAAGAAGAGCCAGCGGGCGGGTGACACGGTCCTGAAGGGTGATGGCGTCGCCGAACTCGGCGTTGCGCACCGTTGCGACTGAGAGCTCGCTCACCTCCTGGTGGGTCTCTTGCCCAAGGATCGCCTGGTCATAGAAGCGCAGAGCGATCGCGCCCGGACGCACCAGTCCGATCTGGCTGGCGACGTCGGCGCGGCTGTAGCCAGCCGTCGGCACCCCGATAAAATTGCCCGCCTGGTCGATGGCCAGCCCCCCGGAGTTGCCCGGTGCAATCTGGGTGTCGGTCTTGATCCACTCGAACTCGCCGTCGTTTTCCTCGTCCAGGAAGCCAGAGACGACCCCTTCCGTGTAGGTGACTGTGGCGCCACCCAGATCCGGGTAGCCGATCACGGCCATACGGTCGCCGGGCAGCAGCGCGTCGCTTTCTCCTCGCGGCGGTGCGGTCAGCCCCAGATTTTTGGGCAGTGCGGTCGACCCGTCGAGCAGGCCGTCGATCTGGAGCAGGGCCAGGTCGTACCGGCGGTCGTGGGCGATGGTGCGGGCTGTGTAGCGTAGCACAGGGGCCCCGCGCAGCGTGTCTGGCATCACCCCGATCGCAGTAGAGCCTGTGTGGTTGAAAAACTCGCCGCTTTCCAGGTCGCCCAGCACATGAAAATTGGTGAGCACCAGACCGCGCTCGGCGTCCAGGACGGTTCCGCTGCCCGAACTGAGCAGTTCGCCGTTGGCGTCGGGCACCAGCACCAGCACCACCGACTGCAGCGCACGCTGCAGCGAGAGTCGTTCCACAGCCTGTGCTCTCCCTGCCAGAGTGAGCACAGCCAACAGAACCCACAGGAGGGGCAACTTGCCCAGCGAACGGCTGCTGGCCAGGAGGGCCAGCACAGCACGGTAGCGCATCAGTTGCCTCCTTTGTTTTGAACAGCACTGTCAAAGCCGCGACTCCGGGCTGGGTCGGCCCACAGTTCGGTGACCGGCTGCAGACGCAGGCTGGCGGTCACCACTGCAAACGCATGGGCGCTGGCATCCCACGCCAGGGCGTCGGCGCGCAGCGTCACGCTGTACAGAAAATCGCCGGCCACAAACAGGATCTCCTCGCCTTTGACGACGATGGGCAGCTCCGCGGCTCCGCCCTCCTGTGCCGGATCTACAACAAAGCCGTAGGTGGTCACAATGGCTGGGGTCCCGTTCAACAAAGTCAGTGTCTCTGCGGTCAGCTCGCGATAGGTGTCCAGGCTGGCGGCGAGCTTGAGCGAACGTTCAAAACGTGCCAGTTCCAGGCTTTCCGCTTCCCCCAAGGGGCGGCTGCTCACCGTTACCTGGGTTTCATACAGGCTGGGGCTGCCCAGCTGCAGCGCTGTAAACCCACCTGCGGTCTGCTCGCGCACAGCCCAGCGGTCGGGATAGGCCACCCGGAGTGCGCCGCCGTTCGCTGCCCCAGCGTTGAGCAACACAAACTGGCTGGCAAAATCGGCCTGGTTGCGCACCCCCAGCGCCAGCAGGAACGCAAAGAGAACGGTCACGGCAACCGCCAGGTCGTTGACCAGATGCTCGCGCGGCTCGGGCCGCTCGTTGGTTGGGCTTGGCTTGATCAGACGGTCGAACCAGATCATTGTACGGCTCCTGTGGGGGGTATTGAATCGTCCTGGGCCACCCACGGTTCGCCAGCCAGCAGGGCCACCCGGGCACTCTCCTCATTGGCGCGGCGTACCAGCCAGCTGACGGCGCCCAGAACCAGCAGCGTCCAGAAGATCCCGAGCGCCAGGTCACGCCAGGGTTCAGCATGCAGACCCTCCCGGCCGCTCCGATCGATCAAGAAAAAATAGAGCCCGGTCAATATCGCGGACAAAGTCACCCCGGCAGGCAGATAATAGAGGGGGGTTTTTTCGAAACGGGCCTGACCGATGAAATAGCCGAGCACCCCCGCCATGCTGGCGTAGCCCAAGGTATCGACCACCATGCGAATCGAGCCTATCTGCAGGTCGACGCCTCCATACTGAATCACGTAGACGAAGTTGTGGACAGTGGCAACCCCAAGCCCGGCAGCCACTGCGTACAGAATGCCATCCAGCCGTTCATCAAACGCTGGGTCGGCAAAAATTGTCGCCCGTACCGTGGCGTAGACGATGGCCGCACTCGCCATGCCGGTGACCAGGATCCCGCCGAACAGCTGCGACCACCAGTAGTTTCCCAGCCAGCGGCTGCTCTCAAACCAGACCCCGTAGATCGGTTGGTGCAGTGCGGCAGCGACCAACAGGCCAGCCAGATAGACCCGGGCGACCAGCTGTTTTGGCTCGGGTTGGGCCTGGTCGATCCGGTAGAAAACTGCCAGCCAGAGCAGCGCAGGAACCGCCGCCATCCCCAGCCCCAGCGCAATCAGCCCAGAGGGGGAGAGCACAGACCCGATGCCCCTCAACAAGCTGAAGAGTGCGACAAACAACAACAACCCCAGCAATTCCAGCCTGATCGAACGCAGAAAGGGGCTCCGCGTAGGGCTGGACACTGCTTTCGCTCTGATCGGTACCTGCACGACCCACTCCTTTCACAACTGCGCACAAAGTCGAAGCTCGATTTGGTTTTGCACGAACCGTTCAGCGTCTCTGTTTTGACACGGTTTCTTCTGCACAGTAAGATGAACCCTGCAAGAGACACTCTGGCGCTCCTCACGAGTGCCAGCCACCGTACAGAACTGTCACGGTTCTTCAGAAGTTTATCAGGTTTTTGGCATAGGCAGGAATGTACTTCTACTCAAAAACAGCACAACCTTTGGTTCATACTCCTCAGGCCCTGCGCCGGCTGGTCGACCAGCTGCGCCGCCAGCCTCGTTTTGCGCTCGACACGGAGAGCAACAGCCTGTACAGCTACCAGGGCAAAGTCTGTCTGATTCAGATCTCCGTGGCCGCTGCAGACGGCCCGCCAGAGCAGACCGTTGTCGAAGATTATCTGGTGGATCCGCTGCGGCTGAACGACCTTTCCCCCTTGGGCGAGCTGTTGGCCGACCCGGCGGTGGAAGTGGTCATGCATGCAGCCGACAACGATATGCTCACATTGTACCGCAGCCATGGCTTCATCTTCCAGCGTGTCTTTGATACTCAGCTGGCGGCCCGGATTCTGGGCTGGAAACAGGTCGGGCTGGCAGCGATTTTGGAAGAGCAATTTGGCATTGTCAGCGACAAGCGGATGCAGCGCACCGACTGGGGGCAGCGCCCGCTGACCCCGGCCCAGATCGCCTATGCCCAGATGGACACACACTCTCTGCTGCCGTTGCGCGAACGGCTGGTCGAGGCGCTCCAGCAGCGTGGTCGCTGGGAAGAAGCGCAGGATGCCTTTGCCGCATTGACCAGGGGAAACCTGGCCGAGCGCGAGCCGAACGGGCGCAGCTTCTGGCAGATGCGCTCGGTGCGTGAGGTCCCGCGTGGCCAGCACAACGTGCTCGAAGCCCTCTGGCACTGGCGCGAACAAGCTGCGCGCAGCGCAGACCGTCCCCCTTTCAAAGTGCTCAACGATTCTGTCCTGGTTCAGCTTGCGCAGTCCCTGCCCGGCTGCCAGGACGAACTTGTCAGGATCGACGGGCTTTCTACGCTGCAAATCCACCGCTATGGCAGCGAACTGCTGGACACAATCCGTGCCAGCCAGGGCCAGCCGCTGCCGCCGTTCCCCTCTGGCGATGGGCGTTCCGAGCTGTTGCTTGACAAGGCGATTCAGCAGCGCTACGATGACCTGCGCCGCTGGCGCACAGAGACCGCCGTTGCTCGTGGTGTGGACGCCGATATCGTCCTGCCCAACAGCACCCTGCTGGCGATCGCCCAACAAAATCCGGTCAGCGCGGAGGCGCTGCGGTCGATTGCCGGGCTGACACCCTGGAAAATCCAGAGCTATGCACCGCCGATCCTGGCGGTGCTCCACCAGTCGGCTGCACTGGGCGACTGACCGGGCGCCGGTAGTTGCGCAGGAGGAAACGATGGAGCCGGTTGTTCCCCTCAACGTACATATCCCCCCCTCCGATCTTGCCCGCCATGCTGCGGCTCTTCGCCAGCGGTTGCCAGACAACGTGCGGCTGACAGCCGCACCTGAGCAGGAGCCACCTGCGGACTGTCATGTGCTTGTGCACGGTGCGCTTGAGCCAGAGTGGATCGAACGGGCACCGGCGCTGCGGGCTGTGATTGTGCCCTACGCTGGTATCTCCCCTGCTATGCAGACGCTGCTTTTGCGTTACCCGGAGGTTACGCTGCACAACTTGCATTACAACGACGTTGCGACAGCCGAGTTTGCCCTGGCATTGCTTTTTGCTGCGGTGAAATTTATTGTTCCACTGGATCGACAGCTGCGCCAGGGGGATTGGCGCCAACGATATCTCGGTGCGCCCTCTCTGCTTCTTGCGGGTAAACGGGTTCTGATCCTGGGGTACGGAGCGATCGGCCGCCAGCTTGCACCGCCCTGCCTGGCCCTGGGGATGCAGGTGAGCGGCGTGCGCCGCCGTCGCCCGCCTCAGCCGTTCGAAAATGGCGTGGCGGTCTATACCCTGGCCGATCTGCCAAGCCTGCTGCCAGCCACCGATATTTTGATCTGCGTGTTGCCGGAGACTGCCGAGACCGTTGGCCTGGTCGGGGCGCGCGAATTGGCAGCGCTGCCGTCGGGGGCGGTGGTCATCAACGTCGGGCGTGGCCCGGTGATCGACGAGGAGGCGTTCTACCAGGCCCTGCGCTGCGGCCATCTAGCTGCTGCTGGCATCGACGTCTGGTACTGCTACCCGCCCGACGAAGCTGCACGCGACAGGACGCTGCCTGCCCGGATGCCCTTCCACGAACTCGACAATGTCGTCCTCAGCCCCCACCGCGGCGGCTGGCTGCCGGCTGCGGTCGGGCGCCAGCTGGATGAGCTGGCAGGGCTGCTGGCCGCTGCGGCCATTGGCCAGCCGATCCCCAATCAGGTCAGCAAAGAGCTCGGCTATTAAAATTAAAAGGAGTGCACATGGGGTGTGCAGGGGTTGCTCAGCGCAGCCCACTGCGCAGAACAGCCAGGTAGGCTTCGATCCGGCTTCGACGCAGCTCGGGACGGTGTCCAAGGCGTTGCTTCACCCCTTCAACCCCGATCTGTAGGAGATATTCGCTCAGGAGAAACCCCCGCAGGGCAGCAGCCCAGCGGGGGCCAAACCACTTGCACCAGTAGCGCACCTTGCTGGTATTGAAGTGGATGTGCCGTTGGGTCGAGACCTGTTCGCTGCTTTTGCCTTCATGGTGGAGGACCTGTGCTGCGGGTTCGTAAAGCACCTGCCAGCCTGCCTGCCGGATGCGTCGGCAAAGGTCGAGTTCTTCGCTGTACATAAAAAATTTTTCGTCGAAGGGGCCGGCAGCAGTGGCGACCGCTTCCAGCGTGCTGCGTCGGCAGAGCAGCGCTGCACCGACGAGCCAGTCGACAGCACAGGATTGCTCTGCCGGCCACTCTGCCATGCGCAGGGCGCGGGCCCAGGGGTTGCTCGGCCAGCTGCGCCCTAGCCAGGTGCTTTCCCAAAATCCGGTGAGCGGACGCGGAAAGCGTCGGGCGCTGGGCTGTGGGCTGCCGTCGTTATAGCGCAGCTGTGGGCCCACGACGCCGAGCGTCGGGTCTGCCTCCAACCGGGCTATCAGGGTGGCCAGTGAAGCGCCTGCTGTCGTCCCGTCCACCAGCTCGGTGTCTGGGTTGAGAAAATACAGAAAACGTCCCTTGCTGGCGGCAAAGCCTCGGTTGTTGCCGCCGGTAAAGCCAATGTTCTGTCTCTGGGCCAGCACCTGCACCCAGGGGAAATGGGCCGCAACCTGGGCCGGGGTGCCATCTGCGCTGGCGTTGTCGACGACGATGACTTCCAGATGCCACCCTTGGGGGAGAACCCGCAGTGTGGGGGCTGTCGCCACGCTGCAGCGTTCGATCGACGCCAGGCAGCGTTGCAGCAGAGGCCACACATTCCAGCTCACGATCACGATCGAAAGGTCACAAGGATGCATCGAGCTCATCAGCATCTATTGTAACGCAGAACTGCTCTCGTGCATAGTCACCGCGCGAGAGGCGATCGATGGCAGGCTGCAGCTGCTGAAGCGACCAGCGATTCGATTCTCAAGGTGCGAAATCCAGAATTTTGACAGGGCATTCTGGCTATGCTATTGTTTTTGAAGAGATTTTTAGAGACAGGCTGCGGCAAAGTGCAGCCAAGTGAATCGAGGCAGCGACGCCTCGACAACCCGCTGGAGTCCCGGTTTTCGGTTGTAGTGAGAAAAAGTCCTGACGCTTTGCAAAGAGCAGGTTTTTTCGAACCATTGATCGTCCGTCGAGCGGGTGGGTTTCTTGGGTCCAATTGATCAAGCGCCTTCCTGCAGCAAATGGGAAGGCGTTTTTTGTTGTAGGGTGGATGCCATGACAAACCAATCGGTACGGGCAGTCTTTTGGGAAAACTGGCAGGTCATGCTGATCGATCAGCGGTTGTTGCCAGGGACATTTGCGGTGAAAGGCTATGCAACTGTCGCAGCGGTCGCTGAGGCGATCCAGACGATGGTGGTGCGGGGGGCTCCGGCGATCGGAGCGGCGGGCGCGTATGCGATGGTGCTGGCTGCGCACAGCAGCCCGGCGCACGACACCGCCGGGCTGCTTGCGGATCTGCGCCGGGCCAAGGTCTTGCTGGACGATGCAAGGCCGACCGCGGTCAACCTCAGCTGGGCCACGGCGCGCATGCTGGACGCCGCCGTGCAGGCGGCTGACTTATCGGTGGCTGCGCTGCAAAGGCTTCTGCTGGATGAAGCAGACGCCATCGCCGAAGAAGATGTGGCCATCAACCGGCGCATGGGGTTTCATGGGGCCGCCTTGATCGCCGACGGTGCCAATCTGCTGCACCATTGCAACACGGGGGCGCTGGCCACGGTCGACTTTGGCACTGCGCTGGGGGTGGTCTACGCCTGTGCCGAGCAGGGCAAGCGCGTCCATGTCTGGGTCGATGAGACTCGACCTCGCCTGCAAGGGGCCCGGCTGACCGCGTGGGAGTTGCTGCGGGCTGGCATCCCGATGCATCTGATCGCTGACAACAGTGCCGGCCATCTGATGCGCACCGGTCAGGTAGATGCTGTGCTTTTCGGAGCAGACCGGGTTGCAGCCAATGGGGATGTGGCCAACAAGATTGGGACCTACAAGCTGGCGGTTGTGGCGTGCGAGAACCGGATTCCAGTCTATGCAGTGGTGCCGACCAGCACGGTGGACCTGGCCCTGGCCGACGGGGATCAGATCCCGATCGAGGAGCGCAGCAGCGAAGAGGTCACGCACATCGATGGGGTTGCGATTGCCCCCGACGATGTGCCGGTCTACAACCCTGCCTTTGACGTGACGCCTCACCGTTATCTGACGGCCATTGTGACCGAAGAGGGGGTCTGCTATCCACCCTTTGATGTCAGCCTGCGCCGGGCCAAGGCCGCCGCAGAGGTGCGCATTGGCGAACAGCGTCGCCAGCGCAGAGATGCGCCGGGGGGAGGAGGCGTTGCGCAATGAATCAGCTGCGCACGGTCTGTGTCTACTGCGGGTCGAGCCTGGGCACCAAGGCTGTCTACCGGCAGGCTGCCGAAACGCTGGGGCGAGAGCTGGTGCGGCGGGGGCTGCGTCTGGTCTATGGGGCCGGCAGCGTCGGCCTGATGGGGGTGCTGGCCCGCACGGTCTTTGACCGCGGCGGCGACGTGCTCGGCGTCATCCCAGGGGTGTTGGCCCCACGCGAGGTGGCCGGCGAACCGATCGGTGAGACCGTCGTGGTGGACAGCATGCACGAACGCAAAGCGCGGATGGCGCGCGAGGCCGATGCGTTTGTTGCGATGCCCGGCGGTTACGGCACACTCGACGAGCTCTTTGAGACCCTCACCTGGGGACAGCTCGGGATCCAGCGCAAGCCGATCGGCATCTACAATGTCAACAACTATTTTGACCCACTGCTGCTCTGGGTCGACCAGGCGGTCAAAGAAGGGTTTGTGCGGCCGCTGCATCGCCAGCTTTTCATTGTCAGCGAGGATGCCTCCACCCTGCTGGAACGGCTGGCCTTTCACGAACCTCCCAAAGGGGTCATCTCTTTCCCTGGGAACGGAGACCGTTTAGGATAAAGGAGAAAAATATGTCTTTTGTGATCACAGGTTCGGTGGCCTACGACTATCTGATGTTTTACCCTGGGTTGTACCGCGAGCAGATTCTGCCTGACCAGCTTGACAAGATCAGCCTGAGCTTTCTGGCCGAGTCGATGCGCAAAGAACGGGGCGGTGTGGCGGCCAATATTGCCTACACCATGAAACTGCTTGGTGCTGACCCGGTCGTGCTGGCGACAGTTGGCCAGGATTTTGGCGACTATCGACGCTGGATGGAAACGCACGGGCTGCGCACCGACCACGTCGTGGAGATCCCCGATGAATTTACGGCTTCGTTTTTTGTCGGCAGTGACCAGGAACACAACCAAATTGCCATCTTCTACACCGGGGCCATGGCGCATGCCCGCAACTACAGCCTGGCCGCTCGCGGTCTGCACGACGCTCAGGCTGTGCTGGTCAGCCCCAACGACCCCGGGGCGATGCTGGCCTACACCCAGGAGTGCCGTCGGCTGGGAATCCCCTATGGCTACGACCCCAGCCAGCAGATCGCCCGGCTGAGCGGCGCAGATCTGCTGGAGAGCATCCCAGGGGCTACCTACCTGCTCTGCAACGAATATGAGTTGGCGATGATCCTCAACAAAACCGGATGGTCGCTGGATCAGCTGCGCTCTGAGGTGAGGGTTCTGGTCAACACACTTGGCAAGGAGGGCAGCCGTATCTATGTCGAAGAGACCCTGTTGGAGGTGCCCGCCGCGCATGTCGAACGTGCGGTCGACCCGACCGGCGCCGGCGACGCGTACCGGGGTGGGCTTTTTGCAGCTCTGCTGGCAGCGCTTCCTTGGGAGGTAGCCGGACGGGTGGCGTCCCTCTGCGGCGCCTATGCCCTGGAACAGCGGGGGACCACCACGCATCGGTTTACCCCTGAAGAATTCGTAGAGCGCTACACGGAGAATTATGGGCAGGAGTCCTGTCTGCAGGCGCTCTTTGTTTCCCCTCTGTCGGCCTCCTCTGTGTACACAGGACGATGAGCGGGAGGGCGGCTGCAGCAGAAGATGCTGCGGAGGTTTCTCGGCGTATGTCGATTTTGTGTGCAGACCCGGTCTGGTCCGCCTATGCGCTGGCGGACCAGCAGCCTCAGCTGGCTCCTTACTGCCGCTGGCTGCTCTCCGCGCAGGAGGAGGAAGCTGGCGTCGTGCTGCTCTTCGACGGCCTGGCGCCGCCTGTGCTCTTTGCCGCCGGCTCCTCGGCGGGGGTTGCGGCTGCGTTGGAAGGACAGGGGTTGCCCGACGCAGTCTACCTGAGTGTCCTGCCTGAGCATCTGCCATCGATGGCGTTGCATTGCGAGTGGGGCGAGCTGCGGCCAATGTGGCGAATGGTGCTGGTCGGCCCGCAGCCAGTTGGAGCGCTGCCGGCGGGCTACCACTTTCGCCCGCTGAAGCAGGTCGATCTCCCTGCGGTCGAAGCGCTGTTTGCGCACGGTGGTCCTTTTACACCGGATGCATTTGCTGCCCACCAGCTGGAGCTGGGGCCTTTTTATGCAGCGGTGGATGCGGACGGCAGGCTGGCGGCGATCGGGGGGACGCATGTCGTCGACCCCCAGCATTCGATCTGTGCGCTCGGCAATTTTTACACGCGACCCGACTGTCGCGGCCAGGGGCTGGCGCCAGCGCTTCTGGGACTGCTGATTGCGCAGCTGCGGGCGAGCTGCATCACGACAATCGTGCTCAATGTGGATCAGCGCAACCGTGCAGCGGAGCGAATCTATCGCCGCAGCGGCTTCGCCACCCACTGTGGCTATTTTGAAGGGCTGGCGACTCTGCGTAGACCGCAGGGTGACTTTGTTGGCATAGACAGCCGGTGTGGTGGACTGTAGCGCTCCGAATGTGGAGTGCCTCCATGCTGCTGTCTTTTTTATTTAGTTACGGAGAAAAACGATGACAATCACCCACCAAGAACGACCTCATGATATCGCCGATATCCAGCTGGCGGAACGTGGACGGTTCCGCATGCAGTGGGCAGCCAAAGAGATGCCGGTGCTCGATCTGATCGAAGAGCGCTTCAAAAAAGAGCAGCCCTTCAAAGGCATCCGGATGGCTGCAGCCATGCATGTGACGGCGGAGACGGCCAATCTGATGCGTGTTCTGATTGCTGGGGGGGCCGAGGTGGCTTTGGCTGCCTCCAACCCGCTGAGCACCCAGGACGACATTGCCGCCGCGCTGGTGGCCTACTACGAGATGCCGGTCTTTGCCATCAAGGGGGAGACGACCGCCCAGTACAACAGCCACCTCAACAGCGTGCTCGACATCCAGCCCCACATCACGATGGACGACGGGATGGATCTGGTGGCCATGCTGCATACCCAGCGCAGCAACCTGCTCGACACGGTGGTGGGGGGCACTGAGGAGACCACGACCGGTGTGATCCGGCTGCGGGCCATGGCAGCGGCCGGCAAGCTGGCTTTTCCGGTGGTGGCTGTCAACGACGCCCAGACCAAACATTTTTTTGACAACCGCTACGGCACCGGCCAGAGCACGATCGACGGCATCATCCGTGCCACCAACGTTCTGCTGGCGGGCAAAAACTTCGTCGTTGGCGGCTACGGGTGGTGCAGCAAGGGCATCGCGATGCGGGCGCGCGGGATGGGGGCCAATGTGATTGTCACCGAGGTCGAGCCACTCAAAGCGCTGGAAGCTGTGATGGACGGCTTCCGGGTCATGCCGATGTTGGAAGCGGCCAAGGTCGGCCATATCTTCTGCAGCGCGACCGGCGACATCCACGTCTTCGACCAGCGCCACATGGAGCTGATGCCTGACGGTGCCATTCTCTCCAACAGCGGGCATTTCGACGTGGAGATCAACCTCAAGGCGCTCGAAAAGATGAGCACCAAGATCACCCGCGTGCGCGATTTTCTCGACGAATATGCGCTGACCGACGGGCGCCGCCTTTATGTGGCCGGGGAGGGCCGTCTGGTCAACCTGGCTGCGGCGGAAGGCCATCCGAGCGCCGTGATGGACATGAGCTTTGCCAACCAGGCGCTGGCTGCCGAGTACATGCTCAAGCACGGCGGCGAACTCAAAGGTCAGGTCTACGATGTCCCCGAAGCCATCGACCAGCAGATCGCCTATCTCAAACTCAAGGCGATGGGGGTCGAAATTGACGTGCTGACCTCCGAACAACAAGCTTATCTGAACGAATGGAGCCTGGGCACAGGCCACTAAAATCAACGGAGAACCAACCCATGACGACATTTATGACATCGCCCAGCCTTTTGTTTACAAGTGAGTCCGTGACCGAAGGTCACCCGGACAAGATGTGCGACCAGATCAGCGACGCTGTACTCGACGCAATTTTTGCCCAGGACCCCCAGGCGCGTGTGGCCTGTGAGACGGCCATCAAAACAGGCTTTGTGATCTGTCTGGGAGAAATTACGACCCATGCCCTGGTCAACTACGACGACCTGGTTCGGCAGGTCGTCAAGGAGATCGGCTTCGACCACAGCGACAAGGGGTTTGACGGCAACACCTGCGGTGTACAAATTGCAATCGCCGCACAAAGCCCGGACATCGCGCTGGGGGTCGATCAGGCCCAGGAATTCAAGAGCGGTTCGATGGACTCGAAGCGGGACGCCATTGAGGGGGTTGGTGCCGGCGACCAGGGGATGATGTTTGGGTTTGCCTGCGACGAGACGCCCACCTTGATGCCGATGCCGATTTACCTGGCGCACAAGCTGGCCCGGCGGCTGAGCGAAGTGCGCAAACAGGCCATCCTGCCCTGGCTGCGCCCCGACGGCAAGACACAGGTCACTGTCGAATATGCCTACGGCAAACCCAAGCGTATTCATACCGTGCTGATCAGCACGCAGCACGACCCCGAGATCACCCAGACTGCGATCCGTCAGGCGTTGATCGAACATGTGATCGACCCGGTCTTGCCTGCAGCGTTGGTCGACCGCGACCTGATCATCTACACCAATCCGACCGGTCGTTTTGTCGTGGGCGGGCCGATGGGGGACGCCGGGCTGACCGGCCGTAAAATTATCGTCGACAGCTACGGGGGGATGGGCCGCCATGGGGGGGGCGCTTTTTCTGGCAAGGACTGCACCAAAGTCGACCGCAGCGCCGCCTACGCGGCCCGCTGGGTGGCCAAGAACATCGTGGCTGCGGGCCTGGCCCAGCGTTGTGAAATCCAACTGGCCTACGCCATCGGTGTGGCCCATCCGCTGAGCATCAACGTTGAAACCTTTGGCACCGGTCGGATTGCCGACGCGCAGATCGGCAAGCTGATCGAACAGCATTTCGATCTGCGCCCGGGTGCCATCATCCGGGATCTCAACCTGCGGCGGCCCATCTACCGGCAGACAGCCGCCTACGGCCACTTTGGCCGCGACGACATTCAGTTGCCCTGGGAGGAGACAGGCCACGCCGACGCGCTGCGCGCTGCGGCAGGGTTGGGGAGCTGAACTGGCCTTGTGGGTGCGTTTGGGGGGAGATCTCCCCCCAAACGCACCCCTGTGCTTGCCGTTCAGTTCAGCGGCGTCGGGTGGCGATCCATTCGACGCCGAAGAGCACGACGATCCCGAGCAGGGCCGCACCCACAGCCCAGAGCACCTCGGGATTCACGCTGCCGTTGAGCGAGACGCTGGGCAGCAAATTGCGCTCGACCAACGGCACCACATCCCCGTGCCGATCCACCATCGTCTCGACCACCTCTTTCCAGGGCCAGACCTTGCGCAGGCTGCCGATCATCAGCCCGATCAAGGCAGCCACGGTGAGATCGTGGTAGCGGCGAAAGAGCCAGGTCAGGATCTGTGCAAAACTGACCAGTCCCACCACGATCCCGATTCCCCCCAAGGCCAGGCTGACCAGGTCGCGAGTGTTGATGGCGTTGATAAAAAATTGATACTTGCCCAGCAGCACCAGAATGAATGACCCCGAAATTCCTGGCAGGATCATCGCACAGATCGCCACAGCCCCGCTGAAGATCAAAAACCACCAGTCGTCAGGTGTCTGGACCGGCACCAGGCCGACCAGCCAGTAGGCCCCCACGGTTCCCAGCAGCAGCGCCACCCACCGGCTGGCCGCCCATTGTTTGACCCTCGGCACGACCAGCGCGATCGAGGCCACCACCAGCCCGAAGAAGAAACTCCAGATCAACACCGGCTGGTTCACCAGCATCCATTCGATGCCCGGGGCGAGCGCCACGATCGCAACGAGGATTCCGCTTACCAGCGCCGCCAGAAAAGGCAGGTTGATCAGGCGAAAGGCCTCTCTCCAACGCAGCTGCAGCAGTGCCCGCCAGACCACGGGCCGGCCCACCATGCGGATGCTGCCGAGCAGCTCCTCGTAGATGCCGACGATAAAGGCGATCGTCCCTCCTGAGACCCCAGGCACGACATCGGCGCTCCCCATGGCCAGACCGGCCAGCAGGATGCTCAGATAGTCGCGCGGGTGGGTGCGCTGCTTGATGAAATCGGGGAGGACAGACGGTTGTTGTCTCATAAAATCCTTTCTTGGTTGCATTTTTTTCCGAAAAGCTGGGTCAGGGGAAAGCCTGGTTGTGGTCAGGCAGGTCGTCTACTCGACGGATCGCCGGGATGGCATAGCCGACAGCTCCGGCAGAGATCCCCAGCAGCCCCGCCAGGACGACCAGGAGCCCGATACCGGCGCCGGGCCCGGTGCCAAACAGGGGGCCCAGCAGTTCGCCGAGTCTCCCCTGCATGGCGGGCTCAAAGACAGAGTCGGCCAGCAGGCCCGCCAGCAAAAGGCCCGGCGGGCCGCTGAGCTGGGCGATCAGCCGGCGCGCTGCAAAGACCCGCCCTTGCACGTCGGGTGCTACCTTGGCTTGCCAGAGCGCCTGGTTGGAGCCATTGATCAGCGGGATAAAAAAGGCGGCCAGAAACGCCCCGGCGGCCCAGATCCAGAGTCCCTGGCCGAGCCCAAGTGGCACAATGCCCAGCAGGCTGCTGCCGATAAACCCGAGCAGCACGCCGTGAATCCGTCGTTTGGGCCCGCCCCAGACCGACATCAGCAGCCCGCCTGCCAACCCGCCAAGCCCCAACGCCGATTGTACGGTACCCAGCTGCAGTTCACTGTTTTGCGTGCGGGCCAGCACCAGCGGAGCCACCAGCACCATCGCCGACGAGCTGAAAAAATTGCTGATGGCAAATGTGAGCTGCACCCCCAGCAGCCCCTTGCGCTCCCAGATGTAGCGAAAGCCGTAGAAGGACTCTGCCCACAGCCCGCCCGCCGCAGCCCTGCCCTCCTCTGAACGCTGGGGCTGGGGCACTGTCACCAGCAACACGACGGCGACCGCCAGCACGAATGTGACGACGTCGATCGCCAGCACCCCATGGAGCCCGATCCAGGCCAGGAGGAGACCGGCCAGCAGCGGCGCTGCAACTCCGGTTGCCGCCTCGGTGAGCGCAACCAGCCCATTGGCGCGGCCGTAGTGCTGTTGAGGGACCATCAGGCTCATGGCCGCTGAAAAGGCTGGGAATTGAAAGGCCTCGAAGGTACCGGCAAAGGCATTGGCGACGTACAGATGCCAGATTTGAAGTTCGCCGGCGTTGTAAAGCAGCAGGAGCGCGACAGTGGCCAGCCCGGCGGCCAGGTCGCTCAGGATCAGAACCAGTTTGCGGTTCCAGCGGTCGACCAGCGCACCGGCCAGCGGGCTGAAAAGAACGGTCGGGGCAAAGGCAAAAAAACCGACCAGCGCCAGCGCCGTGGCCTGTCCAGTTTCTTGGAAGGCCCAGATGGTCAGGGCGAAGCGTGTCATCGCTGAGGCCAGGAGAGAGACAAACTGGCCAGCCCAGATCCAGCTGAAGGCAGCCATCCCCGCAGGACGCAGCTGCTGTGTCGGTCGCTTCATTCGGTGTTTCCTATTTTTTCAGCCTGCGTGTCCAACCTGAATCTGTGCGAATTGCTGGCCAAATGTGAACAATCATACAACGATCGAGCCCAATTCGGTCAAAGATACAAGATGTATATTGGAAATTCAACCTGGCCAGCCTGCATGGGGTCTGCGGCTGTCTGGCCTGAGTCAAAGGGGGAGTACGATGCCAAAACTGTCTGTAGAAAATTATGGAACTTTTGACGTCCCAGCAGGAAAACGGCTGGTGCTGGCGCTGGTCGACGAGGCCGGGGTCGACCAACTGCACGCGTGCGGGGGCAACAGCCGCTGCACGACCTGTCGGGTAGAATTTTTGGTGGGCGAACCGACCACCATGACGGCTGCAGAAAAAAGCAAACTGGCGGAGCGCGGGTTGAGTGGGGTGCGCCTTTCCTGCCAGATTGTGTGCGAACAGGACATGCATGTGCGTGCCATCAGCCGGCTGGAAGGCAGTGGACGCCCGGATCCGGGCACCCGGCCTGCCCCGACACTCCAGCCAGAACCGGTCTGGGTCGACCCTGCCTGAGCCTGCAGCTACCCGAGCCGCCAGACAAAATCGATGGCACCGGGCGGCACGTGGTAAAACAGGCGGTCCAGCCCCATTGCCAAAAAGAGCAGGGCCAAAAAAAGCAGGCTGAATTTGTAAAGACGCCAGATGTAGGTGTTGCTCGGGCGGCGCCAGATGTCAATGGCCTGCCACACAAAGATGCTGTTGAGCAGCAGGGCCAGCAGCAGGTAGAGGGGCCCTAGCAACGACAAAAAGACCGGCAGTATGCTGGCCAGCAGCAGTAGCACGGCATAGAGCACGATTTGCCGGTAGGTCTCACGTTCCCCGACGACTACCGGCAGCATCGGCACCCCAGCAGAACGGTACTCCTTCTGGCGCATCAGCGCCAGCGCCCAAAAATGGGGTGGAGTCCAATAAAACACGATGGCGACCATCAACAAGGGCAGCAGCGAAATCTCATTGGCGACTGCCGCCCAGCCGACCAGCGGAGGCACCGCCCCAGCCAGCCCCCCAACTACGATGTTCTGCGTGCTCGTCCGTTTGAGCAGAAGCGTGTAGACAAAGACATAAAAGAGCAGGCCAGACAATGCGATCGTTGCGGCCAGCAGGTTGGCCTGCCACCACAAGATCCCGAAGCTGGCGGCCCCCAACAGGCCGCCGAAGATGAGCACCTGGGCTGGCCGCATGCGCCCATCCGGCAGGGGGCGTAGCCGCGTGCGCACCATCACATGGTCGATGTCCCGGTCGACAAACTGGTTGAGGGCATTGGCCCCCCCCGCCGCCAAAAAACCGCCGACCATTGTCCATAGGATCAGCCAGCCGCTGGGTGCGGAAGGGCCAGCCAGAAACATCGGGACCAAGGTGATGACCAACAAAAGCAGGATGATGCGCGGCTTGGTCAGCATCACATAGTCGTTGACAGCCAGCCGAAGCTGGGCTGGCTCGCGCGTCGGTTTGGTTTCGACAGGGGAGGATTTGACACTCGTACTTTTCAACATAGCTCTTTGTGTTTCACCGCTTTGTTGCGTCGGCATGCCCAGCATGTCTAGGCCAGTGCAGGGCTCTGTGGGTCCGCCGACTCACCGCCGTCGGCGTCGGCAGCCGGAAGTGGGGGAAGCGGGGCCACCGCAAGCCGCCGTTCTCGAAATCGTACCAGCATTATATAGCCAAAGCCAGTGATGACAGCAAACGAAAACCACTGTACGGCGTAGCCCAGGTGGGTGCTGGAGTCCAATGCTGTGGGCTCTTCGCGGATGGGCAGGCGGTCGGTCGGTCGGGCCGGCTCGGGCAGCTGCTGGAGCCAGACCGGCTCCAGTTGATAGGGCATCTGCTGCTGGATGGCAGGGATGTCGATCCGGTACCATTCAGCCTGTGGGGTGGACGACTCTGCCCCCGGTGACTCTGCCCCCGGTGACTCTGCCCCCGGTGACTCTGCCCCCGGTGACTCTGCCCCCGGTGACTCTGCCCCCGGTCTGCTTTGAGAGGGGCGCAGCAGCCCCAGCAGCGGCGCTCCCGCGGGCTCTTCAAGCTCGGGCCAGAACTGGGGGGCGCTGCGGTCGAGTGGAACCCAGCCGCGCGCCACCAGCACCGCTCGGTTTTCCGCCAGCACAAAGGGGGTGACCAGCACGATTCCGACTGCGTCCCGATAGACCTGGCTTTTGAGCACGATCTGGTGGGCATAGTCGAAGGTGCCGGTGGCCGTGACACGCCGGTATTCCAGGCTCTCCAACGCAGCGGGCAGCGACTCCTGGCTGAGGTTGAAGGGCTCCTGATGCCAGCGTGTCGACAATGTGGTGTTGTACGCCCGTTTCTGTTCCAGGCGATCCAGCTGCCAGAAGCCCAGCCGGACAAAGAGTGCCATCATCAGCACAGCAGCGACTGTCCACAAAATCCATTGGCGGCTGAACAATTTAAGTAGGTACATGGAGCTCCTGTCTACTGTGGCGCCGGCCTGACACCGGCGATTTTCGCTGCAAGGGGAGGGCGACGTGTGCCCAGAATGCCGGCCAGGGCCAGCAAGGCCACAGCCGCACCGATCCAAAGCGGCCAGTTGACGGCAGCAGCCGGCTCGGCGTGCACCACAAAGGAGACCACCCCCTTGCCTGCTTCGCCTTCGACCTGGACTGAGACCTCCCAGGGACCCGCAGCGGGCAAGGGGTGGTCGGCCTCGTAGAAACCCGTGGCGACTGCGCTGACCGGCGTCGCAGCCAGTTCCATCTGTTGTGCTGCCCCGTCGGCAGCTGCCAGCCCCACGCGCACCGCTGCCCCAGCTACCGGAAAGGTCTGGCCTTGGTCGTCGACACGTGTGACGGCCACCGTGATGTGGGCGGCACTCTCTGCCCGCCAGGGGTCAGGGCTGGTCCAGGCAAACAAGCGGTACGGGCCGGCTGGCAGGTCGGTGATCTGGGGGGTGCCGCCTCCGTGCGCTGCTGCCAGGCTGGGAATGCAGCAGATCGCTGCCACCAGCACGCCTCTGGCGAGCCACTTCAGCTGCTTCATGGGCGGGCCTTGGACGGAGAGAGGGGCAAAGCGGCGGAGTCTGGCTCGGCCTTCTGGGTGGCCATCCGCTGTTTGCGTCTGCGATCCTGAATCGAGATCACCCCCAGCATGGTCAGCGCGGCATTGATCATCATCTCGCTGCTCCACACCCACATGATGGCGCCGCCGAGCATCTGGTCCTGCAAAGCTGTCATCCCATAGAGCCGGGGAACGGTGTTGTAGTGGGGGTAGAGGACTTCGCTGGCGTTGGCGATTGCAAAGCCGGCGATCGCGTTGGGGGGCACGAACGCCAGCACATAGGCAATCCGCATCCAGTAGGCCATGCTTTTGTGCAGGCGCGGGGCTCCGTTGATCACCGGCCACCAGAAGAGCATCGCCCCTCCAAAAAAGGTCAGGTGTTCCAGCTTGTGGGCCCATTCGTGGCGCAACGCCAGGTCGTAGAGGGCTGCATCGTGCCAGGCCAGGTAGAGAAAGGTAAAGATCAGCCAGGCGATGGCGGGTTGGCTGATCGCTGCCAGCAGCTGTCGAAGCCAGCTCTTGCCAGCCAGCAGGGCAGTCAACATCCGACGCAGCGGTCGCGGCAGACCCCACAGACCTACTGGATAGGGGTTGCCCAGCCAGAGCAGCGGGGCGGCGACCATGATCAGCAATTTGTGCTGCACCATGTGCATGGTCAGCAGCTGGGTGCCCAGCCAGTCGATCGGCGAGAGCAATGCCAGGGCAAGGGAACTCAACCCGAGCATGTAGGTCGCCAGCCGCCAGCGGCTGGCCAGCTTCTGGCGGCGGCTCTGCTGCCTGAGTCGGCTCCAGCCAAGCCCGTAGACCAGGGCAGCCAGCAAGAGAGGCAGCAACGCCTCCCAACGCACTTCCCATGCTCCGAGCAGAGCAGTCAGTAATGGATGCATCGAGTCGCCTCACCGGGGGGCGGCACACGCCGACAGCCCCCGCCAGACAAACCATACGCAGGGCGGAGAGGTGTCCACACCTGCGCTCCGCACGAAAGTGCCTGCCGTCGCTCAGTGTGTCACGTGAGCGACGTTGCCGATCAGATAGAGGGCTGGATAGAAAAAGATCCAGACGACGTCGACATAGTGCCAGTAGATGGCGCAGGCTTCAACGCCCCAGTGGCGTTCCTTGGAGAAATGGCCTTTGCGGGCCAGATTCCAGACGATCAAAATGAAAGCAACCCCTGAAATCACATGCAGGGCGTGCATTCCGGTCATTGCAAAGACGATCGCTCCATACTTGTCCCCCCACGGGGTCAGATGGCCCTGGTAGATGGCAGGGAAAAGGCCCCATTCGAAGACCATCACCCCACCCATAAAGATCAGCCCGAAGATCGCCGTGAGCAGAATGAAAAAAGAGAACGCCTTGCGGTTTCCACGTTCCATGGCGGTCTCGGCGATGCGCATGGAGATGCTGCTGACCAGCAGCATGGAGGTCACGATCAGGCCGATGTTCTGGTCCAGTTCAGGGCGGGTACCGCCCCAGAGATAAAAGCGAGCTGCCAGCAACCCACCAAACAAAAAGGCTTCAGAAATAAAGAAGAGCCAAAGGCCCAGCCGGTTCATGCGCAGCTGGGCAGCAAAATTGTCGTGATCAGCGTGGGGGGTGTCGGCGTGAGATGCGTGGGCATGTCCCAGCGGGGCATGGGCCGGAGTGGTGACAGCAGCCATGGATCAATGATCTCCTTCTGCCGTCCAAAGTCGGCTGACATGCATGAAAAAATAAAGAACCAGAATCGCCTTGAGCGCTGCCATCAACATCAGCAGCGTAGCGCCGACGTGGTAGAGCCCCATAAAATACTCGACCACGGTCAGGATCGCCAGAAGCACCCCGATGAAAACGACGATCCCATACCCGTTCTGTTTCAACATTGCACTCTCTCCTTGTCCTCAAACGGTCAGCTGTGGAGAACTCCTGGCAGCAGGTGCTTCTCCACAGCGTGCGGCATTTTCAGAGCGTTCAGTCGTCGCCTGCTCCCATGCTGGCGATGTACTTCGAACCTGCCAGACCGTAGTCGTAGGGTTCACCGACCACGGCGATTGGGCGGGCGTAGCTGTGTTCTGGCGCTGGCGACGGGATCTGCCATTCGGGCGAACGGGATCGCCACGGGTTGTTGCCGGCGGTCGCACCGATTTCAGCGCTGGTGAAGAGGTTGTAGATCATGATCAGGATGGAGAAGGCGATCACAAAACCGGCGATCGTGACCAGCAGGTGGACATTTTCGACCCCAAGTGCCGGGTCGTAGTCGGCGATGCGACGCCGCATCCCCATGGTGCCTGCGGTCATCTGCGCCAGGCTCATCAGCCAGAAACCGGGCGTCATCAGCCAGAAGTGCAGCTTGCCCATCGTCTCATCGTACATGCGTCCCGTGATTTTGGGGTACCAGTAGTAGATGGCCGCAAAGAAGGGAAAGACAAAACCGCCGAAGATGGTGGCATGGAAGTGGCCGACGACGAAGTAGGTGTCGTGCAGGAAAAGGTCGGTGGCGGTCGTCGCCAGAATAGGGCCGCTGAGCCCGCCGATCAGGAAGACGGAGATGGCTCCCAGCGTGAAGAGCATCGGTGTCGGGAAAGTCAGGCGCCCTCCCCACAAGGTGCCGAGCCAGCTAAAAAATTTGACGCCGGTCGGCACGGCGACGAGCAGGGTTGAAATCATAAAGACCACGCGCAGGTACTCGCCGTAGCCCGAGGTGAACATGTGGTGGCCCCAGACCAGAAAGCCGACCAGGGCGATTGCCAGGCTGGAGAGCGCCACCCAGCGATAACCGAAGAGCGGTTTGCGCGAGAAGACCGGGAGCAGTTCGCTGATGATGCCCAGCCCGGGCAGCACAAAGACGTAGACCGCAGGATGCGAATAGAACCAGAAAAGATGCTGGAAGAGCAGCGGCTGCCCTCCGATATTTTCGCCGGCCGCATTGTAGAGCGGGTTGAAAAAGGGCATCCCCAACGTGCGCTCGAAAGAGAGCATCAGAAAGGCTTGGCCGATCAGCTGGGTGGCTGTCAGCTGGATGAGGCTGGTCGCCAAGATCGCCCAGCAGAAGATCGGCATGCGGAAGAGAGACATTCCCTTGGGGCGCATCATCAGCATGGTGACGATGATGTTAAGCGACCCCAAAATTGAGGAGAGGCCGATCGAGAAGATGCTCAGAAAGACCAGCTGATAGCCGACAGGCCCCCGCAGGCTCAGCGGGGGATAGGCGGTCCAGCCAGAATCCCAGCCGAAGAGCATGCTCAGCAGCAGGGTGAGGATGGCCGGCACGTTGATCCAGTAGGCAAAGGCGTTGAGGCGAGGAAATGCCATATCTGCGGCGCCTATCATCAACGGCACCAGATAGTTGGCCATCCCGCCGACCCCGAGCAGAATGGCCGCCAGTGCCACCCAGGCATGCATGCTGAGGAAGGTGTTGTAGGTGCCTGGCTGCAAAAAAGAGATGCCAGAGTCTGCCAGCTCGGCTCGGAAGACCAGGGCAAGGCTGCCCCCGATCAGCAGGAGGAACAGGCCGGTCACGCCGTATTGGATGCCGATCACCTTGTGGTTGTAGTCGACACCAAAATAGCGGGTCCAGGCCGGCTTGTCGGCAGGTGGACCATGCAACAAAGGGGTTTCGGCCCCCCGTGTCCACTTGAGCCAGTCGGAGAGCGCACCAACCCCTCCTAAAAAGCCGATCACGGCAAAAAAGACGCCGCCAACCCAGGCTGCTTCGGCCTCCCAGACAGACATCCCCATCAGCAGACGGCTGACGACGACCACTGCCATGCCGAGCAGCAGGCCGACCGCATAGCCAATCAAGCCCCGCACCAACCCTAGAGAAGTGAGTCGCATCGTTTGATTCTCCTCGTTACGCCCGTGTGTGTTACGCCCGTGTGTGTTACGCCCGTGTGTGTTACGCCCGTGTGTGTTACGCCCGTGTGTGTTACGCCCGTGTGTCTTGAACGCTTATCCTTGCAGCCGCCTAACGGCTGACGACTTCGATGTTCTGTTCGGCAATTTTTTGTTCCATCCAGGCGGTGTACTCTGCTTCAGGGACCACGCGCACCGTTGCCACCATGTTCCAGTGGGTCAGGCCACACAGCTCAGCACAGTTCAGCTTGTACTCGCCGACCTCGGTAGGGGTTACATGCAGCTGCGTGCGCATGCCAGGGACCAGATCTTGCTTGGGGCCCCATTCTGCGACCCAGAAGGAGTGGATTACGTCGGTTGAGGTGAGCGAGATCAGCGCTGGTTTGTTCACGGGCAGCACCATTTCGGCGCTGGTCACCCCATTGGGGTAGTTGAAAGTCCAGGCCCACTGGAAGCCGACCGCCTCGACCCGGATATCGTCGCCGCCGCTGGTGGTCTGCTGCAGCGTCTGCAAGCCGATAAACGAGAAGATGACGACCAGCACCAACGGCACCACTGTCCAGAGAATCTCCAAAACAGTGTTTCCCTCAAAATGCTCGCCCTCAGAGGTATCGTGTTTGCGCCTGCGGAAGACGAAAAGGGCATAAAACATAAAAACGCTGACCAGCGCAAAAAGAAAGGCGATCAGCCAGATGTGCAGCTGGAAGAGCCAGCGGATCGGCTCGGCCTGCACCGAAGATTGCGCTTTGACCGGCAGAATTGCCAGCAACGCAAACCCCAGAAGAACGGTCACGACCAACACCAGTGCCCCAACGATGACAAAGTGCTTGCGGTCTGTAGAAGACTGTGGCAGTTTTAGCATAAACCTTGCTTGGCTACTCCTCGAAACTGTCGAATTCTGTCCGCCAGGGCGGTTTCCCTGGAATCACATTGTGCAATCTTTGTGCATACAGCCCATCTATTATTCTGCACTGCCAGCCCGCTGTCAAGTAAGCGGGTAGCCAATCAGCAGCCACCAAAGCAGCAGTGCTGTCGCCAACAGCGGCAGCGCTGTCCAGAAAATCTCGCGGGTGCGGCGCAGGCCAAACTGGTTCAGGGTTTTGGCGAGCGGTGTGTGACGGGGCTGGTCGAACCAGCGAGCGGTCACACGCAGCAGATCGCCTTGGAGAAACAAAAAGAGGATCAGTGTGGTGACTGCCAGCCAACCAAACAGGGGCTCTGTCCAGGCAGGGTCAAAACGCCAGTCGGGCAGCCAGTCGGCCAGTGCAGGCACATAGCTGGCGACCAGCCAGATGATGACGCCCGCCAGAATTCCACCTGTGCCCCAGTAACGCATCCCTGATTGCCGCATCTTTACTCTGACTGTGCTTTGCAGCTCTCTGCTCTGCAGCCCCTGTAAACAGAGCGGGCTGTACATGTCATCTGCCTGCAAAGTGACGAAATCTTATCAAAGTTGGAGGAGTGTGTCAAAGCATGCCCGGTCTGATGTTGAACAAGAATTGGGGGGGGCTCGGCCTTCGCCTGGTCGGCAGTCGGAGCACCGACGGCAATACAGCCGCAGCTCCAGCCCATAGAAGCTCCGGCGTTCTACCCAGTCCAGATTTTTTTGTAGATGGGTGGGGATCAATTTGTGCGGGTCTGTGTACCAGTCGTGGCTGTAGATCAGCCAGACCCGGGAGCGGCCGGCGGTCAGTTCTGTCAGCCGAGGCAGATCCTGTTCGGCCATGATCGGTTCCAACAGCCCGGCGTCGAAGAGATCCACAGGGACCCCGCGTCGTTCGGCGGTCAGTGCAGATTGCTCGAAATAATAGTCGAAGGGAATCTGCACCCAGGTCGCGTTGAAAAGAAGCAGGTCCCCGGGCTCCAGCTGGCGGGCGACGTAGGCAGCAGCCTCGCGCCATTCTTCTTTGCGTGACAGTTGAAAATGGCTGACCAGCACGGCGCTTTCGCCTGCCAGCAGCAGCAGCAGCAACCCTGCCTGCACCGGCCGCCGCCAACGCACGATCCCGGTGGCCCACAGCACGTAGATCGGCAGGGACGCCCCGATCAGGGTGCGGTCGGAAAAAATCGGGCGAACCAGGCTGACTGCCAGCTCGCCGGCGAACGGGATCAGCCACAACGCCAGCCACAGCAACAGCCGAGGCCCCTGTCGGCGCAGTGTCCAGCCCCCTACTGCTGTCAACGGTACGCAGAAAAACCAAAAGAGGGCGGTCGTCCATCTGCTGTCAGCCCCGCCAGTCGTCAGGTTTTGCAGCGCCTGCAGCACGCTCTCTGGCGTAGGGGCAGGGATCCAGAACTGTTGGAGGACTCCCTGGCTCTGCTGCACAAAGGGGGCGGCCCAAGGCAGCCAGAGCAAAAAGATGGCTCCTTGGGCCATGCACCAAGGAAGGGGTGCCGGGCGCTGGAGGAGGTACTCCCCCGGTGGGGGCGGCTGTCTCTGGCACTGTTCCCACACCCACCAGCTGACAAAGCAGAAATTGAGCGCCAGCAGGAAGAGCACTGCGGTGTTGTGGGTCAGCAAGGTGGCCGCGCTGAACAGCACATAGCCTGCCCAGGCTGCCCGTCGCGCGACAGGCTGCCTGGGCGCGGCGGGTCTGGGGTGCACCAGCAGGGCCAGACAGAGGAGCACGGCCGCGACCAGCAAAGTCAGCAACGCGTACATGCGCGCTTCTTGCGCATAACGCACATGGAAGGGGGCCACGGCCAGGATCAGAGCAGCCACCTGCGCAGTTTGGGGCCCCTGCAGGAGACGGACTGCGGCATAAAAGAGCGGGATCGTGGCCACGCTGCACAGTGCCGAAAACGCCCGCACCCAGCCCTCCCCGCTGCCCCCGGCCAGCCAGCCATGCAGCAGCGCGTAGTAAAGAGGGGGATGCTGGTCGATCCGGGCCAGCCAGCCAGCCATCTCTGTCAGCCTCTGGCTTCCCATCCAGAGGCTGAAGGCCTCGTCCAGCCAGAGGCCGGCGTCTCCGATCTGCCAGAAGCGCAGGGCGAGCCCGGCTGCCACGACCAGCCCGGCCAGCGGGAACGCGGCCTTGAAAGATGCTTGCTTCATCGGAACGCAGTTGTCTGGAGCGGTCGGGCAGAAAGCAGGACGCTGTGCTGGCCAGACCGACCGGGTCGATGTCCGGCAGCGACTCCGGCAGCATCAATAGAGCTTCAAATAGCGGTCCAGTTCCCACTGTGTCACGCAGCGTTGGTACTCTCCCCATTCGACCGTTTTGGCCTCGACAAAGCGTTCGTAGACATGTTGCCCCAGCGCGTCTTGGATCACCTCGTCCTGTCTCAGCGCAGCCAGCGCGTCGCCCAGATCTCCGGGCAACATTTCCAGCCCGGCGCGCAGGCCGTCCATATGATAGAGATCTTCCTCGGCGGGCAGCGGCGGCTCCAGCCGGTTTTCGATCCCATCCAGCCCAGCTGCCAGCATGACGGCAAAGGCCAGATACGGATTGCAGCTCGGGTCAGGGCAGCGCAACTCGCAGCGGGTGCTCTTGTGTCGGCCGGGAGGGATGCGTGGGATGCGGATCAGGGCGCTGCGGTTGGTGCGCCCCCAGGAGATATAGACGGGTGCTTCGTACCCGGGCACCAGCCGTTTGTAGCTGTTGACGAGCGGGGCCAGAAGGGGGGTGAGTGCGGGTGCATGGGCCAGCTGGCCGGCGATGAAGTGCAACGCGGTCTGGCTCAGCCCATAGTCGCTCTCCGGGTCGTACATGGCCGTCTCGCCCGAGTCCAGCGCCCACAGGCTCTGGTGCACATGCATGCCCGACCCTGCGACCCCGGCGATCGGTTTGGGCATGAAGGTGCAGTGCAGCCCGTTTTTCTGTGCTACCGCCTTGAGGGTGGTCCGAAAAGTGATGGCAGAATCGGCTGCGGTCAACGCCGGGCCGTAGCGAAAGTCGATCTCGCTCTGGCCAGCGGCCACCTCATGGTGCGACGCCTCTACGTCGATCCCCATCGCTGTCAGCGCGTCGACCATCTGGCGCCGGACACTGTGTGCCAGATCGGTGCTGATGTCGAAATAGCCAGCTTCGTCGTGCGGGGTCAGGGGCAGCAGATTGCCGTTGGCATGTACTTTGAACAGAAAAAATTCCAGCTCTGGGCCGACATGGTAGTCCAGACCGAGCCTGGCGGCTCTGGCCAGCTGGCGTTTGAGCACATATCGGGGGTCTCCCGCAAAGGGGGTGCCGTCTGGCATGTGCACGTCGCAGATCACCCGAGCGGTCGACAGGTCCATCTCCCAGGGGATCACAATAAAGGTGTCCAGATCGGGGCGCAGATACATGTCGCTTTCGGCGATCCGGGCAAACCCTTCGATCGAGCTGCCGTCGAACCAGACGCCATTCATCACGGCGTTGTCCCAGTGGTCGACTGGAATCGTGATCTGTTTGGAACTGCCGATGATATCAGAAAATTGAAGACGAATGAAACGGATGTCATTGCGCCGGATCACTTCGTCGATACGGGCCAGATCTTCTGGTTTGTAGTCAGGTTTCATCGAGTCCTCCGGCGAGCTATCCTCGCCAGCCAGGCAGAGAGGCGTTTCCCCTGTTGGCCGACAGCATAGAGCTGACAAGCGAACACCCGTGCCCGGCCAATTGGCCGGGCACGGGTGTTGAACTGCGGCCCGTGGGGGGGCTCCTTACACGCCGTAGTACATCACAAATTCGTGCGGGTGCGGGCGCAGACGGACTGCGTCGAACTCGCTGATCCGCTTGTACTGAATGTAGGTTTCAAGCAGCTCTTCGCTGAAGACATCGCCTGCCGTCAGGTAGTCATGGTCGGCCTCGAGCGCATCCAGCACAGCCGAGAGCGACCCTTCGACGGTGCGCACCTTTTTCAGCGTCTCGCCCTCGAACAGATCCATCTCGGATGGGTTGCCCGGGTCGATCTGGTGCTTGATCCCGTCCAACCCTGCCATCAGCATCGCCGAGAAAGCAAGATAGGGGTTGGCCGCCGGGTCTGGGCAACGGAACTCCACACGTTTGGCCTTGGGCGACTGCGAAGAGACCGGAATCCGGCAGGCCGCCGAACGGTTGCGGGCCGAATAGGCGATCACGACCGGTGCCTCGTAGCCGGGCACAAGACGGCGGTAGCTGTTGGTCGTCGGCGCACAGATGGCCAGCAGTGAGTTGATGTGCTTGAGAATTCCGCCGATGTACCAGAGCGCTTCCTGGCTCAGCCCAGCATATTTGTCGCCAGCAAAGAGTGGCTTGCCATCTTTCCACAGGCTTTGATGGACATGCATACCCGAACCGTTGTCTTCGAAGAGCGGCTTGGGCATGAAGGTGGCTGTCTTGCCATGCTTGACCGCCACATTTTTGACAATATATTTGTAAATCTGCATCCAATCTGCCATCTGGATCATCGGAGCAAACTTGAGGTCGATCTCCGTCTGTCCAGCCGTGGCGACTTCATGGTGATGGCGCTCGACCTTCAAGCCCGCCTTGATCATCTCGTTGACCATCTCCGAACGGATGTCCTGGAAGAGATCGTAGGGCGCGACCGGGAAATAGCCCCCTTTGTAGCCCACCTTGTGGCCTGGCCCCCACTCGCCTGAGGTCCAGATGGCTTCGCTGCTTTCGATCCCATACGCCGAAGAGTAGCGGCCTGTTTCGTACATCACCTGGTCGAAAATGAAGAACTCAGCCTCGGGGCCGCAGTACATTGTGTCGGCGAAGCCGTTCTGCTGCATGTACGCCTCGGCGCGGCGAATCACGTTGCGGGGGTCGCGGCCAAAGGGATCCAGGGTGCCTGGCTCGTAGACATTGGCGATCACGCTCAGGGTCGGGTGCGCACAGACCGGGTCAATAAACGCTGTGGTCGGGTCACAGACCAGCAGCATGTCGCTGCTTTCGATCGATTTGAAGCCCCGGATCGACGACCCATCAAATCCCAGCCCGCTTTTGAACAGATCGTCTTCGTCGTAGTAGTCGACCGGCACCGAAAAATGCTGCCACTGGCCGTACAGATCGGTAAATTTGAGGTCTACGAATTCAATCTGGTTTGCCTCGATCGCAGCGGTCACATCTTTGGGTGCAAGACACTTGAGACTCATAATTTCCTAACTCCTGCTCCGTGAATAAGGATCAATATGGACATAAGCATTGCATCTATTGTAAAAAAGTTTGCTCTTTGCTGCCAGCGCGAAAACAGACAAAAGCAAGCCTACACATTTTGTGCAAATTGCACAAAAAACAGACGCTGTTCAAGGGCCGGCTCTGTCAGGCGTACTGTTACAAATTGAGGAGATGGGATAGAATCGGGGTTGTGGCAAAGCGTCGGCCGATTCAACCATTGTCTACAGGGGGGAAATGTGCAGATGGCAAAACTGGAGCTTTACTACGACAATCCGGCCTTCACAGTGGTCACGGGCGCCTGTCCGCACGACTGCCCGGACACATGCAGCTGGCAGGTGGCGGTCGAGAAGGCCAGTGGGCAGGCTGTCGCGTTGGCCGGGCATCCTCTCCATCCGATCACGCGCGGGAGCCTGTGTGGCAAGGTCGACCGCTATCTGGAGGGGCGTACCTACCATGCGGGCCGGCTGCTCACGCCGCTGCGCCGGTGTGGGCCCAAAGGGAGCGGTCGGTTCGAGCCAGTTTCTTGGAGCAGCGCGCTGGATACGATTGCCCGGCGCCTGCAGGAGACGATCGACGGCGATGGCCCGGAAGCCGTGTTGCCTTTTTCGTACAGCGGCACCCTTGGTTTTTTGCAAGGGGAGGGGATGGCGTCCCGTTTTTTTCATCGGCTGGGCGCCAGCCAGCTGGCACGCACGATCTGCTCGGAGGCGGGGTTTGAGGGGTATCTGTACACCATCGGCGCTGCGGAGGGGATGTTGCCCGAAGAGTTTGCCCATGCCCGGCTGATTCTGATCTGGGGCAGCAACACGCTGACCAGCAACCTGCATCTTTGGCCTTTTGTTCAGCAGGCACGCCGGCAAGGAGCGCGCGTGCTGACGATCGACCCGGCCAACACCCGCACTGCCCAGGCCAGCGACGAGTGGATTGCCCTGCATCCTGGCACGGACGGTGCGCTGGCGCTCGCCATGATGCATGTTTTGGTCGATGAAAACCGCTGTGATGCCGACTACATCGCCCGGTATACGCTTGGCTTCGACCGGCTCGTCGAGCGGGTGCGTGACTGGACGCCGGAGCGCGCCGCGTCCATCACCGGAATTCCAGCCCAGCGGATCGTCGATCTGGCGCGCGACTATGCTCTGGCCCAGCCAGCGGCCATTCGGATCAACTATGGGTTGCAGCGCCACTACGGCGGCGGGATGGCTGTGCGCACCATCGCCTGCCTGCCGGCGCTGGTCGGGGCCTGGCGCCAGCGGGGCGGCGGTATCCAGCTCAGCAGCAGTGGCCTCTTTCGCCACCTCGACCACAGGGGGCTTCATCGCCCTGACCTGTTGTCTGGCCGTACCCCGCGCACCTTCAACATGAACCGATTGGGAGACGCACTCAGCCTGGACCCAGGCCAGCGGGCCCGTGCCCGGTACCGGCCGCGACCGGTCGACCCGCTCCCCACTGTCGAACAGGCGGGTCCGCCGGTCAAAGCGCTGGTCGTCTACAATTGCAACCCGGCAGCAGTGGTGCCCGACCAAAATGCTGTGCTTGCCGGACTCCGTCGCCCCGACCTCTTCACGGTGGTGTTGGAACAGTTTCAGACCGATACCGCTGACTACGCTGATTTTGTCTTGCCAGCGACCACGCAGCTTGAACATTGGGACATTCACCGTTCTTATGGGCATGGCTACCTGGCCCTCAACCGCCCGGCGATTGCCCCAGTCGGGGCTTCGCTTTCCAACAGCGAGATTTTCCGTCGGCTGGCTGCCGCACTCCATTACACCGACCCTTGTTTCACCGAAACCGACGAAGAGATTCTGCGGGCATGGGTTGCGGCCCAGAAGCATCCCCGCTTCGCCAATCTGGGCTGGGAACAGCTGTCGGCGACGGGCTTTTATCGGGTGGAGGTGCCCTCTCCCTATCTACCCTTTGCCGAGGGCAATTTTCCGACACCCAGCGGGAAGTGCGAATTTTTCAGCGCACGGATGGCCGACGACGGCTACGACCCATTGCCCACCTACACACCGCCCCGCTGGCAGCAGAGCGCAGTGCAGACCGACAACCCACCGCTGGTCTGCATCTCTCCGCCAGCCCACTCATTTCTCAACAGCAGCTTTGCCAATGTGCCTCGCCTGCTCCGCCGCGAAAAGCAGCCAATTTTGCAGATCCATCCCGACGATGCAGCCCGACGCGGGATTGGCGACGGCGATCCTGTCTCGGTCAGCAACCTGCAGGGAAGTGTCTGCCTGATCGCCGAGGTGACAGATCACCTGATCGCAGGGACTGTGCTGGCTCCCGGTCTCTGGTGGCCCAAATTGAGTCCGGATCAGCGCAACATCAACCAGGTGACGCCGGCCGACGAGACCGACATGGGGGCTGGGGCCTGTTTCTACGATTTGTCTGTCTGGGTGACCCGGCTGGAAGAGCCGGAGGGTGGGGCGTGAGCACCAGGAGCCCGCTCTGCAACGGGCTCTTGGTGCCAAAGTGGGCTGTTTACTGGGCAGCCGCGTAGTTGCTTGCGACTGCGTTCCAGTCGACCACATTCCACCATGCATCGAGGTAGTCGGGGCGGCGGTTTTGGAAGTTCAGGTAGTAGGCATGTTCCCAGACGTCGACGCCCAAAATCGGGGTGTCTCCCTGCATATAGGGGCTGTCCTGATTGGGCAGGCTGTAGGCATCCAGGCT
Organism: Chloroflexota bacterium; assembly: GCA_018969295.1. Classification (GTDB taxonomy): domain Bacteria; phylum Chloroflexota; class Anaerolineae; order Caldilineales; family Caldilineaceae; genus Caldilinea. The sequence goes on along the minus strand of JAGWYN010000003.1, from coordinate 15,301 downwards.
GCCATCTGCCTTGACCACCAGCCAGGCCCAGCCGCTGCCAAAGCGTCCGACACCCAACGCCTTGAACTTGGCCTTGAACTCGTCGAAGCTGCCCCATTTGGCAGCGATCGCATCGGCCAGCGCGCCGGTCGGAGCCCCGCCTGCGTTGGGGCCCATGATCTTCCAGAAGAGGCTGTGATTGGCATGGCCACCGCCGTTGTTGCGCACCACGGTGCGGATGTTTTCAGGCACGGCAGTGATGTTGCGGCAGATCTCCTCGATGGACATCGCTTCCCATTCTGTGCCTGTCACTGCGTTGTTCAGATTGGTGACATAGGCCTGGTGGTGTTTGGTGCGGTGGATAGACATCGTGCGTTCGTCGATATGGGGCTCCAGCGCGTTGTCGGCGTAGCCCAGTTCGGGCAAGGTAAAAGCCATCTCAAAATCCTCCCTGATGTATGATCGGTTTTGTTTGTCGGCGGCCATCGGATTTTATAAGATCCTATGCTTGACGATCATGGCACAGCTGGCAGTGGACTTCGGTGCCGCAGGATACAAAGTGAGGTTGCAGCGCAGCGGGTGGAACGCCTGGGCCGACACGCCACAGCTGTTCAGCCTGCCGCAGTCCCGGCGCTGCCCTGCTCAGCCGTGCACCTGGAGCAGGGCGATCTGGGGGCTGGCGCAAAAACGCAGCGGAATGCCTTCTCCGATCCCGCGCGAGATGTAGATCTCTGTCTCACCCCGGCGAAAAAAGCCGGAGACCTGGTGGCGCTGGAGGTGCTCGACCTGGGTGTGGGCAGGCCCCCAGAGGGGCAGCCGGATCTGGCCGCCGTGGGTATGGCCGGCCAACATCAAACTGACTCGAGACAGCAGGGGGCTGGCGACCAGATCTGGGTTGTGGCTCAACAGCAGGATTGGCGCCCCAGGGGGCACTGACCGCAGCGATGTTTCGAGCTGGGGCTGCCCTTCGACCAGATCGTCGACGCCTGCCAGGTAGATGTCCAGCCCGCTCTGACGGTCGGTCAGGTGCCTGGTCTGGTTGTGCAGCAAGGTCATTCCCCACTGTTCCAGCGCGGTGGCCAGGCGGTCGGTGTCGTTGCTGCCGACCCGTCTGCCATCCAGGGGCGTGTTGCGTACATAGACGATGTAGCGCAGCCAGCGCGTGGCCGTCGCCAGCAGACGGGAGACAGCCGTGCGCTGGCGGTCGGCCGCCTGTTCGGCAGCCCGGTAGGTGCGCCACATGCGCGGCAACGCCTCTTGGATCGCATAGTGGGTGTAGTCGTGGTTGCCCAGCACTCCATAGGCGCCCAGGCGCGGCCGTGGCAGTGCGTCCAGCAACCGCAGCACATGGTCGGTCCCGCCGTCATAGTGAATAAAATCCCCCGTATGGACGAGCAGATCGTACTCCAGGCCGGCGGTCAGGCGACGGATGCGGTCGATCTTGGCCTGTTCGCGTGCGCTGCGTTTTCCTCCTTGAAAATGAGAGTCGCTGAGGTGCAGAATGCGCAGCCCCGCCTGGGGCAGCCGCCCTGCTGCGCGGGGCAGCTGCACGCGCAGCCATTCCAGCTCGATCGCCAGGGGTTCCACCCAGAAGGCATAGGCCAGCAGCGCGCCCCCCACCCCGGCGGCAGCTGCCAGCCAGGGGATCCAGCTGCCACGCACAACAGGCCACTGCATGGCATGCCAATCTTCAGGAAAAAGCGGGGGATGCGGTATACTTCGATCTTTGAACATGGTGTTCAGGATAGCAGAGCGTGACAGAGCATACAATTTTGGCAGTGAAAGGGAATGCAAACGATATGGATGGGCAGAGCATACCACTGTTTGAAAAACCACTCTCACATGAATTCGAGACCAAAGCAGCCAACACGATTCGGATGCTCGCGGCGGACGGGGTTCAGGCCGCCAACTCTGGCCATCCTGGCATGCCGATGGGGATGGCGGTCGCTGCGTTGACGTTGTGGACGCGCGTGATGCGCTACAACCCGACGCATCCGCAGTGGTTTGACCGTGACCGTTTTGTGCTCAGCGCGGGTCATGGTTCGATGTTGCTCTACACAATGCTGCATTTGACCGGCTACGACCTGCCCTTGGAAGAGCTGAAACGTTTCCGGCAGTGGCAAAGCCGTACCCCTGGCCACCCAGAGGCCGGACATACGGCGGGTGTCGAGACCACGACCGGCCCGCTGGGCGCCGGTTTTTCCAACGGTGTCGGAATGGCGTTGGCCGAACGCTGGCTGGCCCAGCGTTTCAACCGCCCCGGCTTCGAGGTGGTCGACCACTACACCTATGCGATCGTCTCCGACGGCGACTTGATGGAAGGGGTAGCCAGCGAAGCCGCCAGCCTGGCCGGCCATCTGCGTCTGGGCAAACTTATCTATCTTTACGACGACAACGCAGTGACCATCGACGGCAAGACCGATGTCTCTTACACCGAGGATTGGGCCAGGCGTTTCGAGGGCTATGGCTGGCATGTCCAGCGCGGGGTGGACTTCAACAGCAGCGCAGCCATCTACGAGGCTGTGCGCACCGCACAGAACGACCCACGCCCCAGCATCATCGGCGTCAAGAGCGTCATCGGCTATGGCAGCCCCAACCGAGCGGGCACCTCCAAAGCGCACGGAGAAGCGTTGGGCGAAGAAGAGCTGGCCGCCACCAAAACGCGGCTCGGCTGGCCGCTTGAGCCGCGTTTTTATGTGCCCGAAGAGGTCTACTCCTTTTTCCGGCAAGCTGTCGAACAAGGCAGCCGTGCCGAGGACGCACATGTCCAGCTGATGGCCGCCTATGCCGCCGCCTACCCCGAGCTGGCCGCCGAACTCCACCGCTTTGTAAGCGGCGATCTGCCAGACGGATGGGAGGAGGCGCTGCCTCTCTTCCCGCCTTCCGCCAAGGGGGACGCCACGCGCAACAGCAGCGGTCAGGTGCTCAATGCCCTCGCCCCTCTGCTTGCCAACCTGGTCGGCGGGAGCGCTGACCTCGCCGCCAGCAACAAGACCACAATCAACGGCGCCCCCTTCCTCAAGCCGGGTGATTTCGGCGGACCCAACATCCATTTTGGCGTGCGCGAACATGGCATGGGTGGTATTCTCAACGGCATGGCGCTGCACGGCGGTCTGATCCCGTTTGGCGGCACATTTTTGGTCTTCAGCGACTACATGCGCGGCGCCATTCGTCTGGCGGCCCTGAGCGGTCTGCGTGTCCTCTATCTCTTCACCCACGACAGCATCGGGCTGGGCGAAGATGGCCCGACCCATCAACCGATCGAACAGCTGGCCGCCCTGCGTGCGATGCCCAACCTCACCGTCATCCGCCCCGGCGATGCCAACGAGACCAGCCAGGCCTGGCGTGCAGCCCTGCGCAACACCCGCGGGCCGACCGCCCTGGCGCTGACCCGCCAGAATCTGCCGACCTACGACCGGAGCGCCAATGCGCTGGGCGCTGCCGAAGGGTTGCTCCAAGGCGGCTATGTCTTTTACGAGCAGGCCCCCCATGGGCTGCAGGTGATCCTGATCGGCACCGGCAGCGAGCTCGACATTGCCTATACCGCCGCGCGTCAGCTGGCCGCTGAAGGCGCTGGCGTCCGCGTGGTCAGCCTGCCCAGCTGGGAGCTCTTTCAGGCCCAACCGGCGAGCTACCAGGCCGCTGTCCTGCCCGCTGGTGTCGCCAAGGTGGCGGTCGAGGCTGCCAGCCCCTTTGGTTGGGAGCGTTGGGTCGGCAACGACCCAGAGCGCAGCGCTGTGGTCGGGATCGACCGCTTCGGCGCCAGTGCACCCTACCAGCGCCTGTACAGCGAGTTCGGCATCACCGCCGATCAGGTGGCAGCAGCTGCCCGACGGGTGATGGCGCGTTGAGCATGCTTGCACCGCTGCGAGCCCTGCTCCGCCGCACCCGGCAGCACCATGCGATCGAGCATGCCACCCTGACCCTGCTGGCCGAACGCTATCCTGGTCGACGGCTGGCCGGGTACAGTGACCCGGCCGGCTTCAGTTTGCTCACCGATCTGCCCCAGCCAGCCGTGCGTCGGGCGTTGACCGATGCGCTGGCACGGCTGCGGGCCGGCGAAGCCCGCCTGGCCATTCACCCGTTCTGCGGCACCAATCTGCTGGCCACAGCGCTGCTGGCCACGACGCTGCTGACTACGGTGGCTGCCCTGCTCGACCGTCGTGGGGCGGCCAAAGATCCGCTCAGCCGCTTCGGGGCAACCGGGCTTGTGCTGCTGCCCGTTCTGCTGCTCGGCCCGATGGCAGGGATGTGGCTGCAGCGCTACACGACCCTGGCCTCCATCCAGGACCGCCGCTGCACGGAGCTGCGTCCGCTGGCCTGGGGGGGGCTGAAAGGATACCGGATTGTTTTTGGCTGACGGTCTGCTGTGGCCCTCTCCTGGGAATGCATCGGCATGATTCATCTTCTCTTGGGGGCAGACGAATACCTGGCGGCCGAATGGCTGGCTGCAAAAAAGGCGACCCTCGGCAGCCCGGAGATCGCCAGCCTCAACCTGGTCGAGGTGAACGGCAGCCAGTGCAGCGCCGCCACCGTCCTCGGCGAGGCTGCCATGTTGCCCTTCCTGTCAGAAAGGCGGCTTGTGGTCGTGCGCGGGCTGCTGGACAGCTACGACAAACGGCTGGCAGCCAGCAAGAGCAGCGAGGCAGCCATCTACAGCGAAATGGCCAGGTTTCTCGAAGGGATCCGTAGTGTACCCGAGAGCTGCATCCTGGTGCTTGTGGATACCTCTGTGGATAAGCGTCGTGGGCTGTGGAAAGGGTATACACTTGCGGTTGCCGGCGCGCCCGAACGGCGGGTCGACGGCCTCGAGGCCCTGGTGGCCGCAGGCGTTCTCCAGCTGGAGACGCTGGTAGCCCCCGACGTGAAAGCGCTGGCCGGCTGGCTGCAGCGGCGTGCCCGCCAGCGCTCGATTGCGGTCGAAGGGAGCGCTGCAGCATTGTTGTGCGATTTTGTCGGCGCCAACCTGCGCCAGCTCGACAACGAGCTGGAAAAGCTTTCGCTCTATGCCGGCAACCGGCCGATCACCCCGCAGGATGTGCGGGCCATGGTGGCGGATGCCAGCGAGGAGCAGGTCTGGGGGCTGACCGATGCGCTGGCCCAGCGCCAGCCGGCCAAAGCCATGGCGCGGCTGCAGGATCTGCGCCGCAACGACCCGAGCCCTATCTATCTTGTCTCTCTGATCGCCCGCCAATACCGCATGCTGCTCGAGATCAAAAGTCTGGCGGCCACTGGTGTGAGCACCCCTGCCGAGATGGCCCGGCAGCTCGGCTACAGCCCTTACCCGGTGCAGAAAGCGCTGCCGCTGACCAGCCAGTATGCCTTCGCCGAGCTGGAAGCAATTTTGGATCGCCTGTTGACCGTCGACATGGCGATGAAAACTGGCAGCGACCCCGACACCGAGCTCGACCTGCTACTCGCCGAGCTGGTCGGATTTTATCGGCAGCCTGTTGTCTGACCTGTATGTTGCTCTCGCGCCTGACCCTCCACCAATTTCGCAACTACCAGCATCTGGAGCTGAGTTTCGACACGCCGCTCACCCTGCTGCAAGGCCAAAACGCCCAGGGCAAGACCAATCTGCTCGAGGCGATCTTCATGCTGGCCACCAGCAAGGCCGTGCACGCCGGCCAGGAGCGCGAGATCGTCGGCTGGCGTGCCGACGAAGAACCGATCCCCTACTGCCGGATTGCTGGTGGGGTCCACCAGGATGGGCGCCAGCTCGAGCTCGAGGTGTTGTTGACCCAGCGCGGGGATCTCTACACCAAACAGGTGAAGATCAACGGCACGGCCAGGCGAGCCCTGGATCTGGTCGGCTTGCTGCGGGCCGTGCTCTTTCTTCCTGCCGACATCCAGCTGGTCGATGGGGGGCCGGGCGAACGACGGCACTATCTGGATGTTGCGCTTTGTCAGCTCGACAGGGGCTACTGCCGGGCTCTGGCTGCCTTCCAGCAGGTTCTCCAGCAGCGCAACAGCCTGCTCAAGCGGCTGCGCGAACAGGCCGCCAACCCTGCTGCACCGGCGGTCGACGCCCAGCTGGCCTTCTGGGATGAAAAATTGGCCCAGCATGGGGCAGCCATCGTGGTGCGGCGCCAGGCTTTTCTACAGGAGCTGGCGCCGCTGGCGGCCGAACGCCACCGGGAACTGAGTGGGCAGCGCGAAGCGCTGAGCTTGCACTATCTGCCCAGCTTCAACCCGGGGGGGCTCTCCGACGCCGAGTTCGAACAGGCGCGCGACGGGCTCTGGGTTCCCCCCCCTTGCGCGCTCGACCCTGCCGGGGTGAGCGCTGCTTATCTGCGCAAACTGGCCAGCCGGCGCAGCCGTGAAGTGGCGGCTGGCGTCACCCTGTACGGGCCCCAGCGCGACGACCTGCGTTTTGAGGCCAACGGCCGTGACTTGCGCACTTACGGCAGCCGTGGGCAACAGCGCAGCGCCGCCCTGGCCCTCAAGCTGGCCGAGGTCCAGGTGATGGCCGCTGCGGGCTCGGCGCCGTTGCTTTTGTTGGACGACGTGATGAGCGAGCTCGACGCTTCTCGGCGCTCCACCCTGCTTGCTGTGCTCGACGACGTGCCGCAGGCCATCCTCACGACCACCGACTGGGAAGATTTTTCGCCCACATTCCGCGCCCGTGCGCACTGTTTTCACGTAGCTTCTGGTATAGTCACCAGTATAAGGTGAACAACGATGTCTGGCTACCGTCTGCTGAAGCACCGCCAATATGAATTGCTGGCTGAGCGCCTGCCCGACTCCATCCGCCGCAAAGCGATGTGGGCGCAGGTGTTGCTGGGCACACGGGGCCGCACCCCCAATGTCAAGACGACCACCGGCTACAATGCCCGCTGGCGGCGCACCCCGGTGCAGGGCTACCACTACTACCTTTGGTGGATTCCACTTTCTGAAAGCGAACTGGCTGGGCGTGCAGCCGGCAGCCAGGCGGCCCCGACGATCCTGGTCCACAGCATTCGCCATCACGACGAAACCGACAACCCGATCGACCTGGCTTCGCTGGACGAATTTGAGGAAGTGCCGCTGATCAGCCTCGACCCGCGCTTCGACGAACAACGCGCTGTCGGCCGACAGTTCCAGATGGCCCCGATCGTGCCGGCGACCGTCCGCGGGTTGCCCGGCAGCGGCAAGACGGTGGCGCTCTTCTATCTGGTGCGCGACCTGGTGTTGGAGGGGGGGCTGGAGCAGCTGCTCTACGTCACCTACACAAGCCGCCTCAAACGGGCAGCGCGCGAGTTTTTGGGGGCCCAGGCTCCCGAGCTGGCCCAGCGTGTCCACATTCGCACGTTGGCTGAGTTGGAGAAGGAACTCACCGGGCTGCCTGCCCTGTCGGACCCCCTGAGTGATCTGGCCGATTTTCGGCGCTATCTGGAATTGCAGCCGTCGGCCAGCCTGGGGGGGTGGCGTCGCTATCCGGCCACCCTCTACACCGAAATTCGCGCCCACATTCTGGGGCGCACCTTCCCGGCCGGCTACCCCCTGCCGACGCAGCGGCTGGCCGAGACGGTCTTTGCCGACGGGCAATTTGATATCGGGGCCTACGCTGCGGCCCGCGGGCTGACCCGGGAAGAGGCGAACGCCGCTACCCGGTTGGCCGAGCGGCTGCGCGGGGAGCGCTTTTTTCTGGACCAGACAGCGGCCAGCCAGGCGCTGGGACTGCTGCTCGGTTCGCCCTCCGGATCGCTCAAATTGCCAGCCTGGCTGCGCACGTTGGATGGGCTGGTGGTCGACGAGGTGCAGGATCTCACGCTGCTGCAGGTCGCGTTTCTGGCCGAGCTGGCGCGCAGCCAGAAACGCCAGCGCCGCCTGGCGGTCGTGGTCGCCGGCGACGAGTCCCAGATCGTTCAACCCAGCGGCTTTGACTGGGGCAGCACCAAGGATCTGCTGCGCGAGGTGCTGGGTGCCAACCCGCAGGAGTTTGAGTTCCGCCACCAGCGCCGCTCTCCCCGCAACCTGGCCTATGTGATCGACAACGCCTGGAATTTTTATGCCCAGCTGCCCAAGACGCTGCGCCCAAGTGCCAACCGCCAGAGTTTTCTCGACGATGCAGAAATGGAGCTGGCAGTCTCTACCCATCGGCCAGACCTCAGCGACGAACATGGTCGGCTGCTCATCTGCCCGCTGCCAGAGACGCTTCGGCAGCAAAATGCCGAAGCGACCCGCCAGTGGCGTTCGTTTGTCGCTGAACTGGCCGAGCTGCCCGGCCGCGCCCTGATCGACCTGTGCGCCCTGCTGCCCAGCCTGGCCAACGGCCGCGAGCGCGCAGCCGAAGAGGTGCTTTTCAACGTGCGCGAGATCAAAGGGCTGGAACGCAACACGGTCATCCTCCTCGGGCTCAACCAGATCTACCAACAGGTCATGCGCCTGACCGCCTCCAGCAGCGACGTGCCGCCGCTTCTGGAGGCACGCCGGCTGATCGACGAGATGCGGGTCGCGCTGAGCCGCTCCACGGACAAGCTGGTCCTGCTCGAAGAGCCCGACGCCCCTGTGCTCGACGCACTGTCGATCGACAACGTGGCCGGCCATTACACGATCTCTTGGAGCGCGCTGCGCGACCTGCTACGTACCGAGCAGATGTCCGAGATCGAGGTCGTTGAGGGGTATCTCGATGAAGTCGATGACCTGATCGAACGAAAACGCTGGGAACAGGCCCGCAACCGCAACCGGCGAGCGCATGAGTTTGCGGTGCAGATGGAAGACCGCGCGCTGCAGCGAGAGGCACAGTCGCAGTACATCCAAATTTTTGTCCAGGAAGCTGCCAACGACCTGCTCCAGGATCGCCTTGCAGACGCGATCTGGCTCAACCAGCAGGCACGCACACTGGCCGCCGACCTGGGAGACCCTGCAGTCATCGACGAAGCCGACGAGCAGCGGGAAATGTTGCGCGACGCTGTCAGCGATCGGTTGGCCAGCACGCTGACAGACCGGCCTGGACAGGACCTGGAATCGTTCTGCCTGCGCCTGGAGGCGCTGCATCCTTTGGTGGCCGGCGTCGCCGACAGCCGGCTGCAGCAGACCCTCGACGAAGCCAGGGTGTCGGCTGGCTGGCAGCTGGGCATGCAGCGGCTGGCAGCCGGGCCAGACGCGACAGGGCCAGACGTGACCGTGCCCGCTCTGTTCGCCGAGCTGGCTGGGCTGCTGCAGCGCCAGCCAGACCCCACTGGAGCCAGCGTGGCAACCCTGGTGGCCGAACGCTACGCAGCGTTGCCCTTGGGCCAGCCCCTGGCTGCAGCCCAGGTGCCGACTCTGCTGCAGGCCGTCGACACCGCGCTCTCCCTGCGGGGGGCCCGCCGCTGGGAGCAGGATCTCTGCCGTCTGGCCGAGGCCTGGCTCGAAGAAGCATTTGCCCAGCTGGATTCGCATGTCTCTCTCTACGACGGCTGGGCCTTGTGCGCCGAACGCTACAACGCCCAGGTTGGGTACCTGGCGTTGGATGAGCGGCTCTGGGATCTGGAGAAGCGGGTCGATCTGGTATATGGGGCGGATTGGATGACTGCCAGCGACCATCCGGCGATTTTGCGTTTTGCAGCGTTGATTGCCGCCTACAACGGCCAGCCCCACGAGGCCTCGATCGCCTGGGAAAAACTAGGCGAGTTCGATCGGGCGATTGCCCAGGCGCGCCAGGCAGGTGAACTGGAACGGGCCTATGCTCTTTTGCGCCAGACCGGCCAGCCGATCCCCGATGCCCTTTCGACTGCGGTGAAGCTGAAGCGCCAGGCCGAACAGCTGCTGGTCAAACAGCAGCAGCTGAGCGACGGCGAACGCTCTGCCCTGGCTGGACAGCTGCGCAGCCTGCTGGCTGCCCTGGAGATCGAGGCTGGAGAGAGCAGCCTGGCTGACTTGTAGTGGCGGAGGGCCATCGCCGTCTTACCGCAGCCGTGCGCGAGCCGGACGACGCCCGGCGCACCCCACCCGGCGCACCCCACCCGGCGCACCCCACCCGGCGCACCAGAGGCCCAGCAGCCCGCCGCCTACCCCGACCAGAAGTGCAGCGACTGGAGAGAGTGCAGGGGAAGCTGCTGTCCGGGGCAGCAGAAGCAAGGCGCTGGTTGCTGTATTGTATACGCACTTTCCAGCAATTCCGAACACCCACCCCAGCGGGGCGCCTGACTGGAGGATTGGACGGGACACTCGCGTTCCTGCCCCTTTATTTCCTGTTTTTGCCCGCACTGCGGCTATAATGGCTCTATGCAGCAACCATTTGCGCCCGAACACTTTTCCGTACAGGCCATTCAAGCGCTCCAGCAAGCCAGCCAGACTGCCGCGCGCACGCGGGCCCTCTTGCTGTCGCCCACCCACCTGCTCTACGGCCTGCTGGCCCACCCCAAAACCGACGCGGCTGGGGTGTTGGCTGCGCTGGGCCACAACCCAGCGGATATGCTGCGTGCGCTCAAGCAGCAGGTGGACACGCGCCAGATGGTGCGCTGGCAGGGGGGCAAAACCCAGAACAAAGACACCCGCGACCCAGCATTGGACCGGGTGCTGGCTGGAGCGCTCGACGAGGCCCGCAGCGTGGGGGCACGCTTCGCCAGCACGCGCGACCTGCTCGTCAGCCTTTTTGTCCATGCCACCCCCGAGGTCGCCGAGTGGCGCGCAACGTGGGGGGTTCAAGTCGATGCGCTCCGCCAGGCACCGGTGAGCATCTACGAGCAGTCGCTGGCCGATGTGCTGCGCCAGCAAGCAGCTGCACGGGCCCAGGAGCGGCCCCGTCGGCTGTCGATCAGCCCGGTCTTTCTGGGGTTGTTGGCGGTCTTGGCAGCTCTCGGCCTCTACCTGTATCAGACGCCAGAACCCGCCCCATTTGTTCTTTTCGCCTTTGTCACGGTGGGCTGGGTCGTGTCGCTGGCGCTGCACGAATTTGGACACGCGTGGACGGCCTATCGAGGGGGGGATATCAGCGTAGTGGACCGTGGCTACCTGACCCTCAACCCGCTCAAGTACACGCATCCTGTGCTGAGCATCCTGATGCCTGTCATTTTTCTGTTGTTGGGCGGTATCGGGCTGCCTGGCGGCGCGGTCTACATCCATGTGGCGGCGTTGCGCAGCCGCAGCACGCAGAGTGCGGTGGCTGCGGCTGGCCCTGCGGCCAATGCGATCTTCGCGCTGTTGCTGGCGTTGCCGTTTCTGCTGATCGGCGACCCCGCTTTTTTTGCTGAACGTCTTTATTTCTGGGCAGCGGTTGCCCTGCTGCTCTTTTTACAACTGACGGCCCTTGTGTTCAACCTGCTTCCACTCCCCGGGCTGGATGGGTTTGGCATTCTGGCCCCCTGGCTGCCCGCCAGCGTGCACCGCATGCTGGCACCATTTTATTCGTTCGGGTACCTGTTGTTGATTTTCCTGTTCTGGTCGGTCGACGCCTTCAACGACCTCTTTTGGGGTGTTGTCTGGTCTTTGTTGGTGAGTCTGCAGGTGCTGCCTCAGCTGGTCGAGATTGGGTTTTCTCTGTACCGCTTCTGGATGTAACCATTGGGGTCTGGGCGCAGCCCAGCTGTGAAAGGGAATTTCCATGTATAAAATCGTCTTGTTGCGCCACGGCGAAAGCATTTGGAACCAAGAAAATCGTTTTACCGGCTGGACTGACGTCGACCTCTCCGAGCGCGGGCGTACGGAAGCCAAACGGGCGGGCAAGGTGTTGCGCAGCGAAGGATTCGGTTTCGACGTTGCATTTACCTCGGTGCTCAAACGGGCAATCCGCACGCTCTGGTATGTCCAGGACGAGCTTGACTTGATGTGGATCCCCACGATCAAAGCCTGGCAGCTCAACGAGCGCCATTATGGGGCGCTGCAAGGTCTGAACAAAGCGGAGACTGCCGCCCAGTTCGGCGACGAGCAGGTGCTGATCTGGCGGCGCAGCTACGACACCCCCCCCCCGCTGCTCAGCCCAGACGACGAACGTTACCCAGGCCGTGACCCGCGCTATGCCGGGTTGAGCCAGGAACAGCTGCCGTTGACCGAGTCGCTCAAAGAGACGGTGGCTCGCGTCATTCCCTACTGGCACGCTGAAATTGCCCCGGTGATCCAGTCTGGCAGGCGGGTGATTGTCGCTGCCCACGGCAACAGCCTGCGTGCGCTGGTCAAATTTCTCGACAATTTGAGCGAAGAGGCGATCCTCCAACTCAATATTCCGACCGGGGTCCCGCTGGTCTACGAGCTGAACGAACAGCTGCAGCCGCTGCGGAGCTACTATCTGGGCGACCCTGCGGAGATCGCTGCGGCCGCTGCGGCGGTAGCGGCTCAAGGCAAGGCCCGCTAACAGCCTGCTGACAGACCCTGCCGGGTCAATGTAAGGGCAGTTTGTGCTCACAGCCAGGCTGGGAACTCCCAGCCTGGACTTCGCAGTTCGCTGGCCACATAGCGCAGCACGGCCTCTTCCAGCGGTGTCGGATAGGCGAAGCCGTGGCGTTCCGCCAGCTGCCGCCCATGCCGACGCACCACGTCGGCCAGTGCCAGATGCGCCAGGACCAGGCTTTGTGAATGGAGCCCCTGCAGCTGCAGGGCAGCTTCCAGCTCGCCGCGACGCTCGTCGCCCAGGTAGGGGTTGAGCACTTTGGCACCCCGCTCCCGCCGTTGCCCGTAGCCGGTCAGCAGCAGCTCGACGACCAGATTCAACTCGACGTTGAGGCCGCCGAAGGCCACCAGAGACTCGTTGCGTCCGATCACGGCCGGCAGCAGCGCAATACAGCGCCAGAACTCTTCGATCTGGGCCAGCAGGCCTGCGCGGAGGGCAGCTGGGTCAGGCGCACGCGGCGGTTCGTCGGCGACGATCGCCAACGAACCGTCCCGATCCCACAACACAGCGACCGTTCCTTCGATCAGCGGGGGGGGCTGGTCGTGCAGCCAGAGATCGACGCGCAAACCGGCTGCGGTCAAGGCGTGGATCATCTGCCCCTCGAACATCCATTTGAAAAGCACAAGGGGGGCGAGGGTTTCCAGCCAGCTGTAGGCGGTCAAGCGAAAGAGGGTTGGGTCGACCAGGAGCAGATGCAGATCGACATCGGAGAAACGATCTCCCTGGCCGCGCCCCAGGCTGCCTCCGAGCCAGGCGGCCCGGATCTGGGGGTCGGCCGCCAGCTTGACCTGCAGGTTGGCCAGGAATTCATGTTGCATAGACATCGAAACAAAGCTCTCTTTCACGATTGCACGTAAGCCGGCTAAGACGCTCAACGATCTGTCATCGATGGACGATCGGTATGTAGATTTTTTCGGTCAGAGCGCTGTCGCTGATGTGCACAATACCATCGACAGTCGAGGCCAGGATCGAGACCCCGCCAGCTGTGACAAGGCTTGAATCGGGTGCACTGTGCAAGAAGGCGATCGGCGTCTGCCCGGGTGCGATTGCGGTGAATTCGACGGTTGTCAGCAGGAAACGTCCCGCAGCGGGTGCCTCCAGCTGGCCAGCCGCAAACTGGATGCGCCCGTTTACGTTGTCCACCCCCTGCTGCAAGATCGCTGTCAGCCGGTCACCCGCCGTGAGCGTTGTGGCCTGGAGGAGAGCAGGATCAAAGCTCAGATACGCCGCCGCACCGTCGACTGGGCTGGTGCCATCGACCCAGATTGAGACGCTGAAGCGATCTCCCGGCTTCAGCACTGCATCGGGCGCCGCCACCAGCAGGTGTGCGCCGAGCTCGGCTGGCACAGCTGCCGGCATTGGCACTGCTGTACGGGAAGCAGTGCTGTCACCGCTCATGCCAAAGTTGCTGCGCAGGATCGAGAAATCGACCAGGGTGATGCAGCCATCACCGTTGAAGTCGGCGCCTGCGCCAAACCCCACGTCACCGGCACAACGCCCGAAGCCGCTGCGCAGGATGGAGAAGTCGACCAGGGTCACTGCGTTGTCTCCGTTGCTGTCACCGCCACGCAGCATGCCGAAATCAGCCATAGCAGGTTGTCCGTAGCTGATGGTCATCGGATGGGAGGCGCGCAGCGTGTTGTGGCCGCGCACGCCAACCTGGTAGCTGCCGATCACAAGGTTGGTGAGGGTGAAATAGCCTGACGCATCCAGCGTGGCGGACGTCTGTACCGCCCCCCCTGCCGGCAGCGACTGCACTGTGATCGTCACCGGGATGCGCCAGCTGGCATGGGGGGCCGCCGGGCGGCCAGGCGGTGCAGCACGTCCGACGAGGAGGGTCTCGCGTACAGAGACGAGGCTGTTTTCGACCTGAACGGGCAGGATGATTCCCTCATAGGTCACGCTGCTCTGGCGCATGCCGCTCACTGCGAAGCGCAGTGGCGTCTCGGACGACAGGTTTGTTGCCGTGAACACAACGGTGGCCAGCACAAAGTTGCTGGACGGGAAGGGAGAAGTGAGCGCACCGGCGACCAGGTTCAGCTGCCCCTGCTGATTGTTGACCTGATTTTGAATGATGACAGGCAAGCCATTTCCTGGCAGGACAGCGGCGATTTGGAGCACGGCCGGGTCGAAACTGAGATAGCTGGCCGCGCCGTCGACGGGTTGATTGGTGCGCACCTGGATGGCAACGGTGAAGGTTGTTCCCTGGGATGCGGTGATGTTGCCCGGTGTCAGGGCCATGACGACAGTGGCAGCAGGCGTGGGCGTCGGTGGGATCGCCGTGGCGGTCGGTGTGGCGGTCGGCGTGGCGGTCGGCGTGGCGGTCGGCGTGGCGGTCGGCGTGGGCGGGGTCGGTGTGGCGGTCGGCGTGGCGGTCGGCGTGGCGGTCGGCGTGGCGGTCGGCGTGGGCGGGATCGGCGTGGCGGTCGACGTGGCGGTCGACGTGGCGGTCGGTGTGGCGGTCGGCGTGGCGGTCGGTGTGGGCGGGGTCGGCGTGGCGTTCGGTGGAATTCCCACTAGCACGTCTACTGGCGTGTACCGGGTCTGCGTCGTGCCGTCGCCCAGCCGGCCGTTGTCATTGCCGCCCCAGCACTTGACGCCCCCCGCAGTGGTCAGCGCACAGCTGTGGCGGTAGCCGGCCGCAATGGCGGCCACACCGCTGCCCAGGCCGCTGACATCCACCGGCGTGTACCGGGTCTGGGTCGTGCCGTCGCCCAGCTGGCCTTGGAAGTTGAAGCCCCAGCACTTGATGCCTCCCGTTGTGGTCAGCGCACAGCTGTGGTCGCTACGGGCCATGATGGCGGTCACGCCGCTGCCCAGGCCGCTGACATCCACCGGCGTGTACCGGATCTGGGTCGTGCCGTCGCCCAACTGGCCCAGATGGTTTATCCCCCAGCACTTGACGCCCCCCGTTGTGGTCAGCGCACAGCTGTGGTAGCCACCGGCCATGATGGCGGCCACACCGCTGCCCAGGCCGCTGACATCCACCGGCGTGTACCGGGTCTGGGTCGTGCCGTCGCCCAGCTGGCC
>JAGWYN010000009.1 GCA_018969295.1 Chloroflexota bacterium | reverse complement strand
GCCAGCCGGTCCAACAACGCACGGCGGTCGATCCAGCCGGGCAGCAACGTCGGCGGCCTCAGTTTGGCGGAGAGCACAGCCAGGGCAGGCGCTGCTGGCCTTGGCTGTGTGCCACCTGGCCCATTCCACACGTTGGTATCGTCCAAACTGGCTGGGAGGTGATCCATGTGGACTATTATACACGACAGATTCGCCGTTCATCCTCCCCACGCCCCCCAAACTGCACAGGTGTAGGCGTTTCACCCAATCTCTCGCGTCAGATACTGCTGCGTCAACACTTCCTGAGGGTGCGCAAAAAAACGCTGGGCAGGTCCGTATTCCACCAATTCCCCTAGCCACATGAAGAGCACAGCATCCGCCAGCCGACGTGCCTGGTCGATGTCATGGGTCACCAGGACAACCGTGTATCGATCTCTCAGGGTGCGGATCAAGGTCTCGATCCCGCGCGCGGATATCGGGTCCAACGACGCGGTCGATTCGTCACAGAGCAGCACCTCCGGCTCCACAGCCAATGTGCGCGCCAGGCAAAGACGCTGCTGCTGTCCGACAGAAAGACGGGTTGCCGGGCTGCGCAGCCGCTCCCGCACCTCTGCCCACAGCCCCACCGCTTCAAGCTGCGCTTGCACAATTTGATCCAGATTCCCCCTGGCCAGCCCATGAATGCGCGGCCCGTAGGCCACATTGTCGTAGATCGACATCGGCAATGGAAAAGGTTTCTGCGCCAACAAGCCAATGCGCGTGCGCACCTCGGTCACATCCCGGTCCCGCCGGTAAATGTCTTCGCCGTCCAGCCACACCTCCCCTTCCAGCCGTACCTGCTCGTTGAGTTCAAGCAAACGGTTGAGACTTTTGAGCAAGGTAGATTTTCCACAACCAGACGGACCAATGACCGCCGTAATCTGGTTCTGCGCGATCTCCGCGTTGATCTTCTTGAGGGCATGTTCTTTCCCATACCAGACATTAAGATCGCGAATCGAAAGAGCTCCCATCCACACCCTCTCCTAACGAATTACATAGCGACCCAGACGTGCCAACGAAAGATGCGCAGAGACACTGACCCCCAGAACAATGATCGTCAAGATCAACGCCGCTGCATAGGCGCGCGCCTGAACTTCCGGGAAAGGTGTGCCAAGCAAAAAGAAAACTGCCAACGGCAACGACGCCACAGGCCGCAGCAACGAATCCGGCAGATTGTCCGTGTATCCTGCGGTAAACAACACCGACGCAGCATCGCCGATGCCACGCCCAAAGGCCAGCAAAATGGCGGTGAGCAACCCCGGAAGTGACTGACGAAGCAAAACCCCCATCCACTCCAGACGAGTCGCCCCCAAAGCCAACGTCGATTCCCGCAGCAAAACAGGTGTCATTTCCACCACCTCGTCCAACGTGCGCGCCAGAATGGGCAACACCACCAACGCCAGTGTCAGAATCCCTGCCAACAACGAAGCGCGCACCCCCAGATAGACCATCCACGCAAAACCAAACGCCCCGTAGACGATGCTCGGGATTCCCCAGAGAATGTCCAACGCCAGCCGCACGCCGTGACGCAACCGCCCCCCAGGCGACGCATAGGTGTGCAGATAAAAGACAACAGGCACCGCCAGACAGAGCGCCAACACCGTCGCGCCGCAGGCCAGATAGAGTGAACCCACAAGCGCGTTGAGGATGCCCCCTTCCCGCCCCAGATAAAACCCCCCCTCCGGCAGGCTGCTGACCATCTCCCAACTCAATGCCCCCGCCCCACGCCAACAGATCACCCCGACAATCATCCCCAACACACCGACTGCCCCCAACAGAGAAAGACGCATCAGCCAGAGAAAACACTGCTCCTCAAGTGCCCTGCGTACCCTCCGCCGTCTCATCTGTTTCATCGAATCCTCCTCACCAACCGCTCGATGACCAGCCGCGCTCCAACATTGAAAATGATCACAACCCCGAGCAGCAGCAGCGCAGCATGCATCAGCGCCGCTTCGTAGAGCGGAACCGACATCATTTCCCCGTAGTTGTTGGCGATCAACGCCGGCAAAGGGTAGACCGGGTCAAAAATCGTGCTCGGAAACTGGGCCACGTTGCCCACGGTCATCATCACTGCCAACGTTTCACCAAACGCCCGCGAAAAACCCAGCACGACCGCAGCCAGAATGCCCGGCAACCCCACACGGCGCACGCTGCACTTCGTCGTCTCCCAACGTGTAGCCCCCAACGACAACAAGGCCTCGCGCATCTCGCGAGGCACACTGCGCATCACCTCTTCGGTGACCGCCACAATCAACGGAAAGACCATGATCCCCAAGACCAGCCCCGCCGACAACAACCCGTACCCGCTGGGGCTGGTTCGCCCCAAAAACGGGAGCGCATCCCCCACCGTCTGCTCCGCCCAGGGACCTATCCAGTCACGCACCAGGGGCACTACAAAAAGAACCCCCCATACCCCATAGACGACCGACGGAATCCCCACCAACAGGTCGAGCAGCGGTTTCAACAGAGCACGGCCCCGCTCCGAGACATACTCAGCCAGATAAATCCCGCTGAAGACCGCAGGCACAACCGCAACCGCCATCGCAACAGCGGTCACCCACAGGCTACCCACCACAAAAGGCGCATACCCGAACAGCCCGCGCATCGGCTGCCAGACCTGCCCCCCCCACAGCTCAAACAGCGAAAAGGTGGACAGCAGCGGCAGACTGCGCAAAAGCAGTGCTGCCGCCACCCCCACCACAAGCAGACAGAGCGCTCCGGCAATCAGCCCCAGCAGCCGATGAGCCACCCGATCGCTCCAGCGACGCCGCCCACTCAAACGAAAACTTTCTGAACGCTGGCTACCTTTGTCTGGTTGTTCAACCACCCCACCCATGACCGACACCCCTACTCCTCCCCAATCAGCGCCAGGGCCTCCTGCAGCCGTTCAGGCGTCAACGCCACATAGCCAGCTTCAGCCACCAGCGCCTGCCCATCCGTCAAAACCCAACGATAAAACGCACGAATGGCTGGCGAAGGCTCCCCTTTGGTCACCAGATACAACACCCGCGCCGGAGGGAACGGATAGACCTGGTCCGCAATGGCCTGGGTCAGCTGGTCTCGCTCACGATAAAACGATTCCTCCGGATCAATCTGCCCATTGGCGTTGAGGTCGATCGGAATCACTTGCAACCCGTCGATCGGCAACCCCGTCGCTGGGTCGTAGGCAAAGCCAATGTTGTTGTACCCCACCCCCAACGGATCCTGACGCACAGCCTCCGCCAACCCCGGATCCGCGTTGACCGCAGTGCCAAGCAGTTCTTCCTGCGCCTTGCCCCCCGCAAACTGCGCCCACATCTCCGCCGCACCCGCAGAATCCGACCGCGTGTAGACATGGATGCTTTCCGCATTTTCTGTCCCCAAGAGCTCCCCCCAGGTCGTGATCTCGCCGCTGATCCAGATTTTCCCCGCTTCTTCCGATGTGATGCCACGCGCCAGCAGCTGTTCCACCAGAGGATTTTCGGCGTTGAGAGTCCCCACCACAGCATCGATCGTCACCGGCACCAAAAAAGCGCCTTCATCCAGCTCCGGTTGTCGCGCCTCCCGCGAGAGCATGGCAATGTCGGCAGCACCGGTGAGCATGTCCGTCATCCCCTTGCCCGCACCCCCTGCCTGCACATCAAACGTGACGCCAGGATGCAGCTCCGCATATGCTTCCGTCCAGAGCGTGACGATCGGAAACAGGGCAAACGCCCCCGAAATGCTGATCGCCACACGTTCATCTGTCTGTGCAGCAGAAGGGGATGCACCCGGCTGTACAACAGCATTCGAGCAGGCAGAGACCGCCAACAACGTCCAAATGCACAACAGCATTTTGTGCAATACACTCATACAGGCTTCCTTTCAGTGCTGGTTTTGCGTTCCAATTGACTCCCTCACTGCCAGTCTACCTGCCAACGGTTACAAAAAAGGTGCCGTGAAGGTTACAAAATGGTAACAGCTGGATCAGACAGGGAGCCCCAGCTGCCGGCCAGCCCCTCCCCACTCATCGAACGACAAAAGCATAGCCGATGCCAGGGATCGTCTCGATCTGCGTAGGCCGCGCAGGGTCTGGCTCGATCTTGCTGCGCAAACGGTAGACCAGCTGCTTGAGCATGGCACGATCCCCCCCCTCAGCCGCCCAGACAGCGTTGAGCAGCGCATCGGTGGTCATCGCCTGCCCAGCATGCAGCATCAGCATTTCCAGCAGGCGCGTTTCCAATGGGGTGAGATGCACAGGACCCAGCCCCAGGCGATGCACTTCGTTGCGCGCACGGTCAAGACGCAGGCCGCCCACAGCCAATTCGACCGGCAGAAAAGCCGTGTCGGTGCGGCGCAAAACCGCACGCACGCGCGCAACCAGTTGGCTGGGGCTGAACGGTTTGACCACATAGTCGTCCGCACCCGCCTCCAACCCCTGCACCACGTCGGCATCCCCGCTGCGGGCGGTCAGCATGATGATCGGCACGTCGCTCTGGCTGCGGATGGCCCGGCAGAGCCCCATGCCGTCGAGATAGGGCAAGTTCAGATCCAAAATGATCAGATGAGGATGGGCGTGCTGCCAGGCGGCTGTCGCAGCACCCCCATCGTAGACCGCCAATACGTCAAACCCAGCGCGGCGCAACGTAAATGCCAGAACATCCGCCAGCGCCAGGTCGTCCTCGACCACCAAAATCTTCATCTTGCTTCCTCCTGCCAGGAGCCCGCACCTCCCAAATCCTCCGGTTCGATCGGCAACTCGAACCAGAACCGCGAACCGCCCCCCACTTGCTCATCCACGCCGACACGTCCCCCATGCGCCTCAACAGTGGTTTTCACCAGATGCAGGCCAAGCCCGATGCCGTATTGATGAGGTGTGTCGACGCCCAGACGCACAAAGCGCTGGAACAAGTTCTGGCGATCTCGAGGAGGAATTCCAGGCCCCTGGTCAGCGATCGACACAGCCAGCCAGCCGACACGCAGTGCGATCTCCAACGTCACCGTGCTGCCAGGCGGGCTGTATTTGCCTGCATTGCCGAGCAGGTTGACCAGTACCTGGGTCAGCCTGGCTGGGTCAGCAGCCAGCGAAGGCAGAAGCACCGGTGCTGGCCGCACCAGCGTCTGGCGCCGCCGTTCCAAGAGAGGGCGCACAATCTGCACCGCCGCCGCAATGACCTGTTCCAGATCGACAGGTTGTTTGTGCAACACAAACCGCCCCGCTTCGATGGTGCTGCTTTCAAGCAGGTTCTCGATCAGCGTCTGCAGGCTGAGCAGGCTGAGATGCAGCGGCTTGAGCAGCTCGCGCATCTCAGACACAGTCAGATCAGTTTCGTTCAACAACAGTTCCATCGAGGCGTTCCACGTGCTGAGCGGGGTACGAAATTCGTGGGTGATGTTGGCCAGAAAATAGGAGCGCAGCTGCCGCAAGGCTTCTTCCTCGCCAATGTCGCGCAAAATCAACGCAGTTTGCAACGCCTTGGCGACAGGCCCCAACGTCGCTCCAGCATCGCTGCCTCCCCCCTGTTCGCTCCTGCCCCTGTACACAACCGGCGCCGGCAGACGCATCACCGTAATCTCCAACAGCGCCAGGCTCTCCCGAGAGAGCTGCCCTGCACCCAGCCGTCGCCGAGCCAGCTGACCCGGCAGCCGCACCGGACGCTCCGCAGCTTTGCCTGGTCTGAGAAGCTGAATCCGATACTTGCCTCCACTCACAAACTGCGACAACGCAACCCGGCTGCCTGCTTCGTCTGCGGCCGGAAACAAAAAATCCACCCGCTGGCCGACAGCTTCCTCCACAGCCACACCCGCCAGTTCAGCAGCTTTCTCGTTGAGAAAGGTCACGCTCCCCACATCGTCGAAAATCACCACGCCTTCTACAATAGATTGGACCAGCTTTTCCAACCAGTCGTGCGCCTGGGTCAGGCTCTCCAACACAGCCAGCTCGCCCACACTGTTGGATTGGGCAGCATCTACATGCATGCCCTACGCCGCGCCAGAAAGTGGCGCAGGCTCCCCCAAGGTCTGCATCAGCCGGTTGGCCCAGGCAAACATGGCAACCGCATGGATCAGATCCAAAATCTCCAGGTCGCTCAGCCCATTTTGACGCAGCGGGAGCAGATCCGCCCCGTTCAAAGCGTCGGGCGCGTCGGTGAGCCGGGCTGCAAAGTCTACCAGAGCACGCAGCCGCGGGGGCTGCTCTGCCCCCACCCCCTGTTCGTAGAGCCGATAGATGACATCCGGCTGTTTGGTCAACTGTACAAACAGCCGAGCATGCACCGACGCACAGTACGGGCAGCCGTTGATGCGCGAGACAGCCACCGTAGCCAACTCACGCTCGGCGCGCGGCAACCCCTCCCGCCCATACATGACCGCATTGAAAAGGAGAGAGCGTTGATAAAGCAGCTCCGCGTTGTGCACCAGCAGCAGGTAGTAGGGAGAGGTGCTCGCACGCGAGTGGCTGGCCTCCAAAACTTCCAGCTGACGCGGGGTCGCTGCCGCAGGATCCACCGTGTCCAGCCAGGCAACCCAAGCCAATTCGTCCAGGGTGAAATCGCTCGACCGCCGAATGTTCTCCACAGATGGGCTGTGTCGGCTGTGGCCAGACGCAGCCGGCCGCCCATCCAACAGCAAAAGCCCGGCCAAGACTCGGGCTTGAAAGCTGACAAAGGCGATGAGCTGCGCCAAGGTCACAATCTCCGGAGTGCGAAGCCCTTGCTCGGCCAAAGCCGCCAGATCCGCAGGCGCAGCGGCCCCCGGGGCCTCCGTAAGCAGATCCACATGGCGCAAAATGGCACGCGCACGCGGGGTCTCTGCTTCCGTGTCGCCGGACAACAGAGCTTCCACCAGCTGTGCCGAAGCCTGCTGCGCTATCAGATATTCGCGGTAGTGATGCACCAGCGGCCCGCTGCCCGCCAGCGCTGCGCTGCGCAGCGCAGCCATCCCCCGTTCGACCAGGCTGAGGCCACTGACCTCCTCCGGCTGCAGCAAAACAGCGTAGCTGCCCTGAATATGCTGGGCAATTTCCGGGCGACGGCGGCGCAGCTGGTCCAAGGCCGTGCCAGACTGAATCCCGGCCAGGGCGTCGAGCAGATCCACAGTGTTCCGGGCAGACTCTGTCGCCAAATCAGCGGTTCCTGGAGGAGCGACAACATGGTTCATACGATCGGTCCTTTCTTCATGCACCACAAATAGATGGGCTGGGCGCAGAAAGCGCCATGACATCAAACCGCCTGACGGCGGCGATACCGAAAGGTGCAACAGGGCGCCCCCTGCATGAGGGTCTGGGCACGCTCCAGTTGAATAGAAGGGTTGAACCCTTCGACCAGCGAAAAGTCCCGGTTGCAGGAAAGGACGGCCCCCAACTCGGGCATCCCCAACGCCTGGTACATTTCGGCATAACGACAGCGAGTCACGTTAAAATCATACTGTTCTTCGTTCTGTTCAAGAATTTCGATCTGCAGCGCGTCTCCTTTGCTCCAGTCCCCGGCAGAATTTGCAAAAGCCAGCAAGGAGTTGTCCCCCACCTGAAGGGCACGTTCCGCACCTTGCCGGCGCGCAATCTGAACAACGGTCTCTCGCAAAATTTGTATCACCCGTTCGCGGTCAAACTCGGTGGCCAGCGCCTCCACATAGGCCCCCACAATGCGTGCCTCAATCTCTCGCCGCCGAAGAACCCCAATTTCGTTGAGCGTATCAGGGAGTGAACTGTGGACAACTGAATCCGTCAAATGGCTCATAGAGACTCCTGGATGGATGAAAGGGCAGGCCGCCAGCCGAAAGCCGGTGCGATCTGGACGGTGATCTCCTCCAAAATTCGCAAAGCCTCCTCCAGCGGCGGCGTCGCCGGGTTGACCTGCAAAATAAGATCGGTGGCATAGGGCAGGACACGGTCGCCCGCCAGAAATTCGATTACTTCGTCAGGGTGGCCGTAGGCAAAATGCAGCTGCCGACAATACTCGTCGAGCGACAGGCCAGCGGGCAGCACCCCCCGCTCGATCATCTGCGGCAAAAAACGCGCGACACCCACTTCCATGCTTGCCAACGCCGTACGCTTGTCTTTGGCGGTGACCACCGTTCGCGAGACAGCAATGCGCGGCGGAGCACTCTCTTGCCAGGCCGCCAGATAGGCCTGCGCCACCGGAAGCTGATTTTCATCGGTCCTGCGGCCATTCTCAGACGCCGTGCGCGCCAGGATCAACCCTGCACCCTGACGCGCCACATACTGCGCCCCGCTTTCGCTCATCGCTGCCTGCCACAGCCGGCCCGCCAGCAAGGGCGCAGGAGGCTCCAAGACCTGCCCATGGGCCCCCAACGGCTCCCCACGCAAAGCACGCAGCAACTGATTCACCGCAGCAGTCGTGATCGTGTGGCGCAAGGCAAAGTCCACCCCAAAAACATCGTACTCCAACGGATCCAGACCGCTGCCCACTCCCAGCTCCAAACGCCCTCCACTCAATGTGTCCACAACCGCGGCATCCTCCGCCACACGGAACGGGTTGGAATAAGGCAACAGCACAGTGGCCACCCCTAAACGGATCCGACACGTTCGTTGCGCCGCAGCTGCCAAAAACGGAAACAACGAAGGCAGACGACCTGCCACCGGTTTGAAATGGTGCTCGGCCAGCCACCCTACATCAAACCCAAGCGCATCGGCCGCTGCAAACAACGCCAATGTCTCCTGATAAATTTGGTAGGCTGTCCCCGTACCCTCGGTGTGGGTCAAAAAACCCAGCCGGATGTTCGGTTGCATGAGAGCGTCCTTTCTGGCAGACAAGCACACGACACAATCAAAAAACGTCACCACAGAATGCGGTGACGTTTTGATTGTGAACAGCTTGCACTTTGGCGCTGCTTCGTTCACACCGCATTCCGGCCTGGGTGTCAAAGCGGAAGCAGTGTGAATCTTGCTGTTACAACAGCGATGGCATTGTCCAGCACATCGCCGCCGTAGAGAGCATCACTGCCTCCGCCCTCTACAACAACAACAGCACAATCCCATCCACCAGCCAAGTCTCATGGTTTTTGTATCCAACTCAATCTGGGTATCACCCAAAATTACTGTTTTTAGATGACGCCGACTATAACAGTCCTCCAGCAGGGATGTCAAATCCACAAACGCGCTGAAAAAACGAATTCTACAAAAATCGAAATTGGGGCTTGACAAACGTGGATTTGTGCGCTAATATCGCCAACATTGCTGGCTGTACAAAAACTTTTGTCCCAACCAGCAAACAGAACACGGTGAACCAGTTGTTCGTCGCAGAGTCTTGCAGCAAAGTCATTGCAAGGGAGATGGTATGAAAACTGCTCGGATTCTAAAACGGCAAGCCGCATGGCCTGCCAGAGAGAAAAAACCCTCCAGGAGAATGCAAGAGGTGCGCCTGTCGCAGCTCGACATCGCGTGCCCTGCCATCACTTCGGTTGCCCCCTTCTGCTCCTGTTGTCCCTCCTGCTGTAGCTAGCGAGCCTCTTGCGTCCTCTCGGACGTAGAACGCTCGCACACACCCAATTTCGCCTACCAAAGTCCTTACAACTGAATACAAACGCGTGCAAAGCAGCACGTCTGGCATCCCTGAACTGTTCGCAGATCCTCCTTCCGTTCAAGATGGACAGCCTCAGTGCGTCGATCCACACAAGCGGGCCACTCTGCCCACAGCTTGTGCGCTGCCAACCCTCCAGGGAAACTACCTGCCCGGCTGCCGTGCAGCCTGCAGTCCGTTCGGTCTATTTTTTATGTCACGTCTAAAGTTTTAAGGAGAGAGAACACCATGAATTTTTTGTCCAAGCTTCCCAATCCGATGCGCTTGCTGAGCGTAGGAGCCCTGATATGGCTGCTGGCAGCCTGTGTCGTACCCGCCACCCCCGCCGCTGAGGAGGGGCCCGCCGAAAATGCAGCCGCCGAGCCCATCTACATCGGGGTGAGCGGGCCTCTTACCGGCCAGAACGCACGGTACGGAGAGCAGTGGAAAAAAGGCTTTGACCTGGCGCTGGAAGCGATCAACGGCGCCGGTGGGGTCAACGGGCGCCCTCTCGAGTACATCTTCGAAGACTCCCAGAGCGACCCCACCCAGTCCGTCGTGGTGGCACAAAAATTTGTCGCCGACCCGCGTATCATCGTCGAACTGGGCGATTTCAGCAGCGGTGCCTCGATGGCCGCCTCTCCAATCTATCAGCGTGGTGGGCTGGTCCAGTTTGGTTTCACCAATTCTCACCCTGATTTTACCAAAGGGGGTGGAACCTACACCTGGAGCAACTCTGTCACCCAGGCGCAGGCCGCCCCGGCCCTGGCCGACTTCACGGTGACAGGCCTGGGGCTGAAAAAGCTGGCTGTTTTTCACCTCAACACCGACTGGGGCAAAACTACCTATGACCTCTACGCTGCACGCGCACAAGAGCTCGGCGCCGAAATTGTCGCGACCGAAGCATATCTGGCCGATGAAAAGGACTTTCGCTCAGCCCTGACCAAAGCACGCGACGCCAATCCCGATGGCATTGTGCTGATCGCCTACCAGGCAGACGGCGCACTCATCGTGCAACAGCTTCGCCAGGCCGGAATTGAACTGCCCGTGGTCGGCACAGGCTCGCTGCTGTCCCCAGACTTTCTGAAACTGGGCGGGGATGCAGTGGAGGGCGTCTACACCGAAAGCCAGTTCCTGCCGTCAGACCCGCGACCGCAGGTCAAAACAGTGGTCGATGCCTACGTGGCCAAATACAACGAAACACCAGACTTCTTCGCAATCCACGCCTACGACACCATCCAGCTGATCGCCAAAGCGATCGAAATTGGCGGGCCCACACGCCAGGGCGTCCATGACGCGCTGCCACAGCTGAAAGATGTTCCCAGCGTGATCTACGGGACGGCCAACTTCGACCTGGAGACACAGCGCGTGATCGACCCCACTTTTGTACAGCTGCAGGTGGTTGGCGGTGAGTTCGTCCTGTGGGACGGCAGCCAGCCAGGCGCGCAGTAAATCACAACCCAAACAGCCTGTTCAGCCGCCGGGTCGTATCTGCCCGGCGGCTGAATCCCAAGAAAGGAAACGGCAATGGCGGCATGGAGCAAACGTGAACGGGTGGACGCAGCGCTGCGCGGTGAAACAGCAGACCGGGTACCCGTCTCAGCCTGGCGACATTTTATCCCCGAAGAATTGTCTCCGGAGACTCTGGCCAACGCAAGCCTCCAACACTTTGAACAGTTCGACTGGGACTGGCTCAAGGTCAACCCGCGCGCAACCTATTACGCCGAAGCCTGGGGAAATCGTTACGACTACAGCCGCTACGATTCGGTGCTGCCCGCCTGGATCGATGGACCGATCTCCTCGCCGCAGGAGCTGACACAGATCGTGCCCGTCCCACCAACAGGGGGCGTCTTCGCCGAACAGTTGGAACTCGTCCAACGCATCCAGGCAGGGATCGGCGGCGCTCACTTCGTCCAGACCCTCTTCACCCCGCTGTCCGTGCTGGGCTTTCTGCTTTCCCGGCCAGCAGTGCACTCGGTCGCCGCAGCCGTGCAAGGACAGTACGACGGCCTGCGCCGTGCCATCGACGAGAACCCAGCCGGCGTCCACACAGCCCTGGCTGCGATTGCAACCACCCTGGCAACCTATGCTGCCGCCACGATCGACGCCGGGGCCAGCGGCATTTTCTTCGCTGTCGTCAGGCTGGCACGCCAGGGCATTCTCTCCGAACCAGAGTATGCCGAGTTCGGCAAGCCCTACGACCTGCAAGTTCTGCAGGCAGTTCAAGGTGCCCCCTTCAACCTGTTGCATTTGTGCGGCCCAGCTGCCTATTTCGACCAGGTGGCCAGCTACCCAGTCCATGCCATCAACTGGGCGTCCGTCGGCCAGCACAACCCAACCCTGAACGAGGCCCGCACCCGCACCCCCCTGGCCCTGATGGGAGGGGTGGACGAACTGGGCGCCTTGCAGCATGGAACCCCGGCCGAGGTGCTCGCAGAAGCCCGGGCCGCCTTGCAGGCGAGCGGGGAACGACACTTCCTGCTCACACCTGGCTGCGGGGTCAATCTGGACGCACCCGAGGCCAATTTGTACGCCCTGCGCCAGGCAGTGGAGCATAGCCCGCACGCATAGGCTGTTGTTGGAAAGGACAAGAAGGGGCTTTATGGAAGACTTCCTGCGTACTTTTTTTGACCAGACCGTCAACGGTCTGGTGATCGGCAACATCTATGCCCTGACCGCAGTCGGACTGGCGATCATCTTCGGTGTCGGCAATTTGATCAACTTTGCGCATGGCTCGGTCTATATGGTGGGCGCCTATGTGGGCTGGGTCTGCGTGACACGCCTCGGCCTGCCGCTGCCCGCCGCTTTTGGAGTCGTCGTCGTCGTCTGCGGGCTGTTGGGGATGTTGATCGAGCGGCTGGGGCTGCGTTCGTTGCAAAATTCGGCTCGCATCGCCCCGCTGCTGGCCACCATCGGCATCAGCTTCGTGCTGGACCAGCTGATCCAGCTGACCTTTACCCGAGCCCCCCAATCTTTTCCCAGCCCGCTCCCCAACACCCGCTTTCCCATCGGCGGCGTCAGCATCGGGGTGATCGATCTGCTGATTGCAGCCACAGGCATCGGCTCAGCAGCCGTTTTGTACCTGTTTCTGCGCTACACCAAGCTGGGCTGGGCCTTGCGCGCCACCGCGCAGGACCGCGATGCAGCCCAACAGATGGGGGTCAATGTCAACGCCGTCAACCAGACCGCCTTTGCTGTCGCCTCGATCCTGGGCGGGATTGCCGGGATGCTGGTCGGCATCTATTTCAGCACTGTCTACCCGACCATGAGCTTTCAGGCAGGCTTGAAAGGGTTTGCCGCCAACCTGCTGGGAGGGCTGGGCAACGTGCCAGGTGCCGTGCTGGGGGGGCTGCTCCTGGGGCTGATCGAAAGCTACGGGGTCTCTCTTTTCGGCGCGACCTACCGCAATCTGTTCGCCTACGCCATTTTGATCCTGGTCCTCCTGCTCCGCCCCCAAGGTCTCTTCAGCCGTCAGCGACAGGCCCCGCCAGAACCGCTGACCGGCACATTCGTGCCCAACAGCAAACCCATCCACGTGCCCCCCTGGGCAATCGCAGTCGCCGCCGGGGCGGCGCTGCTGCTGCCACTCTTCGTCGCCAACCCCTATGTGCTGCAAGTGCTGACCAACGCCTGGCTGTTCAGTATGATCGCACTGAGCATCACCCTGGCGACCGGAACAGCAGGCCAGACGTCGCTGGGACATGCCGGCTTTATCGCCATCGGCGCCTACGCGTCCGCGCTGCTGACCCAGCGCCTGGGCCTCCCGTTTACCGTGGCACTGCCCGCAGCAGCCATCCTCACCGCCCTGCTCGGCACCTTGCTCGTGCTGCCCGCCTTTCGGCTGCGCGCCCACTACGTCGCCATCGCCACCCTCGGCATCGGCGAGATCGTCAATCAGATGATTCTCAACTGGGATTGGTTGACCAACGGCGTGATGGGAATCTCCAACCTGCCCCCCCCCTCCTTCTTCGGCCGGGAAGCGGTCCGCATCCAGGACGTCTATTGGTATGCCCTGGCCTTGTTGGGAATTGCCGCACTGATTCAATGGCGGTTGGTCCGCTCACCGCTCGGACGCACCTGGCGAGCACTGCGCGACGACGACATCGCAGCACAAAGCTATGGCATCAACTTGAACCGCTACAAAACTTTGGTCTTTGCCAGCAGCACCTTGATCGCAGGAATGACTGGCGCTTTTACCGGCCATATGTACAGCTACATCAACCACGAGAGCTTCACCAATACGATCTCGATTTTGGGGCTGACGATGGTGATTCTCGGCGGCATGGGCAATCTGATCGGTGCCGTGGTAGGGGCAGTCGCCCTGATTTCACTGCCTGAATTCTTTCGGGTCCTGGTCGACTACCGCTACCTGGTCTACGGGCTGACCCTGCTGTTGCTGATCCGCTTCCGCCCACAAGGGTTGCTGGGGACCGTTTGATATGGCGCTGCTCGAACTCAACTCCCTTTCACGCAATTTCGGCGGTGTGCTGGCGGTCGACCATGTCAGCTTTGACCTGCATGCCGGCGAAACTGTCAGTGTGATCGGCCCCAACGGCGCCGGCAAAACCACCCTCTTCAACCTGATCACAGGCCTGGACCAACCTTCCTCCGGCACCATTCTCCTGGACGGAAAAGCACTCACCGGATTGCGCGTCGACCAGTTTGTCGAACGCGGGATCGCACGCACCTTCCAGCACGGCCGCGTCTTCGGCAACATGAGTGTGCTGGAAAATGTGCTGATCGGAGCCCATTCACGACGCCAGGCCGCCCAACGTGGCCTGCCCTTCATCGAATTGGTGCGCGAACTCCTGCTGGCCCTGTGGCCCTCTCCCTCCGTCGCCGCAGAAGAGGCACAGCTTCGCCAACAGGCCCTGGAAATCCTCTCCCTCTTTGGAGAACGGCTGCTGCCACGGCTGCAGCAGCCAGCCTACAGCCTCTCCTACGCCAATCGCCGCCGCCTCGAAATGGCACGCGCCCTCGCCTCCCAGCCGCGCATCCTGCTGCTCGATGAACCGACAGCAGGAATGAACCCCACAGAAACCGCTGAAGTGTTGGCATTTATTCGGACGCTCAAGACGCGCAACCTTACCATTCTGTTGATCGAACACAAACTCTCCCTGGTGATGGAACTGTCAGATCGGGTGATTGTGATGGACAACGGTCAAAAAATCGCCGAAGGCAAGCCCCACGATGTGCGCAACGACCCCCGTGTGATCGAAGCCTATCTCGGACACCCCGCACCCCACCCCAGCCCCTCCCCCTTTTCCGCAGAGACCCACTTTCACACCGAAGGCACGACGACAAGTTGATGAACACAACCACTCCAGTCCCTATACCGACCGCACAGCCCCCCCTGCTCCAGCTCCAAAAACTCGACACCTGCTACGGCGCCGTCCAGGTCCATTTCGACCTCAACCTGCAGGTCCACCCTGGCGAGATCGTCTGCCTGCTGGGCGGAAATGCCAGCGGCAAAAGTACGACGATGAAAGTGATTTTGGGGCTGCTCAAACCACGCCAGGGCACAGTGACGCTGGACGGAGTCAACGTCACCGGTTGGCCAACCCCCCGCATCATCCGCCAAGGCATCGCCTCGGTGCCAGAATCCCGACGCATCTTTGCCCAGATGACAGTACAGGAAAACTTGCTCATGGGCGCCTATCAGCGCAGCGGCTGGGCCACCTTCTGGCCCCCAGCCACCGACGCCGTCCGCACCGATTACGAACAAATCCTGGCCCTGTTTCCCCGGCTCCGAGAGCGCCTGCACGCACGAGGAGGAACCCTCAGCGGCGGCGAACAACAAATGTTGGCCTTCGGCCGCGCCCTGATGAGCCGACCACGGCTGATTGTGATGGATGAGCCGACGATGGGACTGTCCCCCCTCTTTGTCGATCGGGTCCTGGAAACCATCCAGACGATCAACCAACAGGGTATCACCGTCTTGATGGTCGAACAGAACGCCAATCTCGCCCTGCAGATCGCAGACCGCGGTTATGTCCTGCAAAATGGCCGGATAGTGTTGGAGGGAAACGCAGCAGACCTGCTGCATAGCCCAGAGATTCAAGACGCCTATTTGGGCCAGGCAACTTCCTGAGCGTCTCCCTGAGACACACGCTTCCCCCCTCTTTATCGGGGGGGGAGCAACGTTGGTGATGTTCCAGATATCACGGCGCCGGACAATTGTGCTGCGACACTTGGCGGTGTCGAGGGGGGGGGAAGGAGTGACTCACCTAGGACTCGAACCTAGAACCCGCTGATTAAGAGTCAGCTGCTCTGCCAATTGAGCTAGTGAGCCTTACCGTTTTCTGCATGGCCTGTCTTACAACAGGATGTTTTACAGTATAGTACACATCCCCCCCGATGGGCAAAATTTGGAAGCAGAAAGTGCACAGCACCCCCACAGCCTGCCCTGAAAAGCCCGCCGTTTTTGGGGAGGGTACGGCGCAGATGGTATACTCCAAAGAAGGTGGATTTGCCGTACGAACGTGCAAGCCTGAAAAAAGGATCTCTCAAAATACTATGGCGAAATACCCATCCAACCGCGGCAGCGAAAGTTTTATGGAATTTGCCTTGATGCTGATTCTCCTGACAATCGTGATGCTGGCCATTTTGTTGATCGTCGGAGACAACGTGCGCGAGTTTTTCAATGATATCGGCATTCGTTGGTCCCTGATCGGAGGGGAGGGTCTCCTGTTGCCCCTCTACAGCTACTGGCTCCGGTAAACCATGTCCCATTTTGATGCCCGTCTGTCCACACTGCACACTTGGGCAGAGCAAGGGCTTGACTGGTTTTTCCCACCCGCCTGTGCAGGCTGCGGCAGGCTCGGCCACCACATCTGCCCCCGCTGCGCCCAGCTTGTCATCCCTGCCCCGGTCTCTGTCTGCCAACGCTGCGGCCGCCCCCACCCCACTCCCGCGGCCCGCTGCCCCGACTGCGCAGACCCCACCTTCCCCCTGCACCGCGTGCGCGCCGCCGCCCTGCACTGCGAACCGCTGCGCCACTGGATCCATCTGTTCAAATACCAGGGCAGACGCGACCTGGGCGCGCCGCTTGCCCGCTATCTGGTCGCTGCTCTCGACCTCCCAGATTGGCAGAGCACTGTCGGCCGGCTCGACGGGGTCGTCCCCGTGCCCCTCCACCCAGATCGGCTGCGCTGGCGCGGCTACAACCAGTCTGAAGTGTTGGCCAGCCAGCTGTGCAGCCGGCGCCAGTTGCCCCTGCGCACCGATCTTCTGCAGCGAACCCGGCCCACACGCGCCCAGATCGAACTCCACCCCCACGAACGCAGCCGCAATGTGGCCGGCGCCTTCACCGCCCAGCCTGCCAGCCAGGGACTGTACCTGCTGCTGGTCGACGATGTCTATACCACAGGTGCCACACTCAGCGCCTGCGCCCGCGCCCTGCTGGCCGCCGGTGCCGCCCGGGTCGACGCCCTCACGCTTGCCATGCCTGACTCGCTGCATGGCGTCACCCGCCACACCCACACCGAGAACGCCTGATGCCCATCTCTGTCCCTGCTGACCTTCTCTCCGCATTGCAAGATGCCCAGACCCTTCTCTGTGTCAGCCATGTCAACGCCGACGGCGACGCCTACGGAAGTCTGCTTGGCTTCACACACCTCCTGCGCCGGCTCGGCAAGTCGGTGACCCCGGTCATGCCCGACCCGCTCGCCCCAGAATTCGCCTTTCTGCCCGGCGCAGAGGAAATTGTGCCGCCCACGGCCATCCACAGCCGCTTCGACCTGGCAGTCAGCCTGGATCTTTCCAGCCCCGACCGCATGGGCAGCGCTGCCGCCCTGATCAACGGCGCCAGACTCCCCCTCGCCGTGATCGACCACCACGCCACCAATACCCACTTCGGCCAGTTCCACTGGGTCGATGCTCGCTGCGCTGCAACCAGCCAGATGATCGTCGCGCTGGCCGACGCCTTCCAGGTCACACTCGACCGCCCGTTGGCTGAATGTCTGCTTACCGGCATCGTCACCGATACCCTCTGTTTTCGCACCAGCAACACCACCCCTGCCGTGTTGGAGGCTGCGATGCGGCTGCAACAGGCCGGCGCCGATCTAGCCCAGATTGTCCAACAGACACTCCATCGCCTGCCCTTCCGCACCCTGCAACTCTGGGCACTGGTCCTCGCCAACCTCCAGCTGCACGAGGGCGTCGTCTGGGTCACCGTCCGCCAGCAACAGCTGCACACCGTTGGCTTGCAAAGCGCCGATCTTCGGCTCAGCAACGTGCTCTCCTCCGTCAACGAGGCCGTGATCAGCGCCATCTTTACCGAAAAACAGAGCCCGAACGGCGATCCTGTGGTCGAATGCAGCTTTCGCGCCAGACCCGGCTACGATGTCGGCAAGGTCGCTTTTCAGCTCGGCGGCGGCGGCCATGTCCCCGCCAGCGGCTGCACGCTGGCCGGCACCCTAGAGAATGTGGCCGCCCGCGTCCTGCCGCTGCTCTTCGCCGCCAGCCAGCTCTCCCCCCACACACCATGAACCATCTGTCCATGCTGAACACCCACCCACCGCTCGACGGCCTGCTCGCTGTGGAAAAGCCCGGTTGCCCAGACGCCAACCCGCTCCCCCCACACGACCCCAGCCTGCCTCTCCCAGCCCGCCCCCGGCTCTGGAGCAGCCATGATGTGGTCGCCCGTGTGCGCCGCCTGAGCGGAGAGCGGCGGATCGGCCACACCGGCACACTCGACCCGATGGCCAGCGGGCTGCTGCTGCTCTGCCTGGGCAAGGCCACTCGCCTGGTCGAGTTCTACCAACACCAGACCAAACGCTACAGCGCACAGATCCGGCTAGGTGGCAGCACCGATACCGACGACGGGACCGGAACACTGCTGTCCAGCGTCCCAGTCCCGCCGCTGGACAGCGCTGCGATCGACCGCGCCCTCGACCTCTTCCGCGGCGAGTATCTGCAAAAAACGCCACGCTACAGCGCCCTCAAACAACAAGGGGAAACCCTCTACCAGCGCATGCGCCGCGGCGCCGAAGTCGATCCCCCCAGCCGCCTGGTGACCTTCTACCAGATCGATCTGGTCAATTTCTCCCCCCCTGACCGCATCGACCTCGCCGTCGAATGCTCAGCCGGCACCTACCTCCGCAGCCTGGCCCGCGACCTGGGGGAACAACTGGGCACAGCCGCCTACCTGCAGTCTCTACACCGCCAGGCGATCGGCCCCTTCGACGTGGCCGAAGCCCACTCGCTGGCCAGGATCGAAGCAGCCTGCCAGCAAAACCAGCTGCCCGCCCTGCTGCTCCCCCTCGGCGACCGACTCTCTATGCCGGAATATTCGCTCGACTCCGGCACGCTGCAGCGGCTGAGCTTCGGCCAGATCACGCCGCTCACTGTCTCGCTCTGTACACCCGACCGCCAGCTGGCCGCGGCCCGCGACGAGCAAGGCCGACTGGCTGGAATCATACGCCGGGTGGGCTGCACCGACACACCCATACCCTGGCTCTGGAAGGCAGAAAAATGGCTGCAGTGACCCTGCTTGACCGCGAGAGTAACCCATGAAAATTTTTACAGATCTTCGCCAGGCCCGCCTGGCCGGCCCAAGCGTGCTGACCATCGGCAATTTCGACGGCCTCCACCGCGGCCACCAGGCACTGCTCCAACAGATGCAGCAGGCCGCTCACCAGTTGACCGGCCCCGACGCACCACCCGCCGACACCGTGCTGCTGACGTTCGCCCCCCACCCCCTTCATCTCCTGCGCCCAGATCTGCCCTTCTCTTTGCTCACCACCCCACTCGAACGGCTCGAACTGGCTGCCACACAAGGAATCTCCTGCGGCATCATCCACCCCTTCACGCTCCAGACCGCCCAGATCGAACCTGCCCCTTTCTTGGAACTGCTCGTCCAACAGCTCGGCATGGCAGTGCTGGTCACCGGCCCAGATTTTGCCCTTGGCCACAACCGCAGCGGCGATCTCCCAATGCTGAACTCGCTCGGCGCCCAGCTCGGCTTCACAGTCGCCGTGGTCGACCCGGTGGCACGTGGCCTGGAACCCGTGCGCAGCAGCCGCGCGCGCACACTGTTGCGCGCCGGCGACGTTGCCGGCGCCGCCAATTTGCTGGGACGCCCCTACCGCGTCACCGGCTGGGTCGAAACCGGCGACCAACGCGGACGCCAGGTCGGAATTCCCACCGCCAACCTGCGCGTGCCCCCCGAAAAGTTGCTGCCCGCAGATGGCGTCTATGTCACCCGCACCGCCATCGCCTCCTTCGACCGCGTCAGCCAATTCTACAGCGTGACCAATATCGGCGTTCGCCCGACAGTAGATGGCGTGCACCGGCGCATCGAATCCCACCTGCTCGATTTCCCACCCGCCAATCAGGTCGACGACCTCTATGGACGGGCCCTGGCCATCGACTTCCTGGCCCATCTGCGCGGGGAGCTCCGTTTCGCCAGCATCGACGCGCTGGTCAGCCAGATCCATGCGGATATCGCCCAGGCCCGTGCCTTCTTCGCCCGGCCCGAGCCCATCCCATTTTTGTGAGCAAAAGGTTTTGTCTATGTTTGCCAACTCTCGCTTCTTCTGGTGGATTTTCCTCGCCGCCGCGCTGGCCGGCTGCACGCCGGCCAGCACCCCAGATACCGGGCCTCGCCTCCCCCTTCTGGACCCCAACCTGCTTGGACGCCCCAATCGCAATTTCCAACGAATCGACACCCTCGCAGCCTTGCAGTCCTGTCTCGATGACGGCGTCTCCGCCTTCGGTGCCACACTCCAGACCACCAACGTCCGCCTGGATGCCAATGTCGAAGCGTGCCGGGTCGGCAAACTTGCCCGCGGCAGCGTAGTCGAAATTGTTGGCTATACCGCAGCACCCGCCGAGCTCACCGCCAACGGCTCGCTTGCCAGCCTGCTGCCCACCCCAACTCCCAAAGTGCCCTCTCCCCCAGCCCCCCAGATCGGCTACAAAGAAGATATCTACCCCCTCTTCGAACGCGCCTGCTCCGCCTGCCACAACGCCGCAGCCCGGATCATGGGGCTCCAGACGACTACCTACCCGACCCTGATGGCAGGCAGCGACAACGGGCCGGTCGTCATCCCAGGAGACCCCGAAAACTCAAAGCTCTGGGCAATGGTCAGTGTGGGCAAGATGCCCTTGACCGGCCCGCTCCCCCCCGCAGAACGACAGCTCGTCTACAACTGGATCCTGGCCGGTGCCGCCGAACGCCGCGCCCCCAGCCCCCCCCCAGCAGACCTGGCCGACACCGCTGTCCAACCCAGCAACCGCCCAGACAACGCCCAGATCTGGCTCAATCTCCTGCCTTCCACCCAGTTGGCCACCGTGCCAGACCGCTGCCCAGCCAACAACAGTCGTCTGGTCAGCAGCGATTTGATCCTGCCCATCAGCTGCGGCGTCCCCCCCTCCGAAGCCGAGCTCACCGGCATTCTGGCTGGCGCCGGGCTGCGCCCCCAGCCCATGGCCGCCACCAATACGGCCGCCACCAACACGGCCAGCAGGGCAGATACCCCCAGCCAGCCCACCACTTCCCAAAATGCAGCCACAGCACCGCGCCCCTCCCTGACTGCCGCAGTGCGCGGCAACATCCTCGGCCTGCCCAGCGCCAGCGAAGCCGACCCCTATATGCTCCCGCGCGGCGGCTTCTGCCTCGACAGACATCTGCCCAACAACGCTCGCGGGATCACCGCCATCACGTTTGCAGAAGACGGCCGCATGTTCCTCGCCCTCGACAGCAATCTGGCCAGCGAGGTCGACCCGCTCATCCTGCTCGACGCCCACCACCCCAGTCGCTCGGTGGCCCTCTACAGCTGGCGCGAAGCCCGCAGCCGCTACGAAGAAATCCTGGTGGAATCCAGCCGGGTCACAGGGCTGGACTACGCCGACGGCGCACTCTATCTGAGCCGGGCCGGCGAGGTGGGCCGAATTCCCGACAACGGCAGCTACGAACGGCTGGCCGCTGGTTTTGCGGTCGAAAGCCAGCTCTTCCATGCCAACAACGGGATCGTGGTCAACAACGGCTGGCTCTATCTCTCCGCCGGCGGTGTGCGCGACGGCTATGTGGAAGGCCCGATCGTGGGCATCGGCGAGGACGGCGCACAGAACATCGTCTCAGGAGGCAATCCCTACGCCGCCCGCATTGTCCGTGCCCCGCTGAACGAACTGGTCAGCCAACGCACCATTGCACTCTTCTCCACCGCTGCACGGGGCGTGCGCAACCCCTACGGCATCACAGCCGACCCTGCCGGACGGATCTGGTTCACCGACAACGGCGCCACCAATGTGCCCGACAGCATCAGCGCCGGCGACGAAGTCAACCTGCTCGACCCTGCTGCGATCGGGGGCGGAGAAGGCGCAACCCCCTACTACGGCTTTCCGCTGGCGCTGAGCGGCTCTCCACCAGACTGGTACAGCAAACCCGTCATTGCCCTGGTCAATTCGGCAGCTCCCACCGGAATTGCCTGGGCCTACGATACCATCTTTTTCGGCGTCTACGGACGCTACCCAGGGCTCTACCGGATCGGACGCGACAGGGCTGGCAGTGCTGTCGCCGAACGCATCCTGCACGGCTGGCCTGTTCTGGCCGTCGCCGCAGCTCCTGACGGGGCCCTCTGGATCGGCATGGGAGACGGCGGTCTCTACCGCATTACCCCAGGCTGTAATGGCTGATATTGGGAAAGGAAATCTTGTGCAACTGCTTGTAGAGCGTATTCGTGCCGAAGGACGTTCCCTGGGCAATGGAATTCTCAAAGTCGATGGTTTCATCAACCACCAGCTCGATCCACAGCTGACCGTAGAGATGGGAAAAAGCTTTGCCAGACGCTTTGCCCAGGCCAACGTAACCCAAATCACCAAGATTATCACCGCCGAGGTCAGCGGTATCGCTCCAGCCTTGACAACCGCCATCGAACTCCAAGTGCCGCTGGTTTATGCCCGCAAAAAACGACCAATCACCATGTCGGAAGGCTGCTACGTCGCCCAAGCCCCTTCCCACACCAAGGGGGGGATCGTCGAACTGATCGTCTCGCCAGAGTATCTCAAACCGCAGGACCGCGTCCTGCTCATCGACGATTTTCTGGCCAGCGGGCGCACCATCGAAGCACTGGCCACACTGGTCGCAGAGTGCGGCGCCACTTTGTGCGGCATTGGATGTGTGATCGAGAAACAGTTCGAAGGAGGCCGCGCCTTGCTCAACTACCTGCAGGTGCCCATCGTGACCCTGGCCGTCATCGACAGCATGCAGGAGGACAGGATCCTTGTGCACTCCCCGGAGCAAGACGCAGACAACAGAGGATAATCGACGCCAGTTCCCCCAGCCAGGTCGCAAAAATCGCGCAGTTTACCCGCGATAGAGTTCTGGTCGCCGATCCGCAAAGACAGGGATCTTGCGCCGCACAGCCTCGACCAGATCGGTGTCGATCGTGACCGTCAACAACGCCTCCACTTCCCCCGCTTCGACCAGCGTCTCACCCCATGGGTCGATCAGCGCAGAGGAACCAAAAAATGTGGTGCTGCCCGTGGTGCCCACCCGATTGCAGGCCGCTACAAAACATTGATTTTCGATCGCCCGCGCCCGCAGCAGCGTTTGCCAGTGCGCACGGCGGGGGTGCGGCCACTCAGCCGGAATCAAAATCAACCGCACCCCTCCCAAAGCATAGCTGCGCATCAGCTCGGGAAAACGTAGATCATAACAGATGGCCAGCCCACTCTTTCCCCAGGGAAGGTCCAGCATGACCGGCTCCTCGCCAGGGGTCAGGTATTTCTCTTCGTCCATCAGCCTGAACAAATGTACCTTGCGGTACGCGCCACAGAGGGTGCCATCTGGCCCATACAAGGCAAAACAGTTCAAAAAACGACCGCCACGCGCTTCGAGCAGCGACCCACCGACGTAGATTCGATGCGCCGCCGCCAGCGCTGCTGCACGGCCAAACCAGCCCTCCTCCCCAGCATGGTTGGCCAACGGAGAAGCCAGGCTGGCCGCCGCATCCAAGGCATAGGCGGTACTCCACAGCTCTGGCAGCAACACCAGATCGCTTCCCCGTCGCGCAGCTTCCGCCACGAAGCTGGCTGCACGCGCAAAGTTGACCTCCGGCTCGCCCAGCCGACAGTCCATCTGCGCCAGGGAAATCGTCACATTCGCAGCCATTCCTTACTCCTTCACATCCAGCGTCTCGACTGCGACACTCACCTGAGCCGCTGTCGCCAGCAACCACCCTGCACGCCCATCCGCCAGTTGGATCTGAATCCAACTGCTGTCGACACTGCGCCCAAGGACAGGAAAGGTCGCGTTGCGCGCCACCGTCTCCAGCGCATCGCTGGTATTGTCTGGGCGCGCACGCACGTTGGCCCCTAGCAGGCTGGTCACCGTCAACGTCGCTACCCCGCCAGAAGCAGCAGGCTGCTCCGCAGACTCGCCGATCAGAGGCGCGCTGGCAATGTCCGACGAAAGATTGACCACCTCGGCAAAGACCCAGACGCGCTGGTTGTCCGGAAGGGTAACCTGGACCCAGGCACCGTCTGCGGTCCGCCCTGCCACCGGCAACACAGCGCCATCGGGCAGGATGCTGGACACCTCCGCCGTCAGGGTCGGTGCCGTGCGCGTCCGCACCCCCAATGTCTCCGACACAGCAATCGCCGGGCCAATGGCCGGCAAGGTGTTGGTGTAGGGCGCCGGCGGCACGGCTGCGTTGCGCTGCAGCACGAAGGGCTCCTCTCCTGCCGTCACCCCTGCCGCCGGTGCAGATCCCTCCTCGACCAGCAGGTCCGAGCGCACCACCGCCAGCCGCGTCCGCTCTTCCCCCCCTCCCACCAGATCCGCCGCAATCCAACCGCGACTGCCCTCTGGCAGTGTCACCAACAGCCAGTCTGCAGCCTCCGTCCTCCCAGAAGCGCTCAGTGTGGCACCCAGCAGCACCTGGCCCACAATTGCTGCCTGGGTCGAGGGCTCTACCCGCACCGTCGCCCCAGGGTCGGCGATCACGGTCAGGCTGAGCGCCAGATCCACAGGCACGGCCGCCGCAGGTACATCGACCGGAACGTTCTCTGTCACCGGAGACAGACCCGCCGCTGCCAGCACCGCGTTCCACGCTTCCAACGTCATCTGATCGCCTACCGCCTGGTCGATGTACTCCGCCCAAGCCCAGCCACTCTGGTTGTCGCTCAGAATGACCTGCAACCACTCCCCTTCCTGGCGAACAACCGTCACCTTTTCCCCGTTGCCGAGCATACGCACGATTTCAGAAGTGGTCGTCGCTGCACGGCGGGCATTGACTCCAGACAATTCGTTGACCGTGCCCACCCGCACGGTGACCAGCTGTGGCGTCAGTGTCGGCAGGGGCGTCGCAGTCGGCGGCTCAGGTGTCGCCGTCGGGTCCTCAGCCACCTCCCCACCCGCCTCTGCTGTCGGTTCTTCAGATGCAGGAAGTTCGGTCGCTGCTGCTGGCTCCACTGCTGCTGGCGTAGCTGTCGCCGGCGTAGCATCGGGGCCAACAGCGCTAGACGCCAGGCCACCCAGCCCTTCAAAACCCACATAGCCTACATAGGCCAACGCAATCAACAGGGCAACTACCACGATCGAAGGCAGCAGCCAATTGCGGCTCCCCGGCCGCGCAGCAGCCCGCGTGTATTCGACCGGCTGCCAGCCCGCCGCAGACTCTGTACCTTCCTGCAGCTGCAAATGGCGGGCAGACTGCTCAGAATCTTGCAGCTTCCAACGTTCGAGCGGTTCGTTGCCTTCTTCAAGCTTCCAGTTTTTCAGTGGGTCGTTACTCATGATTGCTTTTTTCCTCGATGGGAGCCTCCCACCCAGTACGGCGCCCAGCCCGCAGATACAACAGAGACTGAAGCCCAAAGAGCAGGGTCAGCACACTCCATGCCAACCGTTGCCACCACGGCACAGACGGGACTGCCCACAGACCCGTCAGCGCCATCCCGCCGCTGAACAGAAACAAAGAGAAGCTCAGCGGAAGCAAAAAAAGCGGAGTCTGAAGCGTGTACAACCACGACCATCCCCGTACTCCCCGCAACCAGCTCAAATAGCTGAGCGTGGCCAGCGCACCCGAAAGCCCCAATACCCAAAGTGCATGGCCAATCAACAGTTCGATCGCCATCATGCGTGCGCAGAGCCCTCTGTTGTCATCTGCATCCTGCCCGCCACAAAGTTCTCCCGCAAAGTTGACGCCAATCCATCGTGCAGATAGTATACACACCACAAAGTATTCTGACAACAGCAAGGGGCTGTTGCTTGGAAAGTTTTAGGCTGGACGGCAAATGATCATCGGGGTAGATGCTTCACGCGCGCTGCGCCCAAGGCGCACGGGCACCGAACAATATTCGCTCGCTGTGACCCGCCACCTGCTAGCACTGCCCGAAGCGGCAGCCCACAGCTGGCGGCTCTACCTTGATGCCCCCGACCCAGACGATCTGCTCGGCCTCCAGCAGGCCACTTCTTCCGCAGTCGAGCGCCGTGTGCTGCCTGCAGCCCGGTTGTGGACCCACTGCACACTGGCGCGCGAGCTGCTTCTCCACCCCCCAGATGTGCTCTTCGTCCCCGCCCATGTGCTTCCCCTGCTGCCTGTTCGCCTGCCGCCCAGCGTGGTCACCGTACACGACCTTGGCTACCATCCCTTCAGCCAGCTGCACACCCGCTGGCAGCGCTGGTCTCTGGAGGCAGGCACCCGCTGGAGCACCCGCCAGGCCCGGCGGGTGCTCGCCGTCAGCCAGGCCACAGCAGACGACCTGCAAACGCGCTATCAAATCCCCCCCGAACGGATCCGGGTGATCCACGAGGCCGCCGCTCCTCCACTCCCGGTCACCCCAGCCCAGTTGGCCACAACCCAAGCCCGCCACCAGCTGAAACGCCCCTATGCCCTCTTTGTCGGCACCATTCAGCCCCGCAAAAATATCGCCCGGCTGCTCGCTGCCTACCAACAGCTCAGCCGCCGCCATTTGCTCGGCTGGGATCTCGTCCTCGCCGGCGCCCCAGGCTGGCAGAGCACCCCTCTCCTGAAGCAGGCATCTGACCTTGTCGACCAGGGGCGTGTCCATTTTCTTGGCTATCTCCCCGACGCAGAGTTGCCCCCTCTGCTCAGCGGAGCCACATTTTTTGCGTTTCCATCTCTCTTCGAAGGCTTCGGCCTGCCCGTGTTGGAAGCCCAGAGCTACGGAGTTCCAGTCTTGACATCCAATCACTCTTCCTTGCCCGAGGTCGCCGGCAAGGGCGCTCTGCTCGTCGATCCGACCGATGTCGACGCCATCGCCGACGCCATGCTCCGTCTCAGCCAGGATGAGACGCTGCGTCAGCAGCTCGTGGCAGCCGGCTACGCCAACTTGCAACGTTTTTCCTGGGAAAAAGCTGCCCGCCAGACGCTGGCTGTGCTCTGCGAGGCCGCCAATGAGCCCTCTCCCTGAAACTCCCCAACGGCTGTCGATCCTGGGGGTGTCGGTCGACTGCGTCGATTTTGCCGCCACCCTCGCCCAGATCGACAGCTGGGTCCAGCAACGCCGTCTGGCGGCAGCTCCCCTCCCCTGCCGCCAGATCTGCACAGTCAACCCCGAGTTCATCGTCGATGCCAGCCGCAACCCTGCCTTTGCAACGGTGCTGGCAAACGCCGACCTCTGCGTGCCCGACGGCGCCGGTGTTCTGTGGGCCGCCGCACAGCTGGGCCGACAGCTGCCCGAACGTGTGACCGGATCCGACGGCATCTACCACATCTGCGCGCGCGCCGCCCAACGGGGCTGGCGGGTCTTTTTTTTGGGCGCCGCCCCCGGCGTTGCCCAGCGCACCGCACAACAGCTTGCCAGGCTGTACCCCGGCCTCCCCGTCGCCGGCTGCTATGCCGGGAGCCCCACCGAAAAAGAGTGGGCAGCCATCTCGGCTGCC
Source organism: Chloroflexota bacterium (assembly GCA_018969295.1). GTDB lineage: Bacteria > Chloroflexota > Anaerolineae > Caldilineales > Caldilineaceae > Caldilinea. Next base: position 101,337 of record JAGWYN010000009.1, on the reverse strand, counting down.
CTGCATGGCGCCTCCCCAGATATCCTTTTCGTTGCCTATGGTCACCCTCGACAAGATTTCTGGATCCACAACCGTCGCACTGAGCTGCCAGCCGCAGTCGCCATCGGCGTCGGAGGCGCCTTCGACTTCGTGGCGGGCGTCACCCCGCGCGCGCCCGCCTGGCTGCAGCAGCTCAATCTGGAATGGCTGCACCGTCTTCTCACCCAACCCTGGCGCTGGCGCCGCATGCTCAAGCTGCCGATCTTCGTCTGGAAAGTGTTCCGGCAACACAGACAAACCCCATCGACCGATCCTTCCTGACTTCATCCCTTGACTGCGCCAGCCGTCAACCCCGCCACGATCCGACGTTGGAAGATAAAGACCAACAAAACCAGGGGAATGCTCGACACCACCCCCCCTGCCATGATCTCGCCAAAGGGAATCTGCCGCGAAAACTGCGACGGGAAATTGGCGATGATCACCGGCAAGGTGCGCGCATCGGGAGCGATCGAGGTGAAGGTCAGCGCAAACAGATACTCGTTCCACGCACCAATAAAAGCAAGCAGCCCCGTCGTCACCATCGCCGGCGCAGTCAGCGGCAACAGGATCAGGTAAAAAGTCTGGAGCGGTGAAGCCCCATCTACCTGTGCAGATTGAAAAATTTCGGTCGGCAGTTCTCGGAAAAAAGCGGTCAATACCCAGGCTGTAAAGGGAAGCGTAAACAACATATAGGTAAAAATCATGCTCAAGAGCGGCGGAATCTTGAGCTCGGTGATGATCGCATACAGCCCGGTCAACACAGCGATGGCCGGAAACATCGTCATGGCCAGAATGATGTAGAGCGTCGCTGTCTTGCCTCGATACCGCAACTTGCCCAGCGCAAAGCCGGCAAACGAGCCGATCGCCAACGAAAGCAGGGTCGTCGAAGCCGCCACGATCAGGCTGTTGCCGATCGCCCGGAGAAACGACTGATTGGTAAAAACCGCCTCGTAGTTGCGCAGATAGAGAAAAAGAGCGCCGGTGTCCGGGTCGCGGGGCACAAAGGTCGTCGGCGTCATCGCCAACATCCCCTCCGACTTGAAAGAGGAGTTCACCGCCCAATAAAACGGAAAAAGCATCCAAAACGCCATGACCACGATCAACCCCCAGAGCAGAACACGGTTGAGTCGCTGTTTGATTTTAGTGCTCATCAGACTTCACCCCCAGACCACGCATGTAGGCCACCGCAAAGATCGACAACACCACAAAAATCACCACACTGCTGGCCGACGAATAGCCCATCTGCCGGTTCTGGATCAGCTCGTAGTAGGTAAAACTCGCCATCGAGTAGCGGGCCTGCCCCAGCACAATCTGAAAAAGGTCAAACACACGCAGCGCATCCAGCGTGCGAAAGACCAAAGCCACCGCTATCGTGCCCCGCAGCAGCGGCAGCGTGAGCTGGAAAAATTTGCGCACCGGTCCGGCGCCATCTACATCGGCCGCCTCGTAAATGTCCTCCGGGATCAACTGCAGACCCGCCAGCAGCAGCAACGCCATAAACGGCGTCGTCTTCCAGACATCGATCAGGATCATCGAAGGCAACTGCCAGGCCGGGTCCGAAAGAAATGGGATTTCACCGTTGCCGACCCCCAGATGCCAAAAGAGTGTGTTGAAAAAACCGGTCCGATTCGGCTGCAGCATGTAGGCCCACATCTGCGAGGAAACCGCCGTAGGAATCGCCCAGGGGATCAGGATGAGCGCCCGCATCACCCCGCGCCCTTTGAAATTGGTGTTGACCAACAGCGCCACCACGATGCCCAGCACCAGCTCCAAAAAGACCGTTGACACCCCAAAAACCATCGTGTCCCACACTGCCAGCACAAAAGCAGGGTCCGTCGCCCCCAACACGTAGCGTGTGCCCCAAAGCGTAAACTGGTTCACCGGGCGAAACCGCAGCGGCTCGCGCGGCAGAATCGAAACCGCACTCTCGTATTTGACCTCGCCAGTCTCGGCATCCACCACCGGCTGGCCAGCTTCGTCGAGCTTGGGCGGCACCACCTGGATCGTCAGGCTCAACAGCCGTCGATAATTTTCGAACCCCACCGTCTCGGTCGGCGTGGCGCTGGCAAAGACATTGTTGGTAAAACTGTTGTAGAAAACTGAAAAGAGCGGATAGATCGCGATCGCAAGCAGGACGACAAATGTCGGCGCCAACAGCCCGTAGGCAAGCCGCTGTTCCTGCACAGCCAAATCACCGTGACCTTGCTTGGCCATGTTTGCCCCCTCCCTGCCAGACCGACACCGGTATTTTGTCCAGAAGAGTCTCTAAAGCGACCCTGGGATCTTTCTCCCGAGTCGCGCATTGTTCAACAACACTGGTTTCTCATAAAACAGCCCGCCGCCAGAGGGGGAGCGGCGGGCTGTTCATTCACCTGCTGGGCCAGCCCTTACGGAGCACCCACCTCGTAGCCTAACAGATCCTGCAGGTCCAACTCCATCGTCGCAACCGCATCGGTGCCGTTCTGCTTCCCAGTCAGCACGTCGGCCACATTGGAGAAGAAGACGTTGGACACCTCGTTGTACTGCGGGGCACTCGCCGTCGATGGGCGAGCTACTGCGCTGGTGAAGACCGGCAGCAGCTTGGGCATGAACGGACGATTGGCGACGATGTCTGCATCTGCGTAGAGATCGACCTTGGTCGGGATCAGCGAGTTCGGGCTCAATGCCTGTGCCTTCTGCTCCTCGGTCGACGCCAGCCACATCGCCAACTTGGCCGCAGCCGCAGGGTTCTGGCTGTACTTGGAGACGCCTACCTGCCAGCCACCCAGCGTGGCAGCACTCATGCCAGCCTCGGCCCCCGGCAGGGACGTGGCGTCAAACTTGCCGGCGACCGCACTGTCCTCTCCCTCACTCAGGCCATAGGCGTACGGCCAGTTGCGCATAAAGGCCGCATTGCCGCCGTGCCAGACCCGACGAGATTCCTCTTCCATGAAGCTCGTCACACCAGGCGGGCTGATCGTGCCCACCCAGCTGGCTGCCTGATCCAGCGCCGCCGCAGCGGCTTCGTTGTTGATCGTGATCAGCTTGTCCGGGCTGATGATCGTGCCCCCCCCTGAAGAGTAGACCCACTCCAACGCATCGCAGGTCAGTCCCTCGTACGGCGCACCCTGCCAGACATAGCCCCAGAAGTCCTGGTTGCCTTCGGCACGCTCGCCGTCCTGGATCGTCTGCGCCATCTGCTCGAGCTCATCCCAGGTCGCCGGCGGGCCGCTGAAGCCATATTTCTCCAACAGGTCGCTGCGATAGTAGAGCAACCCCCCGTCGGTGAACCAGGGCAACCCCACCAGACGCCCGTCGACCGTGTTGTTCTGCACGATCGCCGGGAAGTCGCCGGCCACTGCCTCGGCGCCGCCGTACTCGTTGAAGTCGATCAGGTGCTCCGCCAGGTCCCCGGGCCAGATCACGTCGATCTGCATGACATCGATGTCAGTCGACTGTGCCTGGAATGCCTGCAGATAGAGGCCGTACCGGTCGGTGGCCGACAAAGGGCCCTCGATCAGACGCACCTGAATGTCTGGGTTGGCAGCGTTCCAGCGAGCAGCCTGCTCCTTGCGGAATTCAAACTCCGCGCCTGGTCCGGGCCCGACCCAGGTCAGCGTAACCACCCCCTCGGCAGGTGCCTCTTCCGCTGCAGGCTCCTCCGCCGGCGCCTCGGTCGGCGCAGCCTCTTCAGCAGGGGCTTCTTCGGCAGGGGCCTCCGCAGCCGGAGCCTCAGCAGCCGGAGCCTCAGCCGCCGGAGCCTCAGCCGCCGGAGCCTCAGCCGCCGGAGCCTCGGCCGCCGGGGCAGCGCCGCCGCCACAGGCAGCCAGCAACAGCGTCATGATGACGAACAGGCCAACGATGGCCATCGATCGTCGTTTCATCGTAGCACTCTCCTTTACTCGTTGTCGAAACAAAACAGGTTGATATAGGTATCCCCAACCAGGTTGGGGATCGACCACAAAGTACAGTGACCTGCCGCTCAGGTCGTGTCGCGCGAGATGACCCGGAGAGGCAGACGTACATGCTGCCGTGTGCGCGTCGGGTCCGCAATCAGAGAGAGCAACAGCTCGACCGCCAGCCGCCCCGACTCTTCCAACGCCTGCGAGACCGTAGAAAGCCCAATGTACTCGGCAAAATCAGCATCGTCGAAACCAAGCACAGCAACTTCCTCGGGCACCCGTACCCCCAGCTCTCGCGCCGCCTTGAGCACCCCCAACGCCAACGTGTCGTTGCCGGCAAAGATCGCCGAAGGCCGCTCTGGCTGCTGCAGCAGGTCAAGCGCCTGCAGACGAGCCTCCTCATGGCTGGAACTTAGCGGCACGTAGCCCGGCAAACAGGGTGTCAGCCCGCATCGCCCCAACGCAGCCACAAATCCCTCGTAACGCAGCGCGCTGGTACCCAGCGTGTACTGCGCCAACGAACGATCCCCCCCCACAAACCCGATCGAACGGTGGCCGCGCGCCACCAAATAGTCGGCAGCCAACACCCCACCCGCCACATTGTCGATCTCCACCGCAGCCAACTGTGGGCTGGAGCCCTCGATCAAGACCGCTGGCAGCCGGTTTTGTAAAAACCGGCCTGCCTCAGCCTCGCTCAACCGCAACGAAAGGATCAGCAACCCGTCCAGCCGCTGTGAGATCGGCAAAGATTGCAAGTAGTTGCGTGCGTGCTCGGCGGTGTCTACATTGTAGACCACCAGATCGTAGCCCGTGTTGCGCAACGCACCCGCTACACCCCGCAGACGCTGCGTAAACGACGGGTAGTGCATAAAAAAGGGGGCCAGCACCCCAATCTGGCGGTGTGCACGGCGAGCCCGGGCTGCAGCTTCTGCCTTTGGAACAAACTTCAGTTCGTCGATCGCGCTTTGGATGCGCGTCAGCGTTTCCGCATGCACAGACTGCGGGGCATTAAGCGCACGGGAGACAGTCGCAATACTGACCCCTGCATGCGAAGCAACGTCGTAGATGGTCGAAGACATGCCAACAATATCTTGTACTATGCTATTGCAGAAAAACAGGATGGCTCAGTAGTTTGTCTTCCAGATCAGACTGTAAGAGCTTACATGAAAGCACTTACAGCAATACAATACTACAGCCACATCAAACTGTCAAGAATTGTTCGACCTTTTTTTGCATGGTCTGTTCAAAATCGTACAGTTCCAGGTCGCCGTGCCCAGCGCGTCGGTTTTCTCCTTCTTGCCATTCGATGGTTGCCAGCTTGGCCGACCAGCCCAATCTCCCCTCACAGGCAATCCGTGTGAGGTTTCTTCTTTCTGTCACTTTGTGGTCCTGATCCTGGGGTCAAGTAGAGGGGGTGAGAATGGAACAGCAAAAACGCAGCTCGAAACTCATGTCAGCGAAATACGTGTGACAGCGGAGCCTAAAAATTCAGTCCGAATGCGTTCCGGCAAAGAATGATCTTTAGTGAAGTATAATATTTGTTGTTCTTGCGACAGCTCGCCTAGATAGTTAAGAGCCTGTTGTTCTCTGTGTGAATCCAGATGCACAAATGGATCGTCAAGCAGGATCGGCAAAGGCTCTCGTCCGCTGCCCAATAACTCTGAGATGGCAGTTCGCATCACAATATAGATGAGATCGCGCGTTCCAGTGCTAAGGCGATCGGTTGGCACCCATGCTTCCGTTTCAGGTGCCCAGACATCCAATCCCAGATCAGACGAGTTCAGCCGTACTCTATGATAACGGCTGCTGGTCACTCTGGTTAGTCCATGTGCAATTCGCCTCTCAAGCCGCGGCGCAAAGGCTTTCTGAAATTCGGTTGTTGCGTCCTCGAGCAACTTAATTGCCTTCGAAAAGACCTCGCGTCCGCGGGTCAGTTGTCCGACACGATTCTCCGCCATCATTTTCTGTTCGTACAAGTCAGCCAAATTCCCAGCCTGATCCTCCATGGAACCCAATTGGAGGCGAAGACGGATTACCTCACTAGTCGCCGCCTGTATCTGGCCGATTGTTTCCTGCAACTGTTGTTCGTATACCGCCTTGCTCTTGTTAGCCATCAATCCTTTCAACTCAGGCTGTGCCTTCTGAAAGTTGAACAGCTCACGCTCAGTAACTTCTATTTGATGAACTGTTCCGTGTTCCTCGTTCATTCTTAGCAGTGCCTGCATATGCTGTTCGGCAATTTCAAACTTATGCTTGGCAATCTGCCACTGTTTGTGTTTTTCGCACAAAAATTGGAAGGCATTCAATCCTTGTTCAATTGAATGGAATGAGGTAGAGCTAAGACCTGCTTCGATGAGCAGACTGCAGACCCGCTCTTCTACAGCGGCCAGTTCACTTAGCTGTTGATCGATTTGGTCAAGTTGCGACAAAATCAATTTCTGTTGTTGCTGCAACCCCCCTACCTCGTTAGATACAGTCGTATGCTGACGCTTGGACTCGTAGGCACGTAGATATGCTTCCGCACCAACTAGGAGGTCATTCTCCATGAACCCTTGCTGAAGTAGTTCCTGCCGCAAACTGGCAGCGATCTCGGTTAGCCTATTATTTATCTGGCTTCGTTGCTGATTGATTTCGGCATGGCGATCGCTTAGCAATCGAACCTCCGTTGCTATTTTGTCGATCTCAGTTAGGATATCAATCTTCTGCCGAAATAGATCCCCTGTGACTGGCACCGCTGCATTCAGCCCTAGTGCCAGATGGACCTTAGTATCTTCCGCCTGAAAATGCTTTCGCGCCACATCAAGTTCGTTCGACGCATGTTCCAGCGCATCATGAATAGGAGCAATGTGTGCGAGTATCGTCAGTTCAGTAGGTTCTTCTGTAGCTGGCGAACGGGATAGATAAAATGGATTACAGCCACGATGCTGTTGTGCGGACACACTGCCCGCACGCAGGGCATTTGCGCGTGCGACATAGCCTTGGTATTCACTTTCACTCATGCTTACTCGCGCCCATTCATCTGATGCGCTATCATACTGATGCTTCGCCGTTTCAAGGTCTAACATGGTCTGCTCAAAAGAAGCTTGGAGCCTGATTAAACCCTCTTGACCCAAGATGAGTGCCTTTTCGTTAACGATTTTCTCGTTATCAAGCTGTTGTCTCAGTTTGTTCAGTTGCTTTTCTGCATGTCCTAGAGCTTCATCATTTTTGTGCTTCTCGCCTAGAGCATGAAGCCATTGTGAACGCAAATCTGTGATTCGATCCCGTACAGTTGGAACGAGATCGATATTGTATTCAGAGTTCCCAAGTTCCTGACTTACCTGTCGGACATGCACCTCAAGATTGTCATATTGCGACTTTAGGTCTGCCCTGCGTTCAGTGACATGTTCGACTTGAGGTTTTCGGCGTTTCCATTCATTAGCTTGCAGCAGTATCTCATCTCGCAAATTTACGCCTGCATCTGCATAGCTTGCTAGATCAACAACAACCTTACTACATCGCTCAACTTCGCTGCGCGCTTCCTCGAGATTCGCCAGATTTGCATGCCTCTCTGCTTGTTCTGCAAGCAATTTCAGATAAGTTAGGCAGGCTTTCTGTGTCTGGAGGCTCAACAATCTCGCGTCGTTCTGGTTTATCTCCTGGGTCAGAGACCAGAGTTGATCTTGACGTTGAACTTCGCTCTCTTGCATCTGCACCAAGCGTTCACGTTCTTTTTGGGCGTTGGCCATCGGTTTTGTCCGCGCTTGCTCTGTTCCGATTTCGTTGCGCAAGACTATCTGTAACCTCTCCATTGCAGCACCCGCTGCAGCACCCGCACTGGCGTCAGTTGCTCCGGATGTGGTAAGGCGCATAATTGCCTCGGTAATGGCCGGCGCTGATTTGTTGAGTTCTGCAAATTCGGATTGACGCACACAGCATGTATTTTCGAACAATGTGCGACTCATACCGAACAGTTCGTCGGTGAAGTACAACCGGCCATAGGTGTCAGACTTGTAGCGAGACGAGATATCCTCCTCTTGGGGAATCAACGACAAGGCTGTTGTCATCCTTGGTCCGAAAGTTCTATCCACACGGTAGCGTTGGCCGTTCTGAAGACTGAATGTCAACGCTCCGCGGTAGGTCGTGGACGTATCCCAAGGACAATAGGCATCAACTTCCCGGCGGCGGGCGCTGGTGATCGAGCCACTATCAAAGAAGCCGTATAATACTGAAAAGATAGCCGTTAGCAGTGTCGACTTGCCTGCTTCGTTAGGACCAACAATGAGATTCAGACCTGGTCGAAAATTAAATTTCCTTTTTACCAGTCGGCCAAAACCTGTAATCGAAAGTTCATCCAATTGCATCGAGATGCACCTGCCTTCCATCAAGAGCCAATAATACAATCTTCAGTGCAGCCAATAGATCCTTTTTGGCGTCCGCGTCATTTGTTGCGTTGAGTTGGCCGCGAACGTTGCGCACGAGTGTTCCGCGTACAGTCTGTTCCATAGCAAGCTGATCTAGGTCGTATGGAAACGCAAAGGACCGGTGCAAGACCACGTTAGCCTCCGACGGCATGGCGGCCCGCACATCAGCCAAAGTGAAGTCACCGACTGGCTCGCCATGAAGAATTACCTTCGCCACCACAGCCGATAATCTCTGTGAATCATGAAGGGTCAGTTCACGTTCAATCCGATCTGCGACTTCTTCAGCCTTATGACATTCCTCAACACTGACTGCAATATCGACAAGGCGCCAAGTGCGAAAGCGTATCTGTTCAAACGTGCAGCGGCCATCTTCAATTGAAACCAACACGACACCACGCTCCACATCAGTGTCTCCCCAATCTAATGGCTGAGGGCTACCTGGAAACACAATGCGTTCACCAGCAACTGGAACTCTGGCCGAGTGACTACCACCAAGTAAGGCGAGCTGTACATTCGTCCTCTGTAACACATTTTCGCTGACAACAACGAGAGATGATTTTGATGACAAAGTATCGGTAGCATGCGCGAGCATCACATTTGTCGAGCCAGGATGATCCACGATCTGCTGTTGCCAGGCAGTCGGTTCTGGTATGGGGCACGCAGCTCCCCATATAGTTACACTTGGCGACAACTTAAATGGTTGAAACTCTGGCGAGGAGAATACATGGACATTCCTAGGCCATTGAGTATGCGCATACAGTGAATGGGCGCTATACGCATCGCGCTCGCCCGGTGCGATAAGAACTTGAGTCGACCCCATACGGTCGAATTGCTGCCTAAGGAAACGTGCTGTATCAGGAACGGCGGTAGACTGCTCATACAGATCACCAGCAAACGTCACTGCATCAACCTGCAACCGTCGAGCATCGCTGAGAATACTACCTAACGTGGAACGCAGTTCCTCGCGGAGAGTATTTCCAACTGTGGGAGGTAAGCCCATACGAGCGAATGAAGTTCCCAGATGAATATCGGCACAGTGAAGAATGCGCACCATGCTACACCGCCGTCCTAGTATCGCCGCCATGCCGCGTTGTGCGAGGCCTCAGGCGCATCTTGATCGCCTTCTGTGTGAACGTTCGATCCGTAGACTTAGTGGACCACACATATGCATCACCGGCTCTCAAGCTCGATAGCTGGGTTGAAGTCAGGTCACTCAGCGCAGTAACTGACTTTTGGATATGCTTCAACCACTGTGGCGAATTGAAGCGATGCAACACGAGCAGTGAAGACAGTTCGATGATGGCATTGGGTAGCGACGGTGGGTCTTGCGAAGCAATGAGTACCGAGACTCCCTGATGGCGCATCTGCCGGATTACATCAACGATATGGCTTGTCAAGTCAGGGTTGTCCATATACTTGTGTGCTTCATCAAACACGATGAGTTTGTTGAACCCGCCAGATTCACCGCTGCTGGTGCCATCTCGTCCAGCATTGGCGAAGATATTGAGCATTACAACAAACAACCCCAATGCTTCATCCTTGTCAATATACTCATCGCGCAAATCGACAATAATCAAGCGACCTGGTCGTAATTGGTCGGCCAGTCGATGACCATCGTTGATAAACTGCGCAGCAATATCCAATCGTACTTCCAGGATTTTCTTCTGACTATCGTTCAAATCGCTGGCGTGGATTTCAGCCCGAAGTTTGGGCAACGTGATCTGATCACGCAATTGCCGCATAATAAGATTGGTTTGTTTCATATACATTTGGTTACCAGCAACGCCCATCAAGAAGCGCCAGTCCTTGATCGACAACTCGGATGAAGTGAAATAGATTGGCTCGACGCGTAGCGAAGGAAATTCTGTACGCCGTGCGGCAAGCTTATCAGCCGAAGTCAGCAACAGCACATCCTTGAGCTGCGCTACCTCCGCACCAAACTCTCGACGCAGAATAGCAGCCTCGTTTGTGTTGCTGTTGGCATCTATCATTGAGACAAACTCCGGAGAGTAGTCTTGATTCTCATGATAGTGGAAGATTACTGATGCTAGTGGACGAGGTAACAGGTTTAAATTGGAGATCGGTTGTGTTGCCATCTCCACCACGGTTCCCAAGGTGTAAGATTTTCCTCCACCTTGTACACCAAAAAGGCTGATAGTGTTGGTAGTATTGAGATCCAAGGCAATTCGCCGTGAATTCGCTGTTCCTAGTATGCCATACTGACGCGCCACAACTGCGTCATTGCCAATAAGAATGTCGTATGCCGGAGGTACTGTAGCTATGTCAACGTCACCTGAAAATGCTGAGGTAGGTACATTCTTTTCAATAGCTGGTTCAATCTCTATGTCGGCCACAGTTGCCTGAGATTGAACCAGTATTCCCGGCTGTTTTTCCGTGAGTTCAGGCAACAACATGGCGTCTTCTAGCACATTTTGTGCGCTAAAAGCGCCTGGATACTCAGATGATACTGAACAGTCTAGAGTCTCTTGGTTCTGGCCAGGATTCGTTTCTGGCGGCGTCTGTTTGGACGACTTCTCGGCGCGAGTCCAACCACCTTTTGACATCCCCCCCAATTGGAAATATGTACGCACCCGCTGGTAGCTGTCATCAGAGCGAAAAGTGGTCGTTATCTCCTGCTGCACACGTTGCTCGATTACCGTCTCAGGCTCGTCGAGCAACGTTGCGTCTGCCTGCTTAGCAGCCTGCCGCAATGTGCGTCGGCGCAGCGCATTGCCGAGCAGGCATTCGATGATATCACGTCCGATCCGGTGAAATACCAAGTCCGCGTGCGCTTCTGCTGTCTCAACACCGCAACTCGCCAAGTCGAAGATCAGCCCGGTAGCCGAAAAGTGCAAGGTGTACCCTTCATCCAGTTGATCGACAAATACACGGAAGCTCTCTGCCGTCTCCAGATCAACTAATCCGTATCGGTGGGCTCGTGCAAGGTAGAAGCTCATCAATTCGATTAGCTCTCTGGTCTTAAGATTACGATCAAGCCGATCAATGGGATGAAGTTCGGTATCATAGTGGCTACGAAGGAAGTCAATTGTATTTGTGACTTGCTGTTCCACTTTGCCCTGAATAGCGCTATAGGCACTGAAGCTGCTGAGGTCGGCATAAAATTTGACTTCAACAACGTGGAAATACAGATCACGCAGAGCTGGATCAATTGTGACCCAAAGCAGATCACTGCGTTGCAGAGTGACATCGCTGTTCAGCGCGTTGGCCGCAGCGCGGTTGAAAAGATCGCTGTGAGCGTCCAATGGGATGATTATCGCGTTCTGCAGCAGTTCGTACTGCTCTAGGAATAGACGCGCAAGCGCCAATCCAATTGCTTCTGCAACCTGGGATGGGGCTGAAAGCAATTTGAGAGCGATGCGTCCACTCAGTGACCGCAACACACGAAGGAATTCAACTTCCACTCCCCCCTCCAGTGCCAAGTCAAATTGGTTCAGACGCGACCGCACAAAACGGCGGATTTCATCTACGGCCCTTGTCGTGATCATCGTGCGCGGTGCAGTGATGCCACCATATTCAGGGCGTACGTCAAGCAGATACAGGCTACGATCCTCTTGAGCATCACTGTCGAAGTATTCAAGTCCCAAGTTATGATCTACGGTCAACACCCAATCGGACTGTGCATGGATCGCATGCAGTAAGCCACGCGCCGACACGTCGAGCCGCAGTTCAACAGTAGGTAGCCGATCCACCAGTTTGCCAACAGCATTGGAGGCTTGCAGGTGACCTATAGTTCCGAGTAGCTGCGCCAACAATAGCGGGATTGGGTCGTCGGCAGTAAGCGGTGGGCACTGGGTGGGTACCAATTGATGTTTCCATACAATCGTGTCATCACCTTTGTGGAACGACGAGGTCTGCTCCTGGATCAAACCATGAAGGAAACTCGACCTGCCAGGAAAAGCAGGCTGCAATTCAACCTTGCGAGGAAACAGGTCTTGGAGGATGGCAATGTGCGCTTGGAATTGCCTTTGCCTCGGCAGATATTGGTTGATATGATTGCGACTATACACTAGCTTAGGGAACAGCGGATTACCACCGGCCTGAGTAAAGGCATCCGCCTCCTCGCTGACCTGCTGTTCTGGATTTTGTAGTTCTTCCAGCGCCGAACCAATCGTCTCAAGTCGGTCGCTTTCGCCAAATAGGTTGACTGCATATCGCAGCCCGTAGCTGCGACCAAATCGCTTGGTATGATCTCTTTCCACTTCAAGAATAGCATCAACCAGGATCTGAGCGTCACCGGGATTAAACATATTGACTTGGAGTGTTTTGACATAGGGGTGCTGCGCCAAATAGCGATGAAGGCTGCGCGCCAGGCTCTTGGCAACAAATCTTTCAGTGTCGCTCGTGCGACCATTATGCCCTAACAAACGTTCGACGCGGGCGCGCAGCATTTGCGTGTCATCGCTATCTTCGCGCAAATAAAGACTCCAATCGCCTACCAAGATGCCCTTTTCAACATAAAAACGAGTCATCGGGTCGGAGTATTCATCTCGACTTGAACGCAACACCGGTGGCAAGTTGTGGGGTGCCGGCTCGCGCCGAATGATCTGGCGAACCGACTCATTGAGCAGTTCAAGCGGGTTACCACTTTCCACAGCCTGTCGCAGCCAGACATCGGCAAGACGGGATCGTTGCACTAGCCACAACAGCCGCAGCGGATGTGTGGGTGCCAGCAGATAGACAGACTGGTACCGTTCTTCCTCACCCAAGCGCATCTCGAGTACATCAATATCCAGAGGCAAGGGGTCGGTGCGCCTTTGATCTGAGGTACTCAGCACCATCTGCTCGTCAAACCGTTCTTCGGCAATCTGCAACCAGCTCAAATATGCCTGTGCATACTCGACAATCAATTGCTCAAAGACAAGCAAGTCCGTTGCTGCAACCAGTCGATCTTCTCTGTTGCTACCGTGAATGGCGTCAAACAAGGCTTTGCGAGCTGACATGAAAGCAGGAGGTACGCGGTCAGGATTACTGTATAGACGTACAATCGGCTCAACAGTTTGTGCTCCTGGCAGATCAGACACGGTCCAGCGCCAACGCCCTAGATTACTGGCATCCTCTAGCGTGTTACGTTCGATCTGGCGTAGCCGTGCACTGACAGAAAGTGTGAACCGCGTCTGTGCATCGAAAATGATATGGTAGATATCTTCTGTGCGGCGGCTGCTTTTTGCTACAGCCCAACCACTCTTGTCTTCCTGCAACTGTGGCGGCGAAGAAAATGGATCTTCCCCACGCTCGATTGCGGCTAAAAATGCCAATGTCTTGGCTTCTCCAAACGAAATCACTGCCTGATTTCGGGTAGGCTCGACTGGTGGCGGTTCCTCTGGACTCTTCCAGAACCAAATGTCTTCACTTTCGTTGGTGTGTTTTCCTTCAGGGTTCCCTGGATCCCGCAATGATCGGGGATCGGTTAAGTCTTCCGTGTTCAGAATGTCGCCAGTGGCACTATATGCGCGCACGCGAAAATAGTACAGGCCCTCGTCCAATTGCTGGTTGAACTCAGAGACTTTAAGGCTCTTCGAACGTTCATGCCTGGCTGCTTTTCCGACGGCAATATTTTTGCTCTCCCATGCAACCGCACCGCTACCAATTTCTTCAGTACTAATGATCTCGATCCGAAAGTAGGTTAACCCTGGCGCTACAGAGGGTTTGGGATCGGTTGTCCATTTAACCTTCACGGTCTTTGCCTTGTTTAGGTCAAGATAGCGCGGGTTGTCTGCGCCTGGCGCGGTGCTCTGGTCGCGCGTCGGCAGATCGCTCATGTCGTCTACCGTAATCAGTACTGACCGATTTGGATCTTCGCCCTCGAACTGCCAGTGGTCAAAGGTAAGCGTACGCAAGGCTGGGTCGCAAGCAAACGGCTCACTCCAAGATCTGACATCTACACCTGTATATTGATTTAGATGCTGATAGAGCGCTAGCTGGATGGTATCTGGTTTGAGTTTTAGCGAGTGAATTCTACCAAGTAGGGAACCGGCACCTTCGGTGAGCGTCCGCACTGCAGATAAATTCTGATCCAGACGTTGACGGATGCGATCCGGTTGAGCAAACAAAGCAAAGTCAGGGATGGCATGAAGGTGGTGTAGTGAAGCACCAGCACTCTCGGGCGTCGCCCCATTGTCAGTCACACTCAAAAGATACCGCATAAACTCGGCATCGTTCACGCTGCGCAACTGGCGAATGTAATCCACTACAACGCGTATACTGCGTTGCAGTTCATCCTGCAATGCGCCAAGAAGTTGCTCCCAAACCCGTTGTGGCACGTCGGTTAACGGAACATCTTGAAATGTGCTCTTGTCAAACGAGTCCTCAGCCGCCGTTTTGATTGCTGGCGGCACGAAAGCAAGCAATGGGCGTGCTTCGAGGTTTCGCAGCTCGATCAAGCGCGTTGCTGTCACTTCCCAGGGCTTTGTCGGCGCATGACGTGGACCCAGGAGTAACACTACGTCAGCGTCATCGTTGCCATGCATCTCCGCACAGAGGCGTTTCATGATCGTGGGTGCCAGGCTGCTGACGCGAAGGCAGTGGCCTGGTTGTGCCAAACGCAAGCGGTCCTCGAGTACTTGGCGCACTGTGGTTGCTAATACTTCATCCACACGCGTCACAGTCAGGGGATGTATTGTTATCATACCATCACTCCTGCTTCGATGGTGTAGCGCGGCTGGATCGCCTGAGTGTTGTAGGCATCGCTCAGATCCGTAAAAAAGCCGATTTCTCGCAACCGTTCCTTGAGATGTCCCAGATTGGCGTTGAAAGCCTGATAGTCTTGGATCGTGGCACCGGACCAATCCGGGGCTAGTACGATTCCATAGCGGTTGCGTAACCAGCGCACAAATTCGTCCACGAGGAGTGGACGCGAGCGAAACGACAGTGCCGCCCCGCTGCCGACAGGCTCCAAGACAGCGATCTGAACTAACATCTCTAACAGGCGACTCCCCATTTGCCAGCGACGTTCATTGCTTCTGCCCTTGCCTTGGCGCATCAACCCACTGTCATGATTCTTCATAGAAACTGAATCGACAAGATCGACCAAGTATTTGCGGTAGTAACGCGTGCGATCTAACGACACCAGTTCAACCAGTTTCTGTAGCGGTGTCAGCCCTTCCATACGCCGAATCGCCTCGTATTCTCGCAGTTCGACATCCCCTTCGGATCGTCGTGCAAAGAACTCATCAATTTTCTGCCCAAAATGAACATTTATCTCAACTTCAGATCGTCCCAGCAGTTCTAACGCTTCGGCTACAGTCTGGCTGCGTTGTCCTAGCAGGCGTTCACCCGTGTAGCTCTTGCCAAAGTCCATCAATAGGTTGGTGGTAAAGACGGCACGAACATAGTCGTTCATCCGTTGATAGTGAGCGGAGCAACTGCTGCGTGCCAACTCCGCCATATGACTTTGTGCATCGCTGCCCATGTCTACCACGATCTCTAGCGTACGATACGGTGACTTTCCCCCATCGTGTTGAAAGGCATAAGGACAGGCCACAAAGGCATTCTCCTGTTGGTCGGGCCGCACTGGGCAGTTGAGACAGGCCGATGATGCGCTCCCCTCATATACCCAACCACTTAGCTGGTTGAAAAGACGTAGCAGGTAGAGACCTAGATGCATACCAAAGGCAGTGCGCATATACTCGATCAGCACTGGACGTGGGACACGGTCTTCATAGACCAGAAGCCGCCGCAGGTCATTGCACAGCAGGCGCGCTTGGCCATCACACAGCGGTGATGCCAGTTTGCCTATCTCTCCAGCGGGTTGCTCTTTCAGTTTTGGATTATCTACCATGCGTACAATAAGAAGTGTATCCAGATCTAGTTCTGTCTGCCCGTCGTAGGTATCCTCATTGTTTAGGCCCATCCCCGCACCTAGGTATTCGCGCAGGCGCCTCAATAGCTCAGGATCAGCGCTGCGTATCATGCTATAGAGATGCTCGGATGCACGGTAGTCTTTGAGATAACGCGGATTGCGCAGTTTGTACGCATTCAAGTGCAGTGGACGCGGAGAGGTAGGACGTTCCTTGTCTGGCCTGCCGCGGTATACGATATCGACAAGATCACTATACAGCCAATCCTGTACTAGATCGCTGTGGGTGGCGAAACCCGTCAACACGTCGTTGTGCTGAGTTGCAAGCACATCACTGAGATATTGGAGCGTGATTTCCTGCCGCTCTGTACGCGTCACCGGGCGACGCCCGTCATACTTGAGCAGCATATAAAAACTGATCAACATGCGCTCTAGATCGATATGTTTGGGCATTACGAGACAGATGTCTTCGTTGTTGAAGTCAAATTCTGCACGTTTCGCGGCCATAACATCACTCCCCTGGTTGATAGCGGCGTAAATTCACGCGACCGCGCGCTTCTTGGCGAACTTCGAAGAATATCCGATCATCGCGCGTTAATAATGCCCGACGATAATGCAGGTGGGTCAGTGCGTTCTTGAAGATGACAAGGTTCAAATAGTGTCCACCCAGATCATAGAATGATGGCAGGTAGCCTTGGCTCACCCGCACAAGCAGTTCCCATACATCCAACGTCACTATCAGCTCAGCCGGTCGGGTGCTTGTCGTATGCTTGCCATCTAATGGCCTATGAACCAGCAAAAAACGATCCGGCAAGTACTCCAGATACCTGCGTGATGTTGCCCGCGTACCTGGCAGGATTGTGTGAAACTCCTCGATAGGGAACAGACGAAAAGATTTGACTCGCACTTTTTGTTCGCGGCCTGCACGCAAAAAGATGTTTGCACGCGTCAACTCAAGATTGTGTGCACCCTCTAATGTAGACAGGCCTTGTGCCAACGCTTCGCGTGTCGTCTGCTCGTCGTGGGTGTTACGCAATACTGAGCGGTATTCGTTCAAATGTTGATAGGGAAGCATCTGTGTCCAGCCATCGTCGCGCCGTTCGAAGTATGCGAGTCGCCGCAACATACTGACGTAGGCACGTCGTTGCACGACTCCTGGGGCATTTTGTACTCCCTCCCAGCCATCCACTATATCCTCACGCAACAGCATAAGTTGCTGCGCTGGCAAATCGGCACGCGCCACAAAAGAAAGCCGCTCAAATCCTTGTACCCCTTCGAAGTAGAGGGCACGATCGTCGCCCGGGTTGGCCACCTCAGCCACGTCAATCTGACGCAAGAGAGCAACGAGACGGTCATCAGTATTTTCCATAGTTGGCGTGTCGTCGGCAGCAAAGGCATTAAAATAAAGCAAACGCACTTGTGCGTTTAGCGTTGCTTCCGCTAGGTGGTCTTCAGTACCCAGAGATGTCATCACATCGGCACAACCATAGTCGCGGGCAATTAGCCAAGCCAGCGCAGATCGCAGATCGCGCATAGTGATATGCAGCTTGCGGCGCAAGTGGACAATCTCAAACAAGGTGCGCAGCCGCTCCCGTACGGCCGGACCAGACACCGGATCGGCAAGCGTATTAACATTGAACTTTATGAAACAACGCTCAGCTAGTGAACAGGCGCTGCACGGTGTCCAGTGATCACTACGCAGCAAATGCTCCAACTGCTGTTCAAAGATCGACGACCCGATAACGGGCTGTTTCGTTTCTGGGTCGATCTCCTGGGCCACTATAGAGCGCTGGTTCAGGTCTACGATGAGTAACCCGTCAGGCAGCGTTGTCTGGTCATCAGCGAAGAAAGCATGAATTATCTTGCTTAGCTTGCCGAATTGGCGACGCTGGGCAACGCCATCGAAGAAATCGATGAGCCTGCCTTCGTTGATAGCAATCAAATGAACTGTTGCTCTTGATGCAGATGGTTCATCGGCAAATGGTCTGAAGAACTCATCCAGCACCTGATCGTTGGCACGTTCGGCACCTTCATCTTGGGAACCGTCGTAATTGGTCACAAAAGTGTACCCTTTGCATTCGAAGCGACTGGCATTGGCAGAACTGCGCTCAATAACCGTCCCTTTTTGTTCTGCCCCTTGTTCGACTTTGCGTATGAAAGCAGTTTTGCCGTCCCCGGCATTGCCAGTGATGATCACCAGCCGATAGCGCCCGTCCAGGACATCTGGCAGCAAGTGCTTGTCGAGGCGCGTATCGACATAGGTCAACTGTGCCACTTCGTCGAGCCCACGCGTCCCGCGATTGCTGCGCTTTGCCTGGCTGTAGAGGCTAAGCATGCGTGTAACAAATGGATTGTAGTTTGGGCGATCGATTTCATCGGTCGCCAATGTGATGCCTGAGATAGCCTTGCTTGACTTTGGCTGCGCCAGCCAGTAGTGTTCGTTGAGATCGAGCAGCGCCTGTCGCATCTGGCGAGATGTCGCAAAGCGTTCATTTCGATCCACCGAGACGGCGCGCAGCAGTACTTTTGCCAGTTCAGGCGAAAGATCGGGCAGGTACTCCCTGGGATCGGTTGGATCTACATCGGCGCGGGGTTCGCGTTTCGGATACGGGTGCTGTTTGGTGATTAACTCGTAGAGAACAATACCCGCACCGAATACATCGCAACTAGCATCCCAGGGCACAAGCCCAATGTCAGGGGGCATATAGCCGCGCGTGCCGGCCACAGTGATTCCGGCACTTGCAACACGTGTCGCAATATTGAAGTCAATCACCTTCAATGTTGTGCCCGCAAGGATTAGATTCGCCGGCTTGATGTCACGATGCAGATAGGAGGATTGTTCGATCTGCTGAATTTCGTCGAACTCCTCCTCGCTCAAAGTTCGTTGTGCATTGCGTAGTTGGGCCAAACGATCAACGTCACCGTGAATCGCTTCTAGTGCATTCAGCAACTGGATGCCCAAATTCACTGCATCGTACACAGTAAGACGCTTCTGACCCGATGTGTACTCAGTCAGTTCCTCACCGTCAACATAATCTGTCACCAGATAAAGACGCTTATCGCCAAGTCGATTCCATTGCCAGACACGCACAGTGTTGGGGTGCTCCAACTTCAACAAAGCACGCGCCTCTTGGGTCAAGAATTCAAGGGCATAGGAACCTGGATAAAAAACCTTCAACGCATATACACGGTCAAAGATTGAGTCGTATACCTTGTAGACTTGCCCAGAGCCGCCGGGTCGCATAACCAGTTGTACTTGATAGTGGCTATCGATGATATCACCAACATCAAAGACTATTTTATCGTCAATCTCGATTGCTTCGGAAGTGAGCAGCTGCGATTTTTGTTTTGAATCAGGTTGCGATGCCTGCTCGCTGATCGCCTGCAACTCGCTTACAACTTCAGACGCCGTCGGGCGTGCGGCTGGATCCGGTTTCATCAAGCGCGCCACCAACGTATTGAGCCGCGGCGACACATCAGGAACTGCGTGAAAGGCAGCTGGCCCACCAGCACTGGTATTGGCGCGTAGCGCATCTTCTGGAGAATCATAAAGTCGGTCACCGACCAACATCTCGAAAAGAATGGCCCCCAGGCTGTACATGTCCGTGGCGGAGGTAGCAATACCACCTTCACTTTCAGCCAATTCAGGCGCAAGATAGGCACGCGTCACACTGGAATCGCGATGTACCGCACGGATCGTCTGTCCAGCGCCTACTGGTAACCGGGCGCGGTCAAAATTCATCAGCCGTGGCTGACCATTGCCAGCCATCAGGACGTTTTCAGGGCGCAGGTCGCGATGCACAATATCTGCGGCGTGGACGGCCTGCAGCCCACGCGCAAGGCCCTGAATCAATTCAAGTTTGCGTTCCAAGGGCAACGCATCGGTGTGCATCAGGACGCCAGCCAGTGTCCCTTCGCTAGACCAGTCAGTCACTTCATAGAACAGATTGGGATCCTGGGGTGCCGTATCAAAATGGCGTACACGGATTAGGTTGGGATGGTCACCAATGTGAAGCAACGCCTCCGCTTCCCTACGGATGACATGCTCGCGCAGACGCAGGTCATCCGGTGGCAGATATGGGTCATAAGGAAAGACACGTACCCGCACCACTGGGGTTGTGGGCAGGAGTGTATTGCGCGCCAGATATTCGGCCACAGTATCCGTCTGAACTAGCGTCTCCACGACAGCAAAATTGCCGAAGGTCAGGTTTTTGGGCACGCGCGCATGGCTGGCCTGCTGAATTGCTTTTTCGAGATAGGCGCGCAGAGGTCTGATGTCAGTTGCTTTGCCAGGCAGTATTGCTTGCTGATCTGTCAGGTATGCCGGCAGGTTGTTGAAGCAAAAGACGCGCTGCTTGAGCGCACCGCTCAATTGCAGCACGCCCTGATCGTCGGCAATGGCGACGACGGCATCGACCCAGACACTGCCACAACTTGGCTGCAATTCCTGGATGCGGCTTTTAAGGACACGAGCCTTGTTGTTGGCCGTAGGCCACGGGTTGGGGCGTGAGTGACGACCATTAACAAGCCACATGTTGTCATCGCCGCGAATTCCTCCGCGCCAGTTCTTAATCTCAACTACATAGACGGCGTGGGGTGCCACTACAATCAGATCATACTCGAAGGATGGTTTGCCCTTCTCGGCGATCTCCAGGTTCGGAAAAAGAGTGTAGGTCTCGGGCAGTATGTTGCGCAGGAAATCGACGACTTTGGCTTCGCCTGGTTCGGCCGGGCGACCACCGGGTGGGGTCATCAGTTTGGCCATAGGTGTTTACTCTGACAATAGAAAATCAATGCCTGAAAACTACAGATTCAGTCAGTACGCGCCACGTACCGAATTGAAACCAGCATAGGCGCGCAGGATCCCCATGCAGCACTCATCACGTTCCAGTCATTCCTCGCATAGCAGTGGATGAAGCTCTGTGAAAAGCTGGTTCGCCAGCTTGGTGCAAAATCGGCTTCGACAGTTTCGTAAACGAGCGGTTGGCCATGCACTAATTGCATATGTTCGAGGCCATATTCGTCGACCAATGCCTGCGCAACAGCTTGCAAGAGGCGTTCGGTCAATGTGTCCTTGACTGGAGCATTGGTGATAAAATCGTACAGTTGATTTTCGGCAAGGACCGTACGCTCATCATCACTATTGTCAGCTGCAAGCTCTTCAATGGCTGTGATTGAATCGGATAGCTCATCCTCAGTCATAGGCTGAGTTGTACCAACCATTGAGGCCACGCCTTTCTGAGTTGATTTGTATGGTTGCGTATTGATGCAATAATGAATCGCACCACATCATCAGGTTTGAGGTATCGCTGCGTAATACGAGAGAGTATAACACAAGTCTTGCCATTTCATATCCGTAACGGCTCAAGTAGCAAAGCCTGCTGAATGACCGTTTGTCAAAATCGTACAGATCAGCCAGAATAGAGAGATGAAAGCGTTACGCCTGCCTGACCGAGAAGAGCGACAGAGAGCCTGTAATGTACAAAACTTTGCTGAGCCGACCGCCGTTTCTGCTCTTCTGGCTCTCCCAGCTCACCTCCATCCTGGGCGTCCACCTGTACCACATGGGCGCCATCGTGGTGGTCTTCCAACAAAGCGGTTCTGCCTTGCAGGCCACCGGTGTGCTGGTCGCACGCACGTTGCCCAGAATTTTTCTGGGACCGCTGGCTGGCGCGCTGGTCGACCGCTATCCCCGCAAGCAGGTGCTGATGGGGATAGAGCTCAGCCGAGTCGGGCTGGCGCTCCTCTCGCTGCTGTTGGCAGCCACCGAGGGCGGCACTGTCTGGACTGTCTACGCGCTGGTAGCAGGGCTGGCCGTGACCGAAACCTTCGCCCAACCTGCCCAGATGTCTCTGCTCCCTGCCCTGGCGGCCCCATCTGAATTGGTGCACGCCAACAGCCTGCTCAACAGCACAAACTATGGGGCAATGGCACTCAGCTATGCCCTGGGGGGCCTCCTCATTCTGGCCTTGAGCATGACCCACGTCGTGCTGGTTGCGCTGGCACTCTTCGTGCTGGCCGGCGCATTGCTCACCCCGATTCGCTCCGAACCCGCCAGCCCCACACGTCTGCAAGGAAGGCTCCCCTTGCCGCACGCCATCTCGCAGGGGCTGGACTACCTGCGCCGGCACGATCTGGCCCGGTCGCTGACCGTGATGGAATTTCTGGAACACTGGCCACATGGGCTCTGGACCTCTACCCTGATGCTTGCGTTCACAACCCAGGCCTTGCAGGCCAGCGAGTTGTACTGGGGATACCAGAACGCGCTCTATTTTGTGGGCAATCTCTTCGGCGCCGGGCTGGCGATTGCCTTCGCAGCACGCATGCACCGACGGCCCGGCTGGACTATCATTGTCAACGCTGGGCTGATGTGCTTGCTGACGGTCAGTTACGCACTCGCTCCCGATGTGTGGCTGGCGATGGCCGTCAGCCTGGCCTTCGGCCCTCCGATGGCCCTGCGCGATGTAGCCCAGGACGTTCTGCTGCAATCTACTGTAGAGCCCGGCATGCTGGGACGGGTGTATGCCACCCGGCAGACCCTGGCGATGATCGCCCACATGGCCTCCAGCCTGGGCCTGGCGTATCTGGCAGATCTCCTGCCCGTGCGCCAGATTTATCTGTTCGGCGGCATTCTCTACGGCATGACAGCGCTCTATGCGATGACTCGCCCAGCGCTGCGGAGGGCGCAGCTGCAGCACATCCCTCCCGCAGCGGCCTGACAGGCATGTACCATTCACCAACCAGGCCCCTATGACCACTTCACTTGCCAGCCTGCGCCTCTCCGGCGAACTGTTCAAAACCGACCCCTACCCCATCTATGCCCGGCTGCGTGCCGAGGCGCCAGCCTTCAGCCGAACCAGCCGCGACGGCAACGCCCGCATGTGGTGGCTCACCCGCCACGCAGATGTCGCAGCTGCACTGCGCCAGCCCGACCTTTTTGTGAAGGATGTCCACAGCACGCTCAATGAGACCGAACACACAGCCCCAGCCCCGCCGCTCTACCGGCTGCTCACAGACCACATGCTCAACGCAGACGGCGCCCGTCACGCCCGCCTGCGCACCCTGGTCAGCAAGGCGTTCAGCGCCCGCCAGATCGAAGGGCTCGAACCCCAACTGCGAACGACCGCCCATCGACTGCTCGATCGCGTCTCCGCACGCGGCCGGATGGACTACATCCAGGAATTCGCCCTACCCTTCTCGATCGCCGCGATCGGCGACCTGCTCGGCATTCCCAGCCGCGACCACCACCGTTTTCGAGCCTGGTCCCATATCCTGGTAGCGCCCTCGAGCGACAGCGCCCGCAACCTGCGCAAGACGGAGCGCCTGCAGCAGGTGATGACCGACTTCGTCGGCTATCTCGAAAAGATCTGCGCAGAACGGCGCCGCAGCCCACAACCCGATCTGATCTCTTTCCTGCTCGCCGCCGAAGAGCAGGGGGATTCCCTCAACATCGAAGAGCTCTTCAGTATGGTTCTGCTGCTCACCGTCGTCGGCCATGAAACCTCGGTTTTCCTGCTCGCCGACCAACTGCTCATCCTGCTCAGCCGCCCACTACTGTGGGCCGCGTTGCGCGCTGACCACAGCCTGCTGACGCCAGCCATCGAAGAGGCCATCCGCTTCGATGGGCCGGTCGAACGGGCCACCATACGCTTTGCCGCCGCCGATATCGACCTGCACGGCCAGACCCTCCGCCGCGGGGACGCAGTCAGCCTGGTGCTCGCCTCTGCACACCGCGACGAAACTGTCTACCCCTGCCCTGCCCACTACGATCTGGACCGCCCAGCTCTCCGCCACCTGGGATTCGGCCAGGGGGTCCACTACTGCCTCGGTGCACCCCTGGCTCGGCTGGAAGCGCGCATCGCCTTGGAGGTGCTGCTCGACCGCCTGCCAACCCTCCAGCAGGTCGAAGCCCCCACAGCGCTGCGCTGGCAGACCAACCCGATCCTGCGCGGGCCACGGCAGCTGCTGCTGCACTGGCAGAGCTGACACCCGGCTATCTCTTCCGCTTTTTCGTTTGTATCTGCTGCTTTGTGCTATACTCTTCCTATGCAACGCATCTACCCTGCCTTGAAAACGCATCCACCCGACGAACAGCTGACTCGCCTGCTCTGGCAGATGCTCGAAGCTTCCCCCGTCGCTGTGGTCGCCGTCGACGCCGCCGGGTCGATCCTGTACGCCAATCAAAAACTTGCCGATCTCTTTCGCTACGATCTCTCCGATCTGATCGGCCAGCCTATCGAACGGCTTCTCCCCGACCGCTACCACCCAGACCACCGCGTCTATCGTACGCTCTTCGTCGACAACCCCCACACCCGCCCGATGGGCTCCGGGCTGGATCTGGCCGGACGCCGTCGCGATGGGAGCGAATTCCCGATCGAAGTAGGCTTGAGCTATTTCCGCAGCGAAGAAGGGCTGATCGTGCTCAGCTCGGTCACCGACATCACCCGCCGCAAGCAGACCGAAGAGATGCTCGAAGGCCGGGTCGAAGAGCGGACCCGCGAGATCGAACGCAGACGCCGCGTCGCCGACAGTCTGCGCGAAATCCTGCGAATGCTCAACTCCAACCGCTCACGCCAGGAGATCCTGGACAGCATCGTCGCCCAGGCCCGTGTGCTGCTGCGCGCCGACGCCAGCGCCATCTACCAGCTCCACGATACCCCCACCCCCATCAGTTTTCAAGCCGGCGTCGGCATCTCCCCCCAACAGCTCACAGCTTTCTACAGCAACGAACACCCCCCGGGCCACGTGTTTGTCCATGCCGAAACGCTGCCCCAGACAGGGCCTCTCTCCGAAACAACCGTGGACGCCGATCTTCCAATTCTGAAGGTCGATGGACACGAATACTGCGCCCAGCTCGCTGTTCCACTCAAACTCAAAGACGCAATCTACGGCGGCCTCCTGCTCTATTACCGCGAGCCACGCCGTTTTTCAGCAGAGGAGATCGAGCTTGCTGTCATGTTCGGCGACCAGGCCGCCCTGGCCATCGAAAATGCCCGGCTGCGCATCCAGGCCGAACAGACAGCCATCGCCGCAGAACGCAACCGCATCGCCCGCGATCTGCACGATTCAGTGACACAGACCCTTTTCTCGGCCAGCCTGATCGCCGATGTCCTGCCACGGCTGGTCGAACGCCAGCCAGCAGAAGGCATGCGCCGGCTGGAAGAGCTGCGCCAGCTGACGCGCGGCGCACTGGCCGAGATGCGTACGCTGCTGCTCGAACTGCGCCCGGCCACGCTGATGGAGGTCAGCATCGAAGAACTGCTGCGCCAGCTCACCGAGGCCGCACGCGGACGCGCCCGCATCCCGATCGCCGTCACCGTGCTGGGCAATGCCGAGATGCCGCCAGCGGTCAAGGTAGCCTGCTATTATGTCGCCCAGGAAGCACTCCACAACGTGGCAAGACATGCACGCGCCAGCCAGGTGCAGCTGCTTCTCCACTGTGCATCCGGCCAGATTCGGCTGACCATCCACGACGATGGCCAAGGCTTTGACCCGGCTGACGTCCCCCCAGAACATCTAGGACTGGCTATCATGCGCGAGCGAGCTGACTCGGTCGGGGCCCAGCTGACGATCGACAGCCGACGAGGAGCCGGCACAACAGTCTCCTTGGTCTGGAATTCCCCCGATGGTTTGGTGCCATGATTCAGAATAACCTCTCTGCTCCTCTGCCAGCAGCCCCGATCCGAGTCATGGTCGTCGACGACCACGCAGTGGTGCGCGGCGGGCTCTCCGCCTTCTTGCTTGCCTACGAAGATCTGGAACTGGTCGGGGAAGCAGCCAATGGCGCCGAAGCGATCTGGATTGCCGAACGCTGCCAGCCAGATGTCGTGCTGATGGACCTGATGATGCCAGAAATGGACGGTGCCACCGCCACTCGCCAACTCCGCCAACGCCACCCTCACATCCAGGTCATTGCACTCACCAGTTTCAAAGAAGATGATCTGGTGCAGGGCGCACTGGCCGCTGGAGCGATCGGCTACCTGCTCAAGAATATCTCTGCCAACGAACTGGTCGGCGCCATTCGCTCCGCCTATGTCGGCCGCCCAACCCTGGCCCCGGAGGCCACCCAGGTCCTGATCCACAACGCCACCCACCACCGCTCACAGTCGCTCGGTTTCGACCTGACCGAACGTGAACACGATGTGCTGGCCCTGATGGTGACCGGCATGAACAACAGTGAGATCGCCGACAAGTTGATCGTCAGCCGTTCGACCGTCAAGTACCACGTCAGCAATATTCTTTCCAAACTGCAGGCGGCAACACGCACCGAAGCGGTGGCCTATGCCCTGCAACAAAATCTGGTCCACGCCCCGCGCGAACGCGGCGGCTAGTGCAACCGGTCCGCCGCCCGCCCTGTGCTGCTGCCAGGTCAGGCCTGTATCGAGAACAGGTGTCTTTCATGCCAGAACACTTTGACGCAGTCGTACTCGGTGGAGGGCCCGCCGGGCTCGCCGCCACCGCCTATTTGCTCTACGCGCAGCTGAATGTCGCTCTGATCAGCCCAGACCTGGGCGGCAAGGTCTCCTACCCCTTTGCCCTACGCAATGTCCCCCGCCAGGACACTGTCTGGGGAGCCTCGCTGGTCCACGAACTGGCTGAACGGGTCTCCTCTGGGCTGCAACACCATCTGCCAGACACCGTCGAACGTGTCGAACGGCTGGACGACGGCAGCTTCCAGCTGACCTTGAGCGCAGGCGGCAGCGTCCGCTGCCGAGCCGTCGTGCTCTGCACCGGTGTGCGTGCCCAACGTACCTTCGCCAGCGGCGAAGCCGAATACTGGGGACGCGGGCTCAGCTATTCGGCAGTCTCCCACGCACCCTTCTTTGCAGGGCGCGCCGTGGCTGTGATCGGTGGCGGCGAACGCTCGATCGCGGCGCTGCAGATCCTCCTTCCTCTGGTCAAGCGGATCGACTATATCGAAGCCCGCCCTCAACCCGTCGCCGACCGCGCCCGCGCCGAAGTCGTGCTCAACCACCCACATATCAGTGTATTTCGCGGCTGGGAAGTCCAGCAGATCCTGGGCAATGATTTCGTGACCGGCCTCGATATCGTCGGGATCAACGGTGAAGTGCGCACCCTGCCAGTCGAGGGCATTTTTGTCCAGTACGGCCTGCTGCCCAACAACAACGCTGTACGCGATCTGGTGCAGCTGGACGATGGCGGCCATGTGGTGGTCGACGCCCACTGCGCAACCAGCATCCCCGGCATCTTTGCCGCCGGCGACGTCACCACCATCTACGCCGAACAGGTACCTGTCTCGATCGGCGAGGGCGCCAAAGCCGGAATTTCTGCCTGGCACTACCTCGCCGCCCAGACCGCTCTCTGACACGCTTCGTCCAGGGCCGTTCTCTTGGACCTAGACAAACATCTCACCAGGAGACGCTTGTTGCCAGGTTCCTGCTTCACCGACCAGAGCCTGAGCGATGTCGCCAGGACGTACATGTTCTCCACAGGCGTTCATTTCCATGGAACTCACGGTATTTTTCAGATGGATGGCGGCGTTCAGATCTCTATCCATCGTATGGCTGCACGCCTCACATACGAACACTCGAGCGGCAAGCGCCCAGTCCGTGCTTGCCGCTCTTGCGCTTGGGAAACTCCATCTGCGGCCCCTTGCGTTCCCCCGTCTTGTCCTGGACGGCTCAGGCCCGGCGAAGCTTGCGATAGGTGATCCGATGGGGCCGGTCGGCCAGAGGACCCAGCCGACGGTGCCGGTCTTCTTCATATTCGCTGTAGTTGCCAGGAAAGAAAAAGACCTGACTCTCTCCTTCAAAGGCCAAAATGTGGGTGGCAATCCGGTCTAAAAACCAGCGGTCGTGCGAGATGACCAGCACACAGCCCGCAAACCCCTCCAACGCATCCTCCAACGCGCGCAGCGTGTTGACGTCCAGGTCGTTGCTGGGCTCGTCCAGCAAGATCACATTGCCGCCCGATTTGAGCATTTTGGCCATGTGCAGCCGGTTGCGCTCCCCCCCAGACAACATCCCCACCTTTTTCTGCTGGTCCTGCCCAGCAAAGTTGAACCGGGCCGCATAGGCCCGAGAGTTGATCTGACGGTCGCCCAGCTGCAACAAATCAGCACCGCCAGAAATTTCCTCCCACACACTTTTGCTCCCATCCAATGAGTCGCGCGCCTGGTCGACATAGGCCAGCTTGACTGTCCCCCCGACCGTCAATGTCCCGCTGTCAGGCTTCTCCTGCCCCACAATCATCCGAAACAAGGTCGTCTTGCCAGCCCCATTGGGGCCAATGATCCCCACGATCGCCCCCGGCGGAATGTCGAGCGTCAGGTTTTCGTAGAGAAGGTTGTCGCCGTAGGCTTTGCTGATCCCCTCGGCCCGGATCACAACATCCCCCAGCCGAGGACCCGGCGGAATGTAAATTTCACGCTCCTCCACTGCCCGTTCCTTCTCCTGGGACAGCAGGTCGTTGTAGGCGTTGATGCGCGACTTGCGTTTGGTCTGGCGCGCCTTGGGGCTCATGTGCAACCATTCCAGCTCACGCTGCAACGTCTTCTGCCGCAACGCCTCCTGCCGCTCCTCCTGCGCCAGCCGCTGCTGCTTCTGCTCCAACCAGGAGGAATAGTTGCCCTTCCATGGAATCCCATAGCCGCGGTCCAGCTCCAATATCCAGCCAGCAACGTTGTCCAAAAAGTAACGGTCGTGCGTGACAGCAATCACCGTCCCCTTGTACTCGCGCAGATGCGTCTCCAGCCACGCCACCGACTCGGCATCCAGATGGTTGGTCGGCTCGTCGAGCAACAGGATGTCCGGCTCTTTGAGCAGCAGCCGGCAAAGCGCCACCCGGCGCCGTTCGCCACCCGACAACACACTGACCGCCGTCTCCCCCGGCGGACAGCGCAACGCATCCATCGCCAGTTCCAACCGGCTGTCCAGATCCCAGCCGTTGAGCGCATCCAGCCGGTCCTGCACCTCTCCCTGACGCACCATCAGCGCGTCCATCTCCTCCGCCGTAAGATCCTCACCAAAACGGGCGTTGATCTCGTCGAACTCGCGCAGGGCGTCCACTACCTCCTGCACCCCCTCCTCCACAATCGCACGCACGCTCTTGCTCGCATCCAGCTGCGGCTCCTGCTCCAGGTAGCCAACCGTATACCCAGGGGCCAGCAAGGTCTCGCCGTTGTATTCTTTTTCGACACCCGCCATGATGCGCAGCAAGGTGCTTTTGCCTGAACCGTTGAGGCCAAGGACACCGATCTTGGCACCGTAAAAATAAGAGAGGCTGATGTCGCGCAACACCTGTTTGCTGGGAGGGTACGTCTTGCCCACCCCCATCATCGAATAAATGATTTTTGTACTCATCCACAGACCCCCTCTGTCCATCCTGTGCGTTATAATTGAGAGAGCATGGTACCTATTTTTAGGGAACTTGCCAAAATGTACTTTGCCATATACGCTATAGACCACTGGAATAGAATTCCTCACCCACATTGGGAGGACCACGATGCGCCGCAAAAGTATTGCCTTGATCACGATCGCCTTTACCCTGTTGGCTGTGCTCTGGCTGCAGCTGTCCCACAGCGCAGCAATGCAGGCAGCCCCACTGCAACAGGATGCAATGGCTGAAGAGGCTGAAACACCTGCGGACAGCAGCAGCCCCCGCTTGCTGGAGCAGCCACTTCGTATCAAAATCCGACAGGCAATTCCCTTCACGATCACCCTGCTGCCCACCACTGCCGTGACCGCTGCCACAGACCTGAGCAGCACCGAACTCTTGACGGCGGCAGCTAGCCTCCCCCCAGACAGCGATCCACTGGCTGCCACCCAGGTGCTGACGGCCAGCGAAGCGCTGACCAGCACCCAAACAGCCACAGACGGAGAAACCGCCGCAACAGAGAGCGCCCTGCCCGAAGAGCCCCTCGCAGCCACCGAACTCCTCACGCCGACCTCCCTGGCCAGCACGGTTCCCGTAACCCTGGAGCTCGAACTTGACTTCGTGTTGACACAGACGTTGACAACCACCGTGCCCGCTTCGGTCACAGTCCAGCTCTCTCCGCTCCAGACCGACCGCATCCCGGTCGAAGTTGTGGTCGCTCCTCTCCCTGATGGTTCCGTCTCCGTCGACGTGCTGCTGCCAGCTGCCCTGACCGAGACAGCTGCCCTGACCGAGACAGCTGCCCTGACCGAGACAGCTGCCCTGACTGAGACAGCTGCCCTGACTGAGACAGCTGCCCTGACTGAGACAGCTGCCCTGACTGAGACAGCTGCCCTGACTGAGACAGCTGCCCTGACTGAGACAGCTGCCCTGACTGAGACAGCTGCTCCGGTCAGTCCTGCCCTGACCCTTGTCAATACGAGTGTGATCACCGACAACGCCAATCTACGCAGCGGCCCTGGTACCACCTTCGCCGTGGTCGGCCAGGCCCGGACCAACGATCTCTTGGAAGTCGCCGCAGCCAGTACAGACGGTGCCTGGTATCTGCTGGCCACCAACCAGTGGATCGCTGCTTTCCTGGTCGCCGAACTGACGGCCAGTGTGCCGACAGTCACCGACGAAATTCTCGCGGCAGTGCAGGGCAGCACAGAAACCACCGGTGGCGAAGCTGCACCGACCGCCACACCAGCTCCCCCCCCAGCGACGACCCCCAGACCTACCGTCACTGTGGACGCCAATCTACGATCTGGCCCAGGCACTACCTTCGAAACGATCGGCGGCACCGTGACCGGCCAGGAGATCACCGTCGTCGGCCGCAACGCCGACGGCAGCTGGCTGCGTCTCGACAACGGCGGCTGGGTCTTTGCAACGCTTGTCGCCAATCTGCCAGACTTGAACACGGTTCCAGTCGTCAACCCCGACGGTACACCGGTAGAGACCCCTGCCACATCGCCGACAGCAGGGCTCGGGGTCCTGCTGCCCACACCGACACCGCTGCCAGCTGCTGTCGATACAGAGCTCGCCTCCTACGTCGATGCAGCGCTGGGGCTGGTCAGCCAGTTTGATGTTGTCCAGACCAGCATCGACAGCCTGTTGGCTGAAGCCAACAACAACGGGGCGCTCGTCAATGACAGCAGCTGGCGGACACGTGCCAACGCTGCACTGACCCTGCTCAGGCGCACAGCTGCCAGTGTCGGCGAACTGGCTGTCCCGGCCTCCGCCCAGACGTTGCACACCCAGCTCGAATCAGCTGCCCTCGCCTACGCCGCCGCCGCCGATTCTCTGGCCAGCGCAGTCCAGGCCGGCGATCTGGAACTGCTCCGTACCGCAGATACCGAGTTTGGTGAAGCGATCTCAGGGCTGACTCGCGTCGAACAAACGCTGATCGCCGCACAGACACCCTGACCCGCTCTCTGCCCTACAGCGAAACCGAGATGCTGCCATGACCGATGAAATGTTGTCCCAGTTGCCGCCCGATCCACTCTCTGGGGAGCCACCGCCCCCCGATCAGCCGCACGAAGAACCGGTCGGCCTCCATCCTGTCGATGTAGGCCGTATCCGGGAAATGGCAACCGAGCTCAAAGAGCCCAATCTCTGGTTGATGCGCTCGGTCGCAGCCATGGTGGGGATGGAAAGCGTCGAGAGCACCTATCAACGCACGCTGGAGATCGAGGCTGCCGGAGGAATGCTGACCAAACAAGGAGATCGCCGCCGGACAGCTGGCGGGGTCTTTTTTTTGCTGGCCCGCGACCAGATGTCCGCACGCCAGCGCCGCAAAGTTTTTGGGCTTCCCCCCTCGCCGCTCAACAACAAAAAACCCAAATCCGCCGAGCCCTCGCCCAATCCACTTCCACCCGCACCCAAACCTTCACCGCCCACACTCGAACAAGCTGTAGGCTTGCTCAAGGCGGCATTGACCATCGACCCACTCAAAAGAGGCCTGGCAGTTATGAAGACAACCCTCATCGGCCGCCCCAAACAGATCAAAAAGCTGGAAACCTGTACCTTGCTGATCCTCGGCCAAAAAGCGCCGCCCATCATGCCCAAGGGGCTCCCCCCCATCCCCGACACCAGCAAGGCCACGATCGCCGTCTTTGTGGCCCACAAACAGTGGGAAAAAGTCGAGGCCGCACTCAAAGCCGACCCCCAGGACGAGGTGATTGTCGAAGGTTACCCGGTCAACGACCCCAAAAACCAGCTCACCGGTCTGTGGGCCCAGTCGTGCAGTTCCAAAAATCTTCAGCGCGCCAAGCGTGAGGCCCAATCCAAAGAATAAAAAAGGCTGTCCAGCAGGATGTACGCTTTTTTTTCTGTTTCGGCAGGTGCCGTGCTCGGTGCCAACCTGCGTTTCTGGGTCGGCCTGTGGGCCACCCAACGGCTGGGTGGCACCTTTCCCTACGGCACGTTGATCGTCAATGTCGTCGGCTGTTTTCTCGCTGGACTTTTTTATGGCTTCGCTGGCCAGCGCGTCGCAGTGGCCCCTGAACTCAAATTGTTTTTTGTCGTCGGCTTTCTGGGCGCTTTCACCACCTTCTCCACCTTTGGCTACGACAGCCTTGCACTGCTGCGCAACCAGAGCTGGACATTGCTGGCCTTCAACCTGGCCAGCAACAATCTCCTCGGCCTGCTGGCCGTGTGGGGCGGGCTTACACTCGCCCGCTCATTCACCCCTCTTCGATGATCTCGTACTTCAACGTGATCGGCGCCGCCTGGCGCAACATCGCCTGCGCCGGACAGTAGGTGTCTGCAGAAAGCTGCATCGCCCGCTCGACCGCAGCAGGGTCGATCCCCTTGCCACGCACTACGTAGGTCAGCTCGATCGCCGTGAAGACATGCGGGTGCCCACTCGCACCCTGGGTGCTCACTTTGACCTCAAAACTCGTCACCGCCTGACGCTTTTTGCGCAGAATTGAAATGACATCCATCGCTGTGCAGCCCGCCAGGCTGACTGCCATCAATTCCATCGGGCGAAACCCCCGATCCGCGCCGCCTACCTCCTGCGATGCATCGAGCACGAGCGTGTGGCCGCTGTCGGCAGTGCCCTCAAACTGCATCCCCCCCTGCCAGCTCACTTGTGCGTTCATTCGAGAATCCCTTCGTCGCTTGATTTGAACTTCGATGGCCAGGATGGGAAAAATACCCACCCTGCTGCCTGCAGACCAGACAGCAGATCGTCGCTCTCCATTTTAGACGATCTGCCCAAAATCGTCTACGATCGCTCTGGCCGAGAAGCCAACGTGCAGTCGGGCCACCCCCAACCAGGACAAGACGAGCCAAACACTGGGTGGAACAATTCCAAACCGCCAATCCGCTGCGAAAGGAGCCAGCTGTGAACTATCGACCTCTCGGACGCACCGGCGTCCAGGTCTCCCCTCTCTGCCTGGGAGCCATGAATTTTGGCGGGCCTACGCCCGAAAACGAGTCGATCACCCTCCTCGACCGTGCCCTGGACGGCGGGATCAACTTCATCGATACCGCCAACGTCTACAATGCCGGCGAAAGCGAACGCATTGTCGGCAAGGCGCTGGCCGCCAACGGACGTCGCGACCAGATCGTGCTTGCCACCAAGGTCTACGGCAAGATGGGCGAGGGCCCCAACGAGCAAGGCGTCAGCCGCTACCATCTCCTCAAAGCCTGCGAAGATTCGCTGCGCCGGCTACAGACCGACCACATCGATCTCTACCAGCTGCATCGCCCCTCCCTCACCGTGCCCCAGGACGAGACGCTGCGCGCCTTCGACGATCTGGTCCGCTCCGGCAAGGTCCGTTTCATCGGCTGCTCCACTTTCCCCGCCTGGAAGGTGATGGAAGCACTCGCAGTCAGCCAATCCTGCAACCTGGTCCGCTATATCAGCGAACAACCTCCCTACAATCTGCTCGACCGCCGCATCGAAAATGAGCTGGTGCCGCTGGCCCAGCAGTACGGGCTGGCACTGCTCCCCTGGTCGCCGCTGGCCGGCGGCATCCTGGCCGGACGCTACACCAGCCGACACTCCTTTCCAGCTGGCTCGCGCGCCGACCGCACCAATGTGACCTTCCGCGACCGCATCACCCAGCGCGGCATCGACGTCGCCGTCGCTGTCAGCCAGATGGCAGCTGAACGTAATTTGACCCCTTCACAGCTGGGCCTGCTCTGGGTGATGGAGCAGCCCGGGGTGACCGCCCCGATCCTTGGCCCGCGCACACTCGCCCATCTTGAAGACGCCCTGCCCCTGCTCGACCTGAACCTGGCCGACAGCGACCGCCCTCTCTTCGACGCGCTGGTCCATCCAGGCACCGCTGTCGCCGATTTTCACAACAGCAACGACTGGATGAAAGCCAGGGTGTTCGACAGCTACACCGCTGGCCACAATTGAAAAACCATCTCCCTTCGGCTACAATCAAAAGCAGGGAGATCCCTACAGCGCTTTCATAGGCAGCCTTGGATCGGAGTAATTTTTATGTCGATAAGCGACACCCTTGCCCGGCCAACCCGCTTTCAACAGCTGGGCGCGCTGCTGCGCAACAGGTTCAACGAATTTGAAGAGAACTGGCTGGCCCCTGCGATCCATCAACTGTTTGTGCGCTACGGGGACCCACGCCAGAAGCTCGTCCAGACACTCCAGCCAACCAGCCAACTTGCCCAGCTCTCTCCCGCCGACCGCACCCTCAACCGCGGCCTGGCCATCACCGGCCTCTCCGCCGCCGCTGCCGTGGCTGCCCTCGTGTGGTCCGGGCCATTGCAGCTGCTCAGCCTGCCCGGGCTGGTCTACGGCAGCTGGCATCTCTATGTCGCTGCCTACCAGAACCTGCGCACGCGACGCCGCCCCGACATCAACCTGCTCATCGCTATGGTCAACACGGCATACATCACCGGCGGCTACTGGGCGCTGGGCAATTTTACTGTGCTCTCCTTCTTCTTCAACGCCAAACTCCTGAACACTCTCCGAGATCAACAGGCTCAGACCTTGATCGACAACCTGGTCTCTTACCAACAAAACGCCCACCAACAGGTCGACGGCGTCGCCGTCGAACGCAAGACCGCTGAGTTGCAGGTGGGGGACGTGGTTGTGGTCTACGCCGGTGAAATCATCCCGGTCGATGGACAGATCCTGCACAGCGAGTCCGCCGCTGTGGCCGAAGATATGCTGACGGGCGAGTCCCACCCGGTGGAAAAACAGACCGGAGATCGGGTCTTTGCAGCGACCTTGCTGCTCACCGGCCGGCTGGAGGTGCGGGTCGAACAGGACCCAGCGACCGCCCTGGCCAGCAGGGTTGGCCAGCTCCTGGCCCAGACAGCTGACTACCGCAGCACCCACCAACTGCGTATGGACCAGCTGACCGACAGGCTGATGATCCCTACGCTGGGCGCCGCCGCCCTCACCCTGCCGCTGCTCGGCCCCTACCCGGCTGCCGCCATGATCGACCTCCACCCCTTCCGCCAGCTGAGCAACTTTGGTGCGATCGGCCTCCTCAATTCTTTTCTCTTCGCAGCCGAACACAAAATTCTGATCAAAGATGGCCGCACCTTCGAGCTGCTGCCGCAGATCGACACGATCGTCTTCGACAAGACTGGCACGCTCACCGAGTCGATCCCCCTGGTGGCTGCACTGCACACGCTGGGCACCACCACCGAATCAGAACTGCTGACCTATGCCGCAGCCGCCGAACAGCACCAGACACATCCGATCGCACACGCCATTCTGGCCGCCAGCCGAGCACACAACCTCCCAGTTCTCCCCCTCGACGACGCTGAGCTGCAGGTCGGGCTCGGGGTCATCGCCCGCATGGGCGGCCACACCATCCACGTCGGCAGCGCACGCTTCTTGCAACAGCAGGGGGTTGCCTTCCCTGCATTGCCCACCCTTGCGGGAGAGAGCCAGGCTGGCCTCTCGCAGGTCTGGGTCGCACGCGACGGCCACGCGATCGGCGCCATCGAGCTGAGCGCAGTGTTGCGCGCCGAGGTGCCCGCCATGATCGCCCAGCTGCGCGAACAGACCTCGATCCGCAGCGTCATCGTCGTCTCGGGTGACCGGGTCGAAGCCACCCGCCAACTGGCCGCCCAGATCGGCGCCGACGACTTCTACGCCGAGGCACTCCCGACCGACAAACTGGCGATCCTCCAACACCTGCAGGCCACCGGACACAACGTCTGCTTCGTCGGCGACGGCATCAACGACGCCATCGCCTTCCGCCAGGCCAATGTCTCGGTCTCGATCGCAGGGGCCACACCGCTGGCCACAGGCAGCGCCCACGCGGTCCTGCTGGAGCCCAACCTCACGGCGCTCCCAGCACTCTTCAAACTGGCCAAAGAAGCCGCACAAACCCAGAGCGCCATGCAGATCCCTGTGCTCGGGACCAGCGCCCTCGGGTTGATCGGCATCTGGTTTTGGGGCTGGAGCCTGCCAGCAACGACCGCACTCAATTTGCTGAGCATCGGCGGAGGCCTGGTCGTCACCATGCTTCCCCGCCTGGCCGCAGCCAGACAGGCGTCCACTCAAACAACATAACCTGCTCTTACACCAAGGAGAGAACGGTTTGCCATGGCAAAAATCGTCGTGCTCGGAGCCGGAGTCATGGGCAGCGCATTCACGATGCCGCTCGCTGACAACGGCCACGCTGTCAGCCTGGTCGGTACCCACCTCGACAGCGACATCGTCGAAGAGATCCACGAAAACCACGTCCACCCCCGTCTGCGAACTCGTCTGCGCGACCAGGTGACCCCCTACCCCTACGATCGACTGGGCGAGGTGGTTGCCGGGGCCGACCTGGTCGTTGTCGGGGTCAATTCGCTGGGCATCGACTGGGCCGGCCAGATGCTGCGCCCGGTCCTGCCCCCAAAGACCCCCCTGCTCTTTCTGACCAAAGGCCTCTCTGGAACTGGCCACCATCTGGAACTGCTCCCCCACCGCCTGCGCAGCCACCTGACCCCCGCCCAGCAGGCATCTACTCCCCTGCTGGCGATCGGTGGCCCCTCAATTGCCGGCGAGCTTGCCGCCGAACGCGACACCTGTGTGGTGCTCACCGGCAGCGATCCAGAGCGGATCGAGCAGGTAGCCACCTGGTTGCGCACCCGCTACTACCATGTCTGGACTTCTACCGACATGGTCGGGGTCGAAACGTGCGTCGCCCTCAAAAATGTCTACGCGCTGGCCGTCGGCTGTGTCGGCGGACT
Source organism: Chloroflexota bacterium (assembly GCA_018969295.1). Lineage (GTDB taxonomy): Bacteria > Chloroflexota > Anaerolineae > Caldilineales > Caldilineaceae > Caldilinea. Next base: position 64,171 of record JAGWYN010000009.1, on the reverse strand, counting down.
GCTCGCCAAAGCCAGCGAAGCCCCCAACCATGCCGCCATGCACAACCTCTCCGCCGCAATCTTCGCCCAGGGGCTGTGGGAAACCGCTTACCTGGTCGACCAGATGGGCGGCCAACGCCGCAGCGTCTTCACATTGCCCGGCGCCGGAGACCTCTATGTCACCAGCATGGGCGGACGCAACAGCCGGATGGGCTGGCACCTCGGCCAAGGCCTCCCCTACTCCGTCGCCAAAAGCCAGTGGATGCCCGACGATACGATCGAGGGCGCCCAGCTGGCCCAGGCCATCGGCCCCACGGTCGAGGCCCTGTTCGACCAGGGGCTGCTCGACCGCACAGCCCTGCCCCTGCTGGCCCGGATGATCGAAATCGTCTGCCACGACGCGCCGGTCGAGTTCCCCTGGGATGCCTTCTTTGCAGGCCCCGCAGATGTCTGAATCCCGCTCCGATCCGAAAGGAAGTCTCTGATGCGCTTCGAATTTGCCACCGCCCAACGCATTCTTTTCGGCGAGGGGGTCGTGCGCGAGCTCGGCAGCCTGGCGCGCAGCTACGGCACGCGCGCCCTGGTAGTCACCGGCTCCCACCCAGCACGCGCCCACTCCCTGCTCGAACTGCTCCAGAGTGCAGGTGTACAGAGCACCCTCTTCAGCGTCAGCGGTGAACCCACAGTCGCCGACGCCGTCGCCGGGGCCGCTGCCGCCGCCGACACCGAACTCGTCGTCGCCGTCGGCGGCGGCAGCGTGCTGGACGCAGGCAAGGCGGTCGCCGCACTCACCACCAACCCGGGCGACCTCTTCGACTACCTCGAGGTGATCGGGCGCGCCCAGCCACTGGCCAACCCCTCCCTCCCCCTCATCGCCCTGCCCACGACCGCAGGCACCGGCAGCGAAGTCACCCGCAACGCAGTCCTCTCCTCCCCCGAACACCGTGTCAAGGTCAGCATGCGCAGCCCCTCCATGCTGCCCCGCGTGGCCCTGGTCGACCCAGAACTCACCTACAGCAGCCCACCCGCAGTCACCGCCGCCACCGGGCTGGACGCGCTGACCCAGCTGATCGAACCCTTCGTCTCCAGCCGCGCCAACCCGCTCACCGACGCGCTCTGCCGGGAAGCGCTGCCGCGCGCAGCCCGCTCGCTCGTCACCGCCGTGCGCCAGGGAGAGCAGCGCGCAGCACGCCAGGACATGGCCTTTGCCAGCCTCTGCGGCGGCCTGGCCCTGGCCAATGCCGGGCTGGGCGCAGTGCACGGTTTTGCAGGCCCATTCGGCGGCATGTACGACGCCGCCCCCCATGGCGCAGTCTGCGCCGCCCTGCTGCCAGGCGTCTGTGCTGCCAACGTACAGGCCCTGCGCCGACGCGCGCCCCAACACCCTGCGCTGCAGCGCTATGCCGAACTGGCCACGCTCCTCACCGGCGACGCCGCCGCTACCGTTGAGGACGCCCTCGACTGGCTTCGGGCCCTGGTCGCTCAGTGCGAAATCCCGCCGCTCTCCGCCTACGGCTTCCAGCCAGAGGATGCAGCCCACGTCGTCGCCAAGGCCCAGGCCGCCTCCAGCATGAAAGCCAACCCGATTCTGCTCGACGACACCGAGCTGACCGAAGTCTTGCTGGCAGCAGGTTCAGGGTCGGAGTTCAGGGGTAGGGATCGGTTTCAACCCTGAACGACCACTTTGGAGGCCGATCCGCTCTGGGCAATCCGAAAAGCCTCGGCACCGGCGGTGAGCGGCAGTGCGTGGCTGACTGTATCTTCCAAGGTGTAGTGGGGGCGCTGCAGCACCGCGATCGCTCGCTGCAGCAGGTCAGGAGTTGCCGAGTAGCTGCTCACCAGATTGAGCTCGCGACGCCAGATCTCCCAGCCGTTGAGCGAGAGCAGCAGACCCGGTTTGGCCCCAAAGAGCAGAAGGGTGCCGCCGTCGCGCACCGCAGCCAGCGCAAGCTCCAACGTGGCAGGGGTGAGGGCGGTGAGAAAAACGATGTCGACGCCGCGGCCAGCGGTGCGCGCACGCAGCGCCGCCGGACACCCAGCATCTCCAGCAAGAAATCCTGCGTCGGCCCCCCACCGCAGGGCCAGCGCCAGCCGCTCTGGCCGCAAATCGACCGCAAAGGCGGTGACACTGCGGTCGGCCAGCAACGGCAAAAACAGCAGACCGACCGCACCCACCCCCACCACCAGAGCCGAATCCCCCTCAACCAGGTCAACCCGGCTCAGGGCACGCAGACAACAGGCCAGCGGCTCCATAAAGACCGCGCGCAAGTCGGGCAGGGTGGCAGGAAGAGGACAGAGGGTGTGCTCGACATGCAGGGCAGGGACACGGATGAACTCGGCAAAACCGCCAGGGTCAAGATTGGTGCGCTTGAACAGAGGATCCATCGGCGCGCTGCCCCGCCGTGTGTAGTGCGAACCGAAATCAGGCACATGGTGGGCAAGGGCCACCCGCTCCCCAACAGCAAAACGGCTCACCCCATCCCCCACCGCCGCAATGGTGCCGACTACCTCGTGGCCCAGAGCAACCGGTTTGGCGACGCTGGGGTCGTAGACCTTCATGAGGTCAGTGCCGCAGATGCCGCAGCAACGAAGACGGACAAGCACCTCACCGGCACCGATAGAGGGCACCGCTCTTTCGACAGTTTCAAGCACGCCGGTCGCAGCACAGATCAGCTGGTGCATCGTTTTTAGCGTGGGCAGAGGTGCGCAAGCCGGTCGACCAGGGGCTGCACAGCCGGAAAAAGCGGCTGATAGACCTCACGGTAGAGCGGGTCATAGCGGGCCTGGGCCTCTGGCTGTGGAGCAAAGCGGTCGGCCGTAGCGGTCATGGCATCGGCGGCGGCGCGCACGTCTGGGTACCAGCCCACAGCTGTGGCCGCCAGGATGCCCGCGCCCAGACAAGTGGCTTCCGTCGACGTAGAACGCAGCACCGGAACCCCAGTGACATCGGCGATGATCTGGCACCAGAGCCGGCTGCGGCTACCGCCCCCCATCGTCACATATTCGCTGAAACGCTGGCCGACTGCGGCCATCATTGCATCCCCGACCAGCCGCTGTTCGTAGGCAATTCCTTCCAAAATGGCACGGTAAAGATGTTCGCGCCCGTGTGCGCCGGTCCAGCCCAGAACGATGCCAGAAGCGGCCGGGTCCCAGTAAGGGTTCATGACATTGTTCCAATAAGGAACCAGCATCAGCCCACCGGCCCCCGGGGGCAGTTTTGCACAGGCAGCTTCCAGCTGCTCTTCCGGGCTGAGCGTCAGCCAACCAGAACGCAGATCGGGCGCAAATTTGTCGACAAACCAGCCGATCATGAAGACGCCACCACGCAGCACATGCTCGGCAAAATAGTGGCCGTCGATCGGAGCCAGCAAGGTGCGAAACGCACGGTCGCAGGGATAGTCGGCGCTGATCACGCCGCTGACCACGGCGGTGCCCAGATTCAAATAGGCACGCCCAGGGATCGTGGCATTGGCACCCAGACCCGCACAGTGCCCATCTCCAGCCCCCGTGATGACTGGCAGACCGGCCCGCAGTCCGGTGGCATCTGCCGCCTCGGCGGTGACCTGGCCCAAAACAGAACCTGCTGCGTACAGCTCAGGAAACTGGCTGGCGCGCAGCCCCAAAGCGTCGATCAGATCCCAAGCCCACCGTCGGTGAACCAGATCGACGAGCCCCATCGGGTCCGCGTTGGAAAGCCCGGTGCGGAAGTGGCCGGTCATGCGGTGGACAAGGAAGGCATGGACGTCGCAGAGTTTGTCGGCACGCAGCACACTCTCCGGCTCGTTTTCGAGCAGCCAGAGAATCTTGGGGAGCGACTGGGTCATCGAGGGCGGCTTGCCGGTGAGCCGGTGGAGCGCGTCACGGCCAAAACGCTCTTCGAGCTGGCTCACCTGGGAACGGCTGCGTTCGTCCGACCAGAGAATGGCGTTGCGCAAGGGCTGGCCCGCAGCGTTGACAGGCACGAACGACTCGCGCTGATGGGTCATGCAGAGCGCCTCCACCGCTGTTGCACTGACCTGGCTGAGACATTCGCGCAGAGCACGGCACAGACCGTCCCACCACTCTTCAGCATTTTGCTCGTGCCAGGCTGGTTCGGGTTGGAGCAGGAGATAACTGGCGCGCCCCTCAGCAACAGCAACACCCTGTCGGTTCCAGGCGATCGCCTTGCACGCAGTCGTGCTGCTGTCCACCCCAATCACCAGCGGCCCATGCCCTGCTGGATTGGCCATCCCCTTCTCCTTTCCAGTCTCCCAGGCAACCGACCAAGGCCGCTTCAAAAACAGCTGCGATCCGCTCTGGTCCGTACGTCGGCATTTCTATCTATCTATTTTGCAGCGTAAATGCGCGCCAGAATAGCACAGAAGGAGGCACGCTGTCAAGCAGGGACCCAGGACTGTTCGACAAACTGCTAGTAATGGCCGACCGCACGGGCGACTACAAGGGCGACCGCAAGGGTCGCCCCTACAGGTGCGTGCCCAGGATGAGACCATGACCGATCGTACGGGCGATCCTGTAGGGGCACCCCTTGCGGGTGCCCCCGATGACACCGCGGGTAAGGGTTTGTAAAAGTATATGTTCGCGGAATACAAGGTCAATATCTTTGCTTTGGCGCGATCAACTTCTGCGCGTGTTTCTTCACCCAGGTGCCGATAGGATTCGCACATTTTTGCAAACAGGCACCCACTCGGCACCGCTTGCGCATCACCGAAAAATGGCGTATCACCGCTCCTTGTCACGATGGACACGAGACCATCGTGTGTCGCGCGAAACGGCGCATCAGTAGCAATCATCTGGTATACCGTTGCAAGCACCTGTTGCGGATAAACCACCAGGACAGCTTTCAGCAACCCGTCTTCATTACCGAATTCACGGTAAAAACCTGGCTTAGCGACTTCAGCGCGCCGACAAATCTCATTCAACGAGACGCTTTCAACGTCTTCGCGCCAGTACGCCTGCATCGCCACCGTGATGATTTGTTTGCGATCCGTCGTTTTGGGACGCCCTCTTGATGCTTTCGCCATCGTTGTATTCGAAGGCATAGTTTGGTGCCAATGGGTATTTTAATTTGGCAATGGGTAGATTTTTCAAAAAAATACCACAAGATACGTAAATATGCCAGCGGAGACGCTCCCTGTCAAGGACTTTTGCATTCCAAATTTAGTTGACAGCTGGAGCAGACTGTGCTATTCTAGCGCTTGTCTGTGTAAAAAAACCTGCTTGCTCGGCAACATTGTTCGCTTGAATGGTGGATCGGACAGCGCTGTTTTGACCCCTGCACTGTATCTGGCCCCCAAACAACTTGGCCGACCGATGTGAGGGTTCCATCGACGTAGGCAGGAATGCCTCACCAGAAAAAGGTTTGTTCCCTCCAGAGTTCACAGCAGGTAAACTTCACACAGCGCGTATACCAACAAGCTCCAAGAGGTGAAGAGATGACCAATCCGCTTGAACGTTTCGCAGTCACCGGCAAACGCGCGTTGGTGACCGGTGGGTCAAAAGGGATCGGTGCCGAGACAGCAGTTGTATTGGCTCAGGCTGGCGCCGACGTAGCCATTGTCGGTCGCGATCTCGCCGGACTCCAGTCTACTGCCGCCCAGATCGAGGCCACAGGGCGACGCTGCATCGTCCTCGAAGCGGATATGCGCAGCGTCGACGGCCCCGTGCATGCTGCTCAGGCGGCGCTGGCCGCCTTTGGAACCGTCGACATCCTCGTCAACAACGCTGGAATCGCCCGGGTTGCTCCCATCTTGGAAGCCAATCTGGCAGACTGGGAAGAGACGTTGGCGGTCAACCTGCGTGCACCCTATCTGCTGGCCCAGGCGCTTGCTCCGGCAATGATCGCACAGCGCAGCGGCAAGATCATCAATGTCTCCTCCCAGGCCGGTGTAATCGCCCTCGACAGCCACGCGGCCTATGCAGCCTCCAAGGGCGGGCTCAACATGCTGACCAAGGTCATGGCGCTCGAATGGGGGCCACACAACCTCCAGGTGAACGCGGTCGCGCCTACCGTCATCCTCACTCCCATGGGCACACAGGTCTGGGGAGACCCAGCCAAGGCCGAGCCGATGCTGGCCAAAATCCCGCTGCGGCGCTTCGGCCAGCCCGTCGAAGTGGCCGACCTGATTCTTTTCCTCGCCTCGTCGGCCTCCGACCTGATCACCGGCGAGACAATCCTGATCGACGGCGGGTACACCGCACTGTAGCAAAGTATCTGGGGGCGTTGTCCCAACGCCCCCAATTTTTATATTCCAAATTCGCGTTCTTCCATGGTTTGCCTTCCGTAATTTGTGTTCCACGCGACGATGACCTTGGTCAAACGGCGCAGAGCAATAAAGGACTGTCCACTTCGTTCATAGGAGAACCCAAATGTCCGAGACGATTTCTTCCCAACCGTTCTCACGCCGTTCTCTGCTCAAGGGAATGGCCGCCTTCAGCGCGGCTGCGGTTGCCGCCAATGCCCTGGCAGCGTGTGCGCCGTCCGGCGCCCCAACTGCCGCTCCAGCAGCGGAGGGCGCCAGCCCACTTCAAGGCACTGTCGGCGACGAAATGCGCGGCAAAAGCCTCGAACTGAGCCTGGCCGTCATCGCCGGCTGGCCCCCCAGCCAGCTGCCGATCGAAATGTTCCCCTCCTTCGCCGCCGCAGTGAAGGAAAAATATGGCTACGACGTCACCGTACGCAAAACCGAAGCCCCCTTCGCCGCCCTCTTCCAACGCGTGGCCCCCACCCTGGCCGCCAAATCCCAAGAGTTCAACCTGATTGTCTCCGACAGCCAGTGGCTCGGCGCCCTGGCCGAACCGGGCTGGATCATCAAAGCCGACGATGTCTATGCCGTCAACCCCGAACTCGATCTCGAACCCTTCTCCAGCCTGGTGGTCAATACCTACCAGGTCTACCCGGATGGCTCCGGGCAGCGCTGGGGCTTCCCACAGATGCCCGACACCCAAGGGCTGTTCATCCGCAAAGATCTGGTCGAAGACCCCGCAGAACAGGCGGCGTTCGAAGCCAAATACGGCACAAAACTGCCATCTACCTACGACGAGTTTGCAGAACTGACCATCCAGGAATACGAGCCGATCTTTGAGTTCTTCAACCGCCCCGACCAGGAATTCTACGGCACCGCAGCCCAGTACAGCAAGGAATATGACTTCTTCTCCTGCGCCTACCACCCGTATGTCTACGCAACCGGCGGCGACATCTGGGACCCGGCCACCGGCAATGTCGTGGACGTGCTCAACACCGACGCCAACGCAGCACAGCTCGAATACTTCCGCTCGCTGACAAAATATATGCCGCCCGGCTATTCAGATTTCACCATCGGCTCGATGATCGACCTCTTCACCCAGGGCAAGGTCTTCTCTGCCTTCAACTGGCTGGCGGTCGGCCTCTTTATGATCTCCCCCGAGCTCGAAGGCAAAGTCATGGCCGTGCCCCACCCCAAATTTATCTTCCCCGACGGCGAAAAAAAGGTGATCGGCGCCATGGGCGGCCAACCCTGGGTGATCAACGCCTTCAACGACGACGACCACATGCGCGTCTGCATCGATTTCCTCAAGTGGTGGTACCAAGACGACACCCAGGCAGAGTTTGTGTCCAAAGGCGGGCTGCCCTGGAGCAAAAAAGGCGTTGAAGCCGAAGGCTTCGAAGAGTCCAAACCCTACACCCGAGCGTTCAAATATATGCTCGAAGAAGGCCGCTCGCGCGACTTCTGGCACCTGCCTGAATACGCCGAACTGCTCGCCGTACAGCAGGAAGCCTACAGCGCTTTTGCCTCCGGCCAGGTCAACGACCCCAAACGGGTGCTGGACTACATCGCCGGTCGCCAACAGCAGATTCTTTTCGACAAGGGCCGCACACAGACCGCCCCGCCCGCAGAGCTGCTTGAGCTGACCTTGAGCTGACCTGCACCCTTTTTCGCTGCCGGGAAGCATGCCCGCTCCCCGGCAGCACCCTCTCTTTGTAGCGAAGCGAAGGGACCGCATGCGTTCAGTCCATCCCGCCCAGCCCAGTGCAGATCCGATGCTCCTCGCCAGACGCAGCCCGCTGCGCACGTTTGAAGAGTCTCGCTTCTTTTCACTGACGCTCCTGCTGCCCATTTTGATCTTTTTTGTGGCGCTCAATGTCATCCCCACCCTGTGGATGATCGGCATGAGTTTCTACAACTATTCTCTGATGTCCGCCGCCCCACCCACTTTTCTGGGGGCTGACAATTTCGTCAAAATTTACAACGACTCCGACCTGTGGTCTGCCTTTGGACGCACCTTTGTCTTCGTCGTCCTGGCCGTGGGCCTTGAAACCACACTCGGCGTGCTGCTGGGCTTTCTCTTCTGGGGCAGCAGCAATATGCCAGGCCGCCGCCTGGCCCTGACCCTGCTCTTCGTCCCCATGGTCGTGACCCCCGTAGCCTCCGGGCTCTTCTGGCGCCTGATCTACGAGCCAACCTTCGGCGTCGCCAATTATCTGCTCCAACAGATCAGCGGACAAAAAATCGACTTTCTCACCAACATCGACTGGGCGTTCGGGGCAGTGCTCTTTGTCGATATCTGGATGTGGACCCCCTTTATGATTCTGATGACCCTCGCCGCACTCGGCTCCGTGCCCAAAGCCGAACTCGAAGCCGCCGAAGTCGATCGACTCACAGCCTGGCAGCGGCTGTGGCATGTGATCTGGCCCCACGGCAAGTTTATCCTGATGCTCGGCATCCTGCTGCGCACAATCGACGCCTACAAGACAACCGATCTTGTCTTCCTGATGACCAACGGCGGGCCCGGCAACATCACCGAACTGATCGCACTGAAACTGTACCGCTACGCGTTTGCCAGCCTCAATATCGGCTTCTCCTCCGCACTGGCCGTCATCCTGCTGCTGATCGCCATCGCGTTCACCTCCATCTATCTCTGGGTGCTCCACCTGCGCCGCTACCGAGAAGGAGTCTGACATGCAACCGTCACGCACCCGCATCGCTTTCTACTACTCGCTCCTCTGGCTGGTGGCATTGCTCTTTTTTCTGCCCGTCTTCTGGATCCTGATGGCGTCTTTCAAAACACCCGACGATATCCTGGCGGTCCCCCCCCAGTTTCTCTTCCAGCCAACCCTGGACAACATCGTCTCCATGCTGACCCGCCCCAATACCATCCCCTATTTTATCAACAGCCTCTTTTTGTCGATCCTCTCTGTGACACTCGCACTCGTAGTCTCGTTTCTGGCCGCCTACACCCTCTCCCGCTACAAATTTCGCGCCACCAATTTTTTGATGTTTTTGATCCTCTCTACACGCATGGTGCCCGCCGCAGCCTTCGTCGTCCCAATCTTCCAGATGTACAACGCGTTCCAGTGGCGCAATCAGTTCGGTGTCCTGATGCTCTATACCATGTTCAGTATCCCCTTCTCCCTCTGGATCCTCAAAGGGTTCATCGACGGCGTCTCCCCACGCTACGACGAAACCGGTTTTGTCAACGGCGCCTCCCGGCTGCACGTTATGTTTCGCGTGGTGCTGCCCCAAGTGCGCCCCGGCTTGATCGCCGCTTTCATTTTTAATCTGATCTTCGTCTGGAACGAGTTCCTGCTCAATTTTATCCTGGGCGGACCCGGCACACAGATGATCCCCTACGCACTGGCCGTCGGTCTGACCGACTCCGGCGGCAATGTCGACTGGGCCTTCGTCGCCTCCCTCTCTACCGGCTATGTGCTGCTCCCTACCTTGATGATCTTTTTCTTCCAAAAGTATCTCCTGGTCGGGATGACGTTCGGAACCGTGCGCGGGGAGGTGTAATATGCAAAGCCACAAACCCCCCTTTGCTGCAACGCTGCAGCTGATCCTGGTCCTCTGGATGCTCGCCAGCATTGTCCTGATCGGACAACAGATCAGCATGGAGCTGTACAGGGTCGGCCTGGTCTCGCTGGTCGCCTCTGCCATCAGCCAGATCGCCGTCGGCAATATCCCAGCCACCGCCAATGCCCGACGATCGGCGTTGCTGTATGTCTGGTTCGTTTTTCTCGTGATTGTCATCTTCGCCGTGAGTATCGCGCTGGCCCCCTGGCTGGCTTCGCTGGGCCGCTGATGGCCCCCAACAGGAACGACACTGGCATGACTGCAATTGAGCTGAACAACCTCGCCAAACGTTACGGACGCAAACAAGTTCTGCACAACCTGCACCTGAGCGTGCCGGCCGGCGAGTTCATGGTCGTCTTCGGATTGCCCGCCTCCGGCAAATCCGTGCTCGTACGGCTGCTGACCGGGCTGGAGTCCCCCGACCAGGGCAACATCTTCCTGCGCAATACCGATGTCACCCACCTCTCCCCCGGAGAACGCAACATCGGCTACGTCCCCCAATCCTTCGCCCTCTACCCCCATTTCACCGTCCACCAGAACATTGCCTACCCCCTCCACCTGGCACGCGTGCCCAAAAACGAAGTCGAACCCGAAGTGCAGCGCGTCGCCGGACTGCTCGGGATCCAATCGCTCCTCGACCGCAAACCCGACCAGTTGAGCGGCGGCCAAAAACAACGCGTCGCCATCGCACGCGGACTCATCAAACGCACCGATCTCTATGTGCTCGACGACCCACTGGTCGGCCTCGATTTCAAACTGCGCGAACGGCTGATCGACGACCTCAAACGCACCCAAGAGATGCTCAACGTCACCTTTGTCTACACAACCTCAGACGCCGTGGAATCGCTCATGCTCGCCAGCCAGATAGCAGTGCTGGATGGCGGCGAAATTATCGAGAACGGCCCCCCAGAAACGTTGTACACCGCCCCACAACGCACCCAAACCCTGCAGTCCGTCGCCTTCCCCCAAGCCAACCTGATCGACGGCACCCTCTCCACGCAGGGCAGCCACCAGTTCATCGAAACCCCCGCATTTCGCGCCGGCTTTTCTGGCCAGCCCAACGGACCCACCCCCCAGGTCCAGATCGGTGTCCGCCCAGAACAGATCCGCATCGGCACCACCCCAGGCGCCCTGACCTGCCAGGCCAGGGTCCTCCTGCGCGAAGATCTGGGCGGCGAAGAGATCCTCTATCTCGACGCCCAAGGCGTGCAGCTGACCACCGTGCTGCGCAGCGACGACCAGACCCAGCAGCACGTCGATATCGACCAGTCCGTCACCATCAGCATGCAGCCACAACAGCTGATCGTTTTTCAACAGGGCCGCCGGATCGGCGTCTGCACCGGATCGGAGTAAACCGTGCTTGATATTCGAGTCGAAAATCTGCGCAAACAGTTCGGCAGCGTAGTGGCGGTCGATGACCTCACCCTGACGTTTCCCGCAGGCACCACCACCTGCCTGCTTGGACCCTCTGGATGCGGCAAAACAACCCTCATGCGGATGATCGCCGGGCTGGAACTCCCAACCCAAGGCGAAATTTTCTTCGGCACCCAACGCGTGACCCATCTCTCCACCTACGCACGCAAGATCGGGATGGTCTTCCAATACCCGGTCGTCTACCGCGGCAGCAACGTGCGCGCCAATATCGAACTGCCCCTGCGCGCCGAAAAGCTGAGCCCAGCCGAACGAACACGACGCACCGAAGAAGTGCTCGACTTGCTCGAAATGCGCCACGCAGCCGACGCAGACATCGAAGATCTGGACAACGGAACCCGCCAAAAAGTGGCTGTCGCTCGCGCCGTCGCCCGCCAACCCCAGATCATCCTCTTCGACGAACCAATCACCAATGTCGATATCTCCGCCAAACTGCAGCTCAAACGAGCCCTCAAAGAGCTGGTTACCCGCCTCAACCAGACAATTCTTTATGTCACCCACGACCAGACCGAAGCCATGACCCTGGCCGACCAGATCGCTTTGATGAAAGAAGGACGCATCGTCCAATATGCAGCCCCGCGCGAATTGTACGACCGCCCCAACGATGTGTTCGGCGGCTGGTTTCTGGGCAACCCCGGCATGAATTTTATCGAAGGGTTCGCCCAAGCCAACCTCACCGAAATCATCCGCAGCCCACTCTTCGCCCAGCCCGTCTGCCTCTCCACCCCCAGCAGCAGCCCGCTGACCTTGGGTATCCGCCCAGAACATGTGCGCATTTTTCCCACTGCACAGCCCGATACGGTGCCCGCCCGAATCGCCAGCCGCGCCATTGTCGTCGGCGGCCAGTACCTGGTCACCTTGCGCGTCGGACCCTTTTCCCTCAAAGCCAAGGTTGCCCCCGAAATCGGACACACCCTGGCCGAAGAGGTCTGGGCACAACTGCCCCTCGACCGAATCACCCTGTTCGGTACCGACGGACACAAACCCAATATCGCTTTGCAGACCACCTGTTGACCGCTCTTTCTTACCCGATGTTTGCCGACCCCAGTCGGCCGGCAAGCCAGCAGACCCTTCTGACGGAGCCGCTATGAAAAAATTGATCAACGAGACCGACGCCGTGATCCGAGAACAGATGGAGGGAATGGCGCTGGCCTACCCCGACCAACTGCGCATCTCCACGGAACCCAAATTTATCGTGCGCACAGACGCACCCGTCCCAGCCAAGGTCGCGCTTGTCTCCGGCGGCGGCAGCGGACATGAACCGCTGCACGGTGGCTTTGTCGGGATGGGCATGCTCGACGGCGCCTGCCCCGGCGAAATCTTTACCTCGCCCACCCCCGACCAGATGTACGCCTGCAGCCTGGCCGTCCACAGCGGCGCAGGCGTGCTGCTCGTTGTCAAAAATTACACCGGCGATCTGCTCAGCTTCGAAACCGCAGCCGAACTCCTGCACGGCGACGGCATCCCCGTACGCACCGTGCTCGTCGACGACGATGTCGCTGTCAAAGACAGCCTCTACACCGCAGGACGCCGCGGGGTCGGCGCTACCCTGCTCGTGGAAAAGATCGCCGGCGCCGCAGCAGAGGCCGGCTACCCCCTCCACGCAGTGGCCGAACTGGCCCAAAAGGTCGCGCTCCACTCCCGCTCGATGGGAATGGCCCTCACTTCCTGCATCACCCCAGCCGCCGGCAAGCCGACCTTCGACCTCGGCCCCGACGAGATCGAGATCGGTATCGGCATCCACGGCGAACCCGGCCAGCGCCGTATCCCCATCATCGACGCCGACAAGGTGACTACATTGCTCGCCTGCGAAATTCTCGACGACCCCCCCTATACCCGCATCGTGCGCAGCTTCGACCCGGAGACGGGCGGCTGGGTCGAACAAAGGCTGACCAGCGCCCCCTTCCAGCCCGGAGACCGCGTGATCGCCCTGGTCAACAGCATGGGAGGAACCCCTGTCTCCGAACTCTATACGGTCTACCGCCAACTGGCAGCCATCTGCCAGCAGCGTTCGATCCACATCGCACGCACCCTGGTCGGCGCTTATATCACCTCCCTGGACATGCAGGGATGCTCGATCACACTGACCCGCATCGACGACGAAATGCTGCGTCTGTGGGATGCCCCTGTCAAAACCCCAGCCCTGCGCTGGGGAGTATAGCCGAAAGAAGGCCCACATGATCAGCGCAGCAACCATCACAGCGTGGCTACACCATGCAGCCACGCTGCTCGACGAACACAAAGCCTACCTCACCGACCTAGATGCCGCCATCGGCGACGCAGACCATGGCGTCAATATCGCCCGTGGGTTCAACACCGTCGCCCAGAAAATCGCCGCACAGCCGAGCCAGTCGCTCGGCCTTCTCTTCAAAACCGCCGGCATGACCCTGATGTCCGCTGTCGGCGGCGCCAGCGGAATGCTCTACGGCAATTTCTTTCTCAAAGCCGCCGCTGTGGCCGGCGACCGCAGCACACTCGACGACGCCGACCTGCTCGCCGTGCTCGAAGCCGGCCGCGATGGCATCGTCCAGCGCGGCCGCGCTGAACTGGGCGACAAAACCATGATCGATGCCTGGACACCCGCCCTGGCCACGCTGCGCGAGGCCCTGGCCGCCGAACAGCCCCTCACGACCGCACTGACCCGCTGCGCAGCCACCGCCCAACAGGCCATGGCCGCCACCATCCCCCTGCAAGCCCGCAAAGGCCGCGCCAGCTACCTGGGCGAACGCAGCGTCGGCCACCAGGACCCCGGCGCCACCTCCACCTACCTCCTCCTCCGCTCCCTCTCAGAAACAGTGTCCAACGCCGCCCTCTCCACACAGGACCAGCCCACATGATCGGCCTGGTCCTCGTCACCCACAGCGCCCGACTGGCCGAAGGAATCCTTGAACTGGTCAACCAAATGGTGCAAGGTGGCACCCCCCTGGCAGCCGCCGGCGGCACCGACCTGCCAGAGGCCCCGATCGGCACCGACCCCACCAAGGTCGTCGCCGCCATCGAGCAACTGCTCTGCCAAGACGAGGTCACCGAGGTGCTCGTCTTGATGGATCTGGGCAGCGCCCTCATGAGCGCCGAGACAGCCCTCGATCTTTTGCCCGACGATAAACGCCAACAGGTCCATCTGGCCTCAGCCCCCCTGGTCGAAGGCGCCTTGGCCGCCGCCGTGCGCGCCCGCATCGGTGGGTCGCTGGCCCAGGTCCTGGCCGAAGCCAACGGCGCACTGGCCGCCAAACACGAACAGCTCGCTTCCTGGCAGCATTCCCTGCCCCCCCTGCCCCCAGAAACGCAGACAACCGATCCCACCGCCCACGCCGAGCTGACCATCATCGTGCCCAACCGGCTGGGGCTGCATGCACGGCCTGCCGCACGGCTGGTCAGCCTCGCCGCCCAATACGACGCCCAAGTCACCCTGACCCACAACGGCCGCACCGTGCCCGCCACCAGCCTCAACCAGGTCGTCACCCTCGGCGTTCGCCGGGAGGATCTCCTCGTCGTCCGCGCGACAGGCACCGATGCAGCCGCCGCCCTGGCTGCACTGGAAGATCTCGCCCTCGATAACTTCGGCGACCCGATCGAGGTGACCGAACCACTCGAAATTATCGCCGCTGCCGCCGTCACCGCCGGCGGTGACAGCTTTGCCGGCGTGCCCGCCTCGGCCGGCACCGCCTCCGGCCCCGCCTACCGGCTGCACCTGCCCGCCCTCGACCTCGAAGAACAGCCCATCGACGACCCAGCCGCCGAACGACAAAAATTGCGCTCAGCAGTAGGTACCGTCATCGAACAGCTGCGCGCACTGCGCAGCGAGCTGGGCCAACGCGCCGGCGCAGCCGAGGCAGGCATCTTCGACGCCCAAATCCTGATGATCCACGACAACGATCTGATCCAAAGCGCCGAAGAAACCATCGAACTGCGCCGCATCGACGCCGCCAGCGCCTGGAACTGGACACTGCGCAGCATGGTGGCACGCTACCGGGCACTCGAAGACGACTACCTGGCCCGCCGCGCCGATGACGTGGCCGACGCCGGCCAGCGCGTTCTGCGCCTGCTCGTCGGCCTCCCCGCAGAGAGCCCACTCTTTTCCCCCCCAGAACCCGCCATCCTGGTGGCTGCCGAACTCAAACCCTCCGACGTGGCCCGCCTGCCCACAGATCAGGTGCTCGGCATCGTCACCGCCGAAGGAGGTGCTACCGGCCACAGCGCCATCCTTGCCCGCTCGCTCGGTATCCCAACCGTCACCGGGATCGGCGCTGCCGCAGCTGCCTCGATCCGAGAAGGCCAGACGATCGCCCTCGACGGCGACAACGGCCTGGTCTGGCCCGCCCCCGACCCTGCCCTGCGCGACCGCCTCCTGGCACGACGCTCAGAATGGCTGGCACAGCGCCAGGTGGCCCAACAACAGGCCCTTGCCCCTGCCATCACCCTGGACAGACAAACCATCCAGGTCGCCGCCAATATCAACCTGCCCGGCGACCTGGCCATGGCGCTGGCCAGCGGCGCCGAAGGCGTCGGCCTCTTCCGCACCGAATTCCTCTACATGGACCGCGAATCCCCCCCCTCCGAAGAAGAACAGCTCGCAGCCTATCTGGAAGCCGCACGCCGACTCCAAGGCCGCCCGCTGATCGTGCGCACACTCGATGTCGGCGGCGATAAACCGCTCCCCTATCTGCGCTATACCCACGAACAAAATCCCTTCCTCGGCCACCGCGGGCTGCGCTACTGCCTAGACCACCCAGGACTGTTTCGCCCACAGCTGCGTGCCATTCTGCGCGCAGCGGCCCAGTTTCCGATCCGCGTCATGTTTCCAATGGTCAGCACCTGGGACGAACTGCTGCTGGTCGACGCCCTGATCGACGAAATCTGCGCCGAACTTCAAACCGAACAATCTCCCTTCGACGATGATATCCAGCGGGGAATCATGGTCGAAACCCCAGCCGCCGTGCTGCTGGCCCCGCAGTTGGCCCGACTGGTCGATTTTTTCAGCATCGGCACCAACGATCTGACCCAGTACGTCATGGCCGCCGACCGGGGCAACGCCGCAGTCGCCGGGCTCGTCAACGCCTACCAACCAGCCGTGTTGCACGCGATCCGCCAGACGACCCAGGCCGGACACGCTCAGGGCATCCCAGTCGGAATCTGCGGCGAACTGGCCGGCGACCCACGCGCCACCGCCCTGCTGGTCGGCCTCGGGCTCGATGAGCTGAGCATGACCGCCACCGCTATCCCAGCCGTCAAAGCCCAGATCCGCCAGCTGCACACCGCAGACGCAACCCGAATCGCCGAGACCGCCCTGCAGTTCAGCACCGTCGAAGAAATTCAAGCCTATCTGACACAGACCACCCCAGCACAAGAGAAAGAATGATGTTTGTATGACCACAGTTGTCAGCTTGGGTATCCATATCGTCGATATCTTGGGCCGGCCCGTCACACAGATCCCCGACGGCCAACACGTTGACCTGCTCGAAGAAATCCGCATCACCGTCGCAGGCACCGCAGCCGGGACCAGCATCGACCTGGCCAAACTAGGAGCCCGAGTCATCGCAATGGGGGCGCTCGGCCAAGACGAGCTGGGCAATTTTGTCGTCCATACAATGCAAAGCTACGGCATCGAAACCCACCACCTCCGCCGCAAAGCAGGAGTCCAAACCTCGGCAACCATGCTGCCGATCCGCCCCAACGGCGAACGACCCGCCCTGCATGTGCCAGGCGCCAACGGCGCATTGACACTGGAAGACATTGACTTCGACGCAATCGCCCAGGCCGATTTCCTGCATGTCGGCGGCACCTCGCTGATGCCCCGGTTCGATGGCCCCCCTACCGTCGAAGTACTCAAATTTGCCAAAAGCCACGGAGTTACCACAACCTTTGACCTGGTCGCCCTCAACCGCCCCGACCTGCTCGATCTGATCGAACCCTGCCTGCCCTTCATCGATTACTTTATGCCCAACCTGGACGAAGCACGAATGATGTGCAGACTGCACGACCGCCATGCCGTCATTACCTTTTTCCTCGACCGCGGCGTCGGCCACACTGTCTTTAAAATGGGGGCAGAAGGCAGCAGTATCGCCTGGCAGGAGGCCGGCCAGCTGTGCGAGCTGCGGCTGCCCGCGTTCCAGGTACCCGTGGTCGATACGACCGGCTGCGGCGACGCCTACTGCGCAGGCTTTATTGTCGCACTGGGCCAAGGCTGGACCCTGGAAGAGGCCGGACGGCTGGGCACTGCCGCCGCCGGGCTTGTGGCGGGCGGGCTGGGCTCCGACGCAGGCATCGTCGATTTGCCCCAGACACTGGCTTTTCTGCGCTCTGCCACCACCCTGGCCTGAATTCACAACCCCATCCACCAGAGGAGAACAGTTTGTGCAAGACTCTCTGACCGTCACCTACCACATCCGCTCGACCGCCGCAGAGATCGCCAGCCGAGCAGAAGGAGTGGCCCTCGAACAAAGCGTGGAACTGCCCCGCCTCGCAGTGCGCGACCCACAGATCGTCGAAAATATCCTCGGCCGCGTCGCTTCGATCCGCCCACTGACCGCCGAGGAAGGCAATACCCAAACCTTTGAGGTCATGATCCAGCTGGCCCGCGCCACCACCGGCGACGACCCGGCACAGTGGCTCAACATGCTCTTTGGCAATACCTCGCTGCAAAGCGATGTGCTGCTGGCCGACGTCGCTCTCCCCGACGAGCAGTTGGAGCTGTTTGTCGGACCCCAGGTAGGCTGCGCCGGGCTGCGCGCCCTGGTCAATGGCTACGACCGACCACTCACCTGCACCGCACTCAAACCGCAAGGCATCCCCTCTGCACAGCTGGCTGAACTCTGCTACACCTTCGCCTGCGCTGGGATCGACTTCATCAAAGACGACCATGGGCTGGCCAACCAGCCCTTTTCTCCCTTTGCCGAACGCGTCGCCGCCTGCCAGGCCGCCGTGGCCCGGGCCACAGCACAGACCGGACGGCAGTCCCTCTACGTGCCCAATCTGCTCGGCGGACCACGCACCCTGGCCGAACAGGCACACATCTGCCGCGACCTCGGCGTCCAGATGGTGATGCTCGAACCGATGCTGGTCGGCCTGCCCGTGATGCACGAGCTGGTGGCCGGCGGGCTGGGCATGGCGGTCATGGCCCACCCAGCCTTCGCCGGCGCACTGCGCATCGCCCCCGACCTGCTCTTCGGTAAAATTTTTCGGCTCTTCGGTGCCGACGCCGTCATCTACCCCAACTACGGCGGCCGCTTCACCTACAGCCCACAGACTTGCCTCGACCTCGCCCACAATCTGCGCCAGCCATGGGGGCCCCTCCGACCTGCCTTCCCCGTCCCCGCAGGCGGCATGCAGGTCGACCGGGTCGGCGAAATGGTCACCTTCTACGGCAACGAGACCATCCTGCTGATCGGCGGCAGCCTCTACATGGCAGGCGACGCACTCTTGGAACGCAGCCGCACCTTTGTCGACAATGTGCACGGAGGCGCACGATGATTCTGCGCACACACCTGGGCGAATGCCGCTGGCAGGAGACACCACTCCACGCCTACAAACAGGAAAGCAGCAGCTTCCAAGACGTCACCCGCCAGATTCTCTTCGAAGGCAGCACACTGGCCTTCCAGTGGCGCTACTTCGAGGTGGCACCCGGCGGCTACTCCACACTGGAACGCCACGAACACGAACATGCTGTGCTGGTCGCACGCGGCGCCGGCCGCGTGCTGCTGGGCCACACCGTTTACCCCATCCAGCTGTATGACCTGGTGCAGGTCGCAGCATGGACCTGGCACCAGTTTCAACCCACCGGCGCCGAGCCGCTCGGGTTCTTTTGCATCGTCAACAGCCAGCGCGACCGCCCCCAGCTGCCCAACGCTGCCGACCTGGAGGCCCTGCGACAATCGCCAGAGGCCGCCGCCTTCATCCGAATCTAGGAGCCCACCATGACCGTGCTGTACAACGACCCCACCCAATTTCGCGAAGAGCTGATCGAAGGGTTCGTGGCCGCATACGGCCGACTGGTCCGCCGTGTGCCAGACGCCTCCGGGGTGGTCGCCGCCCAGCCTCTCCCACGCAGCCAGGTCGCCGTGGTCATCGGCGGCGGGTCAGGCCACTACCCTGCCTTCTGCGGCTATGTCGGACCCGGCCTGGCCTCTGCCGCCGTCATGGGCAATGTCTTCGCCGCCCCCTCGGCAGAACAGATCTACCGGGTCACCCGGGCCGCAGCCGGCGACGGCGGCGTGCTCTTCTGCTACGGCAACTACAGCGGAGATGTGCTCAACTTCGACCTGGCCGAGCAGCGCTGCCAGGCCGAAGGGCTGAAGGTGCGCACCGTACGCGTCACCGACGATGTCGCCTCCGCCCCCCAAGGCGAAGAGAGCGAACGACGCGGCATCGCCGGCGACTTTTTTGTTTTCAAAATCGCCGGCGCCAGCGCCGCCCGCGGGGATGACCTGGAGACCGTCGCACGGCTGACCCAAAAAGCCAACGACCAGACCCGCTCGTTTGGGGTCGCCTTCGGCGGCTGCACGCTGCCCGGCCAGTCTGCACCGCTCTTTGCTGTCGAACCCGGACAGATGGAGCTGGGGCTCGGCGTCCACGGCGAACCAGGCATCCAGTCCAGCCATCTGCGCCCTGCCCACGAGATCGCCGGGCTGTTGCTCGAAACCCTGCTCGCCAACGCCCCAGCCGCCCTCCCCCCACGGGTCGGCGTTTTGCTCAACGGGCTCGGATCCACCCAGTACGAAGAGCTCTTCGTCCTTTACAAAGATGTCCACCGGCTGCTGTTGGCAGCCGGGCTGACACCGTACCACCCGGTCGTGGCTGAAATGGTCACCTCGCTCGATATGGCTGGCTGTTCACTCTCGCTCTGCTGGCTCGACGACGAGTTGCTGCCCCTCTTCGATGCCCCTTGCACTTCTGCTGCCTATACGAAATTTTGAGGAAAATCTGAATGGACACTGCTGCCCAGAGTGTGGTGCACCGTTGGCTGGCCGAAGCCCTGGTGCTGATGGTAGAACACGAAGCCGAACTCGGCCGACTGGACGCCGCCGCCGGTGACGGCGACCACGGGGCCACCATGGTGCGAGGGCTGCGCGCTGCCAACGCCGCCCTCGCCGGGGCCACGGGCAGCAGCGGCCAGCTGCTGCAACAAGCCGGCGCCGCCTTCGCCGATGCCGGCGGCGCCTCGGGCGCGCTGGTCGGCGCGCTGCTGGCCACAGCTGGCCAGCAGCTGGGGGACGGCCCTTGTGACTTGCCCGCTGTCACAGCAGCCCTGCAGGCCGGCACCGACCATGTAGCACGACTCGGCAAAGCCCAGCCCGGAGACAAAACCCTGCTCGACGCCCTCTACCCCTTTCTCCGCGCGTTGGCAACCCACCCCCCAGACCAACCGCTGGCAGTGGCCTGGAAAGCAGCCCTGCCCGCAGCAGAACAAGGGGCAGCCGCCACCAGCAGCCTGGTCGCCCGACGCGGGCGCGCCGCAAAGCTGGGCGCCCGCAGCCTGGGCCACCCCGACCCCGGCGCCGTCTCGATCACCTACCTGCTCCAAGCCCTGCTGGCCACAGAGCCTTGAACACCCCCAAGATCGTTGATCCCACATCAACACCCCATCATCGCAGCCTGCAGTATCCTAAAGCCAGAAAGAGGCAAGCAAACTGCGCTTCCTCACTGTTTCCAGCTCACCGCCACAGACGGTTCGCTGGATTTGCCGAAGGAGAACAACATTATGGCAGATCTCATCAAAGTCTCCAGTCAATCACGAGCCGCATCAGTTGCAGGTGCCATTGCAGGCATCATGCGCGAAAAAGGATACGCTGAGCTGCAGGCCATCGGCGCCAGCGCCCTCAACCAGGCTGTCAAAGCTGTGACCATCGCCCGCAGCTACCTCGTCGAGGATGGCTTCGACCTCGCCGTCGTCCCCAGTTTTACCGAGGTCGATATCGAAGGCGCCGAACGCACTGCGATCCGCATGGCGATCCTCAAACGCCCCAGCGAAACCATGCTCGCCCTCTAAACCGCCAGCCCATCGTCCCCGCGGAGCAGACCTGCCTGCTCTCCTGTCCGCTGGTTTCAGCGGACAGGAGAGCAGGCAGGCAGTAGTCGGTCGATGCCAGCAACACGAATCAACCATTCCCTCTCGGAATCGTCTCCGCAAGGCCCAAGCTACACACGCCACAGCACAATCCGCCATTCTCTCGCTGAACTGGCCAGAGTGGATCCGCAGGGACAAAAACGGCGAACTGCCGGCCAGCAGATTGATCGCCGCTACCTACGAGCACTATCTGGAACACTGGCCGTCGCTTTTGTAAAGCAGTGCTGCCAGTTCCTCGCGCACCTGCTCGGGTGCAGCACAGAGCACCAGCCGGCTGACACCTTCGACAAAACGGGGCACATCAAACTGCGCTGCCACAGCCTGCTGCCGACTGGTATAGGGCAAAAGATGGGCGTATGCCCCCAGCGCCAGCATCCCCTCATACTGGCGTACCTGCGCGTACAGAAAACGCTCGACCTGCTCCCCCCCGATCGAAGGCAGCGCACGCGGCTCCTCGCCCAGCAACAGCGCCAGTCCAGGTTGCCCCGATTCTCTCACCGCCAGGTAGGGACGCAACAGCGCCAACAGCACATGCCCATAGACATCCCCCAGCCAGTGAAAAAGCAGCCAACCTTCGGCTGTCTCCAGCAGTGGCGCTTCCCCCACCCCCATCCCGACCTGAAGCGCCAGCTGCTGTGCCAGCTCAAAGCTGAGCAGCTGGCGCGCCGACAAAAAAGGGAGCTGGGTCTGCTCCCCCTGCACTCCCCCCTGCGTGACCCACAACGCCTCACCGTCAAACCAGGTCACCTCCAGCGAACGCCCTTCCAACGTCAACAGCTCACGATCCAACCAGAGAGGGTCCACCGCAGCCACGATCTGCTGGCTGTTCTGGTCGCGAATTTTTACCGTCGGTGGACGGTTTTGAATGTTGCTGTAGAGACTCATCGGCGCATGCTCGGACGACTGCTGGTCGACCAGCCGATTGAGTCGCTCGCCGGCACGCCATTCCCCCACCCGCGCGCTCTGCAGATAGCGCATTTCCTGCAGATGGCCAAGCAGCGCAGCAAGCTCGCTTTCAGCCACCAACCCCTCAAAGAGCAGACACAACGAAGCCAGCCGTATTGCCCCGGTCGGGCTTTGCAACAAAAGGCTGAAAATCTGCTGCACCGCGACCGAAGCACGAAACGGGGCGCGAGTCGGGACAGGTTCGGGCGCGGCAAGCAGCGCACGCAGCAGCGCTTCTTCCAGCGGGGTCCGAAAAAAACAGACCGCCTGGATCGTCTGCCGCCGCCGCCCTGCACGCCCAATTCTCTGCACAAAAGCCGCAGCACTGCCCGGCGCACCGATCTGAACCGCCACATCGATTGTGCCGATGTCGACCCCCAACTCCAAGGTGCTGCTGGCAAAACAGATCGCAGCGTCCGCCTGGGCAAACTGTTCTTCGATCTCGCGACGACGCAGCCGATCCAGGTTGGAGTAGTGAACGTAAACCTGCTGGCCAAACGGCGACCCCATGCACCGCACAGCCGTGGCATAGAGCTCCACCTCGGCGCGGGTGTTGCAAAACACCAGCGCCTTGCGCCAGCCAAACGCCTGAAATTCTTTCAACAGCGCCAACAACGCCTCTGCCGACTCTGCAGCCATCGCCCGCAGGGAGATTTGCTGGCTGCGCCCTCCCGGCACAACCACCACCCGAGCATCCGGGAAATAGCGCGCAGCAGCGCTCTCCGGCGCAGCCACCGTCGCCGAAAGCGCCACATACTGAACAGCCGCATCGCTGGCATCGCCCTGCTGCATGGCAAAGGTGCGGACCTGACGCAGCCGCGCAAGCAGCACGCGCAGCTGGTCCCCACGCACATCGCCGTCGAACACATGCAGTTCGTCGATCACGACCCCGCGCACCTGAGTCAAGGCTTTGGGCCGCCTGGCCAGCAGGGCATCCAGACTTTCTGGGGTTGTCAACAGAATCGAAGCAGGCCGTCGCGGGTCAAAGTCGTCCCGATCCCGGGTTTTCACCGCCAGCCGCACGCGCAGCCGCTCCAGCGGGGCGGTCAGCCGGCCAGCAATGTCGTTGACCAGCGCACGAGTCGGCAAGAGATAAAGCAGGGTCAATTGCATCGCCTGGCTTTCAGGCGCAAGATACCGCTCGATCAGGGGGGCCAGCGCCGCCTCGGTCTTGCCGCTGGCAGTCGGCGCACACAACAGCACATTTTGCCCGGCGAGCAGCAGCGGAAGGGCCGCCGCC
This sequence comes from Chloroflexota bacterium, assembly GCA_018969295.1. Taxonomy (GTDB): domain Bacteria; phylum Chloroflexota; class Anaerolineae; order Caldilineales; family Caldilineaceae; genus Caldilinea. Next base: position 40,683 of record JAGWYN010000009.1, on the reverse strand, counting down.
TGCGCTGGGGTAAAATTGCCGTGACGGGCAAAAAAAGGAGACCACGTGCGCGGAAGGCGAGCCTTGATCAATTTGTACTCGTCCACAGGCCCCTCTGTGCTGTTCAACACCCATCCGCCGGTTCAACCGCTACAACTTCAAACCCGCCTTCAATTCACGAGCCATCGTCTCTGCCGTATAGTCAGGGTACAGATAGAGCAGGTCACACGTCGTCACGGCGTTGCGGATCAGCTCGCGCAGGTTGATGCGGTGCTGCGCCAGCGCCCGCGCCAGCAGCCCCGGGGCCACCGCAGCAGCCTCCGCGTAGCGCTCCGGGGCGGCCGTGTAGGCATAGGCCATGCTGTGGTAGCGCAGCAACGTGTTGTAAAACTCACGAATGTCTCGCTCAATAAAGCGGTCGTCCAGCCGCACCAGATGGGACGGTGCCAGCCAGGTGCCTACAGGCATGCGATCTGCACTCTCGGTCAGCGCGAACAGAAAGAAAAGATGAGGCTCCGAGCTATAGCAGACCGGATAGTCGGCGCGCGGGTTCTCTGGAATCTCGCGACGGGCGTCGATCCGCCCGTTATTCAGACCCAGCGCGCTGACTATCATGGCCTTGAAAAAAGAGTCGGCGCGCTCCCGCTGTGCGCCGCGCAACAACGAGTAATGTTCTGATTCGTCGATCAACACGGCGATGCCGCTGTAGCCGACCAGCGTGGCCAACAACCCGATTCCGGTGAGCAGATAGCTGTACTGTCGGGCATTCTCGCCGTTGATGTAAAGACGGGGCGGGCGTTTGAGGCAGCTTTTCATGTCGGCCTGCGGTTTGGTCTGCCCGCTCAACCAGGCCACCGTCTCCTCCAGCGCGCTCTGGCTGGGGCATTCCTGTAACGCGGTCAGGACAGCAGCCAGCGGGCACTCGTTCACCGAGCGTGGGCAAAGCCGCACAAACTCGGCCACAGCCCCCGGCTGGGCCAGCGCCCTCTCGACCAGAGGAAGCAACCCCTGCCGGGGACTGTCCGGGTAGCGCAGAGCGGCCACCAGCGCCTCGTAGATCTTGTGTGCTTTGCTGGGAGGCACCTCCACCAGATCCAGACTGGCCCCTGCGACCAAAAAATTTTCGCGCAGCGCACGCCGCGCAGCCAGCTCGATGTAGTGGCTCTTGCCAAAGCCGTAATCCCCGATCACGGCAATGACATCGCCGCCCCGTTCGTGGCTGCGGTCCAGTGCCCGGTCCAGGGTGACCCGCTCCGCCTCCAGCCCGATCGTCAACGTCTCAGCGTCCTGGATCGGCACAATGCCGACCCGCAGCGCTTCCAGCGTCTGACGAGCACGAAACTGATCCGTTTCCAGGGGAAGCCGGGTGGCTGTTTCAGCCAGCGGCTGTGGTCGCACAGACAAAGCCGCGTAGGAGGCAGGTGAAAACTCCTTGGCAGGCAAACGAAAACGGCGCCCCGCAGCAAAAAGCACTTCCCATTCGTAGCCGCCCATATAGGTTTTGAGCAGCTGGCCCGCACCAAAATGTGGATGATGAACCGTTTGTGGCTCCACAGGCTACCTCGTCAATAAGGGCTCTGTTGTGCATCGGCCAGCAGAGTGAGTGCATCGCTCTGCCCCTTGATCAGCGCAGCCGCAACCTCGGGCGTCAGCGCAACCTCACCTTCCTCTTTTTGCCGATACCACTCGGTCACCACCGTCTTGACAAAAAGACGACGGTGGCTGATCGCCAGGTAGGCGCTGCGGGCCGCTGCAGAGAGCGCGTGGATGTTGCCCGCCTGCATCTCCTGGTTCAGCTTGAGCCCGTAAGCCAGCTCAAAAATCGGCAGCAGCCGGTAGCCGATCTGTTCGAGCAGCTCTTCGTCAGGCAGGTCGAGATGCTCCAGGTCGATCTGGGGGCTGAATGGGTTGCTGCGCGAAAAAAAGTTGGCTGCCTGCACACGTTGCTGCAGCGCTGGATATTTGGGCACCACTGTGTTAAGAAAATCGGGCGGCACCGCATACATGAACAGCGCGCCGGGCAGGTCTTCACGACAGCGGTCGATCACCTCGCGCAGGTTGTCGGTCGCCGTCTTTTCAGCCTTGCCGCCGATGCTCAACATGCGGTCCCCTTCATCAAAAAGGAGCGCCAGCCCACTGTAGCCCAGCGCACGCACTGTCTGACAGAGCGAACGGAGCATCTTGAACGCGTTGTTTTTGTTGATCTTCTCCGTCACCCCGATCGTGCGCAGGTCGCGCATGTCCTCCGGGCTGACCTCCTCGCCGTGCAGCCAGCGCTCCAACGACTCCAGCCGTCTTGTCTGGTCGCGCAACAGTGCTGTGAGATACCCCTGAATGGCCTTGTGGTAGCTGAGGCTGTCGATGGCGGTGCTGGCCACAGTCTGCAACAACGCACGCACCTCGGGCAACGCCTCCGCCCCTTGCTCCCCCAGATCCACTCCTTGCGGGGTGAGCAGCCGGCGCAAGGTCCCCTCGACAAAGCGCGCCAACCCCTGTTCATCTTCACCTAACCCACCCAGCTCGTGCCAGACCAGCGCCGAGGCCACTGCGCTGTAGACGCGCCGCTGGTCGTCGTACGGGCTCTCCTTGGGGCTCAGGTCGACCTTGCTGACTGCAAAATTGCGCTGCCAGGCACGGTCGCGCACGCAGTACAGAAAATGCGACTTGCCTGCACCGTAGTCGCCCACCACCAACTTGAAGACCGCTCCCCCCTCAGCCAGATACGAGCCCAGATAGTGGGTGTCGATGGCGTTGAGCAGCGACTCATTGCCTGCGTTGTAGTAACTGACCCCTTTGGAGAGAGGAGTCCCCGACTGGCCGAGCGTCTCGACAATCTGGCGGGCAAGCCGTGGTTCCGGCAGCATCACCGCTGCTCCTTTTCAAATTCGATGTCGGCAATGTAGCGCCCATCGTAAGGGGAATCCCCCTCGACAATCCACATGCTTTTGGCCGGGCTGTCGGTCTGCGACTTGGTTGCGCTGTGCACTTTGACCTGCATCCCCTGGTGGACCAGCCGCTGTTGCCCGGTGATCCGGTAAAAATCGTAGATAAATTGGGCTCGACTATATTCGGTGAAGGTGCGCTTGCTCGGCTCGCCCGCAAACGTGCGTCCCTGCCGCAGCATCACCAGTTCCAGATAGACATCGACCACATTGACGCGGCTGGCCGTGCTGGCGCGCTTGCGCTGCACCATCTGATACGCTTCGTACAGCTGTGCCAGCCAGGCCGAGCCCCCCACAGGGCGATTTTCGATCTCTTTGACAGCAGCCAGGTACGCTTTGAGAGCAGCTTCTACCGTGATGGACACATGGGGAGCCACCGTATCCTTGCCGTAGCGCAACACACAGGAACGGCGGGCAAAATTGGCGTCCAACTCAAAGCGGCCGATCGTAAACTTGGGGGGGCGCCCGCCCAGATGTACCCCCAACGACTCCAGAGCAGCCCGCAGCTTCACCCCAAACTCATCCCCCAGCGCCCGCTGTGCCAGGTCAAGCTCGCTCTGCAGCGACGGGATCAACGCAGCCACGGCAGCTTCCTTGCGGATCAGCAGAAAAACCAACGCCTTGTCCAGCCGGGCCACGTCCACCGGTTCGGCGCGTAGCGCATTGGAGGCCTCTTTGAGTGAAGAGAGGAGCAGGGTCAAATTTTTGACCTCGCGACGCAGCTCTGGGGCCAACGGGTCGATGCCTTCTTCCTTGACCTTGACACGGGCAAAAGCATCCTGGGCTGCCGCAACCGTACTGTCCTCAGCCGCATACTCCTGCAACGCGCGCACTGTCTTGCTAAGTGCATCGCCGGTGAGCTTGAACGCAGACAGCACCGCAGCAGCACGTTTCTGGCGCAGAAGATAGGTGTCGGTCAGTTGAGTCAACTGAAGCAGAAGAGTTTCATTTGGCATAGCAGCTCGTCATTTTTACACTGGCAAACAGACATAAAATACAAGAAAATTGTACACCATCGGCCAAAAAAATGCTATTTGTCATTTGCCCAATTCGAGTTTCTTTGGCCGTTTCTGCCGTGGGTGTGCTCTGTGCGCGCGCCAAGACCCCTTCGCACCGCCGTGCCGAGCAGACGATGGGGGCAGCTGGCAAAAACCTGCCCCCGTCATGAAGTAGACCCCGATCCTGGATCGGTTTGCATATTCAGCTTTTCTATGGTATCAATTTGTGAACAAACTCATGCTGATTATTTTATTCATAGGATTTCGTTTCACAGAAAAAATCGGCACACAAGGAAAGCAATCGATGGGATACCCCCCACAAGTCTGGATCAGCCATTCTGCTCAACTCCTCACTGGGGATTGTGCCTGCCCCGTGTCGACAGCATCCAGCGCCGTATTTGCTGCCCCAGGGCAGCTTTATGCTGACACATGGCAGCATGCACCAGTCACCTTCCAACGCGATCTAGTTGACGGCTGGTCGTTGTTGTTCAATCTGACTGGCAATGGCGCAGTTGCTGTTCTCAACCCCACTGCGCAACATTTTTTTGACAGCTTTGCCATTCCCCAGCGCCCTCCTGCTGTGCAGGGGGCTTCGTCGGATGGAGCGGCATGGCAGGACGCCTTCACAGCACTCGCTGCGGCAGGCCTTCTACAACCCGCCAATTCACAGACCGAGACTCTTTCCCCCAATGCGTATGCGACACTGAGCGCATGGCTGCACTTGACCAATCAGTGCAATCTCAGATGCACCTATTGTTATCTCGACAAAAACCACGAACACATGTCCCCCGCCATTGGTGCAGCGGCAGTTGAAGCCATTTTTCGTGCTGCTCGCCTGCACGATTTTCAGACAGTCTCGCTCAAATATGCCGGGGGAGAGGCAGCACTCAATTTTTCAGTCCTGCGCTTGATCCACGAAGAGGCACTTCAACGGGCCGCTGCCGACGGCATCCTGCTGCAGGCGACATTGCTCAGCAACGGCACGGTCCTGTCTCCCAGGCTGCTGGACTACTTGCACACCCACCACATCGGCCTGATGGTCTCCTTGGATGGCATCGAAGCAGTGCACGACCAACAGCGGCCTACGGTCGGTGCACAGGGCAGCTTTGCACAGGTTGACCAGTCGCTGGACCGAGCACTGGCACATGGGGTATCTCCGCACCTCTCGATCACGGTCACCGTAGAAAACGCCGAATTTCTTGCTGAAACGGTGCAGTATGCGCTGGACAAAGGACTGCGCTTCAACCTGAATTTTTATCGAGACCAGGATCAGCGTCAGCAAAGCAGCGCACTTCGGGCAAGCTATGCACAGCTGACGCAAGGGCTACTTGCTGCGTTCGACATCGTTGCCCAAAAACTTCCCAACATGCGCCTGATAGACAGCATGATCGATCGCTCTGCGTTCCACGGCGCCCACGAACATGCCTGTGGGGCCGGACACAGCTATCTGGTCATCGACCACCACGGCCATGTGGCACGCTGTCAGATGGAGATTGAAAAACCGATTTCCAGCGTCTTTGCCGCAGACCCGCTGCACACCCTACGCACCCACAGCCACGCCTTTAACTTGCCCTCTTCAGTCAAAGAGGGTTGCCGTTCATGCGAGTGGCAACCCTGGTGTGCTGGCGGTTGTCCTGTATTGACATTGCGGGCCACAGGCCGCACAGATGTCCAGTCACCCTACTGCAACGTATACAAAGCAATCTTTCCCGAATTGCTCAAACTGGAGGGCTTGCGGCTTCTCAAGTACGGACAAAACGCCTTATAGTAACGACCACAAAGTTCGACGCACCAACAGTTTTCGCAGTTCGCTGCCGCGGCGCCCTTCTGGGTCTTCCTTGCGGTCAACCCCCCAGCGTTCTTCCAGCGCCACCACAGACTGGGAAATCCTTTGCAGTTCGGCAACACTTAATTGTTCCAGACGTTCGTGAATTTGGGTAGTCGTCTGCCTGAAACCACGGAAATCGCTCACATAGAAATAGTTGTACTCCAACGTCCAGAAATAATTTTCAACGATCTTCTCGATCTGCGTTTGCACCTCTGGCTGAGACAGTCGGTCACGAAACCCTGAGCCCCCAGCCAGATACTGCTCAAATTGCATGTGTCCACGGAGCATAAACAACTTGGCAACTCGTGTCCACAACCGTTTGTTGGCGCGGTCTAGCGCGACCGTTGGCGGTCCACTCTCTTCCCTCCAGAGGTATTCTCCAGGAACGCGAGCCATTGTCTCTGCAATTGCCTTCTCAACTGGCAGGTAATCAATTTTTTCAGAGCGTCGATTCAGCTCTACAAATTGAAGCTTGGCCAGATTTGCCCCTGCATCCAGCTCATGGAACAGCATATCCTTTTCTCTAGCCAGTGTAGAAGCCGACTGCAGATATTCCCTGCTTTTCACGGCCAGTTTTCGCAGATCATCGCCGGGATCAGGAAAGTTGTTGCGCATTTCCAGCCAATCCCGCAGACAACACCCCGCCTCGATACGAGCCTCGACCTGTCGCAGAGATTCCCCCAAATCGTCAAAAATCTGAATGGATTCTTTGTTATACTGGTCTGCTTTGCGCAGAGCGTCAGCTCTGTCCGACAACGGTCTCTCCTTCTGCGCAGCAGCCCCTCTCCGCAACGCTTCGGCAAGCGCCAGCAGTGCCAACCCGACACCTCGCCGGCTCTCCAGCGCGCGAAAGATGGCCAACGCCTTGGTGCAATTCTCCTCAGCGTCACGGTACCGGCCATCGGCCAGATAAATCAGGCCCAAAGTATTGAGACTCAATGCCATATGCGAGCGAAATCCGAGAAAACGGCGAAGTTTCAGCGCTGTATTTGCCATGTCAACCGCATCGTCGATCTGGTTGAGCAGGCTGTAAACATACCCGAGATCGTTCTGGGTGTAGGCCAACTCGACCTGCATCTTTACCAGGCGCCACAGCACAATCGCCGCGCGATATTCAGCAATTGCCTGCTGATACTGACTAACAGTTCGGTGATGGTAGCCGAGCACACGATGGCCAAAGGCGAGCACAGCCATGGCACGCCATTTGTTCAGAGCAGCCTCGTCTGACCAGACAGAAACAGAAGAAGAGTTCTCCGCGTTGACATCGATGTCGGCAAATTCTGGCTGCTCCAGCAGACTCTTCAGCGCCGCAATCCCTTCCATTAGCAGCTGTTTTGCATCGTTTTGGTCGTCGGCACTGCCATACAGCGTCTTGGCGTAGGCTTCCCAAAAATCGATCACCGTCTTTGTCGTTGCCCAGCTGTGATTGCTGGGATCAACCTGCGCCAGCTGCTTACGCAGCGTGCTGGCAGCTTCGCTGGCCGCCTGATGACGGCCGCCTATGGCCGCACGCACAACAGGTCTGACCAAAATTTCGCTGTCAACAAACGACCGCGGCAGTCCATCCAGCTTGTCCGCTTGATAATCCGGGTCCTTTTCGATCCACCATTCCTGCAGCACCACAAACAGTTGGGTGTCCAAAAGCAGATTGACGCTGTAGGAGGCCTCGCGCATGTAGCGATAATACTGCTTAAAACCACGTGCCGGCAGGTTTTCCAGGCGATAATAGACTTCATCTACCATCAAGTTGCGCCGTTCACTGTAGAGTTGTTCCAGTCTCGTGCTGTCCACCGTGACTGCTTTCGCTTCATCCACCTCGGCAAACGCATTTTTCGCTTCATCCACCTCGGCAAACGCATTATCAATTCGATTTTTGCTGTCGTTGATCTGTTTTCTATAGTACTCAATCACCGGCTTATAAAATTCCTGCTCAGCCACAACATCGCCTGGATAATCGAAGACATGGCGGCGCAACATTGCATACATCTCGTCATGCAAAAATATTTTTTGATCGGCGGGACGCTGTTTGACAAAAGAGAGCGGGCGGACAGCGTCCAGAAAGCTTTCAGCCTCTTGGGGTAAACAGCCCATCCCAACAGCCAGCAATTCAGGCGTTGCGCCTTTGGATAGCCGCCCCAGTGCCTGTACGACAACGCGCAGATCTCCGTCCATCTCCATAATTCGCCGGATGATCGCAGCTTCCAGATCTTGCAGATCGGTCAACTCTTCGATTGAAAAAAATCGTTGAGGGCTCGTCGTGGCCAGGTCAATACACAACGCTAGCAGAATTGGACGTCCTCGGCTGGCTGCAAACAGTTTTTTCCGAAACCCCTCCGACATGTCACAGAGCAGATTCGCCACGTCTTTGACAGATTCGATCGACGACTGTGCAGCGGTTTTTTGCACAGCTTCCAAATATTCGGTTGTGTCCTCAAAATCAAACACCTCCAGCTCATACTCTGTAATCAAAATGCCGGCACGTTTTGATGCCTCGCGAATCAGCATCTGACGAATCACCGGACGCCCTGCGACCAGCACACTCACATTTCCCCAGTCCGGCAATCTTTTCAACAGCCACTCCCAGGCGTCGGCATATTGAAAATAACTTGGTTCCTCTGAGATACCATGCAGGATCTCATAACAGACGCGTTCCGCAGTATCCAGTGCAATGACAACGGGTCTCTCGGCAGCACACGAGCGAATAATTTCTTCAAAGCGCTCTTCAAAGCCTTCAACAACTTTTTGTTGTTGTTCTTTTACGTTGATTGCATCCCCAGACAGACGAATTCGAGCCAGCGTATCATATTCGGAACGGAATCTCGAAAAGGGATCCAGTGAAGGCGTCAGCGCGAGGTACAACGCAGAGACCAACCCGAGGGAAGTGTGGTGTTCAAGATGATACAGATCGACAAGTTCTTGCGCACACAAATAACGATCAGATTCACCACGAAGTCTTTCCAATACGGCCATCAGCATGCGCGTCTTGCCAAACCCGCCCTCGGCACTGACAAAAATCAATTGAGGCCCAGTACCGGTGCGCACTTTTTGCACAATCTGGTCGAGTTGTGCCCTTCGGCCGACATGAGGCACAGAAAGTGCGCCACCGAAAAACTCATTCATGGTCAACTCCTTCACACTGTTGGAAAACGCAACAGGGTCAAACGGCTAATGCCGTTTTTCCTAGCGCATCAATGTGCCTCTGTCGCCGCCTTTCGAATTCTAGGCGATGCTGTGGATAGCCCCCAGCCCATTTCTCGTACATTGCCGCCGCCGTTCCTTGCAGCGTATCCCAAGTCTCCGGCTTACAGATGTACAAGTATTTCTCCAAGATGGGCTGTATCGAATCGTGTATGTGGTAACGGTTATCCCGAAACTCTATCAGCGCTGTTTGCAACAAAGTAGACATCACCGCACGCGCCTCTGCGTTCGACAGGGGCGATTGAGATTGCGCAGACAATAACTCCTTGAGCTCGACCTCTCTGAAGCCATCTAAAATACAGAGCGCTTCAAAATATGTACGGGTTCGCTTGCGTTCAGCATCAGGACCTGACAGCGACAACAAATTATCCACAATTGTGCTGAACTCTTGACAGAATTCTGGAGTTGGCGGTGAGACTGGCGGCAGTGTATGCAGCGGTGAGGCTGGCGGCAGTGTATGCAGCTCTGACGCAAACTTTTTCACAAAATCTGCAAGTTGCCGAATGGCCAGTGGATAGCTGCCGCCCAGTTTTGTGACTGTTTTGGCCATCTTGTCTGCATCCTGTTTTTCCACCTGCAACGCAGTGCGGATCAGGTCTGCCACAGCATCTGAACCGACACCGTCACTGACAAATGATGCCAGTGCGATGGTCGCATCCGATCTCGGAAGCAGAGACAAATTCATGCTCGGCCGCAACCCTCCTCGCCCCGTTAGAATCAACAGGCAGCGATCCAACGGAGCAAGCGGTGCCAAGAGATAGGTTTCAAGCAGTTTCTGCAGGGGCGCTGGAGATTCCATGTAGGAATCAACAATCAAAACAAAAAGGTGCGTGTCATTGTTGTTGTTGCTCGACAAATACCGAACCAACCAACTGCTGCATTCATAAAGATCGTATGTGGAAACATTATGCTGTGGACTATACCGTTTTATCAGTTGCTTCAGCAGTTCAAGAACAGCTGCCTCATCAGATTGTTTGTTTCCTGGCGACAAAACGACCAAAAATTCATCATTTTGGGGCCCTCTGTCTGGAACAGGCGCAGGCGACAGAGCCACCAGGCAAGACTCCAACCGTTCTTGATATTCGGGCCGTTTGAAAACAGTTCGATGCAAATGCAAAGAAAACCAGGTTTTGCCAGCACCGCGCTGCCCATGCACCGCAATCACTTTTTGACGAGAATTGACCAGCTCTTTGAACTTGTCAATCAACTCGCAGATCTGCCTGATCTCACGCTCGCGGTTGACAAATAACTTCTCATCATACAGGAATGAATTGGACACACGCTTTACTCCTCTTGCAGGACAGCTTGCTCCCGTAAAGAATCAATCCAGCCCATTCTGGCTGGATTGATTCTTGCAAAATTCAAGTTCGACTGCTTTCAAGGCCTTGTCGAGGTCGATGCGCTCAATATATCCACCAGCGCCGCTTGTGCGCAGCCAGTACTGGCGCAACGTCTGCTGCATCAGCCACAGCACATCTCGAGGTCTCGGAGACACACTATCGACAAGCAATTTTTCTTTAGTTTCCGGTAAAAGTTGCACAACAGCAAAAAGAAAATGACAAACGGCGATTGACAGTCCACAATGTGGTTGACACAAAAACCATAGGAAGGAGTGGAGCATGTCAACCGCCGTAGAACTTACTGTACAAGCAATCAGTGCTGTTGTGCAAACGGTGCCCATCGGAACAAACCTGGCGTTGGTACACATCCTGTGGGTAATGATGAGCGGAGCATTCTTGCCGGGTCGCGGTGCGTTCTTTACGGCATTCGATGCCAAAGGATTCGACAAGCAGGTTGTGAGGCGAAGTTGGGCGGCGTTGCGTCATGGTGCATGGACGAGTAACGAACTGCTGGACAATTGGCAGATTTACGTGGCAAGCGAGAATCACTGGCGTGTGCGACGGCATGAAAGATACCAGGCCGTGAGTGTGGATATGACTGGTTTCTGGCGCCCGCACCTCAAAGGATGGGCTGGGAAACATTTCCATAGCCTGGTGCAAAAAGCGTTGCCAGCGGTTGTCTTTGGGGTGATAGTGGTCGCTGGCGAGGTGAAGAGCAAACGGATACCTCTGCTGCGCCGGATTGTACGCTGTGAACCCAGAGTGGAGAAGGTTGATTTTCGACGGCAACTGCTGAAAGAAGCGAAAGCACATCTGCTGCCTGATCAGGTTCTGGTCATTGATGCCGAGTTTGAGATATCCGAACTGCACGAAGGCGAGATCGAACGATTTGTTGTGCGTATGGCCGCCAACAGCACCGCACGGCGGAATCAGTTGCCGGTCTACAAGGGCAAAGGATGCAAGCCCAAATACGGTGAAATCGTGCGACCGCTCTTGCGAAAATTCAAAGGCAAGAAGATTGCTGCTTCACAACCCGACCATGAATCCAAGTTCACCCATGACGGACGCGAAATTGTGGTTCACGCCTGGCATCATCTGGTGCTGGCACAGACATACGTCTCAGCAGATGCGGCAACCTTTTCCATTTACGCCTACCATGATCCGCTCTACAAACAGGCGCTGGTTCTCGCCACGGACCTGGGCAAGATCAAGGTGGAGACGCCCTATCATATCTACCGAGACCGCTGGCCAGTGGAACAACCTCCGCTGGCGGCCAAACAGATGATCGGTCTTCATCGCCAATTCGTCTTTGCCAGTGACTCCTGTTTCCGTCTGCCTGAACTAAGCCTCATCGCCGGCGCTATTCTGACTTATGCCGCTGCTGTTATGCCGCCAGTCCCTTCAGGTTTCTGGGATCGCACTCCCCAGGCTACCCCAGGACGCTTGCGGCGGCTCCTGGACAAGGCTGATTTTCCAACTTTCTTGTTCGATGACCCGCAAATTCGAAAAAAGGACTCGGTTACAGCCCATTTACCCAAGGGGATCGAGGCGCATCGCCGTCTCAAACGGGCTGCTTGACCCATTTTTACCGGAAAGTAAAGTGAGAACGAAATGTATGACAAGGTGCGTCTGGAACTGGCCAACAATTCTGGTCTTTATGACATGATGCACACGGGAGCTGGCGGTGCCAAAGAATATGGCTTGAGTAACTACCTGATCCCGCTGCCTGCCCCGCCAGATTTGGACGACTTCTATCCAGCCGACATTGCCCAGTACAGCATTGGCGGAGAACTCTATGGCCTTCCTCAGACAGCGGACACCAATATCTTGTACTGGCGCACGGATCTTTTTGAGGCCGCAGGGCTGGACCCGACGAAACCGCCCGAAACCTACGAGCAATTCCGTGAGTACGCCATCAAACTGACCACCGACGAGAATGGCAAGCATCCTGGGGAAGACGGTTTCGATCCCAACAACATCGACGTTTACGGTTCAGCCTTCAAGGGTGTCGCCGGACTGGGCAGCACGTGGGAATTGTACAACTATATCTATGCCTTTGGTGGCGACGTGGTAGATGAGAATTATACCCCCACGCTGAATTCTCAGCCGGTTGTCGACGCACTCACCTGGGTGGTTGACAACTTCCGCACCTACAACATCTACCCGCCAGATACCCCTACCTACGACTATACGGAGTTTCATACTTTGTTTGCCCAGGGTAAGGTTGCCATGGCTGTCAATTGGCCCTACATGTGGGGGATCCTGCAGGACCCGGAACAGTCCAAGGTTGTCGGAAATGTCGCAGTAGGGCGCAAGCCAGGTCAGGTCACTCATGGCGGCAATATTGGCGGCTGGTCATGGAATGTTTTCCAAATGAGTAAAGATCAGGAACTGGCGATTGCTTTTGCCAAATGGATTGCGTCGCCGGACGCCTCGCTGAGCTTTGCTGAAACTGGATCCAACCCTGTGCGCAGATCGGTGTCGGCCATTTTGGCAGAACAGGATCCGATTCTTGCCGCAGCCATCGCCGCCAACCAGGCAGATGGTCGCGAGGTGAAGTGGTTGGCGACCGGGCCATCGTGGATGGAGATCGAGAAGGTGCAATATCAGGCCATCCAGGAAGCACTGATCGGTGCCAAGGATCCACAAACAGCAATGGAGGATGCAAACGCTGCTGTGATCGATATCCTGAATGCAAACGCCTTTTTTACGGAGTTGCTGCCGCAGTTGCAGGGCAATTAACACGACGCGCCCCCCCAAAACCATGGTTTTGGGGGGGCGATCGATTCATACAGCGATGCCTCGATCAGAAACTCGGTTTTTCACAAGGATAACATCGCTGTAACTATCGGCAGATTTCCATTTTTTCACCAGGTTGCGGATGTCCGGCCTACCGCTGTAGACAGGGTCATCCGCAATCTGGTGTAGATTGAGCAATCGCCCCACTGGGTCCAACGGCGTCAGCCGAGCCTGGCGATGGCAAGTCACAAGTGGAGTCATCTATGAACCGAACCAAAGGATCGACGGCGCATGCATCGCCGTCCCACACGCGTCTCAGAACGAGTTGGTGGCTGAGCAACGCTGCTTTCGGGTTTTTGATTGTATTGCCAGCGCTCATGGTATTGGGGGTCTTTTTCGTCTATCCAATGCTCTATTCGAGCTACATGAGTTTTCATTTTTTCGATTTGGCCAAGCCGCAGCAATTCCGTTTCGTTGGGCTGGAGAACTATGTCCAGATTCTGCAGAACGAAGAGTTCCACCGCGCCCTCTTTAATACCTTTCTCTATGCAGGCCTTGCTGTGCCGCTCGAGTTTGTGCTTGGCATGCTGCTGGCGCTGGCGCTCGCCAACATTCAGGTGGGACGCAGCTTGTTTCGTACGCTATTGATAATTCCGATGATGCTGGCACCTGTTGCAATGGGACTGATGTGGAAATTCATGTACAACAACGAATTCGGCATCATCAATTTTGTGCTGAAGTCTCTTGGCGTCAATTCTCCACCGCTCTGGCTGGCCGATCCCAATCTGGCATTGTACAGTGTCATCGTCGTCGATATCTGGGCGACAACGCCCCTGATCGTGTTGCTGATGCTTGCTGGCCTGCTGTCGATTCCACACGAATTTTACGAAGCAGCGACTATCGACGGTGCAGGGATCCTGTCAGTCTTCCGCCACATCACACTGCCGCTGCTCCAACCGGTCATATTGGTCGCGCTGCTGATTCGCGGCATGGACGCCTTTCGCGTCTTCGACGTGATTTTCGTAATGACAAAGGGTGGGCCAGCCATGCGCAGCGACGTGCTCTCCTTTTTTGCCTATCGTCAGGCCTTTACCCATCGGCAGATCGGCGATGCTACGGCCACTGCCTGGCTCATGACCCTTATGCTATTGGCTGGCGGCTTCCTTCTGATACGTGCTGTGCGCCGACAAGGGGGAGCGCTATGAAACGCAAACGTCATGTGTTGCTTTGGCTGAGTTATGTCATTGTCTTGAGTGCAACCGGTGTCTTTCTCTTTCCAATTGTCTGGCTGGTGTTGAGTTCGCTCAAGCCCCCTTCTGAAATTCTTGAGATTTCGCTGCCCGCTCAGCCGACGTTGACCAATTACACCAACGTCCTCGGCACATTTCCAGTAGGCCGTTATCTGCGCAACAGCGTATTTGTGGCGCTCAGTTCAACCTTCGTGTCGCTGCTGCTAGGGTCATTGGCCGCCTATGGCTTCACGCGTTACCGCTTTCACGGCCGTCGTTTCTTACTCCTGGCCACACTGCTGATGCGAATGCTGCCGGCGATTGCGATCGGGATTCCTCTGTTCATTCTTTTTTCGAGAATTCGCATGACCAATACCTTTGCTGGCTTGATCATCGCCCATGCCGCAGTCCAGCTGCCGCTGGTAATCTGGATTATGCAAGGTTTTCTGGAGGACATTCCGGTCGAGTTGGCCGAGGCAGGGATGGTCGATGGGTGCAACCGCCTCAATGTGCTCTATCATATCCTCCTGCCCTTGGCGACCCCTGGATTGGCAGTCGCGGCTATTTTTGCATTTTTGATCAGTTGGAATGACTTTGGCCTGTCGCTGATTTTGATTTCTACGCCAGATCTGCTCACGATGCCCGTCGGAATGTCCAATATGAATCTCATGTACGGCGTGCGTTGGGACAATCTATCTGCTGCGGCCGTGATGTACATCGTCCCTACCATTGCGCTGGCGCTCCTTCTCCAGCGCTACATCGTGCGTGGGTTGACGATGGGTGCGGTCAAAGGGTAAATTCTAGTATTCGCTCCAAGGTATTTCATACGAAAGTGACTTTTTGCCATGAACCCAACCCAATCACCTGCCGATAAAATTTCTTCATCCGCACCTGACTGGATCCACGATCTGGTGATCTACGAAATCGCTACAAAAGCATTCACGTCTCCAGCAGGCCCAGAGTCGGGAACATTTGACAGCCTTCGTGAGAAGTTGCAGTATGTGCACGACCTGGGCGTTACTGGAATCTGGCTGACCGGCCATTCGCTGGCCGACGCTACCCACTTTTACAACATCTGGACGCAGTATGCTTGTATCTTGCCAGATGAGCTCGATCCCACCCTGGGCGACGCCGCAGCATTCAAAGATCTGATCGACTGTGCCCACGAACTGGGCATCAAGGTCTTTCTGGATGTCATCACGCATGGTGTCATGGCTTCAAGCCCGCTGATTGCGGAGAAGCCCCACTGGTTCAAAGGGGGGACCTGGGGGATGGTGGACTATGACTGGTCAGGGGGCCATCGCGATCTGGATGATTGGTGGGTAGAGGTATGGTCATCTTATGTGGAAAAATACGGCGTCGATGGGTATCGCCTGGATGTGGCCACCTATCGTCCTGACCTGTGGAACCGCATTCGCCAACGCTGCGCTGCAGCCGGACACCCCATCGTCGTCTTTGCCGAGCTGGGCCCTGCCTATGCTGGCGCCAGCGATTTCATCCAATGGGGGGAACGTCTCAGTCTCAATCATGGGTTTGTGCAGGATAGCCCGCTGCTGACCGATGTCGCCAGCTACATGCAGCGCGCAACAGCACCCAAAACGAGCGGATTTCAGGTGGTGATTGAGTACAGCGACGGCTCAACCGCCAGCAATCAAGGGCAGGCCTCCTTCCAGTTTGCTCTTCAGGAAGCAGGCGAGCTCGAAAAACAACAGACAGGTCCTGGTGGGGTGGGGACCTATACTGTGCGAGAGATAACTCTCCAAATTACTGGCGCACCTGTCGGGAGACAGATCAGCAATATTACGGTCACACACCCGATGTACCACTGGCCTTGGAAGATTTCTGGCAATACCGCGGCAGACTTCACCGTCACCGTTGAGGGCGAAGCACCGAATTTGCGGCTGATTCTGCCGCTGCGGCTCCCTACAGGAAGTTACCTCTCGGTCCAGTTGAGTTGTCATGACAATGGCTGGGATGGCACGCCCCTCGACCAGAATCCCTATGCGGCGCAAGGCAGCCGTTTTGTCTTCGGCTATGCCTTTTTGCTCACACCTGCCGTGCCTTTGTTTATGGCTGGCGAAGAGTTTGACGCCGACTATCGTCCCCTGCCGCAACACAGCCCAAAGTTGTTTGGCGGCGAGTTGTTCGGGCAGGGACGCTGGCTCTACGCCAGTTGGCTGGATTGGCAACAGCTTGACGAACGACGACATGCTGCCATGCTCGAGGATGTGAAACGACTGATTGCGATTCGTAGACGTTTCAGCCATCTGATCCGTCCGCTGCGCGTCGGCCATACCGCCGCACATCTTCTGCCCATCGGCGCGAGAACCGACTCGCCAGCGCCTGTCCCATATCTGTATTGGAACAGCGACGAATGTTTGCTGGTTGCGGGCAATCCGAACCCTGCTGCTGAGCTGTCTATCCACTTTACGTTGCCCGTTGAAGTGCTGGGCTGGGAAGCAGGGACACAATTCACGGTCACAGATCTGTGGCATGATGTGGCAGAGCAGGTGATCGATGCGGAGAATTTCGCCAAGATGACGCATACTCTCCGAAGCGACAAGACGCCCCGCGGGGGGCTGCTCGTTTTACATCTGCAACGTCACCGATAAAAAGGAGGAGATAGATGGGACAGCTGGCAGGGCAGGTTGCTTTGATCACAGGGGCAACCGGTGGCATCGGGTCGGCGATTGCTCGGCTCTTTGCACAGGAAGGTGCCGCCGTCATCGTGGCAGACATCGCAGCCGAACACGTTGCAAAGATGGCGGCTTCGATCCGCGAAGCGGGTGGGGAAGCGCTGGACGTTGTACTCGACGTGACGCAGGCTTCATCCTGCCGCCAAGCCGTCGAGCGCGCCACGGCGCGTTTTGGCAAACTGACAACGCTCGTGAATGCGGCCGGCATTTTGCGCACCGGACATATCGATGAAATGGAGGAGCGTGCCTGGGAGGAGATTCTGGCGGTCAATGTGACGGGCACCTTTCTCGCCACGAAGTATGCTGTCGCCGCAATCAAAACCGCTGGCGGCGGCGCCATCATCAACCTGTCTTCCGTGTCAGCGTTTGTCGGTTCGGAGAAAAGCTTTGCCTACACAGCCACCAAAGGTGCGGTGTTGAGCATGACGTACGGCATTGCTCAGGAATTAGCACCCTATCACATACGCGTCAATGCGCTCTGTCCGGGCTGGGTAGATGCCGGCTTCACACATCAGGCGCTGCGGACGACCGACGATCCCGATCAACTGCGTGCCACTGCCAACAGCGCGCATGTGTTGGGGCGCATGGCACAACCTGAAGAGGTCGCACAAGCTGCCCTCTTCTTGGCGTCGCCCGGCGCTTCCTTCATCACGGGTACTCCGCTCTTCGTGGATGGCGGTTTTATGATCAAACGGTGACAACTGTTGCGGTTTTGGGGGCGTGCTTCACTCGCTGGGTCGCCGAGTTTCTGCCAGCCAACACACACCTCCAATTTCGTTTCTGACCACCCTGAAACTTGCAGTATGAAAGGACAGCTTGCATGACAGCCCACCCAACCAATTCGCTCGAGCGCGTGCGCACGGTGCTCGCTGGCGGCATTCCCGACCGCGTGCCGGTCGATCTGCACAATTTCATGATGGTCGCCCAGACATCGGGCATGCCCTTTCCAGAGTTTTTTCAAAATGGCGAGGCAATGGCGGAAGGACAGATCCAGGCATGGCGTGAGTTCGGCCATGACGTGCTGCTGCTTGAAAATGGCACTGCTGCGCTGGCAGAGGCATGCGGCGCGGCAGTCGAGTACATGGAGGGCAGCGCACCGGTCTGTCACGGGCCGGCCATCCGGTCGCTCGACGATATCGACCAACTCGTCGTCCCCGACCCCCACAAGGTTCATCCGCTTGTCGAGAACCTCAAAGCCACGCGCATCGTTGCCAACGAAATCGGTGACAAAGCGTTTATCATCGGGCGCGCCGATCAAGGGCCCTTCTCGCTGGCGGCGATGTTGTTGGGCATGGAGGAGTTTCTCTTGCGGCTGGCACAGGCAGATGGTGCCCGCAGCGGGCGCCGCAGCAACGGGGGCGATCCGGAGCTGGCGAAGAAGTTGCACCGTCTTCTGGAGTTCGCCCTCGAGGTGACGACGCGCTATGCCTACGCCCAAATCGAGGCAGGTGCACACATGACCTCTATCGGCGAATCGCTCTCGGGCCCCGATGTCTGCTCGCCGAAATCCTACCGCACCTTTGAGTGGGCCTATGCCAAACGCATGGTCCAAAATCTCAAAGCGCACAACATCGATCTGGCCTACCATATCTGTGGAGACGCCACGGCCATTGTGCCCGATATGGTAGAGACTGGTGCCGCCGTGTTGGAACTCGACTACAAAATCGACATGCCCGTTGTCAAGGCCGCCACACGGGGGCGAACTATCGTGCTGGGGCCGGTCGATCCGAGTGGCGTGATGGCGCTGGGCACGCCCCACGATGTCGAAGAGGCCGCCCAGGAAGCAATTGTACGCTTGGGAGAAGGCGGCGGGCTGATCCTGGGGCCTGGCTGTGCGCTTCCACCCAAGACACCGCCGGAAAATGTCCATGCTCTGATCGAGGCAGCCAAAATGTACGGGATGTATCAATAAGCACGCCAGGCATCCCTCCAACTCGACGATGAGGTGACGACCTTTTTAGACGCCGCAACACCGTGTTATACTTTTCACCATGAGCGCCGTCCATCCCCACCCCGCCTTGTCTGGTGACCAAGCTGTGCCGCCTGCCCTGGCGGCCTTTGTCGAGCTGGCGCGCACCCGCCGTTCGATCCGACGCTACAAAGCCGAGCCCGTGGCCGACGAGTTGATCGATTCTCTGCTCGAAGCGGCCTGCTGGGCCCCTTCGGCCCACAACCGGCAGCCGTGGCGCTTCTGCGTGGTCCGCTCGCCAGAGGTCAAAGCGGCTCTGAGCGGGCAGATGGCTGCGGTCTGGCGGGCCGACCTGGCCCGCGACGGCGCCGACCCCGCGCAAGTCGAACAGCGGGTCGCAGCCAGCCATGCCCGGCTGACCGGCGCTCCGGTGCTGGTCGTCCCCTGCGTCACTTTGCAAGAAATGGATACTTACCCGGATCCTGGCCGCAGCCGAGCAGAGTGGACCATGGCGGTGCAGAGCGTGGCTCTGGCCTGTCAGAACCTGCTCCTGGCTGCCCACACGGCCGGGCTGGCAAGCTGCTGGATGTGTGCAGCCCTTTTTGTGCCGGCGCTCGTCCGGTCAGTGCTGGCGCTGCCCGACGCCTGGGAACCGCAGGCAATTTTGACCCTTGGCTACCCGGCAGAGACCCGGCAACGCGAGCGCCGGCCGCTGGACAGCATTCTGGTCTGGAGATAATTTTGTGACAAGCAACCTGTTCTCTGCCGAGAACCGCTGCGCGCTCCGCCACACTCCACAGGTCGTCGCCCTGGCCGGCGGGGTCGGTGGCGCCAAGCTGGCCGCCGGCCTGCAGGCCGTCCTGCCCCCCGGGGCGCTCACCGTGGTGGTCAATACCGGCGACGACTTCGAGCATTGGGGATTGACCATCTGCCCGGATCTGGATACGGTGATCTACAATCTGGCCGGCGTGAACAACCCGGAGCTGGGTTGGGGCCGCGCAGACGAAAGCTTTGCCGTGCTGAAGATGGTCGGGCTGTTGGGGGGCGAGGATTGGTTCCGCCTGGGCGACAAAGATCTGGCGCTGCATCTGCGGCGCAGCGAGTGGCTGCGCCAGGGCAGCAGCCTGACCGAAGTCACCGACCGGCTGCGTCGGGCGCTGGGGGTGCCTTCCACGGTGCTGCCCATGAGCGATCTGCCGGTGCGCACCCTGGTGCACACCGACGAGGGCGACCTGCCGTTCCAGCATTATTTTGTGGGCCGGCGCTGTGAGCCGTGCGTGCTCGATGTCTCTTTCGTAGGAGCCGCAGAGGCGACACTGACCGACGCTGTGTACGCAGCCCTGGTCCGGGCCGACGTCGTCGTTTTCTGTCCCAGCAACCCCTACCTGAGCCTGGACCCCATCCTGAGCGTCGGCGAGATGCGCAGCCTGCTGCCGTCGCTGCGCGCCCCCAAGATCGCCGTCGCTCCGATCGTCGGCGGCCAGGCGATCAAAGGGCCTGCAGCCAAGATGATGCGCGAGATGGGCTACCCGGTCTCGCCGGTCACGATCGCCGCCCACTTCGATGGCCTGCTCGACGGCTTCGTGCTGGACAAGATCGACGCCGCCGCCGCTGCCCACGTCCGAATGCCCGCCCTCGTGGCCGATACCCTCATGCACGACCTGGCCAGCAAGGCCCAGCTGGCCACAACCGTGATCGAGTTTGCCGCCACCCTCCGGCCCGTGTTGGCCAGCAGCAGGCCAGCCCCGTGAAACTGTGGCTGATCGTGCCGGTGAAGCCCTTCAACGAAGGCAAAAGCCGGCTCTCTCGCGCGCTGCAGCCTGCACAACGCGCTGAACTCAGCGCCCGGCTGCTGGCACAGACCTTGTCCACAGCCCAGCACAGCGCCCGCTTCGACCAGATCGTGGTCGTCAGCCGTGACCCTGCTGTCCTGGCAGCAGCCAGGACAGCCGCCGCCTTGGGGCTGCCCGAAGCCGGCACAGAGCTCAACACCGCCCTGGCGCAGGCCTGCGCCTACGCCGGCCAGGCCGGGGCCCAGGCCGCACTCCTGCTGCCAGCGGATCTGCCCAGGCTGGCTGACACCGATCTCCACCAGCTGGTCGACAGCTTTGTGAACCTCCAGACAGCTGTGCTGGCCCCCAGCCGCGATGGCGGCACCAGCGCGCTCCTTCTGCGGCTGCCCCCCCCTTTCGCCCTTTGTTTCGGACCAGAAAGCTTTCACTGCCACCGTACACAGGCGCTGGCCGCAGGATGCAGCGTCACCGTCGTCGATACCCCCAGCCTGCGCTTTGACCTCGATTCTCCCGCCGAACTGGCTGAGCTGCAGATCCGCCCAGCCCGGCTGACCGGCCGTTGAACCGGCGCCGAACACAGCGGCCGGTCAGCTGGCTCCGGTCAGCTGGCTCCGGCGGTAGTGCTCGTCGGGGCGGCTGTCGATGCGGGTCGCCTCGTTCTCGGGCATGAACGCCGGCCCGCCCAGCGCGTAGGTGCCGAGCAACGTGCGCGCCCACTTGTCGGCCATCCGGGTGATGTTGAGCGCCTCCTGCATCGTCTGGCCCAGGGCCGTGATTCCATGGTTGACCATCAACAGCAGTTTGGGCGATGCTCCGTGCGCGTCCTGGTAGCGGCGCAGCTCGGCCCGCACCACTTTGGCCAGCATAAACCCTGGATCGACATAGGGGACAACCGCCGGATGGCGCCCGCAGACCACGATCCCATCTGGAAAGATCGGGCGCAGGAACGGATCGGCGCCCAGTCGCGAGCAGAGAATGGTGTTGCACGCAGTCGGGTGGGTGTGCGCCACCCAGCGGGCCTGGCCTTCCGACAGACAAAGCGCGTGCATGAAGGTTTCGACCGAGGGGCGTTTCTGCTGTGGGTCGACCATCACCTGTGGCCAGAGGGCCTGCACCTCTTCCGGGGAGAGGGATTGGCGTTCGGTCAGCTCCAGGATGGCGTCCAGGTGCACCTCGGTAAAGCCAGCTGGGCTGATCGTACCGAGCTGGCTGCCAGAAGCCTTGACCCAGAACGTCTTGTCGCTGGCGAGTGCGCTGGTGTTGCCTTCCCCCAGGATCGCCAGCGCGCGCTCCTCGCGCCCCAGTTCGTGCGAGAGGGTCACCAAAGAGTGCAGTAGCTCGTTCATTTTTTTCTCCTTT
Source organism: Chloroflexota bacterium (assembly GCA_018969295.1). Taxonomy (GTDB): domain Bacteria; phylum Chloroflexota; class Anaerolineae; order Caldilineales; family Caldilineaceae; genus Caldilinea. The sequence goes on along the minus strand of JAGWYN010000009.1, from coordinate 18,673 downwards.
TGGCCGGGCGAATTTTCTTTGCTTTCTATTGTACAGGGGCAGCAACGGTGGCTCCAATCGATGGGATGGTCAAAGTACGTAGTGCAGCAGACCAATGGCTGGGAAAATGGCTGTACCGGGTTGACCGGATGGGCAGAGTTGGGTATACTGAGAGAAACTTCAACTTGAATGTCCCTGTCCTTTGTCAGCAACAAGATCTGCCAGCGCGTTTGTCGTGCAGCGGCAGAGATGGAAGCCGAGCAGAGGTGTGTGGCGGGGAAGCAGCAGTCAGCAATGAGAAGGGAGCGCAAAGATGGTCAACCAGCAAGCGGCCTATGCCCTTTTGGCCGAGCAGTTGGCGGAGCAGGGTGTCGATGTCGAGACGGTCAAGACTGCGTTGCGTCGCCAGCAGATTGAGACGCCCAGCTGGGGCTATGCCAACAGCGGCACGCGGTTCAAGGCCTTTGCCTGGTCGGGTGCGGCCACCACGACGCAGCAGAAGCTCGACGACGCTGCGGTGGTCCACAAAATGACCGGCATTGCGCCCACGGTCGCCGTGCACATCCCTTGGGACAAGCCAGCCGACGAAGACTACCTTGCAATGCGCCAGTACGCCGAAGCGCAGGGCATTGCCATCGGCGCGGTCAACCCAAATGTTTTTCAGGATGACGAGTACAAGCTGGGCTCCCTGGGCAACCCGGACCCGGCGATCCAGGAGCGTGCGCTCGACCACATCATCGAATGTTGCGAGATCATGCACAAGCTCAACAGCCGGGTGCTCAGCCTCTGGTTTGCCGACGGCACCAACTATGCGGGCCAGGATGCGCTGCGCATGCGCAAGCGCCGTTTTGAGCGGGGGCTGGAGCTGGTCAAGCCGCAGCTGCCGGCGGGCGGGCGCATGTTGATCGAGTACAAATTTTTCGAGCCCGCCTTTTACAGCACCGATATCCCCGACTGGGGGACGGCCTACGGCTGGTCGCTCAAGCTTGGCGAGGCAGCCCAGGTGCTGGTCGACCTGGGCCATCACGCCCAAGGGGTCAACATCGAGCAGATCGTGGCCTTCCTGCTTGATGAAAACAAGCTGGGCGGCTTTCATTTCAACAACCGCAAATATGCCGACGACGACCTGATTGTGGGCAGCACCAACCCGTACGAGCTCTTTTTGATCTACAACGAGCTGGTCGACGCCGAACTGAACGACGACCCGGCGCTGCGCGACGCGGCCCGCAACGTCGCCTATATGATCGACCAGTCCCACAATATCGAAGGCAAGCTGGCGCCGATGATCCAGTCGGTGCTCAACTGCCAGGAGGCCTATGCCAAGGCGTTGATCGTGCCGCGACGCCAGCTGGCTGAGCTGCAAGGGGCGGGCGAGGTCCTGCTGGCCCACCGGCTGCTCACCGACGCCTTCCGCACCGACGTCCGTCCGCTGCTGGCCCAGGTGCGCGCCGAACTCGGCGTGCCGGCTGACCCGATCGCCGCCTACCTGGCGTCGGGCTACGAGAGCCACATTCGCCACGAGCGCGGCCTCGCAGCGACCAGCGGTGGGTTCCAATAATGGCTGACGCCCCTCCTGTCTTCGAGATCCAGCATGTCTCCAAGCGTTTTGACGCGACACAGGCGCTGGAAGATGTGTCGCTGACCCTCCACCCAGGCGAGGTGCACGCCCTGATCGGCGAGAACGGCGCAGGCAAATCGACCCTGATCAAAATCATGACCGGTGTCCATCCCCCCGACACCGGCACCCTGCTCATCGACGGCACCCCCAGGCGGATCGGCAACTCGCAAGAGGCCCAGTCGCTGGGGGTCGCCGCCATCTACCAGGAGCCGATGGTCTTTCCCGACCTCAACGTGGCGGAGAATATTTTTATCAGCCACCGCAACCGCGGGCTGTTGGTCCATTGGGGGCAGCTCTATCGGGAGGCCGAGGCCATTCTGGCGCAGCTGGATGTGCACCTGGATGTGCGCATGCCGGCGCGCGGGCTGACCCTGGCCGCCCAACAGGCGGTCGAGATCGCCAAAGCCATCTCGCTCCATGTGCGGGTGTTGATCATGGACGAGCCGACCGCCTCCCTCTCCGCCCACGAGGTGGACCAGCTCTTCCGGATCATCGAGTCGCTGCGCCGCCAGGGGGTGGCAATCCTCTTCATCGGCCATCGGATGGAGGAAGTCTTTCAGATTGCCGACCGCATCACTGTGTTGCGTGACGGCCGGCTGATCTCCTCGCGGCTGCGCGCCAGTGCCGCCGAGCTGCCCCGCCAGCGCGAACAGGTGATCCGCGAAATGGTGGGCCGGGAAGTCGGCGATTTTTTTGCCAAAAGTGCGGTGCCGCGCGGCCCGCTGCTGCTTGCGGTGCGCGACTTTGGCAAGACAGGTGTCTTCAGCGGCGTCCACTTCGAGATTCACCAGGGAGAGGTCCTGGGCTTTGCCGGCCTGATCGGGGCCCGACGCACCGATGTCGGGCTGGCTCTCTTTGGCGTCGAGCCGGCCGACCAAGGGACGGTCGAACTGGCAGGAAACAGGGTGCGGATCCACTCCCCCGAACAGGCGGTCCGGCTGGGCATCGCCTACGTGACCGAAGACCGCCGCGGGCTGGGGCTGACTCTGCCGATGTCGATTGCGACCAATATCACACTCCCCACCTTGCGCCGCTACCTGAGCACCCTCGGGCTGGTACGGCGAAGGGAAGAACAGCAGACTGCCGAGGAGTACCGTGGCCGGCTGATGATTCGCACCCCCTCGGTGGATCTGGAGGTCGGGAAATTGTCGGGGGGGAACCAGCAGAAGGTGATGTTGAGCAAGTGGCTCAACGCCCAGCCCAGGCTGTTGATCCTCGACGAGCCGACTCGCGGGATCGATGTGCGTGCCAAGGCTGAGGTGCACCACATCGTCAGCGACCTGGCCGCCCAGGGGCTGGCGATCCTTCTCATCTCCTCCGACCTGCCCGAGGTGCTGGCCATGAGCGACCGTGTGCTTGTGATGCGCGAAGGGCGGCAGATGGGCATTTTCAGCCGCAGCGAAGCGACACAGGAGCGTGTGATGACGGCAGCCATGGGACAGCACGACCCAATCTCCCAGGCGGTGCAGCGATGACCTGGCTGCGCCGTCGTTTTCAGCCCGAACAGATCCGCGAGCTGGTGCTGTTGGCCCTCATCCTCGGGATTTTGCTCTTTTTTGGCACCCAGATCGAGAACTACTTTTCCCCACGCACCTTCACCCGCATCTCCACCAGCGTGGCCGTGGTCGCCATTGTGGCGGTCGGCCAGACGCTGGTCATTCTGACCCGCAACATCGACCTGTCGGTCGGCTCGATCGTCGGCTTTACGGCCTATGTGGTCGGCACCTTGCTCACCCTCCAAAACGACCTGCCTCCTGCGCTGGCGGTGCTGCTGGCCGTAGGGTTGGGTGCAGCCCTGGGCGCTTTCAACGGGTTGCTCGTGGCCTATGGAAAAATTCCGGCGATCATCGTCACCCTGGGGACGCTGGCGATCTACCGAACGTTGCTGGTCGAGATCTCGGGGGCGCGCAGTGTCGTCACCAATGAACTGCCCCGCTGGTTGGTCAACCTGCCGCCGGTGAACGCATTTTCGGTCGGGGAGTTCGACATCCGGCTGCTCTTTTTGATCGCCCTGCTGGTGGTGGTGCTCTTCCAGCTGGTCGTCAGCTATCTGGGATGGGGGCGGCGGCTCTATGCGATCGGCTCCAACCCGGATGCGGCGCGTATTGCTGGGTTTCCGGCCCAGCGCATTGTGCTGACCGCCTTTGTGCTGAGCGGCGCCCTGGCCGGGCTGGCCGGCTTTGTTTTTCTGGCCCGCTTTGGCAACATCACCGTGGTGGCTGGCCTGGGCATTGAGCTGGAGTCGGTGGCCGCAGCCGTGGTGGGGGGGGTCAACATCAACGGGGGGCTTGGCTCGCCGCTGGGCGCTTTCCTGGGCGCCGTGCTGATCGACATCATCGACAACAGCCTGATCCGCTGGCTGGCGATCAGCGAGTTCTGGCGCAACGCGCTGTTGGGTCTGCTGATTTTGCTGGCCGTGGCCACCGACACAATTGTCATGCAGCGCCTGCGCAGCCTCTGGGCGCGCCAGGAACTGCGGCTGGCCGCCCGTCGGCTGACAGAGGAGAAGGGGGAGAGCAACCGTGCAGCTTAGGTGGAAATTTGTGCAGCGCTGGGAAGGGTTGTTGGCCCTGCTGCTGGCGGTCATCGTCCTCTACAACGCGGTCAGCACCCCTGGCTATCTGACCGTCAACAACTGGGTCAACCTCTTTCAGCTGTCGATCGAGAAGATCATCGTGGCGCTGATCATGACCTTTATCATCATCAACGCCGAGATCGACCTTTCGGTCGCCTCGGTGATGGGGTTCAGCGCCTGCATGGCCGGCTTTTTGTATGCGGGCGGGATGCCGATGGAAGGGGCACTGGGGGTGGCGCTGTTGGCCGGCGTCGCCGCCGGGCTCTTCAACAGTTTCTGGATCGGCGTTGTGGGGCTGCCTTCGCTGGTGGTCACCCTCTCTGGTCTGATCGGCTACCGCGGGCTGGCCTATGTGCTGCTCGAAGATCGCTCGATCGGCAGCTTCCCCGACTGGTTCAACCGCCTGGGCCAGCAGCCGTGGCTCGGCCCATTTCCGTTCGCCATGCTCGTCTTCTTTGTGTTGCTGGTCTTTGCGATTATCATTCTGCAATACTCGGGTTTTGGCCGCTATGTTTTTGTGATCGGCAACAACCAGGCAGTGGCCCGCTATTCGGGGGTGCGTGTCCAGCGCACCAAGATGATTCTCTTCGTGGTTTCGTCGACCCTGGCTGCGCTGGCTGGCCTGCTGTATGCGGCAAGGCTGGGTGCCGTCCGCGGGGATATGGCGAATGGCTTTGAGCTCGACATCATCACCATGGTGTTGCTCGGCGGGGTCAGCATCTTTGGCGGTACGGGGTCGCTGTGGGGTGTGCTGCTTTCGGTGCTGATCATTCTCAACCTGCGCAACGGCATGGGGCTGGCCAATTTTTCTGGCCACGTGCAGACCGGCGTGATCGGTGCGCTCTTGATTCTCTCGGTGCTGGTGCCCAACCTGGCGGCGACCGTGCGGGCCCGCTGGAGCCAGCGCCGCCTGCGCAGCAGGCCAGCAGCTGAACCGGGCAGGTAGATGTCGATCAGGGATGTGGATACCCGCGGCGACGCGTGTTTGTTTTACTGTTTACCAACCATATTCAAGGAGAAAAAACCATGCACAAGACAAGAATGATGGTGCTGGGTCTGCTGCTGGTCGCTGGCCTGGTGCTGGCTGCCTGCGCAGCGCCCGCTGCCGCCCCGGCTGCCCCGGCTGAAGAAGCCGCTGCCGAAGCGACCGAAGCCCCGGCCGAAGAGGCTGCCCCGGCTGAAGAAGCCGCTGCCGAAGCGACCGAAGCCCCGGCTGAAGAGGCCGCCCCGGCTGAAGAGGCTGCTGCCAGCGGAGAGGTGGTCAAGGCCACCCCAGGCCAGTCGGTGGAGATGGTGTTGATGCCCAAGTTCCTGGGCATTCTCGTCTTTGACCAGGCCAACCAGGGCGCGCAGGAAGCCCACGCCGAACTGGGCAACCCCGCCGGACTTCAGTTCCTGGGGCCGACCCCAGAGAACAGCGTGGCCGGGCAGATCGAAATCGCCACCAACGCCGCCACCCAGGGCGTGCAGGCGATCATGATCTCCAACAACTCCGGCGACCAGATCGCCCCGGCTGCCCAGGCTGCCCGCGACGCTGGCATGACCGTCGTCACCTGGGACTCTCCGATCCCCTCCGGGGAAGGCGAACAGCTCTTCGTGGCGCAGGTAGACTTTGCCGAGACCGGCAAGGTCATGGCCGACATGGCGATGTCCATCCTCGGCGAAGAAGGCGGCAAGTTCGCCATCCTCTCCGCCTCGCCGGATGCAGCCAACCAGAACGCCTGGATCGCCTCGATGCAGGAGACCCTCAAGGACCCGGCCTACGCCAACCTTGAACTGCTCGACATCGTCTACGGCAACGACCAGTCCGAAGATTCCTACAACCAGTCGCTGGCGTTGATCGACAAGTACCCTGAGATGGAGCTGATCATGGCCCCGACCTCGGTCGGTATCGTGGCGGCGGCCAAGGCCATGCAGGATGAAGGGCTGTGCGACACCGTCAAGGTCTCTGGCCTGGGCCTGCCGGCTGAGATGCTCGACTACACCCTCAACGGCTGTGCACCCGAGTTCGCGCTCTGGAGCTTTGTCGACCTCGGCTACACCACCTACTATGCTTCCTACCTGCTTGCTACCGGCGCCCTGCAGGGTGCTGAAGGCGAGACCTTCGAGGCCGGTCGGATGGGCAGCTACACGATCGAGAAAGACCCGACACGCGAAAACGGCCTGCGCATCGTGATGGGCCCCTTCACGGTCTACAACGCCGAAAACGTCGAGGCAGCTGCCAAGTAAGCAGCCCGCCCTTGCCGGAAGAAAAGAGCCGTGCACGACAGTCCCGGGTTCGTTGTGGATCCGGGACTGTTGCTTGCCGGCGGGCAAAAAAGCCCTGCCGCAGGGCAGTTGAAAAAAGAGAGGATGCCAATGGCTGCGTCGATTCTGGCGGTGAGCCGCCAATTTTTTCAGGAGATCCTACTGCCGATCCTGCAGCGCGAGTTTGCCGAGGAGACTGCCCAGAGCGCGTTTGGCATCTTCGGGTATGGGTCAGAGGTGATCGGGATGGAGGACGCCTACTCGAGCGACCACCACTGGGGGGTGCGTGTCAACGCAGTGATGCCCGACGCGCTCTACCGGGCGCGCGGCCAGACGATCGCCCAGGCGGTGATCCCGCAGCTGCCCGAGCATTTCCAGGGCTACGACGTGCGTGCCGGTTTTTCAGGGGGCACCGGGCTGTCGATCACCGGGTTGGAAAGCTATCTCAAAACGACGATCGGGATCGACCATGCGCCGCAGAGCGACGCCGAATGGCTGGCCGCGCCGGAGGAGGACATCCTCCACCTGGTCAACGGTGAGGTGTGGCTGGACAACAGCGGGCATTTCTCCCAGATCCGCAGCCAGCTGCAGGGCTACTACCCAGAACCGGTGCGGCTACGCCGGATTGCCCACTGGTGCCGTTATTTTTCGGGGATGGGCAGCTATGCCCTCAAGCGCGCCCTTTTGCGCGACAACGAGTACTATGCCACGATCACCTTTGCTCGTTCCGTGCGCTGGGCTGTCCAGCTGGCCTTTATGTTGGAAAAAGAGTATTGTCCCTACGACAAGTGGACCTATGCGTTTTTCCAGCGGCTGCCCCGCCTCTATGCGCCGCTGGCACCCTGGGTCGACGAGGCGCTCCGTCTGGCCACGCCGTGGCCGCGCAAGCTGGAACTGCTCCACCACATGGCCGACGTGCTCGACCACTTTCTGGTCGCCGACGGCATCATTCGCCCCCACCCAGCCTTTGCCGAACACCCTTCCTCTGGCTATCGGCTGCTGGAGCATGCCTACGCTGAGATTCTGCACCAGCTGCCGGAAACGCTGCGGGGGGTGGTGCCGGTCTGGGAACAGGTGCATTGGGAAGCCAACCACAGCCGGTATGTGGCTGGGCTGGAGCTGCCGGTGTGGGACGAACTGCTCAACCTGCGGCCGGCCTAGTACACGTGACGGGACACCAGCCCACCCGCGGTTCAGGGCTGCTTCAGCCGGAGCTGGTAGAGCGCTTCCACCTCTGCCTGCAGCTGACGGGCTGCACGTTCGGGCGTCAGCTCGCCCGCCACAATCTGCTCGATGACCTGGGGCAGGAGCAGGCGGGCTTCGATCACGCCGATCGTCGCCTTCTGGGCCAGCGAGTAATCGGGGCGCAGCACCCAGCTTTTCATCGTGGCAAAGCCGTTGGCGATGTGGCCCAGGGTTGCAGGGGAGTAGACCGCAAAGATCGGGCTGGAGGTCGACCAGGCTTCGAGCGCGCTCTCGAGCACAGGAACCTTGCCGAGCGGAGCAGTGGCCAGGATGTCCAGATAGCCCTCCTGCAGAAAGAAACGGGCAACATCCTGGGCCGCGGGCTCGGCACCGGCCAGGAAAGACAAGGTTTCCAACCTGCCGTACGACGCGGTCCCGTTGGGGCCGGTCAGGCTGGCGGTAAAGCCTGTCTTGGCGGGCAGCTCGGCGACTGCAATCGTCACCTTGCCGCCGTCGGCATTTTCTGACCCCTCGACCAGATCATCCATGATGTAGGTGCTGTAAAAGAGCATGGCGGTTTCGCCCAGCTCATAGCGCTCGCGGGCACTGTACAGATCCTGGGTGCCTGGAGGCGAACAGCGCTGCAGGGCGCTGAAAAAGCGCAGCGCCTCCACCATCTCCGGGGTATCCATTGTGACAGTGCCGGCTGCATCAAACGGCCAGACATTGTTAGACATGGCCACCTGCTCGAAGACCTGGTGGGTATAGCTCTGGTTGCTGAGGGTCGGCAGCACCAGGGCAAAAGCAGGGGTGCCGCTGGCTTCGATCGTGTCGCAGGCCTGGTTGAGGTCGGCCCAGCTGACGGGCCGGTTGAGCCCGCTCGCCTCAAACAAGTCCCGCCGGTACCAGAGCGCCTGGATCCAGCCATCGTAGGGGACGGCCAGCAGGCGGCCACGGTCGGTTGCCATTGCCAGCACGCCGCTGCGGAAATCGTTGGCCCCGACCGCTTCGACCACGGCCTGGGCCGCTGCGCTGTCGAGCAGGCCGCTGCTGTCCAGCGCTGGCACCCACTCCATACTCAGCCGGATCAGGTCGGGCAGCTGCCCGACCGCCTGGGCCTCTTCCAGCTGGGCCAGCACCGAGGATTCGACAAAGGGCACGATGGTGACCTGGACGCCCGGGTGTGCGGCCATGTAACGTTCGGCCAGCGCACGATAGACGGCCACACGGCTGGGTTCGTTGTCTGAAGTCCAGAAGTCCACGTTGACGGTCGGGGGGGCAGAGGTCGGGGGGGGGAGCGGAGTCACTGCCGTCGGCTGGGCGCTCTCAGCGGTCGGCGGCGGGGGGGGCTCGCTGGGGCGCCCGCACGCAGCCAACCACAGGAGGGCAGTGAAGAGGGGAAGTACGAGCCAGCGGTTCATCGTGCGGTCTCCTTGGTGGCTGGGTAGGGGGCTGCGTCGCTACTCGCCCCACTGCATGCGGTGGTCGAAGATGTTGCTGAGATTGCCTGCCACCGAGCCGACCAGATAGACTTCGCCGCCGCTGCTGGCGACGGCATAGATCTTCCAGCTGCCGTCCCGGTTGCTGGCAAAGGCGATCCAGCGACCGTCGGGGCTGACGGTCGGCAGCACATCCAGGGCTGGGTGGTCGGTCAGGCGGATCACCTCGCGCGAGGAGGTGTCGACCCGATAGATTTCGTAGTTGCCGTCGCGGTCGTCGCTCATAAAGGCCACATAGCTGCCGGCGGGCGACCATTGCGGCCGGTCGTCGGCTGGGGTTGCGGTCAGCTGTCCCAGGTTGCCGCCGCTGCTGTCGCTGGTCCAGAGCCCACAGCGGTTGCCTGACTGGTCGCACCCCCGGTAGACGATCAGATTTTCGCTGGGGTGCCAGTGGGGTGCCTCGCCGAAGGCCAGGACTTCGGCCCTGCTGTTCTCCTCCGCCCAGGTCACATAGATTCGCCAGCGTCGATCCCCTTCGCGCGTGCTGGCAAAGACCAGCTGGCTTGTCGGTGCCCAGCTGGGAAAGGCATCTTCAGCGTAGTGGGTAAAGCGCAGCTGCAGACCGCTGCCGGGGTCGTAGCTGCTGATCCCAGAGAGGTCGTTGCGGAGGTTGCGGTATGCCAGGCGGGCGCCGTCGCCGCGCAGCGCAGGCTGGGCCGCATCTTGCAGCAACAGCTGCGAGGTGCCGGTCTTGACCGACAGCACCAGAATCTGGCTGCGCCCCGAGACCGGGTCGTCGGCAGAGTAGTAAAGCTGTCCGCTTGTCGGCCCGCCGCTGCTGTTCAGCGTCGGCGCCGGTCCGCTTGTCGGCGTGCTCGCCAGCAGGTCTGTGGACGCGTCCGGCGCCGCTGGGCCTGTCCGCTGGCATTGGGTCTGGGCCGCATCGCGCTTGGTCACCACCGTGGGGGTCGAGGCCACCATCAGCGCTTCGTTGTACTCGTCCTGGGCCAGACACCACGCCTCATCGCTGGCCAGGCTGTCAGCGTAGCCGACGTGCGCCTGATGCAGCCGATCGGCAACATCCCGGTAGTCCGGATCCAGGCTGTACAGATCCTGCAGTTTGCGGATGCGGAGCCCCCATTCTACCCCGTCGGCAGCAAGCACATCCAGATACTGGGCGATCAGCTGGCGCTCCTGCACCACCGTGCTCTCCTCGGGGCGCAGCGTCAGCGCCTTGTCGTACCAGGCGAGTGCCCCTTCGAGATCGTCGACGTTGTCTTTTTCCAACGCCAGATTGATGTAGGTGGTAAAGAGCATCTCGGCGACCGCACTGCTCTGGTAGGTCGGGTTCTGCTGTTGCAATTGCAGCAGCAGCGTCAGCACCTCCTGCCAGCGTCCGGCCCGCGCCGCCCGCTGGGCATTTTCCCAGTCGGTCGCCAGAGCGCCGGGCGTTGCTGCGGCCAGCGGAGAGGCAGGAGACGTGGCGGTAGGCTGCGGGGACGGCGCTGCGGTGAGAGGGGCAGGCTCGGGCGTGCGAGCCGCAAGGAGCTGCTGGATCGCCTGCTGAGCGAGCAGGTTGCCGGCGTCGAGCAGCAGGATCTGCTGATATTCATCGAGTGCGGCCTCCAGGTTGCCCTCGGCCTGCAGGTCAACGGCCCGCTGCAAGGTGATCCCGATCTGTTGGCGGCGTTGGAGCTCTACCTGTTCCTGGCCAGCACGGATCCCCAGAACCACTGAAAACACCAAAATTGCAACAGCCAGCATCGTGGTAGCACCGATGATCCACCACGCCCAGCTCGGAAAACGCACTTTTCGCCTCATCTCTTGACTACCCACTGTCCTGTCTCTATACACTGCTTGACCTTGGAAACGCCAGTTTGCCCAGGGGTAGTTCCTTGATGCGCAGCAGCACCCAGTTTTCTATTATACACCCACTGCCTGCCAGATCAGAACTCTTGGAATCAGCACCCCGGCAGGGATTCAGCCTGGGCCCGCAGATCTCTCCCGCCCCAGATGCCAGCCTCGTCGCTCCGGCTCCGGCAGTCGCAGGCCGCACCAGGACATTGGCAGGTTGTTGGGCCAGTGATACAATCGAATCTGTACAACGATGTAAAAAATCAGTCGGCGCCTGGGTGCAGGGCAACCCTGCGCCTGCCAAGGAGTGGGGGGGGCTGTGTCGCGGTGGTTGTCTGGAGCGGTGACTCTGGTCTTGTTGGGTGGATTGGTGGCGCTGGCTGCCTTGACTTTGGACAGCCAGCCAGATGTGCTGCTGCTGCCGCCTACCCAGACCCCCCCGGCCGCACCGACCCTGGCCGCACCGACCCCGGCCGCACCGACCCTGGCCGCACCGACCCTGGCCGCGGAAGGAGAGGTGCCGGACCCTGGCCAAAGCACGGCCCAGACCGGCGACCTGCCGGAGAAGAGAACGGTGCGCCCCCTGGCCTGGGCCGCAGTCACCGACGGCAACTGGATGAATGACGCAGTTGTGGCGGGGGGGACCCTCTGGATAGCCAGCGACGGCGGCGCGCTGACCTGGCCACAGGGCGAGCCGCAGCCCACCCTTTTCACTGCCCTGGAGGGGCTGAGTGCCAATCGGCTGACCGCCGTGGTGAACTGCGAACTGCCCGGCTGGGGGCTGGTCTTTGGCAGCTCGGACGGCCTGCAGATCTGGGAGCCCGAACGTCAAGGGTGGCGCTCACTCCACAGCCGCAGCGGCGAGCTGAGCGACGACACGGTCACTGCGCTGGCCTGTGACGCTGCGACCGGCCAGCTGGCAGTCGGCTATGCCCGCCAGGGAATCGATCTGTTCGACGCTGCTCTTGGCGAATGGCGCCATCTCGACCGCAGCAGCGGGCTGGCCTCCAACAACGTGCGTGCGCTGGCGTTGGCTGGCCAGGAAATCTGGGTCGTCGCGGACGACGGCATCACTGTGGCGGCAGGAATGGATTCAACCTTCTACAACAGCAGCAACAGCCCGTTGGAGAGCAACCGGGTCGGCAGCATCGTCGTCGACCCGGCCGGCACAGTCTGGCTGGGCGGTGATGGGGTCCTTTACGCCGTAACTGGGGACGACTGGACGGTCTATCGCGCTGCGGAGATCGACGACCGCTTTTTTCCCGACCGCCTGATCAGCGGGCTGGCCGTCGCTGCCGACGGGGAGCTCTGGCTGGGCGACAGCGAGGGGCGCCTCTGCCGTTTTGACCCGGCGGCGGCCCTCTGCAGCGCAGGTGTTTTTCTGCCCGACATCGTGGACAGCAGCCCGCCGCAGCTGCTGTTGACCAGCCTGACGCTCGCCGCCGATGCGCAGCTCTACGCCACCACAGCCGGGGCGGGCCTTTTTCGGTACGACGGGCGCAGCTGGGCGCAGTTGTCTGTGGCGGGAAGTGTCCTTTACGGCAACGCGGTCGGTGCTGCCACCGTAAGCCCGGCGAGCTCTTTCTGGGTTGCTACCCAGGCGGGAATTCAGCAGCTGGACCCTGCTGGCCGGGCAGCGCCTGCGCTCCTGCCCCCCAGTGGGCTCGACCCGGCAACGATCCAGGTGCTGTATGAGGCCCGCGACGGGGCGCTGTGGGCTGGGGGCGCAGGCGCGGGCGTCTGGGATGGCCAGGCGTGGAGACGTTTCACCGTCGAAGAGGGGCTGGCGGGCAGCCGTGTGCAGGCGATCGCCGAAGACGCGCGCGGACGCATCTGGCTGGGAACAGAGACGGGCATCAGCATCTGGAACGGCGTCCGCTTTGTCAACCTGACCCGCTCGACCGGCCTGCCGGTGGCGGATATTCGGGCACTGCTGGCAGACGAAGAGAGTGTCTGGATCGGCAGCGCCGGCGGCGGGCTCTATCGCTTTGCCAAGAATCAGCTTGAAGTGTTTACTGTTGAAAACATGGGGCTGCCCAGCGACACGATCACCGCGCTGGGCAAAGATGCCGACGGCCGGCTCTATGTCGGGACCCTTGCGGGTCTGGTCGAGTGGGGGACAGATGGGCTGGCCGTTGCCCTGGCCGAGCACCCCGTCACCCAGATCGCCGCCGCTTCCCACTCCCTTTGGGTGGGCACAGCCGACGCCGGACTTTTCTACGCAGACGGGGCTGGCTGGCAGCAGGAGAACCCGGACGGCCTCTTGCCGTTCGGCCGGGTGGTCGTTTTGGCAGCAGTCCAGGAGAGCCTGTGGGTTGGGGGGGCCAGCGGTGGTCTGCTCCGCCTTCCATTGAGTGCAGAGGAGGAATCCAACGATGTTCGTTCGACAGCAAAAAGGGTTGACCTTTGACGATGTGTTGCTCGTCCCGCGGCGTTCTTCGATCCGGTCGCGCGGGGAGGTCGATGTCTCGACGTGGCTGACCCGCAAGCTGCGGCTGGCCATCCCGGTATTGAGCGCCAACATGGACACGGTGACCGAGTGGCGGATGGCCGTTTCGATGGCGCGCAGCGGTGGGCTTGGGGTGCTGCACCGCTTCATGACGGTCGAGCAACAGGCTCGCCAGGTGGCCCGGGTCAAACGGGCCCAGGGTCTGATGGTGGAAAATCCGTACACGATCGCCGCCCAGGCGACGATTGCCCAGGCTGAGAAGCTGATGGATCAACACGATGTCGGGGGGTTGATCGTCGTCGACGAACAAAATCGGCTGGTGGGGCTGATCACCCGGCGGGATATTTTGTTGGCGCCGGAAGCGCTGCAGCAGGTGGCGCAGGTGATGACCCCGGCCGACCACATTGTCTCGGCGGCTCCTTCGGTCACCTCGGCGGAGGCGCGCGCAATTTTGTACGAACACCGTCTGGAGAAATTGCCGGTGGTCGACCGCGAGGGGGCTGTCGTCGGGCTGATCACCTCGCGCGATGTCGTGCGGGTCGAGCAGCATCTGCCGGCCAGCACCGACAGCCGGGAGCGGCTGCTGGTCGGCGCTGCGATCGGGGTGGGGAGCGCCGAGCTGGCACGTGCCGAGGCGTTGCTGGAGGCGGGGGCCGACCTGCTGGTGCTCGACATCGCGCACGGCCATGCCGACCACTGCATCGACATGGTCAAAACGCTGCGCCAGAATTTTCCCTCTGCCCAGATCGTGGCCGGGAACGTGGCCACCGCCGAAGGGGCCCGCGACCTCGCCGAGGCAGGCGCCGACGCCATCAAGGTTGGCATCGGCCCGGGCTCGATCTGCACCACGCGCATTGTGACCGGTTTCGGCGTCCCGCAGCTGACCGCCATCCAAGATGCGGTGCAGGGGCTGCAGGAGGCTGGCCTGACGATCCCCGTGATCGCAGATGGGGGGATCAAGACGTCGGGCGACATGGTCAAGGCGCTGGCTGCCGGGGCCAGCGTGGTCATGATCGGCGGGCTTTTTGCTGGCTGCGAGGAGGCACCCGGCTCGCCTGTGCTGCGCGATGGCCAGAAGGTCAAGGTGGTGCGGGGCATGGCCTCGTTGGGGGCTGCCATCGGCCGCCGTGCCGCCGAAAAAACAGACGACGAGAGCGCCGAAGAACAGGAAGATTGGGACAAGGTCGTGCCAGAGGGGGTCGAGGCGGTGGTTCCCTACCGCGGCGAGGTCGCCGACATCCTGCACCAACTGGTCGGCGGGCTGCGGTCCGGGCTCAGCTACGGCGGCGCCCATACCCTGGAAGAATTGCAGCGCACGGCAGAGTTTATCGAGATCACCAGCGCCGGTGTGCGCGAGAGTGGATCGCACGACGTGCGCCGGATTTGAACGCCGCAGGGCGTCTGGGAGACCCCCGACGCTGTCGAGCAGCGGGCCGTTGGGGTCGCTGACCGGCAGCCATCAGAAAGGAAAGAGAGAGCATGGAGCGCAAAGCAAAACGCCGAACCGCTGAACCAGCCCCTGCGGAGCCCCTGTCCGCCGAGGAACCGGCTGCAGCCCCGGTCTGGCCCCAGGCCACCCTGGCGGAGACAGAGATCGCAGCCGTGGTGGGCGGCTACCACAGCGCCCCTTACACGGTGCTTGGCCCCCAACGGGTGCCCCAGAAAGGGGGCGAGCTGCTGGTGGTGCGCGCGTTCCGACCGCTCGACCGGCAGGTTGTCCTCTTGGAGCTTGAAAGCGGGCGGCGCACCCCGATGCAGGCGATACACGCCGGAGGGGTTTTCGAAGCCAGGTTCCCCCGCCGCAAAAGCCTGGGGGCGTACCGGCTGGTGGTGACCGGGGGAGATGGCCAGGAGTACGAGCTGGAAGACCCCTACCGCTTCCCGCTGCTCTTTCCTGAACTGGAGCTCTATCTGCACGGAGAGGGCAATTTCCTGGAAAGCTACGAACGCTTCGGTGCCCACTGCCGCACCGTCGAGGGGGTCGAGGGGGTCCATTTTGCAGTCTGGGCCCCCAACGCGCTGCGGGTCAGCGTCGTTGGCCCCTTCAACAGCTGGGACAACCGGGTCAATGCCATGCAGCGCCGCGGGGAGAGCGGCGTCTGGGAGACCTTCCTCCCCAATCTGCCCCAAGGCACCCACTACAAATATGCCATCAAGTCGCGCCAGCTGGGCTATGAGGTGGACAAGGCCGACCCCTATGGCTTTTATTGCGAGTTCCGTCCTACCACCGATACCCGGATCTGGGATCTGGACTGCTATTGCTGGCAGGACCAGGCGTGGATGGAGATGCGGGCGGCCCGCCAGGCGCACGACCAGCCGCTGAGCATCTATGAGGTACATCTGGGCAGCTGGCGGCGGGGGGCTGACGGCGAATTCCTCAACTACCGGGAGCTGGCCCACCAGTTGGTCGACTACGTCCAGGAGATGGGATACACCCATCTCGAGCTGCTGCCGATCACCGAGCATCCCTTCGATGGCTCCTGGGGCTACCAGGTCACCGGCTACTACGCGCCGACCAGCCGCTTTGGCACCCCGGACGACTTCATGTATTTCGTCGACTACTGCCACCAGCACGGCGTCGGGGTCCTGCTCGACTGGGTGCCCGCCCACTTCCCACGCGACGCCCACGGGCTGGCTTTTTTTGACGGCACCCATCTGTACGAACATGCCGACCCCCGCCAGGGCGAACATCGGGACTGGGGCACCAAAATTTTCAACTTCGGGCGCAACGAGGTGCGCAACTTTTTGCTGAGCAATGCCCTCTTCTGGCTCAAAAAATACCACCTGGATGGGCTGCGTGTCGACGCGGTCGCCTCCATGCTCTACCTGGACTACAGCCGCCAGCCCGGCGAGTGGGTGCCCAATCCGTACGGCGGCCGCGAAAATCTGGAGGCGATCGAATTTTTGCGCCGTTTCAACGAGCTCGTGCACGAACAGGTGCCGGGCGCAATCACCGCCGCCGAGGAGAGCACCTCCTGGCCGATGGTCACCCGCCCTGTCTATATGGGCGGGCTCGGTTTTGACTACAAATGGAACATGGGGTGGATGCACGATACCCTGAGCTACATGGCCAAGGACCCGATCTACCGACGCTATCACCAGAACGAGATCACCTTCAGCCTGATCTATGCCTTTCACGAGCATTTCATCCTGCCCCTCAGCCACGACGAGGTGGTCCACCTCAAAAAGTCGATGCTGGACAAGATGCCCGGCGACGGCTGGCAGAAGTATGCCAACCTGCGCGCCCTCTACGCCTACATGTACGGCCATCCGGGCAAAAAATTGCTCTTTATGGGCTGCGAGTTTGGCCAGTGGAGCGAGTGGAGTGAAGCACGCAGCCTCGACTGGCAGCTGCTCCAGTGGCCCAGCCATCAGCAGCTGCAGCGGTTTGTGCGGGATCTCAACCGCATCTACCGCCACGAGCCGGCCCTTTACACGGTCGACCACAGCTGGGAGGGCTTTCAGTGGATCGACTACACCGACGCAGAGCAGTCTGTGCTCAGCTTTTTGCGCCGTTCGACAGACCCACGCGAGACCCTGGTTTTTGTCTGCAACCTCACCCCCGTGGTGCGCAGCTCCTATCGGGTCGGCCTGCCCCACGACGGGCTCTACCAGGAGCTGATCAACAGCGACTGGACGATCTACGGCGGCAGCGGCGTCGCCAACCCAGGGCTGATCCAGGCCCAGCACCAGCCCTGGCAGAGCTGCCCGTTTTCCGTGCCGCTGCGGCTGCCGCCGCTGGGCACGTTGGTGCTCAAACGGGTGACCGCTGCCGAGCCGCGCGCGTAACAGCGTCCCGGGCAGGTCAGCGGTCGGCGACTGCCAGCTGGGCGATGTGCTGGCCGATGCTCAACGAGGCGGTGGCCGCCGGCGACGGCGCGTTGAGCACATGGGTCATGCGATAGCCGCTTACGATGGAAAAATCGTCGACCAGCTGGCCGTCGGGCCCAAGCGCCTGGGCGCGCACACCGGCCCCAGCAGGCTGCAGGTGGGCAAGCTCCACAGCGGGCACCAGCACCCGCAGCGCCCGCCAAAAGGCCGCCCGGCTGGCCGAACGATAAAATTCCCCAAGCCCGGTCTGCCAGTAGCGGCGGGCCAGCTTCCAAAAACCGGCGTAGCCAAAGATGTCGAACAGGTCGCGGGCTGCCAGCCGAGATTTGGTGTACCCTTCCCGATGAAAGGCCAGCACCGCATTGGGCCCTGCTTCAATGGCGCCCCCAATTTTGCGGGTGAAATGCACCCCCAAAAAGGGAAAGTTGAGGTTGGGCACCGGATAGATCAGCGCCTTGACCAGAGGGCGCGCCTCCGGGGCCAGCTCGTAGTACTCCCCCCGAAACGGAACGACACGGACCCCAGGCTCCACCCCGCACAGGCGC
Organism: Chloroflexota bacterium; assembly: GCA_018969295.1. Classification (GTDB taxonomy): domain Bacteria; phylum Chloroflexota; class Anaerolineae; order Caldilineales; family Caldilineaceae; genus Caldilinea. Next base: position 951 of record JAGWYN010000009.1, on the reverse strand, counting down.
GCCACCCGGTCCGCCTGCAGCCCGGCACAGGTGATCAGATGGCCGCAGGTGACTGTCTCCTCGGTGGCCGAGATCAGGGTCAGCTGCCGGGGCTGGCGGCGGACAGCTGCCAGCCGCCAGCCGGTGCGCAGCTCGCCGCCAGCCTCGCACAGCCGACGGGCGTAGGCAGCTGCCACCTGGTTGTAGTCGACGATCCCGGTCTCGGCGATCCAGAGGCCGGCGACGCCAGCAACGTGGGGCTCGTACTCGGCCAACTGCTCGCCCGCCAGAACGACGGGCGAAAGCCGGTTGGCGGTGGCGCGCTCTGCCAACAGGGCCAGCTGACCCCGCTCTGACGCCTGCGTGGCCACGATCAGCTTGCCACACCGCTCGTGGGCAATCCCCTCCTCCGCACAAAATGCATAGAGCGCCTCCCGGCCCGCAGTGCAGAGCTGGGCCTTGAGCGAACCAGGGCGGTAGTAGACCCCAGAGTGGATCACGCCGCTGTTGTGCCCGGTCTGATGGGCTGCCACCCTGGGTTCAGCCTCCAGGATCGCCAGCGAACGCACCCCCTGCTGGAGCAGGGCCAGCCCGGTCGCCAGCCCGACAATTCCTCCCCCTACGATCGCATACTCCACATGCATCGGAACACCTCTTCTGGCTCTGAATGCGAACAATTTTTGTGGGCCAGTATAGCACACCGCCCGGCCGATGGGAACCGGTCCCGCTGCACGAGGGAGCGTCTCCGCTGGCATATTTACGTACCTTGTGGTATTTTTTTGAAAAATCTACCCATTGCCAAATTAAAATACCCATTGGCACCAAACTATGCCTTCGAATACAACGATGGCAAAAGCATCAAGAGGGCGTCCCAAAACGACGGATCGCAAACAAATCATCACGGTGGCGATGCAGGCGTACTGGCGCGAAGACGTTGAAAGCGTCTCGTTGAATGAGATTTGTCGGCGCGCT
>JAGWYN010000008.1 GCA_018969295.1 Chloroflexota bacterium | reverse complement strand
TGATTCGCTGGAATGACGGCCTTCACAAGATCGTCCAGTGCGTCGGCCACTCGTTCAAGCAACATAAGCAGGTCGGGGTCGTCAGGGGGCAGACGCCTCAGTGAGGAGCCGTCCCAGCAGGTGGTCTCGATGATCGTGAGAGGCTCCAGCCGTTGAAGGAGACGACGGGTGGTCAGTTGAATGCCCCGTTGCTGCATCTGGCGCTGGAGGAGGGTGTAGGCGAGCAGGGCGATCCTATTGAGAAAGAGCAGGGTCGAGACGCGATTGCCCTGGCCAGCCCAGCCCTAACGCTTGACGGCATGGCTGTTTTGTGCTATTTTGGGGAGAGAGTACTCTGGAGGAAACAAATGCGGCGCATCGCTGTTGCGGGAGCAGGGTTTTTGTTGCTGATAGGTTTGTGGGTGGTTGCGCAGTCGCTGCACCCAGCAGCGACCCAGGCAGCAGCAGCCAGGCAGCGCACGCCCCTGGCCCCTACCCTGGCGATGACGCTGGTCGTACGGCCCCTGCCCACCCTGCCTCTCACCGCCACCCTGACGACGACAGATCGCACCCCTGCGGTGCGCGCCACGCAGACCCTGCGCCCGATCGCGACCCGCCGCGCCACGCAGACCCCCCTCCAGGCCGCCCCGACCCCAGCCGCCGCGCTGGAGCTGCTGGACGCATTCGCTGCCGTCCCTGCCCGCCGCCGCGGGCAGGTCGACCTGAGCTGGCTCTACTCTGGCCCCACCCAGCCAGCCTTTTTTGTCGTCGAACGCTCTGCCGACGGCGGTATCTGGCGCCCTGTAGACAGCTGCCGCACGCCAGTCACCGCCGAAAGCACCCGCTATCGCTGCACAGACACGGAGCTGGCCAGCGGCTCAACCTACACCTACCAGCTCTGCATCGTCGGTCGCCAATTTTCGTGCGCCGATGCCCCCACAGTGGCCGCCGAGCCCGTCAAGGCCCCGTAGCTGCTGGAGAATCTACCCCGCAGCGGCTGGGCAGGCTCGGACAGGTTGCCCGGCATCTCTCGCCCGGCCGAAACCGCGCCCACTCCTCCTGGTCCAGATTGCGCCCAGCCACCTGGCAGGCACGCTTCGCCAGCTCGACAGAGGTCAGCAGCCACTGGCGCAATGTGCCGTCGGTGCTGGCCGTGTAAAGCTGCCCCCCCAAAGAGGCCAGCCCGTTGACGCTGGCCTGGTGGCCAGCCAGCACAGTGGGGATGGGCGGTTCCACAGACAAGTTCCACAGCCGCACCGTGCGGTCGGCGCTGGCTGTGTAGAGCTGGCTCTGGTCGACCCCAAACAGAAGCGAGCTGATCTCGCTGCGATGGGCTTCCCAGTGCAGCACACCCTCTTCTGGGGCAGCCAGGTTCCAGATCCACAGCGCTCCCGCCAGGTCTGCCGCGGCCAGCCGCGACCCTGTCGGGCTGAACGCCAACGCCGTCAGGGCACTCTGGCCCGCCTGCAGCACCTGCCCCCCCATCGCCAGCTGGTTCAGCTGCCAGAGAGTGACCCGCCCATCGCTGCTGGCTGCGGCCAGCAGGTCGCCCGCAGCGCTGAACTGCACCGCCGTGGCCCGAGCACCCTGCGAAGCCGTGAGCTGCCGACTGGCCCGGACCGTATCGACCGTCCAGAGCCGAATCGCACCGTCGTCCCCCGCAGAAGCCAACCATCCCAGCCCAGCATGCAGCGCAACCCCATTGACCCGGCCACGATGCGCTTCCCAGAGCGCCAGCGGGGTCGCATCGGGCGGACGCCACAACATCACCCTGCCCGCCGCATCGCCCGCCGCCACCCAGCTGCCGTCGGCAGCCAGCGCAGTCAGGCCGCTCTGGCCGGTGGCACTCAACACAGCAGTGGCCCGCCCCTCCTGCACAGACCAGCCCTGCACCGCAGCCGCTCCGGCGCCGATCGCATACAGCGTTGCGCTGACCGGGACGGCGACAAGATCTTCGAGCGGACGCCCGTCGCTGGCCAGGATCGACGGTTCCGCTTGGGGGTCATCGACCCGCCAGATGCGCAAGGTGCGGTCGTAGCCGGCGGTCAGAAAACCGTTGACCCCCGGCACCGTGGCCAGCAGATTGATCTCGCCGTCATGGCCGCGCAGGACCAACGGCGCAGCGCTGCCGTCGGTGTGTTGCCAGATGCGCACGCTGGCCACTCCCAGGTCGTCGTATCCAACCGTCACCAGCCGTTCCCCGCTGGCGCCCAGCACAAAGGCCAGCCCGCTGACCAACAGCGCATGGGCGTGGACCCTGTAGCCTGCGTTCGGGTCGTCCAGATTCCAGACGCGCAGCACGCCGTTTTCATCCCCAGTGGCCAGCCAGCTGCCGTACAGCGCAAACTCCATGGCTCGAATCGAAGCCCGGTGGCCCACCAGCCGCCGAGGCTCCCCCCCAGCCAGCGGAGAGAACCACAGATCGCCCGCCCGGTCTCCCGAAGCCAGGGCGCGGCTGTCCGGGCTGAACGCCAACACCGAGACCGGCGCCGCATGGTTGCCCACCAGCCGGCCCGCCGACTCCACTGCTGGCCCGCCCGCCGCCTCGATCGGCCAGAGCCAGAGTGCACCGTCCTCGCCCCCTGCGGCCAGCCAGCGGCCGTCCGGGCTGAAACGGACCAGGTTGACCGTGGCCTCGGGCCCCGCCAGACGCTGCGGCGCTGCGTCCGCAGCGGCACTGTCCCAGAGCCAGAGGGCGCCGTCCTCGCCCCCCGCAGCCAGCCAGCGGCCGTCCGGGCTGAAGACAGCACTGTAGAGCGGCCCCTGGCTGGCGACGACAACCCGAGCAGGGCCAGCCAGGGGCCACCAGGTGCGCACCGTGCCGTCGTCGGCGGCCGCTGCCAGCCGCCCCTCTGAAGAGAACGCCAGCGCCCAGCTGACCGGGCTGCCAGGGGCAGCCAGCTCGATTGGGCGCAGTGTGCCACCTGCGAGCCGCCAGGCAACCAGCGCGCCATCTTCGCTGGCAGCCGCTGCCCAATGTGCGTCCGGGCTCAGCGACAGCGCAACTGCGCTGTCGCTGAGCGCAGCCAAAGGCAGGCCACCGGTCGCAGCCAATCCGTCGTGGATTGCTTGTTCGATCGTGTGCGAGAACTGCCCCCCGGCAGCACCCACCCGCATGGCTTCGACCGCCAACAAAAGCGACTGCTGGGGGCGGCTGGAAAGGGCAAAAACAGCCTGGCTGGCGAGCTGGTCGCCGCGGATCTGTCGCAGCAGCTGTTCGGTGCGGGCGCGCGCCTGCACCGCATCGACCCGAGCAGCGTCCGCGGCCGAGCGAGCTGCCTCTGCTGCTGCAGCCTGCTCCCTGGCGGTGTCGGCCAGCTGCCTGGCGCGGGCCGCTTCGAGCGTTCTCGAGACAGCTTCTGCCTGCGCCCGCACATAGTTGGCAGCCGCCTGGCTGGCAAACCAGAGAGACAACAGCAGCAGCAGCAGCATGCTGATCGCCGCCACCGTCGCCCCGACCGCGATCAGCCGGTCGCGTTTTGCCTCCTGCTGCTGCGCTGCCTCCCGGGCCTGGAGTGCGGCCAGCCGTTCCGCTTCAGCGGCTGCGCTGCTCGCCACCAGGCTGCGCTCCAGCGGTCCATACAAACGGGGAGTTGCAGCCAGCGCCTGCTCTGCCTCGGCCAGCGCCGCACTGTGCAGCAGACGCGAGGGGCTGCGGTCGACGTTCCAGAGATCAGCTGCAATCACCAACGAATGGGCCTGGCGCCAGCGCTCGTTGGCCTCTCGGATAGGGCCAATCAGCCGGTCGTGGATCAGTTCCACCCAACGGCCACCGCCGCGCGTCTCCCCGCGCAGCAAAAAGCGCTGCTCCAGCGCCAGCGCGACCGGATTAGGCAACGTATCTGTCTCTGTGTCGGACTGATAGAGCAGGTTGCGCGTGCCGTCGCGCGTGATCAACCGCTGGCTGAACCAGTCACGCAGCTCGCGCTCACTGACCGCAGTGGTCGTCGCTGCGACCACTGCGGCCAGGGTCTGTTCATAAAAACTGGCCAGCGCATGGTTGACAAACTCGCCCAGCCCCGCTCCGCGTGCCAGTTTCTCGACATCCTCGGCGGTGATCGTCGCCCCAGGCTCTTCCAGCAGCCGCTGCCAGAGCTGCATACAGACGACCTGCAGCTGCACCGGCTCCACCATCTCCCCCAAGGGGGCAGGGCTGTCCGTCGTGCTCTCCTCCACCCGCTGGCGCAGGTTGTCCACCAACCGTTCGGCCACACCGGGTTCAAACGGGCGCCCTCCCAGTTCGGCCGGTTTGGTCACCGCAGCAAGCGCCGCCGTCGCATCCATGTAGTTGAGCCGGTAACGCACCCGCAGCCGATTGGGCAGCAGCCGTGCATAGGGGTCGAGCTCGGCAATGTAGTCCTCACGCATGGTCAGAATCACCCACAGGCGGGGGTCGGCGGAGAGCGCCTGGCTCAGCTGGCGAAAAAAGTCCTCACGCTTCTCCCACTGCTCCGGATAGGTGGTGAAGATCTCCTCAAATTGGTCGATCACCAGCACCCGATCGCTCTCCTCACCCACCCCTCGGGCCAGAAAGTCGGGGAGCCGCTGGCGGCGCAGAGAGGCCTCCCCCTGGTGCCCTGGGTCCAGATCCCGCAGCAAATTGTAGACATAGACATTCGCTACCGCCGTGACCGGCAGATCAGCGGGCAGTTGACCGCCGACCCGCGCCCGCCCCAGCACCACAAACCCCTCCGCACGCAGCGCCGGCAGCAGACGTGCGTTGACCAGCGAACTTTTGCCAGCACCCGAAGGCGCATAAAAAAGCACGCTGCGGTCCGCCATCACCAACGAAAGCAGATCGGCCCCCTCGCGCTCACGGCCAAAAAAGAGCTGCTGCTCACGCTCGTTGTCGGCAAACGGGCGCGGGCCAATGTACGGGTTCTGCGCACGGCTGACTTCTTCCCCCAGCTGCGGGAGGGACTTTTTGAAATTTTCCGGTGCTGTCATCGTTCACCTCCCCAGGATCTTTCCGTTCCGGTCGTTGGTGGGTGACCAGATTCCCATTGGGAATGGCTGGTTCGATTTGACCTTTGTGCCCTTTGCATCTATGATCGGTCTATCTCTGAAAATTACCCGAGTATCTGTGACCTTCCAACACAATACAAGCCATCTAAACCCGACGGCAAAGTTTTCAGAGATAGACGCATATATTCTATCGTGAACCACCTTTTGTATGTTGAATTGGCACAAAACAAGAACACAGGAGAATCAAGTGAACACAGCCCACACTGGTTTTACGCGTCGCCAGATCCTCAAAGCCACAGGGACAGGGATGACACTCTTCGCAGTGGCAGGATGCGTCCCGGTCATGGCCCCTGAAGCTGCGCTACAGGGGAACGTTGCAGCACCGACCGCAGAAACAGCGCATCCCGCTTTTACACTGCCCGAACTGCTGTACGCCGAGAACGATCTGGAACCGTACATTGACGCGCTCACCATGAACATTCACCGCACCAAACATCACCAGGCCTATATCAACAACCTGAACAACGCCGTAGCCGACACAGAGTGGGCAAACATGCGTGTCGAAGAGATCTGCCGCCAGATTGACCGCGTCCCCGAGACGCTACGCACCACCGTACGCAACAACGGCGGTGGCCACGCCAATCACAGCCTCTTCTGGAAGATCATGGGTCCCAATGCAGGGGGCGTACCCGGCGGCGCGCTGGGAGACGCGATCAACGCCCAGTGGGTCAGCTTCGAAGAGTTCAAAGCCCAATTCAAGGCGATCGGCGTCGGTTGCTTTGGCAGCGGCTGGGCGTGGCTGGTTGTCAAAGCCGATGGCAGCCTCGACGCCTACAGCCTGCCCAACCAGGACAGCCCCCTCATGCAGGGCGACATCCCCCTCCTGGGTGTAGACGTCTGGGAACATGCCTACTATCTCCACTACCAAAACCGACGCGCCGATTATCTGGATGCGTGGTGGAACGTGGTGAACTGGGACGAGGTCGCCAGCCTCTACAGCGCCGCCCAGTAGACAGCCCCCTCCTCCGCCAGGGGGGAGCGGGTGCACCGTTCTCCCCCATCCAGCCACAGCCTGCCAGGGGGCATCTGGGCGCTGCGCAAGCCACAGAGAGGGGACAGCCACTCATCCCCCACCGCCTTGCCAGGCCTCCCACAGCTGGCGCAAAAAGGTGAGCGAATCCCCCCAAAAAATATCGAACCGATATTTGTCCTGAGCCAGATACATCTGCACATAGTCCTGAAACCGGGCCAGGTCACGGATCGCAGCCAATTCCAGCGGGTCGAGCTGAATCGCCACGCTGCGCGGACGTCGCGGCTGGTCGCGGATCAGCTCCTGCAGAATTACCCGCATCTCCCAACTCTGCGTGCTGTAGCCGATCATCAGCAAGATGGTGCTCGAAATGGCGTTGCGCACCGCGTTCGGTATCGTGCCGATTTCTCGAAAGTCGTGGAGCACGCTGCTCAAAAAATCGAGATGGTCGTCCTCGGTCAGCACCAATGACTCGGGACATTCATCTACCCCATGCAGATGATAGACCAGCGGGGCCGCCACAGTGGGCTGATAGCCAGGGTCAGACCGGTACTCGACCGGGAGGAGTTCCTCCAACCCGGCGTGCCAGGCGTAGGCCTCGGTGCGTGGGCGTTTGTCCAGGTTGCGCAACGCAGTTTCCAGCAAAAGGTGGGGGCTGGTGGTCAAAAAGACCGGCATGTCAAACGCAGCCAGCAGGTTGAGCGGGTTCTCCAGATCCCCGCGCGCCGGATAGCCCAGACGATCGCCGACCAGCTGGGAGACACTCAGCCCCCGCTCGCGACGCACCTGCTCCAACAAGATCCGGTCCACCGCAGGGTCCTGTTCCAACGCCGCCAGATAACGCTGTTTGAGAAACTGCAAATACTCGCTTTTGGCACGGTAGGGATCCCGGTAGGTGACACTCAAATACTGTGCGACCAGCGGCAGGCTGGTGTCCGACAGCGGGTACTGGCTGTCGCGGGCCCACTCCGCCACCAGCCCTCCGCCGGGAAAGAGTGCCCCCAGGATCAGCTGGTTGCTGACCAGCGGTGTACAGCGTTTGCGCGTGATCTGGTCGGCGATGTAGCTCCAGGAAATCTCGCTGTTTGGCATTGTATCCCCTTGGCACTGGGTCGGCAGTCAGCTGCTGTACGCCACGCGAAACCCGACGTTGTGATGGGCAGCCGCGGCGTGCACGCCCAGCCGGGCACTGCACGTCAGCCGTTCGACCGGGTCATCGTAGGCGCCGCCGCGACAGATACAGAGTTCATTGGCCCGCAGGGTGGGCTGCTCTCGTTCGTCGCTCCGATAGGGGTAGACAAACTGAGGCTGGCGCAGGTTGTCGCCCCAACGCGTGGCGGTCCACTCCCGCACGTTGCCGATCAGATCGCAGACGCCGTACGGGCTGCAGCCCGCTGCTGTGGCGGTGACCGCTGCCGTCTGGCCCCCTCCATGGCTGCAGTACTGGGCGGACGGAGGAGCTTCCCCCCAGGGATAGGTGCGCCCGTCGTCGCTGCGGGCGGCCTTCTCCCACTCCGCCTCCGTCGGCAGCCGGTAGGCACGTCCGCTTTGCGCAGCCAGCCAACGGCAGTAGGCGACAGCCGCATGCCAGCTGATCCCGACCACCGGATGCTCCAGCCTTCCGGCCGGCGGTGTTGTAAAAAACCAGCCCACCCCCTGTGGCCGGTGTTCGCTCTGCTCGCGCACAAAGGCCGCATACTGCGCATTGGTGACTGGATAGCGGCCGATCGCAAAACGGGCCAGGTCCACCCTGTGCTGCTGCCACTCAGGCGGGGCGTTGGCAGCCCCCATCACAAACGGGCCCGCTGGAACCGACCTCATTTCTGGCTCGAAAGGCAAACGAGGACGGGCAGGAACGCTCTCCGACACACGCGCCACCAGCCGATTATCGGCAGAACGCGTAAACAGCACCGGCGCACTCCAATCCGGCGGAGCTGCAGGCTCAAAAAGCGCCCTGCGTGCCTCGGCGAGGGCTGCTTCCGCCGGGTACCCCTCCGCCATCGCTCGGTAGAATTCTTGCGCCAGCAGCACAGCCCGCTCAGAAACGATGTCAAACTGCAGCGCCACCACCAATGGAATCCCCAGCCGCACCAGCTGCTGGGCTGTGCCCCGAAAGGCGTTGCGCTCGTCGACCCGAGCCCCTGCACAGGCATTGAGAAAGACAGCACGCAGAGGCGGCTCGCCTTCCAACAGCACGCTGAGCAGCGCCGCGTCGACCAGAGCCGCCTGCCCCGTCTCCTCTTCCAGCACCAGCCCCGAACTCTGGCTGGCAGGGTCGTACCAGCCGTGCCCAATAAAATGAAGCAGATGCACACGCTGGCTGCGCAGCTGGCTGCGCAGCGCGGCAACCGTCGGGTCGGCCAGCCGCTGCAAGGTCACCTGGCCAGCGGCTACCAGCGGAGCCACCGCAGCTTGGATCCGCTGCCATTCCACCTCCACCTCCAGGCGGGGCTCCAGATCCGTCGGGTCGGCCAGCACACAGAGGATGGCCAGCGGCAGTTCAGCCAGCAGCCCAGGGGCGGGGGTGGCCAACGCCAGATAACGCACGATCGGCGTCGTGGTGGAAAGCGCCAAAAAACGCTCACTGCGGGGAGAATAGACCAGCTCCCAGGGCAGAGCGGCCAGTTCAGGAACCTCCGTCAGATGCAGCCGGATCCGCAGCCCCTGCCCGCTGCGCTCCACACTGTCCAGGCTGCGCAGCAGACAGAGTTCGACGGCGTCTGAAAAAAGGGTGGCGTAGAGCGTGCGGCCCCAATCCTGCGCAGCGACAATCTCCTCCACCTGCCAGCCAGCAGCGATCGCCGCCTGGATCGCCAGCAGTGCCCCGTCGGGCACCACGGTCGTCTGCGCCTGGCCCACCGGAGAGTCGAGCACGCGCAGCCGATAGGCGCCGTCCGCGCGGTCGACAAACAGGTCAAAGTTTGTGTAGACCAGAGCCATGGGTCGCCCACGCGCTGTACAAAGAGGCCGGATCTGCCGGAATCATGGGGATCTGAGCTCCGTCTTCTGTGGGCGAGACCGCTGAACCCTGAGCTCTGCTGAAGAAAGGGGGCTCTCCTCCACAACATTCTCGAGCAAGGTGCCGGCGGGCGGGTCGAACTCTGGGGGGGCCGGACTCACAAACCAACGGTCTATCCCGTACAGAAAGGCTGGCAGCCCAAGCACATGGGCGTGCAGCATCAGCCGCGGAGCAGAGTGGGCGTGTCCATAGAGGCGATCCCCCAAAATTGGGGCACCGAGATGGGCCAGATGGACCCGCAGCTGATGGGTGCGCCCCGTCTCTGGCTGCAGACAGAGCCAGAGACGGTTGGCACTGGCGGCTATCTGGCTGTAGCGGGTGACAGCGGGCTGACCGCCGCAGCGGGCAACTTCCATCTGGTCATGCCGTCGGCGGTGTGGACGCAACGGCAAGGCGATCACCCCGCTCTTCTGCAGCGCCGCCGAGGGCTCCACCAAGGCAAGGTACTCTTTGTGGATAAGCCCCGATTGAAAAGCCAGGGCAAGCTTTGCGTTGAGCGGCCCCCCACGCGTCAGCAGCAGCAGCCCCGACGTGTCCCGGTCCAGCCGGTGGAAAAGGGTCAGCGGGCCAAACTGCTCGACAGCCAGCTGCAGCAAGGAAGGACGGTCCAGCCCAGGTCTGGGCTCAGACAGCAGCCCTGCAGGCTTGTTGACGACCAGCAGATCCCCTTCGTCAGCGACCAGCCAGCCCGGCTCAAAACGGGTGGGCTGCACAGGCAACGATTCGGGGGCCGCCAAGACCGCAACAGTATCTCCGTTGCGCACCTGCCAGGAGGCCAGCCAGACGGTGCGCCGGTTGACCTGCACCTGCCGCCGCGCCAGCAGCTGGTCGATCGCCTGGCGCCCGCTGAAGGGATAGCGGGCACGCAGAATGCGATCCAATCGCTGGGGCCCAGCCAGGCCGGTCACCGTAAAGCGTTCGTACATTCTCTAGCCAGCCAGCACAGCGGCGATCGCGCTGCAGAGATAGTCCATATTTTCCTCGGTCATCCCAGCCACGCTGATGCGCCCCGAGCCGACCACATAGACGGCATGCTGCTCCCGCAGCGCCTGCACCTGCCCGGCGGTCAGCCCCGAAAACGAGAACATCCCCCGCTGCCGGGCAATAAACGAAAAATCGCGGTCCACCCCCTTGGCCTGCAGCGTCTCGACAAATGCCTGGCGCATCTTCTGGATGCGGCCACGCATCGCACATACCTCTTCTTCCCACAGCGCACGCAGCTCGCCATCTGTGAGCACAGCAGCCACCACGCTGGCACCATGCGAAGGCGGGTTGGAGTAATTGGCCCGGATGACCCGCTTGATGTGGCTCAACGCAGCCGCAGCTCCGCTGCTGCTCTCCGCCACCAGGGTCAGCGCACCTACCCGCTCGTTGTAGAGGCCAAAATTCTTCGAATACGAGCTGGCGACAAGCAGGTCGGGACAATGCTGCGTCAGAATCTCCAGACCCGCCGCATCTTCGCGAATCCCGTCCGCAAAGCCCTGGTAGGCAAAATCGACCAAAGGCAGCAGGTTGCGACGGCAGAGGAGCTCGGCCACAGCCTGCCACTCGGCCCGATCCAGGTCGACGCCGGTCGGGTTGTGGCAGCAGCCATGCAACACGACGACATCTCCCGCCGGAAGGCTCTCCAACGTCGACAGCATGGCATCGAAGGCCACCCCGTTGCTGGCTTTGTCAAAATAGGGATACGACGCTGTCCGGAGCCCGGCGGCCTGAAAGACATTGGGGTGGTTGGGCCAGGTTGGGTCGCTGAGCCAGACCGTGCGAGGGGCAGCCAGCGTCGAAGCGATAAAATCAGCTGCCACACGCAGCGCACCGGTTCCGCCCGGCGCCTGCGCCGTGACCGCACGCCCCTCGCGCCCGCCCGCCGGGCCGCTTCCCAACAGCAACGCCTGGGTCGCCTGGTCAAACTCGCTGTGTCCTTCGATCGGCAGATAGTTTTTGGTCTTCTCGGCCTGCAAAAGCGTTTCTTCCGCCCGTTTGACCGCCGTCAACACCGGTGTCTGCCCAGCTGCGTCTTTGTAGACGCCGACCCCCAGATTGACTTTCTGGGGGTTGTGATCTTTTTTGAATGCCTCGGTCAACCCCAGGATGGGGTCAGGCGGTGCCGCTACCAGTGTATGAAACATGACTACCTCTTTTCACTCTTTTATCGACCACACAACCCACTGCGGCCCATGCCCCATTATAGCACCGGCCACACTGCGGTGCCCAAGGCCCCCAAAGGCTTTTTTCCAGAGCAGCCGCACAGCCTTACCCAGCCCCCTCCAGCTGCCGGTAGAGCGCCGCAGTTTGGGCCGCGCACCGCTCCCAACTGAAAGCGGCTGCCTGCTCTCGGCCCAGCCGACGCAGCTGCGCCGAGAGCTCTGGCTGGCTGACCACCTGGCGAATGGCGCCCGCCAGCTCAGTGCTCTCCAGGGGGGAGACCCGCAGGGCCGCAGCGCCGACGATCTCGGGCAGACTGCCCGCATTGCTGCAGATGACTGGTGTGGCGCAGGCCATCGCTTCCAGCGCAGGGAAGCCAAAGCCTTCATAGAGGCTGGGCAGCAGGACACACTCCGCAGCGGTGTAGAGAGGGGGCAGGTCGGCGGCAGGCACATAGCCGGTAAAAACCACCGCGTCGGCCAACCCCAGTTCGTCGACCTGCTGACGGATCGGCTCGAAAAGCCAGCCTTTCCCACCGGCGATCACCAACTGGTGGGGGACCCCCTGGGCCCTGAGCTGTGCCAGGGCATGCAGGGCTGTACGATGATTTTTGCGAGGCTCCAGCGTGCCAACCATCAGCAGATAGGGGGACTCCAGGCGATAGTGGGCCCGGACGCGGGCCACCTCGGCGGCGCTGGCCGGCTTGAAAAGCGGGTCGATGCCCTCATAGATCACCTGAATTTTGTCGGGGGGCGTCTTGTACAGCTCGATCAGGTCGCGGCGGGTATGCTGGCTGACCGCCACAATGGCCGCCGCAGCCCGAGTGAAGAGCCGCATCCCCACCTTGAGAAACCAGACATTGCGGCGTGTGTGGTGCTCGGGGTAGCGCTCAAAAATCAGGTCGTGGACGGTCAACACCGCTGGGGTGCGCAGATAGGGGAGCAGATGTTCGGTGGCGTGATAGATCCGAGGCGGGGTGTCGACAGCAGCCAGTGAGCGCAAGGGACGCCGGCTCAGCTGGCTGGCCAGCACGCTGAGCCGCCAGGCCACCTGGCCCCGGGACAGCGCGCGCGCAGGGACATCCTGCAGGCCGGCCGGGAGGCCGTGCCCGCTGTGTGCGTTGTAAAAAAGCTGCAGATCGACCTCTTCAGGCAGACGGCGCAGATGCAGCGCCAGCTGCTCGGCGTAGCGGGCCAGGCCAGCCCGTTGATGGACAGCAGGGCCGATGTCGAGGAGCAGCGGAACGGGCCCTCCCTTGCCAGGGCTGCTGGCTCTCCTTTCGCCGCCCCCGAGCACAGAAGGCTGGGGCGAGCTGTTGCGAGCATCCTGCATTGTCACCTCACACAGGCCGTTGGGGCGTGGGCGCAAAGAGAGTGGGAGGTGTTTCGAGCGAGTCCAATGTCTGGCGCAGTTCTGCGAGCAGCGCAGGGCTGTTGGATTGCAGCACCACGACGCTGCGCTCGACCGGCCAAGGAGCCAGCTGGGCCAGCAAAAAAAGAGGCTTGCGCCGAAAACCTGCCGCGCCGGCCACCGCCAGGAGCAGGGCAGGAAGCAGCAGCCAGGTGCCCGGTGTGGTGTAGATTTGCACCTGAAACATGGGGATCGGCACAAACCCCAACAGGACCAGGCCCGCCGGCGTGTCGATGCGCTCGATCTGGCTGCCCTGGATCGTCAGCCGCTGCGCCACCGTGTCGCCTTGAAAAATCTCTACGCTGAAGGTGCTCTCTGCCACCGCAGAGGATCCGCTGTTCTGGCGGATAATGCGCAGCCCAAGCTCGTAGCCGGGGAGCAACAGCACCTGCTCGCTGCCCGGGTTGGAAAAGCCCAGGCTCACAGTCTCTGTGCCGCCCGGCTGCCCCGGGCGGGCCAGCTGCGCAGAACCGTCCACCGTATGGACCAGAAGCGCTGGCGGCCCCGGTTGAACGTCGACATGGATCCCCTCGATGGTGCTGCTGCTGGGAGCGAGCGGCAGCAGACGTTCGTGCGAGCCTTTGGTCAGACGCAGAACCGGGCCGACCACCCCGGGCTGTGGATAGAGGAGCAGATATTCCAGGAGCAGCCCAGCGGTTGTGTCCGAGCTGCGTTCGCCGGGCAACAGCGGAGGGGGCTGGAAAGCGTGGCCCAGGGTGGCAGAAGCCAGGGGGACGCAGAGCGCCAGCAGCAAGGCCGCGGGCAGCAAGGGGCGCAGCAGATTCTCTGGCCAGCCCTGCACACCCAACAACCGTTCCTCAAGCAGCGAGGCAGGCTCCGCCGTCGGTGAAAGGAGAGCCATCTGGTCGGGGCCGGCGCTGAGACGAACGACACGCCGTTCCACGCGCGCTGCCCAGCTCTGCAGCTGGCTCTCTCCAACATCGGCAAGCCTCTGTGCAGTGGCGGGGAAGACGCCGCGCCAGCGCCAGAGGGGGCCCGACAGCAGAACCGGCACAGCTTCTCCGCTCGCCAGGCTGCTGTCTTCCAGCAGGCGATGCAGGCGTCGCCAACGCAGAACAGCCGTTGTCGTGTGGGCCAGTTGGACGATCAAGACCCAGAGGGCCATCCAAAGCGTCACGCTGACCAGCGGGCTCTGCAGCACCTCGAACAGACCCAGCGTGCGCAGCAAGGGGCCCCAGAGGCCAAACGTTTCCGCCGAGGCGGTCAGCCAGCGTTCTGCAGCTGCTGGCTCGCTGCGCAGCTGGCCCGGCAGTTGTGGCAGCGCCAGGCCCAGCCAGATCGGCGCAGCCAGCCCCAACGCCAGCCAGAAGAGCAGGCGCGGGTCGGCCAGCCAGTGCCAGAGGCTGTCGACACCCCGCAACAGGCTGCGAGGCACTGTGGGTTCGGGAGGGAGCTCCGAGGCAGAAAAAAGTTTGTTCATGGCGGGGATTGAAACCACTGAGTCACTGCTTCGGCCAGATTGGAGAGCGGGGCACGCCGGGTCTTACACTCTGGCAGCGACTCCAGAAATGTCTGGCCATACGCTTTGCGCCAGAGACGGCTGTCCAACAGAACCGCCACCCCGCGGTCGCTGCTGCGCCGGATCAGCCGCCCAAAGCCCTGGCGAAAACGCAGAACCGCATCGGGCACCATGTAGTCGTTGAAAGAATCTTCGAATTCAGCGCTGCGGGCGGCGACCATCGGGTCGCTGGGAACGGCAAAGGGCAGACGGGCGATCAGCAGACAGCGCACTTCGTCTCCGGGCAGGTCCACACCTTCCCAAAAACTGCGTGTCCCCAGCAGAACTGCCTGTTCGCAGGAACGAAATTCGCGCAGCAGCCGGCTGCGCCCCCCCTGGCCATGCTGCAGGAGCGCCACCCCCATCCGTTCCAGAGGGCCCCGAATCGCGTCTGCCGTGGCCCGCACTTGCTGGTAGCTGGTGAACAACGCCAGCGTACGCCCCTGGCAGGCCAATGCAGCTGCCAGAACAGCCTGCTCGACCGCCTGTTGGTAGCGGCCTTCGTTGGGAAGCGGCATGTCGCCTGGGAGATAGAGCAAAACATTGCGTCTGTAGTCGAAGGGGCTGTCCACCGTCGCAAGTTTGACATCCCACAGCCCCAGACGTTCGCGCAGATAGCGAAAATTGGCCCCGGTGCGCAGGGTTGCTCCGGTGAAAACCACGCTGGTTCGCTGGCGAACCAGCCCCTCTTCGATCAAATGGTTCACACTCAACGGCGCCGCTGCTACCGTTGCCCCTGCCTCTTCGGCCCCCACTTCCAGCCAGGCGACCTGCTCGCCCTTTTGCCCGCGGGGCGCCAGCAAGAGCTCGTCCAGGTGGCGGAGGGTGCCAAGCAGTTGGTCGGCGCCCGCCTGCCATTCGCCGGCAGCCAGAAACGTTCGTTCGTGCTGCGCCCACTGCGCCTGCTCCATCTGGGTCGCCACCTCCGCCAGCCGGTCTGCCAGACGATGCAGAGTCCGGCTGAGGTCGTCCCACTCGATTTCAAGGCGGCTCCACAACGGCTGGCTGCGGATGCGGCCGTCGAGTGCGATCCGCTGCAGGTAGCTTGTTTCGCTGCGGGGCTGGTCGCTGCTGCGGGCAAACGCGATCAACCGTGCCGTGAACTCCTGCAGCCGCGGGTCGCAGCGCCGGGCCTGCGCCGCCACATCCCCCAACAACGCCAGGATCGGCTGGCTGCGCAGATCGGCGGCAGCTCGGTAGACCTGGCCAAGCAGATCCCCGCCATCTGTCCACCGCTGCAACAGATCTCGGATTTCAGGCCAGACCGCGCGAAAGGTGAGCTGCTCTGTGGCCGCCTCTTCAAGACGGTGGGTCTCATCGACGACCAGGTGCGTGTATTCGGGCAGCAGACGGCCAGCACTGGCCAGGTCGGCCAAAAGCAGGGCATGGTTGACCACCAGAATATGGGCGTGTTCGCTGCGTTGCTGGGCCGTCAGATAGAAGTCACCGTCGGGCAACCCCCAGCGAGCCCCCACAGGACGGCTGCAGCGGTCGAGCGAGCAGAGACTGCTGTCCGAACAGATGCGCCGCCAGACGGCCCGTTCAGCATCGCTGAAAAAGGCCAGCTCGATGTCTTCGCCGGTGTGTGTCGAAGGGAGCCAGACCAGAATCTTGGCCAGCACAGTCAGCTCCACCGGAGAAAGACGGTGGCTGCTCCGCCACTCATGAAAACGCCGGGTACAGAGATAGTGGCTGCGCCCCTTGAGCAGCGCCGTGCGCAGCACCGGCAGCCCACATTCGGCAAGCAGCCTGGCCGCCTGGGGAAGGTCCTTTTCCAACAGTTGTTCTTGCAGGGGAATGGTGTTGGTCGCAACCACGACACGCCTGCCCTGAGTGACCGCCCACAGCGCAGCAGGCAGCAGATAGGCCAGGCTTTTGCCGGTGCCAGTCCCCGCCTCGATCAGCAGATGGTCGCCTTGGTTGAAGGCGTCGGCAACCTGGACAGCCATCGCCACCTGGCCGGCTCGGCGTTCAAAAGCCGAGCCAAACAGCTGCTGCAAAGGGCCCCCGACCGCAAAAAACGCTTCGACCTGCTGCGCAGAAAAAGAGAACTTCGACGGGTCGCCGCCAGCATGCACAGCCGGATGCACAGCCGGGTCTCTCTCGTCCACCCAGAAACGCGGTGCTGCGTTCCCCTGCGCTGCGTTCCCCTGCGCTGCGTTCCCCTGCGCTGCGTTCCCCTGTGCTGCGTTCCCCTGTGCTGCGTTCCCCTGTGCTGCGTTCCCCTGCGCTGCGCTGTCCGCAAAAAACGACCCCAACGCCCAGCTGCTCTCTTCTGCGCTGTCAGCGATCAGCTGTAAAATCGCCTGGGGCAGTGCGAGCGCCCGTTCTTGCAGCAGGCGAAAGAGATGGCCCGTCGCCTCGGCATCGTCAGGAGCCCGGTGGGCATCGACCAGAGGGATCCCCAGGTAGAGACAGAGCTCCCCCAGGTTATAGCTGGTTGCCGCAGGCAGCAGGATGGTCGCAAGTTCGACCGTATCATAGGCAGGGCGTTGAAAATGGACACCCGCTGCCCGCAAAAAGCCCAGGTCGAACGCAGTGTTGTGGGCGATCACGGCGCTGACCTCGCCGCTGACAAAGGCACGCAGCTCGGGCAGCAGCCGGTCCAGCGTCGGGGCGGCCGCGACATCGTCGTCGTGAATCCCCGTGATCTGGGTGATCCGCGGCGGAATTGCCCGCAACGGATTGACGAGGCTGCTGAAGCGGGCCAGAACCCGGTCGCTGGTGAATTTGACAGCCCCAATTTCGATGATGCTCTCCTGGCTGGCGTCGAAGCCAGTGGTCTCCAAATCTAGCGCAACATATACACGCTCTGGCATAAACGAGGCTTTCTTGCTACACACGGTCAGCCATCGCACAAAACCGTGTGAAATGCACTGAAGGGCCATACAACATTTCTCAAAGTATACCAGCGTCCTCCCGATGTAACATAATCCCCACGGCGAACGCCGGGAAAATCTCGCCTCCTCAGCTTCTGGAGAAGCTGCGCCTCCTCGCAGGCGGGCTTTTGTCCAAAATTCGTTCCCCTTGTGAAGAGGTTCCCCTCCTTCCTCCCCTGCGCTGGATCTTCTGTGGTACAATAGAGGCAGGGCTGTGTGCTCTTTGGAGACACCGACCGCAAGCCCAGGTCAATCCGCTGCGCAATCCAGACAACCCTCAGGAGGCTGAAGATAGCAACCCCACACAGCACAGAGGCCAGCAAACCGGCGGCACCGGGCACAGGACTGCCCCCCGATTTCACCTTTTCTCAGTCCAGCCTGCAAGCCTTTGAGGAGTGCCCACGACGTTTCTGGCTGACCTATCTCGAACAGCTCCCCTGGCCCGCCCTGGAGGCGACGCCCGTTCAAGAGCACGAGGCATGGATGCGCATGGGCGAGCGATTTCATCGGCTCGTGCAGCGCGCTGAAATCGGCATCGATCCAGCCTCGATTGCCGCCGGGCTCGAACCGCCCCTCTCCACCTGGTTTGCCGCCTACCAAAGCGACCGCCCCGACGACCTGCCCGACTCCTACAAAGCTGTCGAGCAGGTGCTTTCCCTCAGCCTGCCCCCCGCCGGCAGGATTGCCGCCAAGTACGACCTGATCGCAGCCGAGCCCGGCGGCCGCGCAGTGATCGTCGACTGGAAAACCGCACGGCGTCGTTCGGAGCCGTCTGCGCTGCGCCAGCGCTGGCAGAGCATCCTCTACCCCTATCTTCTGGTCGAAGCCAGCGCCAATCTGCCCTGGGGAGCGCTGCGCCCCGAACAGGTGGAGATGTGCTACTGGTTCACCGCCGCACCCAGCCAGCCGATCCGCTTTCGCTACGACGCGGCCCAGCATGCGGCCAATCGGCAGAGGATCCAGCAGATCTTACAGCGGCTGTTCGCTGGCCAGAGCGAAGCCGATTTTCCCAAAGTCGCCGATACCGCCGCCAACCGCCGCCGTTTTTGTGCTTACTGTATCTATCGCAGCCGCTGCAACCGCGGCGATGTCGCCGGCACCCTCGACCTGTTCGACGACGAAGAAGAATTCCTTGCGGCCGACCCCGAGAAAGCCTTGGCCTTTCATCTCGATGACATTCCAGAACTGGCCTTTTAACCCCAACGCAGGGGCCGCCAGCGCCTCCTGCAAGCACCACACGCCCTCCGGCAGCAGAGCGGGTTTTACATCCCAGCCAGTTCGGTGTAAGCTCACTGGACTGTGAGCGTCGATCGATCTGCGGCAGCCGCCGTTTCACCCAGAGAAACTGCTTTTTTTCAGCTGTTTTTGGGACCAAAGTGGCGGCCGCGTCTTTTTTTGCTGGGCCTGTTGTGGGTCGCCTTTGCCCACACCGCCATCGGCCTGGACGCCAAAGATCTGTGGTGGGACGAAAGTCTGAGCCTGCAGCGCGCCGAAGAAGATCTGGGTGACCTCGTGCGCGGGGTCATTTGGATTTCTGACGGCTTCACCCAACTGGAGACCATCGACCAGCACCCGTTTTTCTCTTTCTGGCTGCAAAGTCTTCTGATCCGATCCGCCGGCGACAGCGTCTACGTGCTGCGTTACCTGTCGGCGCTGGCGGCTGTCCTCTTCACAGCCGGGGTCTATCTTTGGGCTCGCTGGCTGGAACGCCATGACCTGGCGCTGCCCGCCACAGCCTGGTGGGCGACAGCGCTTGCAGCGGTCAATCCGTTTCTGCTCTGGTACGGCCAGGAGGCCCGCCCCTACGCGCTCTGGGCAGCGCTCATCCCGCTCGCCGCCTACTTGTTGCTGCGTGCCACAGAGAACGCCAGAGTGCAGGTGCCTTCCCTGTGCGGGTTCGTCGCCGTCGCCACTCTGGCGATCCTCACCCATTACTACGCCTTTTTTTTGCTTCTGCCCTCCCTCGTTTTGCTGATGTGGAGTTCTCTGCGCCAACGCATCCGCTTCGGCCTTCTGGCAGCGGGTGTCCTTGCGCTGATTGGGGCAGCCCTCGGCGGCTCTGCGCTCTGGAGCGCTGTCCGCCAGCAGGCCGGGCAAAATTTTGCCCTGGTCACGCTGGACATCCTGCTGCTCGACCTGCTCAATGCCTTCAGCCTCGGACCCAGCAGCGACCCGGCCCTGGCCTGGCCCCTCAATCTGCTTTTTGCAGCCCTGATCCTGCTCGGCGCCCGCTGGGGAGTCCGCTCCCGAGAGGGCTGGCGGCGCGGCGGCTGGATCTTGCCGGCAGGGCTGATCCTGCCAATTCTGGGGGTCCACCTGCTGGGCTATGTCCAACCCCTTTACATGAACTCGCGCCACCTGGGCATGCTGGCGGGGCTGGCCGTGCTCCTGACCGGGGCGGGGCTGGCCATAGTCGCTCATTGGAATCGGTGGCTGCTCTGGCTTCTGGCCCTTTTGCTGGGGGCCGGAATCACCTGGAGTACGGTCAACTACTATTCACTCGACCGCTATGCCAAAGACGACTACTCCCATCTGGGCAACTATCTGGAGGGACGGGTCATGCCGGGCGATGTTCTGCTCTACTACCCCCCCTCTTCCTGGAGAATTTTTGACTACTATCTTCCGGTAGCCCCGGTCTATGCCGCAGCCGCAGAGGGCGCCCGTCTGGGAATTTACGGACTCCCCCTGCTCAACCAGCCACCAGAAGCGACCTACCGCTGGCTGGCCAGCCTGGGCGAACACTTTGACCGGGTCTGGGTCGTCAAGTCGCGCACACACCCTTATTTTGACCTCGAAGACGCTGCCGAAAGCTGGCTGCGCGACCACTTCCTGCGGGTACGCGATGTCGAATTTTTCAGCCAGTCCATGCTGCGAGCACAGCTCTATCTGCCCACCATTCCAGTCTTTGAAGGAACAGCTCCTGCCATTCAAACCCCGGTGACCGCCGAGTTTGGCGGTCTGCTCCGTCTGGTGGGCTACGACGATGCGGTCGAACCCGCCTCCGCAGGCCTGCCGACACAGCTGCGTCTGTACTGGCAGGTCACCCACAAACCAGAACGCCGCTACCGCTACATCTGGCGCCTGCTCGAACAGCAAAACTCTGGCCCGTTGCGGACCTTGGCCACTGTCGAACGCGAGCCCTACGAGGGCGATATTCCCACCCTCTACTGGGACCCCGGCAAGACGATCCTCGAATATGTGGAACTGCCCCCAGTGCCGCCAGCCAGCCCCCACACCCCCCGCTTCTATTCGCTGCAGGTCTACGACGCCGAAACATTGGAAAAATTGCCTGTGAGCGCATCTGCCGACGCACTGCGCGCGCCAGATGGCGTGACCCTCTTCTTTCCGCTGCCAGTCCCATGAACGCCGCCCGCTGGCTTTTTGTACTCTTTGGAGGATTGGGACTGGCCTACAGTCTGGTCGTCCCCGCCTTTGAAACCCCCGACGAACCCTTCCACTATGCGTTTGCCCGCCATGTCGCCCAGGGCCAGGGCCTCCCCGTCCAGGAGCCGACCACCCCAGGCCCGTGGGCACAGGAAGGCAGCCAGGCACCCCTCTATTATCTGCTGGCTGGAGCCGCCACCGCAGCGATCGACCAGAGTGACTTTGCTGCGCTCGCAGTGGAAAATCCCCGCGCCAATATCGGTGACCCGCTGACCCCAGGCAATAAAAACTTTATGCTGACCTCCGGCCAGTGGCGCCCGCTGACCGGCAGCAACCTGGCCTTGCACGTCGGACGCTGGATCTCCCTGCTGTTGGGCGCTGCAACCCTGTGGGGACTCTACCGACTGGCATGTTTTGCACTGCCCGGCCGGCTGCCGCTGGCAGCACTGGCCCTGGCAGCAACCATTCCCCAGTTCGTTTTTTTGAGTGCCTCCTTCTCGAACGACAACGCCGTGATCGCTGCCAGCACACTGACCCTGGTCTGGCTGGCGCGCCTGCTGACCAGAGCCCCAGACACCCCAATCCAACGCTGGGAATGGGGCGTGCTCGGCACAGCCCTGGGACTCGCTGCACTCAGCAAGCTGCAGGGGGTGGGACTGCTGCCCCTGAGCGGGCTGGTGATTCTCTGGCTCGCCTGGCAGCGTCGCCAGAAACAGCTCCTGGTGCAAGCACTGGTGTGGGCGGGCATCCCAGCCTTGCTCATCGCAGGTTGGTGGTACGGACGCAACCTCGCGCTCTACGGCGACTGGAGCGGACTCTCCCACCTGATGGAAATGAATGGACGCCGCCAGGAGCCCCTCTCCTGGCATGCGTTCTGGCCAGAATTTGCCGGGCTGCGCTATTCTGCCTGGGGGCTGTTCGGGTGGTTCAACCTGCTGCTGCCTGCCTGGTTCTATGGGTGGATGGACCTGCTCACCCTCCTTGGGATGGGGGGGGCGGCCATCGCCACGCTCCAGCAGCTGCGCCCTCTCCTACAAAATCGAGCAGGACTGCGCTCGATCCCCCCCGCAACACAGGTGCTGCTGCTCTGCTGGCTCTGGCTGGCCATGATGGCTCTGCTGCTGCTCTACTGGACGCTGCAAGCCACCGGCAGCCAGGGACGCCTGCTCTTTCCTGCTCTCGCCCCCTTCACCCTCCTGCTCGTGTGGGGCCTTCACAGCGGGCTGCAACGGCTGGCAGCCCCTCTGCAGCGGCTGGCCTGGCTCTCCCTGCCCACCCTGCTGACAGCCATGTCTCTCTATGCCCTGCTCTGGCTGCTGCCCACCGCCTACTACCCCCCACCACCAGTCGCCGCCATAGACGCTGAGGCGACCCCCCTCGACCTGCGCTATGGGCAGAACCAATCGCTCCACCTGCTCGGAGTCCGCCTGGCCACATCCCGCCTGCGCGCCGACACCCCCCTGCCAGTCACCCTCTATCTGCGCACGGAGCAGCCGCTGGGGAACAATTATCAACTTTTCCTGCAATTGCTAGACGAAAACAATCAGGAAATTGCCAATCTGACCACCCACCCGGGGTGGGGGCGGCGGCCAACCCGCCAGTGGAAAGCAGGTGCGATCTATGCGGACAGCTACGAGCTGGTGGTCAACAGGCCGGTCGCTGCCGGATCGCCGCTGGCCGCTCGGCTTTATGTGGGCTTCATCGACCCCCAGACCGAAGCAGCAAAGACCTATCTGCCCCTCCCCGCCTACACAGCCGAGGGAGAGGAACTTACACCGTTGATTGGAAGGGTGGTGGTAGAGCCGTCCCAGGGCAGTGCGCTGGCTGGCCAGGCTGTCGGCAGCGAATTTGGGGCTGTCATCCGGCTGGCCAGCCAGGCGACCACCCTCATCACAGCCACCGCCACCCTCTCGATCACGCTGGATTGGGAGGCGATCGGAACGCCGGCCACCGATTACACTGCGTTTGTCCATCTCCTGGACGCCAACGGGCGGCGCGTCGCCGGCGATGACCGGGCGCCAGCGGGGGAACGTTTCCCGACCCGCTACTGGCAAGCCGGCGACCGGATTCAAAGCCAGTTTGCGATTGTGCTGGAAGAAACGGCGCCCTCGACAGCCCGCCCCTACAGCGTGTGGGTGGGTCTGTACGAATCTGCCAGCGCAGGAAGCGTGCGCCTGCCAGTAACAGCCCCTGCGGGCTGGCCTGCAGGCGACGGCCAGGTTCAGATCACAACAGTCGAGCCGAGCCCAGCCCGGCGGTGAGCCACGTCCCCTCCGCGGGCCATCGGCTCAGGGCACCACAATCACAGTGACCCCCATCGCGTCGAGCCAATCTGCGGCGGCGACCGGCAAAAGCACAGAACCGCTGCGCGTCTGGGCCAATGCGGCGGCCAGCGCGGCAGCGGTCGGGTAGTGCTGCACCACCACAGCCGGGAACTGTTCGCCCAAGGTTGCCAGCACCTCGGTCAGTTGGGGGTGGAGCTCGGCCAGCGTCCAGACCTGGAGGGGGGTGGAGCGCGGGCGGGCCAGCTGGTTTGCCAGCTGGAGCGCGTGGACAGAGGGCGTGTCCCCCAGATAGACGACCGTAAAGGGTTCACCCAGCGGTTGCTGGGCGGCTTGCAGAATCACCGGGTGTTGGGTGTTGCGTGCGACCGCCTGGGCTGTCGAGCCGGTCCGCTTGCCAGGGGTCATGCCGACCCGTCCCAGGCTGACCATCTGGGCTGTCGAGCCAGCAGAGAGCAGTTCTTGGGTCACGCC
The DNA here is from genome assembly GCA_018969295.1 of Chloroflexota bacterium. GTDB lineage: Bacteria > Chloroflexota > Anaerolineae > Caldilineales > Caldilineaceae > Caldilinea. The sequence continues at coordinate 105,867 of JAGWYN010000008.1, read as the reverse complement.
GCCGCGCACCACCTGAAAAGACCAGGAGAGGCGCCGTTGTCCGGCGATATCTGCCATGCTCTTGCGCAGCTGAGTCGCCTGCACACGAAAATCGCGCTCCATACGGGCCTGCTCCAGCCGGCGTGGGTTGGCTGTAAACAACCCGATTTCCAGCCCAAAGGGCATGCCGCAGAGATGGAGAAGGTTGACATCTTCGACGTAAATTCCCCGCAGTTCCAGATGGAGCACAGCAGCCAGTTCGGCGGCGGCCATCAGAGCAGCTGTGCTGTGCGGCGATGCATCCAGTGCGACCAGAATGTAATCGGGAGCGATGCTGCCACCGTTCTCTCCTTCACGCATTACAAAACTCCTGAACTTTCCGAACGAATTGCCATGGTCTGTCTGCCCTCTACTCCAGCTTGGGGGAGTCTTCTGAATTCTCTGCTGCCTTGGCTTTGGGTGACCGCTCCTTGCGTTCGAGGGCATGGCGCTTTTTGGCCATCTGCGCCAGCCGGTGGGCGACAGCCCAGTTGACCGTGCCGCGCGGGTAGCGCCCCCGTCGGTCGGGGGTGCCGGCGGGCAGCCCTGTCAACATCTCAATCCCCTCGTCGATATGGGCTATCGGGTAGATCTGGAACTTGCCTGCCGAGACCGCCTCCACCACATCGCTGCGCAGCATCAAATTTTTGACATTGGTCTCGGGGATCAACACCCCCTGCTCGCCGGTCAGCCCGCGCTCCCGGCACAGATCAAAAAAGCCTTCAATCTTTTCGTTGACCCCGCCGATCGCCTGGACACGCCCGGACTGGTCGACCGAACCGGTCACGGCAAACGACTGTTTGATAGGGATCCGGCCGATCGCCGAGAGCAGGGCATAGAGTTCGGTCGAAGAGGCGCTGTCGCCGTCCACCCCCCCATAGGACTGCTCGAAGACGAGGCTGGCGGAGAGGGCGAGCGGCTCGTCGACCGCATAGCGGGCGTTGAGAAAGCTGGCCAGGATCAGCACTCCTTTGGAGTGCAGGGGGCCGCTCATGTTGACCTCGCGTTCGATGTTGACGACATCGCCGCGCCCCATGCGCACGGTCGCTGTGATGCGGGAGGGCTGGCCAAACGCATGGTTGCCCAGCTGAAGCACAGCCAGCCCGTTGATCTGCCCGACCTGCTCCCCAGAGGTCTCGATGTGGATCGTACGCCGCAGCACTTCGTCTTGCATGCGGCGCGACACACGGTTCAGACGAAAGACCTGGGCCTCGAGCGCCTGGCGAATGTGTTCGGCGCGGATCAGATCGGCCTCCGCTTCGGCGGCCCAGTAGTTGGCCTCTTGCAACAGGTCGACGATCGCCTGAATCTGCGCGGTCAACCGCTCGCTGTCGCTGACCAGCCGGGCGGCATGGTCGATCACAGCGCCGACCGCATACCGGTCCAGGGGGCGCAGGTCCTCTTTGCGGGCAATCGAGGCAAGCAACTGGGCATAGGCAAAATGGTTTTCCGGCGTGCGCTCCACCTCGTCGGCAAAGTCCGCCGCCACCTTGAAGAGCTCGTTGAAATCTGGATCGTACTGGGAGAGCAGATAGTAAAGCATGCGGTCCCCCAGCAAAATCACCTTGACATCCAGCGGCATCGGCTCCGGTTCGAGCGAGACGGTGCTGGTCAGGCTGAGCATCTGCAGCACCGATTCGATACGAATCTCGCCGAACTCCAGAGCCCGTTTGAGCCCCTCCCAGGAGTAGGCGTTGGAAAGCACCTTGAGCGCATCCAGGATCAGGTAGCCGCCGTTGGCGCGGTGGAGGGCCCCCGGCTTGATCAGCGTAAAATCGGTGACCAACGCCCCCATCTGCGCCATCTGCTCGACACGCCCGTTCAAATTGGTGTAGGTCGGATTGCTCTCGTAGACCACCGGCGCCCCCTGCGCCTCGGCAGAGTCGACCAGCAAGTTGACCTGATAGCGGCGCAGCGGTGAAGCCGGCTCGACAAACGCAGCAGGGTTTTCACCGTCGGAAGCCTGGCGCTGCTTCTCGCCGGCCACCATAAAATCGCCGAGATGGTGCTGTACATCCTGGCGCAATTTTTCAAAGTAGTCCAGAATATCAGGCAGCGCAGCATAGGTGCCAATCAGCTCGGCGATCAGGTCGTTGAGCACGACCCCGGCGATCTCCTGGTTGAGGGTGCGCAGATGGTTGCGCAGTTCGCGCTCCCAGCGCGGGGCGCGAGAGACCACCTTTTGCAATGCATCCTGCATGACCTCGACGTCCGCCTGGATGCGTTGCTGTTCTTCTTCGGGCAATTTTTCAAATTCATCGGGCGGCAAGACCTCTTCCCCTTTGAGCGGCGCAAATGCCAGCCCAGAAGGGGTGCGCAGCAGCGTCAGCCGGCGCTGCCGAGCCTGCTCCTGCAGCGCCAACAGGCTGGCCTGCTGCTGTTCCTGAAATTCGCTCTCGATCGTCCGGCGTCGCGTCTGATATTCTTCGCTCTCAAAAGCGGTCGAAAGCGCAGTTTGCATCTCTTCTACCAGCCGTTCCACCTCCCGCTTGAACTGACGCCCCTGCCCGGCAGGCAGCGACAGAATGCGCGGTCGGTACGGCTGGTCAAAATTATTTACATAACACCAATCAGGGGGCGAGGGTTCGTGGGCCGCTCGCTCCTCGACGATCCGGCGGACCAGGGTGTGTTTGCCAAGCCCGGCTGGGCCGAGCGCATAGATGTTGTAGCCTTGGCGGCGCATCTTGACACCAAATCGGATGGCGCTGATCGGCCGGTCCTGCCCGATCATGGCGGCGTTCACCCCATCCAACTCGGCGGTGCTCTCAAACGGAAAGGCCTCCGCTGCACAGCATGGGCGCAGCACATTCGGGGCCAAAGGTTGAACTGGAGACACAGAAGACTCCTCTCGCACACTAATGATGAATCCACAGCCTGAGAACAATTGCCTGCCGGGCTGCAGCGTTATTTTACTGCGGGCTGACCAGAGAACCAGTGCTCCTCCAGCTCCGCCAAGGTGCCGCTGGACTTCAGCTGCTGCAAGGCCGCTTCCACCTGCTGCTGGAGGTCTGTTGCCTGCAACGGCAAAACGATCACGTAGGGAATACTTTCCAGCACATCGCCGACGGCGACCAACGGCAGGCCGCTGGCCTGCACCTGCCTCAACGACACATTGTCGACCAGAACCGCGTCTACTGCCTGCTGGTCCAGCAGTGCTGCCAACACCTGCTCTGGTGTCTCAAACGAACGCAGCCGCATCTCCATGCCTTCTCGCTGCAGCCGCCGGGCGACCATATCGCCCAGACTCCCCCATTCTACACCGACAGCCCGTCCGGACAGGTCTGCCAGCCGGCCAATCGGGGAACCTGCCTGGACAGCAATGCGCAGCCCCGCCTCAAAATAGGGCGTCGAAAACAAAAAGTCCTGGGTCAGTCGTTCATCAAACGGATAGGCACTCACGATGCTGTCGATCTTACCCGCTTTTAGGGTGTCCGGCAAGCTGTCAAAGCCCACCGCCACAATTTCCACCCGTCCTCCCCAGCTGGCCGCCAGTGCCTCTGCCAACGCGACATCGTAGCCAACGACCTTGCCTGTCGCATCCAACAGCTCAAAAGGGGGGAAACTGGGGTCGAGCCCCACCCGCCAGAGCCCACGCTGCTGAATAGCCTGCCAGGTGGTGTCCTGGCGCAAAAAAGGAAGAAGCAGGTGGCTTTGTTCACCGACCACGCCCCCCCACAGCGCGGCCAGCAGCAGCCCCCCCAGCAGCAGCCCCAGCACCCACCGACGGCGCACTAGGGAAGCTCCCCGCGCGTCTGCCGCTGCACTTCCCAGTAGATCGGCTTGGGTTCAAAGTCGGTGCGCACAAATGTAAAGTAATCCTGATACGAATTCTGGTCCCACGGAAAACGCAGCGCCCACAGACAGACCGCCTCCAGCCAGGGCCACTCGGCCTGCGCAATGTCGTAGGCGCGCAGGGTGTAGAGAATCCGCTGGGCCGGACGCACCGCCCGCGTCCAGCGAGGATGGTCGTTCCAGCCCCCTTCCGTGATCATCGCCGTTTTCTGGCTGTCCCCATTCTCCACCATCAGCGCACGCAGCAGTTCTGTCCGTCGAAAATTGACCACCTCCGGGTCGGCCGGGCTGTCCGGGTCAAAATGCCAGCCGTAGGCGTGGATCGCCAAGATATCAAAGTACGCCCCCGCCCCTGCATCATACATCTGCTGCAAAAAAACCAGGTCGTTGACCGCAAACTCGTCCCCAGGCGGGGCCAACGTCGGCGCCAACGCCCCAGCCAGCACCTGCATCTCGGGGGCGATCTCCTTGATTCTGGGGTAGGTCGCTTTCAGCAGCGCCGTGTACTTGGCCGCATCGGGGGGCGCATACCCCCACTCCAAAGCCAGATTCGGCTCGTTCCACAAGATGACATGCTTGATCTGGCTTCGATACCGCTCGACAAATTTTACTGCAAAATCGGCAAATTGATCGAAATTTTCTTCGTCCAGATAGAGCGGCGTCGTGTCTTTGGGGCGGGCCCACTGCGGCACAAAACCCAGTCGCGCAATCACGGTCAGACCCTGGCGATGGGCATGAGCGATCACGTGGTCAGCGTGCGTCCAGTCGTAGCGCCCAGGCTCGCTTTCGACATAGGCCCACGGAAAATACTCGACGATCCACGGCGCGCCCATTTCGCGCACCATCTCCAGCGTGCGCTTGATCTTCCACACTTCGACCTCATCGGTGAGCCGAGTGTGGATGCCAGTTTTCGGGTTCGTCGTCTCGACACGCTGCTGCGGGCCAAGGGAGACGCCGGGGCGCTCCCCCCCCATGCGCCACACACCGAGCGCAATCAGCGCCAGCAGGACAAGCAGCCCAAAGAACGGACGCTGCCAGGTTCGGAGTCTCTTCACAGCTCCATCATAGTGTTGGCGGCGTGTTTTGTCTAGTACAGGCATGCGCGGCAGATGGGAGAGTCGCTGAAAGGCGGCTTGGGTCTCTCACCCAAAGATTCGATGGTTCGCACTCTGGCAGCAACGCGTGGTATACTGTTGTCCTGCAGTCTTTTGTCGGCAGCAGATTTTTGCTCTCCACAAGACCGCAACACGGAGCTCGAGAATGTCCTCGAGAATGTCCTCGAGAATGTCCTCGAGAATGTCAAGGAGTGCGCTTGTTCGATTCACTGCGTTATCGATGGAAGACGCTGACCCAGGGTCAGAAAATTTTTATCGGCGTGCTTGGCGCGCTGATCCTCATGGGGATGTTGGTCTCGCTGGGCGGAGGCGGGCGCTGGAACAACCCTCTCTGGCTGCTGGCAGCAGCCAGCTGTCTGCTGCTGGCGCTGCCTGTGCACGAGTTTGCCCATGCCTTCATGGCAGTCTCTTTGGGCGATTCAACCCCGCGCGCCCAGGGGCGCTACACCCTGAACCCGCTGCGCCACCTCGATCCGATCGGCGCGTTGATGCTCCTGCTGGCCGGCTTCGGCTGGGCCAGACCGGTCGAGTGGAATCCCCGCAACATCACCGTCGACCTGCGTCGGGGGGTGATCCAGGTGGCCCTCGCCGGCCCCGTGAGCAATCTGCTGCTGGCGCTGCTCAGCCTCTGGCTCGCGCGGTGGGCAGGCAGCACCCAGTGGCTGGTCTTCTTTTTGAATGCTTTCGCCCAAATCAACGTCTCGCTGTTTGTCTTCAATCTGCTGCCCATCCCCCCTTTGGACGGGTCGCACGTGCTGTTTGCGCTGCTGCCACGCAAGCAGCTGCGGCTGCAGCTTTTTTTGCGGCAGTACGGGATGCTGCTGCTCTTTGTCGTCATTTTTTTGATGCCGCAGCTGATCCGAACCCCGACCCTCGTTGTTCTGAACCTGCTGCGCCTGGTAGCCGGCAGCTGACCGCTGGGATCGGTTTTTGATGGCTGACCCCAGTGCAGGTTTCTCGGCGGTGTTCTCCCAGCGGATGTTCCGCTGGGGGTGGCTCTATCGTGTCCGCCAGTTCTGGAATGGGGCACGGTCGCTGCTGGGCAAAGCAGACGAAAGCCTGGCAGAGGCGGTGCTGTCCCCGGAGCAGCTGGCGCTCTTTCGTCGAATGCCGGCCGACGCACGCGCTCACAGCCTGGCGGTGCTCTCTACGCTGCACCGCCAGGCTGCTGTCCCCCAGGATCTGGCCGCTGCGGCGCTGCTCCACGATGTAGGCAAGGTGGCGGCCACCGACGCCGGCGCCTATCTGGGCTTCTGGCTGCGCGGCCCGCTTGTCCTGCTGGAAGCAATGGCGCCAGGCTGGCTCCTCCGTCTGGAGGACGCACGGCCCGCTGGCAGGGTGCGCTATGCGCTGCATGTCCACCTCCAGCACCCAGCCATCGGCGCACGCTGGGCGCAGGCAGCTGGCTGCAGTGTGCTCACCTGCTGGCTGATCGAACAACACCAGTCCAGATCGACGGCTGGCCCGGCGGAGTGGCTGCCGCTGCTGGAGCGGCTGCAAAGCGCAGACAGTCAAAATTGACCCCCTGGCAGAGGGGAAAGGATGCAGACCATGGCCAACCCACGGCTTACCCTGATCGGACTTGGACTGACCGGCACCAGCCTGGGGCTGGCGCTGATAAAAAATGCTGTTGCTCTGGAGATCGTCGGGCACGACAAAGATCCTTCGGCCGCGCAGGCAGCGCGCAAAGCCAACGCCCTTCACCGGGTCGAGTGGAATCTCTTCAAAGCCTGTGAAGGGGCCGCCATGATTGTGCTGGCTATGCCGCTCGACGGTGTCGCCGAGACACTGGCGCTGCTGCGGGACGATCTGCCGCCTTCCACCATGGTGCTGGTGCTCACCGGCGTGCTGCGCCCTGTGCTTGATCTGTTCGCCACAACCCTGGCAGGCCACCCCAACGCCGTCGCAGGCAGAATTGTGCTGAACGGCGTCGGGGCAGATCTGCGCCCGCAGGCAGCGCTGCTGCACCAGGCAGTTTTCTGTCTGGCAGCGGATCCGCAGACCCCCCCTGCCGCACTGCAGCTGGCCAGCAATTTTGCCGAAAATGCTGGCACCCAGCCCCTCTTTGTCGACCCGGAGGAGCACGACGGGATCGCCGCAGCGGTCGACAGCCTGCCGCAGCTGTTGGGAGCGGCTCTGCTGCAGATGGCCGCCACAGCGCCTGGCTGGACAGAAAGCCAACGGCTGGCCGGCATTGCCTTTGCGCGCACCACGCAGTTTGACCGCAGCGCCGCCGGCCTCTACGCTGAGATACGCGCCAATCAAGCCAACGTCGCAGAAAGGCTGGAGCAGTTGATCGCCGCGCTGACCCGCTGGCGCGGCTGGCTCGACACCGACCCTTCCGCTGCAAGCGAAGCACCTTTGCTGGCTGCGCTCACAGCAGCCGAGGCGACCCGCCTGCGCTGGGAGAGCCAGGCGCTGCGCCACGCGTGGGAACCTACCGCAGCGCTGCCGCAGACAGCTCCCCCGGAAAGCCAGGGGACACTCCGTCAGATGTTTCTGGGGGGCTGGCTTGGCGGCAAAAAGCCGGGCGACGACAGCCGACGCTAACCCGTGGAGCGAAGCTCGCTTGAAATGCATCATCCAGATTCCTTGCTATAACGAAGCCCAGACCTTGCGTTCCACCGTGGCCGATCTGCCGACCCACCTGCCCGGCATCGACAGCCTCGAACTGCTCGTGATCGACGACGGCAGCACCGATGGCACCAGCAGAGTGGCCCACGAGTTGGGCATCCACCACGTCGTGCGCCACCCCCACAACCTTGGGTTGGCCCGCGCCTTCATGACCGGCCTCGACCACAGCCTGCGCCTGGGCGCCGACATTGTCGTCAACACCGACGCCGACAACCAGTACGCTGGCGCTGACATCGCCCTGCTCGTCGCCCCGATCGTCGCTGGCCAGGCCGAACTGGTGATCGGCGACCGGGGGGTGGGCCAGATCCAACACTTTTCACCGGTCAAGCGGCTGCTGCAGCGGCTGGGCAGCTGGGTCATCTCCCAGGCCGCAGGGCTCCCCGTGCCCGACGCCACCAGCGGCTTTCGAGCGCTGACGCGCGAGGCCGCGCTGCACACCCTGGTGCTCAGCTCCTACTCCTACACCCTGGAAACCTTGATCCAGGCCGGGGCCCAGCGGCGTGCAATCCGCTCTGTGCCGGTGCGCACCAATCTGCCAACCCGCCCCTCCCGGCTGATGAACAACCTGCCCCACTATCTGACCAATTCGACGGTGACCATTGTGCGGGCCTATACCTTCTATCGCCCGCTGCGGCTGTTCGTCACGATCGGCCTGCTCGCTCTGCTGGCGGGCACGGCGATCGGAGTCCGTTTTCTGGTGGCTTTCTTCAGCGAAGGCAGCGCAGGCCACATCCAATCCTTGATTCTCTCCGCTGTGCTGCTGATTGCAGGCTTGCAGACGCTGTTGATCGGCGTCGTGGCCGATCTGATCGGCGCGAACCGCAAGATGGTCGAGGAGGTACTGGTGCGGCTGCGCTCTTTCGAAGCCAATCGGGAGCCGCCGGGCCAGCCGCACGAGACGCCCTCCCCCAATCGACAGGACAGCCACCATGCCTGATCGCCGCTCCGATCCGCCGCTCAAAATCTGCTTTCTGACCTCCAGCTACCCCTTCACAGCCCAGGACGGCGCCGCGCGCTTTGTCCATGCCATGGCACAGTCCCTGGCAGCCAAAGGCCATCAGGTCGACGTGGTGCTCCCCTACCACCCGCAGCTGCAACGCTGGCCGCAGGATGTCCGCCTGGTGCCTTTCCGATATATCTGGCCGGACCGCCTGGCCATCATGGGCTATGCCCAGGCCACGCACAGCGACAAAGAGCTGCGTACGCTGGCCTACGCGCTGGCCCCTGGCTTTGCAGCCAGCGCAGCCTTCACCCTGCTGCAGCAGCACCGGCAGGTTCGCTACGACATTCTGCACGGCCACTGGGTTGTCCCCAACGGGGTGGTGGCGGCCTGGGTTGCCCGCCGCCTGCGGCGCCCCCTTGTGATCAGTCTGCATGGCTCTGATATCTTTTTTGCGTTGCGACAAGGGTTCCTGCGTCGTGCTGCTGAATCTGTTTTGGCTCAGGCCAGCGCGGTGACCGCCTGCAGCCCCAGCCTGCGCGACGGGGCGCTGGCCTTGCAGGCAGCCCCAGAAAAGGTTCATTTGCTCCCCTATGGGGTCGACACCAATTTTTTTGCAGCCACCGATCAGAAACGTTCGCAGGCCCGCCAGGAGCTGGGCATCGCCCCCCACCAGCTCGTCCTGGCCTTTACCGGCCGCCTGGTCGAAAAAAAAGGAGTCGACTACCTGATCCGCGCGCTGCCGACAGTCCAACAGCAGCTCCCCCATGTCCTCTGTCTGATCGGCGGCGCTGGCCCGGAACAGCCGGCACTCGTTCAGCTGGCCAATGCTTGTGGGGTCGCCGATCGTGTGCGCTTTCTCGGCGCGCTGAGCTGGGCCGGCGTGGCCAGCCTGCTTCATGCAGCCGACATCTTCGTGGCACCTTCTGTCCACGACAGCGCCGGCAACGCCGACGGGCTGCCCAACACGGTGCTGGAGGCAATGGCCGCTGGCTGCCCCATCGTGGCCACCTCCCTGCCCGGCATCCAGCTGGCCATCGCCCAGGACGGAAACGATGGGCTTTTGGTCCCCGAGCAAGATGTGGAGGCGCTCGCCGCAGCCCTGATACAGCTGGGCCACGCCCCTGCCCTGCGCAGCAGGCTGGGAGCACAGGCCTGCCAACGGGCTGCGCAGGCCTTCAGCTGGACCCGGGTCGCCGACCAGCTGACAGAGTTCTACCGGGCTGCGCTCTCCCCCACAACGAACGAAAGGAGCTCCGCTCCCCGATGAACAGACCGCTTCACGTGCTGGAATTGACAGCAGGGGTTGCGATCGGCGATCCGCTGGGCGGCGCCGCCCGTTTTGTTGTGGAGCTGGCCCGGGCCTTTGACCAGAAGAAGGTGGTGGTCCATCTGGCCTCGATCTGGTCCTACCAGACCGAGGCCGAAGCCCACTGGCAGACAGTGCTGCGGGCGGAGGGGATTTCGCACAGCTTTGCAGCACGCTGGGAGCCCACAGCGCCGCTGTCGAGCTGCGTCCAGGGGCTGCGCGGGCTGTGGCGGTCGCTCCCCTTTCGCCCGGAGATCATCCACAGCCACGGCGAATTTACCGACCTTGCAGCCATTCTGCTCAAGCGCCATCTGGGAGCACGCCATCTGATTCGCACACGCCACAACATTGTGGAATGGCCCAAACGCCCTGCGCTGGGCCGGCTGTTCGGCCACTGGCTTCATCCCTTCTTTTTCGACGCCGAGGTCGCCGTTTCACAGCAGGCCAGCGCCGCGCTGGAGCAACGTTGGCTGGCCCGCCGTCTGCGCCGCCGTTCAGAAACCTTGTACAACGCGATCGACTTCAGACGTTTTGCCGCCGGCCAGGACGTTCGTCAGGCCCTGCGCACGCAGTTGGGTCTGCCCACGACGGCTCGCATCCTCGGCACAGTCGGAAGCCTGGTCAAACGGAAGGGCTACGACACGCTGCTCTTGGCTCTGGCCGAGCTGCTGCCCAACCACCCCGATCTGCACCTGGTGCTGGTGGGGGATGGGCCCGAACGCCCGTGGCTGGCAGCGCTGTGTGCAGAGCTCGGGCTGCAGCCACACGTCCATTTTCTAGGCGCCCAGAACCATATCGAAGCGATCCTCCCTGGCTTCGACCTGTTTGTCTCCAGTTCGCTGGTCGAAGGGCTGCCCACCGTCCTGTTGGAAAGCATTGCCGCCGGTCTCCCCATCGTCGCCACCGACATCGCAGGCACCAACGAGATTCTCCAACAGGGGGTCACCGGCCGGCTGGTGCCAGCACAAAATCCACAGGCGCTGGCAGCAGCGATCGCGCAGGTCTGGGCGGCCCCTGCCGAAACCCAGGCCATGATCCAGCGCGCTGCGATCTCTGCGCGCGAGCGTTTTGCGATCGCACAGGTTGCAGCCCAGTACACCCGGTTGTTTCAGCACCTCACCCTAGCCGACCAATGAAAATCTTAATCACCAACGTACATTCTGTGCGCAACTCGGGCGACGCAGTTTTGCTCCAGGTCACCTTGCAGGAGATCGCCGGTCAGTTCCCCGGAGCAGCGCTGACGATTGCGCTCAACGACCCGGGCCACTTGCCGCTGGCAGGGGAAAGCGCTGTGCCCTCTTTTGTGCACTGGTTCAAATCCAACACAGGCGAACGCGGCGCATGGCGCTGGCCGAAGCTCCTGATCGCCCCCTGGTTGCTGGGCTGGGCGCTGCTGGTTGCCCTGGTCTATCAGGCCACCGGCCGGTCGCTCGCCGGGCTGACCCCCAGTCCGACACAGCGGCGTCTGCTGCAAAGCTACCTGGACGCCGACCTGGTGGTCAGCTGCCCGGGCAATTTTTTCTTGAGCGGTTCGGGGGTCGGTCTTCCCCTCTTTCTGGCCCTCTTTTCGTTTGGCTACGGCTGGCTGGCCGGCAAACCGCTCTATATGATGCAGCAGACAGTAGGCCCCTTCCGGCGCCGCTGGGAACGGCTGGCCGTGCGCTGGCTCTTTCAACGTGTGCGCGTCCTCGCGCTGCGCGACGAGCCCTCGCGCCAGGCGCTGCGGCAGGCCGGGCTGGATGTCTCACAGGTGCAGGTCCTGCCCGACGCCGCCTTTTTGTACCGCGGCGCAGGCAGCCCGCAGCGCTTGTTCGAAGCGATGCAGCCGCTGGCAGCCCCCCAACGCCCCTGGATCGGGCTGACCGCCATCGACTTTGGGCTCCAAAATCGGTTGTTCCACGGCCAGGCAGCCTACGAAGAGGCCCTTGTGGCTGCGCTGATCTCGTTCACACGCCGCCACGGCGGCAGCGTGGTGCTCTTCCCACAGGTCTGCGGCCCCAGCCAGGCCGAGGATGACCGCCTGCCCAGCCGCCGAATTGCTGGCCGCCTGCAAGCCGCCGGGGTCACAGCGCTGGCGATCGATGCCCCCTGGAGCCCCGACGATCTGCAGTGTGCGTACGGCCAGATGGATCTCTTTGCCGGCACCCGCCTGCACTCCAATATCTTTGCGCTGACCGCCGGGACCCCTGTCGTGGCGATCGCCTACTATTACAAGACCTACGGCGTCATGCAGACGGTCGGTCTCTCAGAATGGGTGCTGGACATCCGCACCCTTCAGGCAGCTGAGTTCGAGCAGCGGCTGGAAACACTCTGGCAGCAGCGGGCAGCGGTGCGCGACCACCTGCGGCGGACATTGCCGCAGATCCAGCAGCAGGCGCGCCGCGCCGCCCAACTGATCCGGGCAGATTTCACAGAATGGAGCCAGCCATGAGACGTCTGCGCGTCGTCCAGATCCTCAACGGGCTGGCGATCAACACCCGGATGGGGGGGGCGGAACGCTTTGGGGTCGAGCTGGCACGCCACCTGGACCCCGACCAGATCGAAGTAATCGTCGTCGGCCTCTGGGAGTGGGACGCAGCGGCCGAGCAGCGCTGGCGGTGCCAACTGGCGGACGAAGGGATCCGCACCGTCGTCGGCGTGCCCAAAGACGACCGCCGCCCGCTCGCCAATTTCGTGCAGTCGCTGGCCCACATCCGCAGCCAATTTACTGCGCCCGTCGATATCCTCCACAGCCAGTGTGATTTCGGCGATGTGGCCGGGCTCTGGCTGCGCCCTGCATTGGGGGCACGCGTCCTGCTGCGCACCGCGCACAACGAACTGGAATGGGCCCGGCGCCCGCTGCGCCGCTGGATCCTGGTCGATGGGCTCTACCCGTTTGTCTATGACCGCGAGCTGGGGGTCTCGCAGCGGGCTGTGGAGGTGCTCGACCGCCGCCCGCTGGCCCGGCTGCTGCGCAAACGTGCGGTTGTTCTGCACAATGCCGTCGACACAACACGCTTTGCCCCGCTGACGACCGCGGAGGTCGCCGCTGGCCGCCGCGCGCTGGGCATCGACCCGCAAGCCCCCGTGATCGGCTCGATTGGCCGGTTGACCCCGCAGAAGGGCTATCGCGATTTTTTACAGGCAGCCGCACAGGTGGCTGCGCTGCATCCCAAGGCCCGTTTTTTGCTCGTCGGCGACGGTGAAGAGAACGCAGCGCTGCGACAGTCTGCGGCCGAGCTGCAGCTGGCCGACCGGGTGGTGTTCACCGGGGCACGCGACGATGTGGAGCAGCTGCTGCCCCTCATGGATCTGTTTGTCTCTTCCTCGCTCTGGGAGGGGTTGCCTACCGTCATTTTGGAGGCCATGCTGGCGGGCGTGCCAGTGGTCGCCACACGGGTGGCCGGCACCGTCGAGCTGATCGAAGATCTGGCAACAGGCCGCCTGGTGCCACCGTCCGACCCTGCCGAACTGAGCCGGGTCATCTGCCAGCTGTTGGACTCTCCGCCCCAGGCACAGGAGATGGCCCAGAACGCCCAGCACTTTGTGAGGGCCCACTTCGACATTGCGGCGGTGGCTCGGCGGCAGGCACAGATGTATTGGCAGCTCGTCACCAGCCGTGCCGACGGGCTGGAGAAGAAGTTGAGGAAGACTGAATGAAACCTGTCAACGTGTTGTTGGTCGTGTTGGACGCCACCAGGGTGGACGCCTGCTCCTGCTACAACCCCGGCCAGCCCCGCACCCCTGCTTTGGACGAACTGGCCGACAGCGGGCTGCGCTTCGAGCGTGCGTTTGCCAGCGCCCCCTGGACGCTGCCCGCCCTTTCTTCGATCTTGACCGGCCTTTATCCGACGCAGACCGACGTCGAGAGCCGCCGGGTTTTGGCCCCGGCGCACCGCACCCTGGCCACCCGCCTCAAAGAACGGGGCTACACAACCTTTGCAATCAGCAAAAACAGCTGGTTCAGCACCGAGTTTGGCCTGCCCCAGGGCTTCGACACCTTTCACAAGCTGTGGCAGATCTTCCAGACCGAAACCGACCTGACCGAGGTCAATCTGGCCCAGGCCTACCCCGGGCAGAATCTGCTGGTCAGCGCAGCTCGGGGCGCGCTGCAAGGCAATCTCTTCAAAAACGCAGCCAACCTGGTCAGCCGCCGAATCCGAGGGCTCAACGACAGCGACTACGGGGCCCAGCGCACCCTGCGCCCTGTCCAGCAGTGGATCTCGGCACAAACTGGCCCCTGGTTTGCCCTGGTTCACTATCTGGAAGCCCATCTGGAATACAAACCACCGGTCGAATGGGCGCGCCGCTACACCGACAACTGGCCGCTGGCTCAGAAATTGCTGGCCGCAGACCAGCTCCGGCTCTGTTACCGGCACATTACCGGGGCAGAGCGGCTGACGGCCGACGAACTGCACACCTGGCGCCAGCTCTATGCCGCCGAGGTCGCCTACCAGGATGCCGCCATGGGGCAGCTGCTCCGCTGGCTGCAGCAGAGCGGGCGAGCGGACAACACCCTGGTCATTGCGGTCGCCGACCATGGGGAGAGCCAGGGGGAACAGGGCCTGCTCAGCCATCTGTACAGCCTGCACGACCCGTTGATCCACGTGCCTCTGATCCTGCGCGGCCCGGATGTGCCGCGCGGCCGGTCGACCCAGCAGCTCGTCCAAAGCCAGGACATCTTTGGCACCGTCCTCACTGCGGCTGGCGTGCCGTTGCCGGCCGGGGCGCGCAACCTGCTCGACGACAGCGCCAGCCGCAGCTACGTTGTGGCGGAGTACGCCCAGCCACGCATGCCCCGCCAGGAGTTGCTGGACCGTTTTCAGCTGAGCCCCGGCCACTTCACCCCATTTCTGCGCAACCTGACCGCCGTGCGCACCCAAGAACACAAGCTGGTCACCAGCGCCGATGGCACGATGGCATTGTACGACCTGATCCAGGATCCCGGGGAAGAGGTCGACCGATCCTTGGAACAGCCCGCACTCCTGGCAACGCTGCAGGGCAAGCTGGCCGAATGGCAAGCCAGCGTTGGGCTGGCCGCCTCCCCGGCCGCAGCAGCCCCTGCCATCGCGCCAGAGGTCGCTGCCCGCCTCAAAGCACTCGGCTACCTGGACTGAATGTGCTGAACACACTGCCAAACGGGCGACAGCTCCTGGCCAACTTTGCCAGCCTGCTCTCCAGCATGGGGCTGGCACGCCTGGCCACCGCGGCCGCATGGATCTTGGTAGCCCGCCAGGTGGGCCCCGGCAGCTACGGACAGTTTGTCGCCTGTTTCGCGCTGGCCCGGCTGACCGCTGTCAGCTTCTCTTGGGGGCTGGACGGCTGGCTCCTCTGGAAGGGGGGCGACAGCCCCGACCGCGCAACCTTGGCGCGCAACAGCGGCGCTGCCTTGACCTGGAAAGTTGGGTTGGGCGTGCTCTGGATGGGGCTGCTCTCCGGGCTGGCAGGCTGGTTCAACCCAGAGGTGTTTCCGCACAACCTTTTGTTGATCAGCGGGCTGATTGTCTGGTTCGAAGAGCTGACCAACACCGCCTGGAGTGTCTTCAAAAGCACCCTCCAAAACGACATCACCTTTCGCGTCGTCACCCTGGTCCAGCTGGCGCTTGTCCTCTGGACTGCGCTGCTGGTGCTGTACGACAACCGCCAGCTGGACAGCTATCTTTGGGTGCGGGTGGCGGTGGCCGGAGTTGGCTGCATCTGGGCATGGTCCATTCTTTGGCAGCGATTCGGTCTGCATATCGAGCGCGCCACGCTGCTGCCCACGCTAATGGCAGCCACCCCCTTTGCCGGCTCGGCATTTCTGGCGATCGTCAACGAGCGCGCCGACATCGCCATCATCGGCCAGCTGCTCGGCCAGGAACAGGCGGGTCTTTACGCGCCGGCCTCGACCCTGATCTCCAGCCTGCTGCTCATCCCTGCCTCCGCCTACGCCGTGATGGTTCCAGTGCTGGTGCGGGCCCGCCGCCAACAGAACACCGATCAGGTGCAGAGGCTGTGGCGGCGGCTGCTGGCCGGCAGCAGCCTGTTGGGCTTTCTGCTGGCAGCAGGCCTGGCCCTCTCCGCTCCCTGGCTGGTGGCCCTCCTGTATGGAGCCAACTTCGCCCCCACCGCTCCAATTCTGGCCATCCTGGCCCTGGTGCTGGGGCTGCGCTGTGTGACCTTTGTCCTGGCGGCTGCACTGGTCGCAGGAGGACACCAGAAACAACGGCTGCAAGCCCAGTTCTGGGCCGCTGCAACCAATGTCGTGGCCAATTTCCTTGTCGCCCGTATTTGGGGGATCACAGGGGTCGCGTGGGTGTACGTCACAACCGAAGCCATTCTGCTGGCCGGCTATGGGTGGGCATGGCACAGACAAAAACAGAGGTCTTGACCGTACGGTCAAGACCTCTGTTGCAAATCAACCTGTCGTCAGCGACAACTTACTGGATCGCGATGCCGTTGTAGTCTTCGGCCACCACGCCGGTCGAGGTGTTGGAAGAAATACGGACAACGGCGATCAGCTGGCTGCCAGCCGGGCCTTCGACGATCACGGAGCCGCCGAAGCCGCCGCCTGGGTTGGCTTCAGGGTTGCCAAATTCGGTCAGCTGGGTGGAGCTGCCGGCCAACGTCGCATTCGAGTTGGCTTTGCCCAACGCTGGAATGCTGGCAATGGTGTGGACGCCAACTTCGGTGCCCTCTTTGTTCAGGTAACGGACCCGGACATTGCTGACCGCGCCGGTGCTGATGTTCTGGATGGCGATCGCAGCGCGCTGGTACTGGCCGCTGTCATACTTGGTGTTGCTCCAGCGTACATAGGGAAGCGCCAGCTTGGCCGACCCGCTGGTCTCGCCGAGGAAGGCCGTGTAGCGGCCAGCGCCACCGACTTTGGCGATCACGACGATCGGAGCGCCGCTGCTGGTGATGGTCGCAGCCCCCGAGAAGCCCTGGGGCATGCCAGAGGCATTGCAGCTGTTGAAGCTCTGCTTGCCGCCCGCGCCGATGTTTCCCTGTTGGGTCAGTCCGTTCGAATAGGTCACGGTCACAGCAGCCGACTGGCTGTTGCTGGTGTTTTGGACTGCGTACGCGGTCGTCTGGCCGCCCAGACCACACAGCGCCGTGGCCATGTAGACTGTGTTTGCAGCGGCTGTGCTGGGCACACCTTCGAAGGCACGCACGCCCACACCGCTGGTCTGCAGCTCCAACACCGAACCCACGATGTTGGCCGCGGTCGTCGTGCCGGCGCGGACCGCTGTCACCGTGGCAGAGCCATCAAAGCCCGCTGGGATCTGGCTGAGCGCGCCCATGTCGTAGTATTTGGCAGCGCCGACCGGAATGTCGTTCTCTTGGAGGGTCGCTGTCGGGGTGGTCTGACCGACTGCAAAGAACTGCACCGTGATGTTGACCGCACCGTCCGAAGCGTTCTGGATGGAGAATTTGCTGTTGGTGTTGAACGCGCCCTTGAGCACAGTCGCCAGCAGCACCTGCGAGCTCCCCGAAGAGAAGCCGTTGGACATCGGGCGGTTGCGCACACTGCCGGTCGAGGGCTGCGGCAGCTGCACCAGGGTGGCCACTACCGGCTGGCTCGACCCCAAAATTGCCGAGCCCAGGAAGTTGGAGGGCAGCGCTTCGCTTCCTGTCAAACTGCCCACAGCCAGCGAAGCACCGGCATTCGCATTCAGGTTGCGTGTCACAACAACCGCAGAGGCTGTCTTCTCGTTGTAGAAGCTGAAGGTCACCACCGCTGCACTGCTGCTGATGTTTTGATAGGTGATTGCAGTCTGAAACTGTGTCTGGTAACCAGTCTGTGCAGCGGCAAGGCCCACCGAGGCCAAAACCAGAAGCAGACCGATCACTGCTGCCATTTGAATTCGTCGCATACGCTCATTCTCCCGTCGATGTGTGCATGAAATGGTTCTGAGACAATACACAAACACTGCGCTCTCTTGAAGCCGGTTTGAGATCTCGTTAGATTTAGTGTACCATTTTGGCATATGAACACAATACACCGATTGGTGTATTGTGCCGTTCTGCCCCTGGCGGGCCCATCTAAAAATTTGTGACGTGCTCTGGTCTACAGCAAAGGAAAGTGACATGCGTCCTTCTCTTTCGATCGCCTTTCTGCTTACACTGATGGTTCTGGGCGTGCTCGGTGGCTGCGGCGGCGAGACGACGCCCACTCCCCCCACGGCAGCAGCCCCTGCAGAAGCAGCCCCTGCAGAAACAGCCCCCACAGCAGCGCCCCCCACAGCAGACACCAGCCCGCTGGAAGCACCGGCCAGCCCGCTAGAGGCGCCAGCCAGCCCGCTCGCTGTTCCAGAAGACTACACGCCCGCCGACGGAAAGTCGGCAGTGACAGGCCGTCTGATCGACTTTACCACGGGCAACCCGATGGCCTTGCAGAACTTGAGCCTGCCAGCCGTTCTCTGCGCCCCGGGCGTCGCCGAAGAAGACAAGCGCGAGCAGTGCTTCTACATGATCGACGAAGCCTTCGATCCATCGACCCTCACCGACTCCGATGGGGAGTTCATCTTCAAAGATATTCCGGCTGGCGAATATGTGATGTTTGTCGGCAGCCTGATGACCGAAAATGCCGTGCTGAAAGACGAACTGAATCGCCCGATCATCTGGAAAACAGAGGCAGATCAAGTCACAGCGATAGGCGACCTGGTTGTCGAATTTGAATAAGCGACACAGCATTATGGCAGACAGACCCAAAGAACAGGCGAGGCCGCCGCAGCACACGGTTGTTGTCGTCTCCGGGCTGCCCAGATCGGGCACGTCGATGCTGATGGGTGTGCTGAGCGCCGGTGGGCTGGAGAGCCTGACCGACCATGTTCGCTCCGCCGATCTGGACAACCCCAACGGGTATTACGAGCTGGAGCGTGTGAAGCGGCTGCCGGAAGGAGATCAGAGCTGGCTGGCAGAGGCACAGGGGAAATGTGTCAAAGTCATCGCTGCCCTGCTCCCCTTCCTCCCCCCTTCCTATTTCTACCGTGTGATTTTCATGCATCGCCGCCTGAGTGAGGTGATGGCATCACAGCGCAAGATGCTCCAACACCGCCGTCAGCCAACCGCTGCACCGGCGAGCGACGAGGCGCAGATGGCCCAACTGCTGCAGGAGCATGCCGACGACATGCACCGCTGGCTGCGGGCACAGCCCAATGTGGCGCTCTTCGACTGCGACTACAACGCCATGTTGGCAGAACCTGCCCTCTGGGTCCGACGAATCAACGAATTTCTGGGCGGTCACCTGGACGTTGCCGCCATGCAGGCCGCAGTCGACGCGACCCTCTATCGCAACCGAGCGGACCCCTGACCGGACTGTGCGATTTATGACGGACAAGACGTTGGAGATTCGGTTGTTGGGAGTGCCTCAAATCCGAATCGAGGGTCGCACTGTTACCGAATGGCGATCGCGAAAGGCGCTGGCGTTGTTTGGCTATCTGGTGATGAACCCCAAACGCCTGCTTCGCAGCCAACTGGCCACACTCTTCTGGGGAGATTCGGCTGAGACGACAGCGCGCACCAATCTGCGGATCAATCTGTCCCATCTGAATCAGCTCCTCCCTGGCTGTTTGAACATTACACGGGAAACCGTCGAGTTTTCTCCCACAATTCCCTGCCAGGTGGACACTTTGGAATTTGCCCAGTTGCTGGCAAGCGACGATGCGCAGACGCTCGAAGCGGCCATCGCTCTCTGGCGTGGCGAATTGCTGGCAGGATTGGAGGAGATCGACGCGCGCGGATTCTGGGAATGGCTCTCCCTGGAACGCAGCCTCTGGCGCGAAAAATGTCTGGCAGCGTATGATCGGTTGATTCAGCTCTATCTGGCACAGGGGCGAGCGACCGCCGCTACCGACGCCGCGCGCGGGCTTGTCAACCTGGATCCCCTGCGTGAAAAGTCTCAGCAATATCTGATGACCGCATTGGTCGAACAGGGGGAACGCCGCCAGGCGCTGCACGAGTATCAGAGCTATACAGCACTGTTAGAGGCTGAGATCGGTGCAAAGCCGGCTGCCGAGCTGACACGCCTGCACGATCAGATCCGTGCCGGCGCGTCTGCACGCCCTCTCCGCCACAACCTGCCCCACGAACGCACCCCCTTTGTCGGCTATACCCAAGAAGTGGCACAGATCACGGCACATCTTCATCAAGGAAGCGCTCGTCTGTTGACTTTGATCGGATTGGGCGGGAGCGGCAAAACCAGACTCGCGGTTCATGTCGCACAGCAGGAATTGCTCAATCGATGGGATGGGATCTACTTTGTGGCGCTGGCTGCCGCCACGAGCGGCGAGTTGCCCGACCTGATCCTGCGCGCGCTCGGGCTGATGCACCGCAGCTATCGGGATGCAGCTGCCATCCTCAAAGCATGGCTTTCCCGCCGAAAGATCCTTCTGGTGCTCGATAATTTTGAGCAGGTGTTGGACGATGCCCTCCAGCTGGTCGATCTGCTCAACGGGGCACCCCAGTTGACAATCATCGTCACTGCACGCGAGCGGCTGAACCTGTACGGCGAACATATTGTCGAATTGAGAGGCCTTGAACTGCCGCGCCCCCCCCTGAATGTGTCCAGCCCGACCCAGGATCTGTACGAAAATGCAGCAGTCCAGGTTTTTCTGCAGACTGCGCGCCGCGTGGCGCCGCGCTACCAGCCGGCGCGCATCGAGGAGGCCTATCTGCGCGAGCTTTGTTGGCGGCTGGGAGGCTTGCCGCTGGCCTTGGAACTTATGGCGGCACGCATTCGTGAGGTGTCGGTCAGCCAGATGGTGGCCCAGTTGCGGCAGGATTTCAGCCTTCTCACCAGCGAGCACCGCGACGTGGCCGAGCAACAGCGCAGCATGACCACGATCGTCGCGGCAGCCTTCGCTTCACTCTCTGCGACGGCGCAGCAGAGCTATCGGCAGTTGTCACTGCTGAACGATCCGTTTGAGGTGCAAACGGCCATGGCCCTGTGTGCCGTCGACAGGCGCACGGCCGACCTGCTGCTGGCGGAGCTGACACGCAAGATGCTGCTGCGGCGCACCGACGATGGCCGCTATGACTGGCATCCCCTTATCCAGCAAGATGCCCGCGACCACCTCGCCGCCAATGCTGCACACCTTGCCCAGCAGCAACAGCGTCACCGCAGCTTTTTCGGCGAGTATGTCGGCGCAATCCAACTGAGCCGCTTCGGCCCGCGCAACCATCCAGGCATTCACGCCATCGAACGGGTCTTCAACGACCTTGCCACCGCCTGGCACCAGGCGTGCGACCAGGTCGATCTCGCTTTTCTGGCGGCCACTGCCAAAAATTTGATGTTGTATGCTGACCTTGCCTTTCGTTATCAGACGGTCGCCGCGCTGTTGGAGGAAGCCGTGCACCGGCTGCGCGGCTTGCACGCCACCCTCCCGACTGCGCCCACACAGCCAGCCCACGTGGTCCTCCCTGACCCTCCCCAGAACGATCGCGGTCGGTTCGACGCAGCTCAGCTGGTGCAGGTATACGATGAGATGTTGCTGCGGCTGGCGCGTGTCTGCCTGTTGATGACCGACTTGGATCGCGTCGACGCGCTCTGTCAGGAAAATGCCCGCCTGCACGCCGGTTCACCGGCGCAGGTGCGGGCCACCCACACCGCCGGTGAACTGCGCACCCTTGAACTGGGCCTGCAGGGGATCGTTGCGCTGGCGCGCGGGGATCGGGTGCGGTGCGCCGCAGCGATGGAGGAGTTGATGGCCGTCGCAGTGGCGCTGCAGGATCATGGCCTGGTGGCCGTGGTCTTGGGACACTACGCAGAGCTCGCATCAGCGGCGGGCGATTTTGTCCAAGCCACGACCTATCTGACCGAAAGCCTGGTGATCTTCCGCCGTATCAACGATCGGTCGAGCACAGCTGTGGTCTTGATCAATCTGGCCGAAGCCGACTACAACCATCGCCAGGATGCACCAGCAGCGCTGGCGCTGATCGAGGAGGCGGCAACTCTCTATACATTGGAACAAGATCGTGTGGGACATGCCTACGCGATCTATAAAAAAGGCTGGATTCAGCTCGAAACCCTTCACCCACTCCCTGCCGCCTGGTTCGAGATGGTGCGAACCAGCCTCGACATCCGCCGCGATCTGCTCGACAAGCTGGAGATCGCAGCGACCCTGCAGCTGCTGGCCTGCGCCGAAATCCAGCAAGGAGACCTGCCTGCAGCAGAAGACAATCTCTACGAAGCGCTGCGGCTCAGCGTCGAGGTCCAGGCACTGCCCCAACAGATGAACTGCATCGGCCTGTATGGGCTCTGGGCAGCAGCACGAGGAAATATCCAGACCGGCGCTGAATTGATGCACTGTGCCTTGCAGAGCCCTGCCTGTGAGCCACACATCCGGCGGGTGATTCAGCGAGCGTTGGGGCAGTTTTCTCCCTCCCTGCCCCCTGAAACAGTTGCCGCCGCCCGTACGCGCAACGTCGAGGAGACGGTCACCGATCTGTTGGCGGGCATTTTGCTGATTTCTGAGTGAGCGGCGGCAGACGCGCAAAGAGCAGTGTGTCGCGCAGTTCCCCAGTCAGGTGGTGGCGAGCGTGGTTGCGCAGGGTGCCCTCCAGCGTGAAACCGGCCCGCCGCGCCACAGCAGCGCTGCGCTCGTTGGCGGCGTCACAGCGAATTTCAACCCGCTGTGCCCCCACGGCAGCAAACGCAAAACGCGTGATCGCCGACACCGCTTCAGTAATATAGCCCTGGCCGCTCAACGACGTGCGCACCCAGTAGCCGATCTCTACCGCAGGCAGCTCCCAGTTGATGCGATGCATGCCACTGCCCCCGACCAGGAGCCCATCTGACTTGCGCCACAACAACAACACCAGATCCGCACGCATCAAAAAATTGGCCGCAGCCTGGCGTGCCCACGCTTCGCTCTCTGCCAGGTCCGGCATTTTCACTGCCCAAGGCAGCCACTGGCTCACCGCTGCCCACGACTCCCGCAGCGCCCCATTGACCGCTTCCCCCTCCCCTGGCCGCGGTGCACGCAAATACAGACGATCGCTTTCAAATTCGCTCGGAAAATCATACAAGATCGGCACCGGGTTCATCAATTTTTTTCCTCTCAGCGCCGAAAAGACCCTCTCTTTTCGGCCCTTCTCTGCTGCCAGACCGCTCTTGGGGGTACGCCTGTTCTGTGCTATAGTTCGCACAGAGTTTGCTGGGGAGAAAGTCCTCTGCCGCCACGAAAAACAGGTTATGCGATGAATGCAGCTGCTTCTCTTCTGATCTTTACCCTGCTTCTGGCCGGCACGCTGGGCCTGGCTGGCTGTGGTACTCCTGAAGTCCTGCCCACGCGCACCCCGGTGCCGACCTGGACACCGACTCCCGCAGCCGAAGCGCCCCCCCAGGTTGAACAGACCGCAACGCCCGTCGGCCCGGTCCAGCCGGGCGAACAGGCGATCGACCCGACCAAAATCGCAGAAGCCATCGCCACGCCCACCGGCACGTCGACCGCGACGCCGCTCCCCAGCGAAACACCCACCGCCACACCGCCGCCCCCGACCGAGACACCCACCGAGACACCCACCGCCACACCGCCGCCCCCGACCGAGACACCGACCGCAACAGCGCTCCCTCCCGAGACGCCCACCCCGTTGCCAGCCCCTGAAGCCACCCTTCCCCCAGACGCAGGGTACCCCTTTCTGCTCGAAGAGGCTGTCAAATTCCCCACCACCTCGCTGGCCCCGAATGTCGTGCGGATCTACGCCTACATCTACTCGCCTGCCGAGTTTGGCCTGGCCGGCTACACGCTGCGTGTCCTCCATCAGGGGATGCCACTTGTCGTCGACGAAGTCTCCTGGGCAGGTCTGCCCGAACAAACCCGTGCCGAAGCCAGCCCCTACACCCGCTTCACCAACTTCAGCGTGATCTTTGTCGAACCCCAGTCGGGCGAATGGCGGATGCAGCTGCTCGACCCCCAACAACAGCCCGCAGGTCCAGAGGCAATTTTTACATTGTCTGCCGACGAAATCACCCGCGAGCTCTACCTGCGCTATGCGCTGAAACCGTAATACACCGTGCGGTTAATACTGCAAGATCCAACGATTTTCTTCGCCCGGGTCGGGGACAAAATAGAGCCAGATGGAGCGTTCCTCCTGATTTTCCATCAGCAGCTCTGCGTTTCCCGAAAGACCGCGCCAGGCTGAACTGACCGAAAAAGCCACAGTACCCGGATAGACCAGAATCGTCGCCGAAGCACCTGGTTCCAAATCCCACTCGCTGGCAGGGTGGTCACCTTCGGGGCGATAGCGCAAATCCAATGTGAAACGGACGACCTGATCGAAGCCGTTGTTGACGATCAGCCGTGCCAGTCCATCGGGGACCGGGGGGGGGAGCACTTCCACGACTTCGGGGGAAGGCAACGCGGTGGGCTCGGCAACTTCGACAACAGCGGGGGGCGGTGCAGCAGGAACGTCGGTCGCAGGAGGCAGTGCAGCAGGAACAGCGGTCGCAGGAGGCGGTGCAGCCATCACGGGCTCGGGTGTGGGGGGGAGCGGGGTTGCGGTGGGCTCGGGCAGCGCAGCGGCCACCGGCTGCCCGAGCACGGGCAATTCCGCCAGCGGGCCTTCGCAGACAATAAATTCTGGGCTCGCCGTCACCCAACCGTCCTGTGCCACCCGCTCGGTCACCTGCATCCAGCTTTTGGTCCCGTCAAACGCCACCACCACAACTGACCCCGGCTGGTTGTCGACACTGCGGACCTTGGCGATGATCGGAAACTCCAGACCAGGCCCGCTGCGCACGTTCAAGGTGGGCACGCGCAGCCGACAGATAGCCTGGGGCGGCGGCTGAATTGTCTCACCGCTGCTGGCAAGAATCCCCTGCAGCATCACGCTGGTCAGCTGGGTGTTTTGGGGGCCAGGGGTCAGCATATGGACCAGGCCATAATAAAACCCTGCCTCCACACCCTGGGGAACCCATTCACAGACCGTCCGCTCCGCAGTGCCGATGCACGAACGCAGCTGTACAATCACCGGGCCCTCCAGCTCTACGGCAAATTCTTGAACCGCGGCCGGCGCAATTTCGTACAGTTCGTTGTTGACAATGACGCTTTCCCGTTCGCCGGTGCGATTCTGAATCCAGATCTGGTTGGCGGGAGGAGCCATCGCTGCCCGCAGCACAATCACCACGTCAGTCCCCAATTGCTGGCTGATCAACACTTCATAAAACCCATCGCGCGTCACCAGATAGGGATCCCAGAAACAGCCAGCCTCTCGCTCGCTCCTGGCAGCCTCACAGTTGAACAAGTTGAGGACAGCCGTTTCGCGCGGCAGTGCGATCCCGACCGAACGCAGCGGAGCAACCTCATAGGTCTGACCTTCCACAAAAAACCGGATCGAGACCTCGGATCGATTGGCGATGATGGTGCCGGCCAAAATTTCGCTGTACTGTTCGTCCAGGGCAGGGTCAGTCCCCTCGGGCGCTGTGGGCGCCGTCAGCGATACACTCTCCGTCAGTGCTGTGGACACCGGCAAAATCTGCCCGAGGCTCGGGGTGATCCCCCCGGCAAGAGTGATCGGCACAGTGGCTGTCGGCACAGTGGCTGTCGGCACAGTGACCGCTGACCCAGTGACCGCTGACCCAGTGACCGTCGTCGTGGAGGTCACCGGCTGGCTCTGGCGGAATGTTCCCTTGGTTGGTTCGAGCTGCAACCAGACTGTGCTGGCCGATTGGCCAGCTGCTGGCATTTCGTTGTCATCTACTTTGGGGGCGCTCGCGACTGCCACTTGGAATACGCTCGTCAGAGCGACGAGCACAGTCAACGTCACAACCAACGTCTTCTTCATTCATTGTCCTGAAAAAGCAGACTCTTCCTGCCCAAAGGCGCAAAAAGGGTTCCTGCACCCGTTTTGGGTAAAGAAAAAAAGGCGCAGGGAGAGTTCCCTACGCCTGCCGCATCGCTTGTCAAAACTATGTGCTCACTTCGATTCGCGATAGACGACGTGGCGGCGCACGATCGGGTCAAATTTGCGCAGTTCGATCCGGCCGGAGTCATTGCGGCGGTTTTTGGTGGTCAGATACATGTGTGTGCTTTCCGTGCTGCGCATCTTGATGATCTGACGTGGTCCTTTTTTGGCCATTTTTTCCCTCTTTTTGCCTTACAGGTCAAAAGCTCTCTGGCAGAGAGTATAGCGCAGAAAAACCCTTTGGACAAATTTTATAGTACACAACCGTCTGCTTCTGCGTTCAGCCAAAATAATGTCCCACCAACAGCGCCAGTCGTTCGATGACCTCGCGACGCACGGCGGAGCGGTTGGTGATAATAGCGTCGCGCAAAGCGCCCTGCTGCGGGGAGGGGCCCACCCCGTCGAGCAGCTGCACGGCGTTGATCACCGCTTGTTTGGCAACCTCCGCGTTGGCGAGCAACGTCTGGATCACCTTCTCTACGGTGACCGGAGTCTCGCTTTCATGCCAGACATCGTAGTCAGTGACATGCGCCATCACGGCATAGCTCATCTCCGCCTCGCGCGCCAGCTGGGCTTCTGGGGTCGTCGTCATGCCGATGAGGTCCATCCCCCAACTCCGAAAGGTGCGGCTCTCGGCTTTGGTGCTGAAGCGCGGCCCCTCGATCGTGACAAAATTTCCCCCCCAATGCACTGCGGCCCCGGTCTGTTTGACTGCTTCGAAGCAAATCTCCGAGAGCAGGCTACAAAAGGGATCCGCGACCCCGACATGGACAACCAGCCCTTCAGTTCCGACCTCTGGGTCGTCGAAAAAACTGAGTTTGCGCCCTTGGGTGCGGTCAAAGAGCTGGTTGGGAATGACGATGTGGCCAGGTGCCAGATCTTCGCGCAGGCTGCCGCAGGCACTGACCCCAATCAGGTATTCGACGCCGAGCATTTTGAAGCCGTAGAGATTGGCTCGGTAGTTGACTCGGTGCGGGCTGAAGCGGTGACCCCGCCCGTGGCGCGCCAGAAACGCCACCCGCTGCCCGCCAAGGGTGCCGACCACGTACGCATCCGACGGAGCCCCAAAGGGTGTGTCGAGCACAATTTCTTCGACAGCGCTCAACGCTTCCATTTGGTAGACGCCACTGCCCCCCAAAACACCGATCCGAACTTTTTCTTTCATCATCGGTCTGGCGGCGAAACTCCCCCCCTCACGGGTGAAAGAAGCCGCTTTCCTCCTTTCGTAGCAGGCTGGTTCGCATGAATAAAATTTCTGTGGGCGGTCAGCGACGCTGACCCCCCTCTCCTCAGCTATGGACGCCGCTCGGACAAAATTTCTGTCAGACGCGGGTTGGCACGGTCCCGCGCAGAGAGAATCGGGTCCGTGACCCCCCAGGGCACCGCCAGGGTCGGGTCATTCCAGGCAACCCCGTGCTCATCCTGGCCGTCGTAGTAGTTGTCGACCAGGTAGGT
The DNA here is from genome assembly GCA_018969295.1 of Chloroflexota bacterium. Classification (GTDB taxonomy): domain Bacteria; phylum Chloroflexota; class Anaerolineae; order Caldilineales; family Caldilineaceae; genus Caldilinea. The sequence continues at coordinate 78,737 of JAGWYN010000008.1, read as the reverse complement.
CAGCGTGGCAGCAGTCAACGCGTAGAAACCGTGTGCGACCCCGCTGGGGATCAACAGGCCACATTCATGCTGTTCGCCCATCTCCACCACTGCACTGGCCCCACAGGTCGCCGACCCCTGCCGCAGGTCCGCCAGCCCGACCCGGATCTGGCCGCGGGCCACATACCAGTAATCGACCTGTTGAAAATGGTAGTGCAGCCCGCGCAGCACCCCTGCCTGGCTGTCGCTGCGGTTGGTCTGTACAATCGTCCAGCTGCGTTCTGGGAACCAGTCTTTGCGGAATGTCTCCAAGAACCGCCCCCGTTCGTCGCTGAACGAACGCAGCGCAACCAGTTTGACCCCCTGGATCCGGTCAAGTTCAATAATTTCTGTCATACACTTTCCTTGATGGGTTTTCGAGCTGCTTCAACTGGGCCTGCAGCCGGCTGATCACCTGTTCGACGCTCTCTCGTTTCAGATGGTACGCCGCGCGATTGGCGATCAGCACCGCCTGGATGTCCATAATTTTGCGTGTCTCCACCAACCCATTGGCCTGCAGCGTGCTGCCTGTCTCGACCAGATCAACGATCAGGTGGGCCAACCCAACCAAAGGGCCGAGCTCTACCGAGCCGTGCAAGGTGATGATTTCAGCGTTGACGCCGCGCGAGCGAAAGAAATCTGCGGTCAGGTTGGGGTATTTGGTCGCGACACGCGGCTGGCTTTCGTACCGCAACGGGCTCTCTGGGCGATCCGCAGGAGCGGCCAGGGAGAGACGACAGTAGCCAAAGGGCAGCAGCAACGGTTCGTAGACCTGGCGCCGGCTCTCGCGCAGGGTGTCGAGCCCGCAGATCCCCAGGTCCGCGGCCCCGTACTCTACAAATGTCGGGACATCGCTCGGCTTGGCCATGATGTAGCGCAGAGAACCGGCGTCGCTTTCCAAAATCAACTTGCGGCCATTGTCGCTGCCCGGCAGCGGCAACCCCGCGGCCGCAAACAGCTCCAGGGTCTGTTCGGCCAGCCGCCCTTTGGGCAGGGCCACCATCAACGGCGCGGCGCCCCCAACGATCGGCGGCTCGGTGTGCGGCTTCATAGGAGCTCCTCCAAAGGGGCTGGGGCTCGCTTCTCACTGGACAGAGGGGCAGCCAGCCAGGCTCGCAAGGCTTCCAACGGTTGTTCGCCGAGCGCGACAGGAGATTCGCCTGCGCCCAGGTCCTCCAGGAGAGGCTGTGCGGCACTCCAGTCGAGCGCACCGCGGGCCCCTGCGGCGCGGGCCCGCACAGCCAGCCCTTCCCGGTCGCCCAGAACCAGATCCAACGCCACGACCCATCCTTGCTGGCGCAGCTGCTCGACCCCTTGCAGCGCTGCTGGCTGATTGCCCGCCGCCACCAGCAGGTCCAGCGCTGGCCGCTGCGGCGGCGGCGGGCCAGCCCCCAGGCGTCTGGCCAACAAGACCCGCTCGAGTCCCAGAGCCACGCCGACTGCGGGCAAAGAGGGCCCAAAGGTACCGACCAGGTCGTCGTACCGCCCCCCGCTGGCTATCCGGAAACCGACCCCAGGGGCCAGGACCTCAAAGGTCATGCCCGTGTAATAGCCGAGGTTGTGAATCTCGCTCAAATCCAGAGCCACCCGGTCGAGCAGACCGAACGCCGCCAGAGCGCCGCAGATCGCCCGTAGGTTGCTGGTGGCCGCCACCATCTTCTCGTTGAGCGCGAGCGCTTCTGCACGGCACAAAATGGCGTCGATCGCCACCCCCCCCAAGTGGGGCACTTCTTGCACCGCCTGCCGCTGACGAGGGGAGAGCTGCGCCGTACGAAGAAAGGCCTCCAACGACGGCGCACTGTTGCGGTCGATCGCCTGCGTCAACCCTTCTCGCGCCTCGGGGTTCAGCTGGAGATCCAGCAGCAGCCCTTCGAAGTACTGCATCTGGCCCACAACCAGTTGAAACTGTTCGATGCCCGCTGCCTCCAGCGCCCGTGCCGTGAGCGCCAGCACCTCCGCATCCGCTGCCGGTGCCGTGCTGCCCAACAGCTCCACCCCTGCCTGCCAGAATTCGCGCTGCTGCCCCCCTCGCGACTCGACGTCGCGAAAGACACTGCCGGCATAGCAGTACCGCTGCGGGAGCGGCGCGTCGTGCAGCCGCGTGCCGACCAGCCGCGCCACGGGAATGGTCATGTCCGCCCGCAAGGCCAGCATGCTGCCATCCCGATCCAAAAACCGACAGAGCTCCGACTGCAGCTCCCTGTTGCCCCGCGCAGAGAGGGTGTCGGCATACTCAAAGGTCGGGGTGACTACATCGCTGTAGCCCCACCGACGAAAAATCTCCAAAAACGTCGCTTCCAGGCGACGCCGCGCATATGCCTCGGCCCAAAAATAGTCGGCAACTCCCGCCGGAATCTGGCCTGCGCTCGACCTTGCCACCGGTTCGCCCTTCACCAAGTCATCTCCATCCTCTGGCTGGCCTCTGTTTTTGTTTAGAATGACACTATACCACAGCCCTTCCTGCGGGCCCAGACCCACCGCCACGCTGTCACCGCCACGCTGTCACCGCCCTGTTCCGTCCTTGGAGGGGGGAACTGAAGAGGCTCGCACGTTGTTTGGCACTTCCCCTTGCACGATTTTCGGGAAACGCGTAAAATGATCGCAAAATAAGGAGGCTGTGATGTGTGGGCGGTTTGCACTCTATGCGACGCACGAACAACTGGCGGGGCTCTTCGAGCTGACCTCCCTGCCGGCAACCGCCGCGCCGCGCTACAACATCGCCCCCACACAGCCGATCGGCCTTGTACGGGTCAACCCCCAGACCCACAGACGCGAATGGACCTTTGCACTCTGGGGGCTGATTCCCTCCTGGAGCCACGATCCAGCCCAGGGCACCCGTCTGATCAACGCGCGCGCCGAAACGCTGTCGGAAAAACCGGCATTTCGGGCAGGATTTCGACGGCGCCGTTGTCTGATCCCGGCCTCCGGCTTTTATGAATGGCTGAAAAACAAGCAAGGCAAACAGCCCTACTACATCGCCCCAGCCGACGCCACGCCCATGGCGTTCGCCGGCCTCTGGGAAAGCTGGCACAGCCCCCAAGGGGACGTGCTGGAAAGCTGCACGATCGTCACGACGGCAGCTGCCCCGGCGGTAGCCCGTTTGCACGACCGGATGCCCCTGATTGTCTCTCCCGCCGACTACACAGCCTGGCTGGGCAGCGGCCAGGAAGCGACCGCTGCCCAGTCGATCGAACTTCATGCCCTGCTCCAGTCGCCAAGCGCACTTGCGCTGACCTTCTACCCGGTCAGCACCTACGTCAACAGCCCGCTGCACGAAGGCAGCGACTGCATCGCCGGGATCTCGACAGCGTAAACCGAGCCCGACAGAAGAGGCCCAGGCGCTACCCGGGCACCGCCGACGAGAGATACGCGTAAGGAAGACAGCCCGCAGAGCGCACCAGTTCTTCCCCGATCGAGCGATACCGCCCCATCTCGTTGACCCGGTGTGCGTCCGAATTCACTGCGACAAAAGAGCCCCCTTCCTCCCGATACCAACGAAGCACCGTCAGGAGGCTGTCGTTCCAGCCAGGTTCGTGGGTGACAAAGCGCGTGTTGAGCTCCAAAATTCGTCCATGTTCGGCGATGGCGCGCACAGCGTCCCGCACCGCCGGCTCGATCCGCTCGATCTGCGGCGGGCCAAATCGTGCGGTGCCCGGCCAGAAGATCCGGTCGAAATGGGCGATGATCTGGCAGTCGATCTCCGCAGCAATCCGGGCGATCTGGCCAAAGTAGGCGGCGTAGACCGCATCGACATCCTGTCCATCAAAACAGCTCGAGTAGTGGATGTTGACGCCGTTCAACCAGTGCATCGAGCCGATCACCACGTCGAAGGGGTAGCGGGCCAGCAGCGCCTCGACTTCGTCGCGGTGCTCGTGTGGGTTGCCCAGCTCCAGACCGCTGAGCAACTGCAGCCCCTGTCCGGCGTAGCGGCTCCTGCATTCGTCGAGTTCGGCAAAATATTGGTCAAAATCGGGCTGCTGATGGGCCCCGCCCGGAACCCACTCGACATGGTCGGTCACTGCGATATGGCTCAGCCCCAGCTGAAGCGCGCGCGTGCACAGCTCGGCGATCGTGTGGTTCCCATCCAGGCTGTGCGTGGAATGCATGTGCAAATCGTTGGCTATCATCGTTTTTTGAATTTCTCGCAGGTCGGCCCTAATTTCTATTATGTCAACTTATCAAGCGTTCGAAACCAACTCGAGACCAGCGGCAGGTACAGCCGGTCGTAGGGGACCCAGGGGTGACGGGCAGGGGGAATCTGAGCAAACAACGTCGAGGTGCGCTGGCCGGCGATCACTTCGCCCATCTCTCTGCCCAGATAGCTGGCGACTGCGACCCCATGGCCAGCATAGCCGCCTGCATAATGGATCCCTTGGACTCGCCCGGCATGGGGCATGCGATCGACGGTGAGCCCCAGTTTGCCGTTCCAGGAATGGGTGATCGGGATCTCTGCCAATTGCGGGAAGACTTCGACCATACGCCGCTGCATTTTGTAGGCGCTTTCGACCAGGTCGAGCGAGGTAGAGAGGTCATGGCGTCCGCCAAACAGCATTCGGCCGTCGGGGGTCAGGCGAAAATAGTTGAGGAAGTGTTTGCTGTCAAAAAACATCCGCCCACGGGGGCTGAGGCTCCGCTGCAGTTCAACGGGCAAGGGCTGCGTGACGATGATATAGCTACCGGCTGGAAAAATTTCTTGGCGGACGGCCTTGACCAGCGGCGTGGTGTAGCCGTTGGTGGCGATCAACACTTCGCGAGCCAGCAGTGACCCCTTGGTGGTGTTGAGACGAAAGCCCAGCCGCATCCGAGCCAGCGAGCGTACGCGCACCTCTTCGACCAGCTGTGCCCCGCGGCGTGTTGCGGCCTGGGCCAGCCCAAAGACGTAGCGGGCCGGCTGCAGCGCAGCGCTGTTGCGGTCGACCAGGCCGCCGTAGTAGGCATTGCTGCCGATTTCGGCCTGGAGCTGGGCACGGTCGACCACCCAAAGGTCGTCGTAGTTGAGCGTCGTCTGGAACCAGCGAACCTCTTCGGCGAAGCGCTCGTAGTGCTGTGGTTTGCAGGCCAGGGTCACATGGCCAGAACGGACAAAGTCACAGGCGATCTCTTCTTCGGCCACGCTCTGTTCGACATATGTGATCGCGGCCAGCGACCACTGCCAGAACGCCTGGCCGAGTTCCGCCCCGTAGCGACGGAAGAGAGTCCTCATCTCTTCTTTGAGCCCGGTCGTGGCCATGCCCCCGTTGCGGCTGCTGGCCCCCGCCCCGATCGTTGCCTGTTCCAGAACGGCCACGGAGGCACCTGCCTTGCGCAGGGCGATCGCTGCGTTCAACCCTGTGTAGCCGCTGCCAACCACGGCGACATCCACCGTTTCAGGCAGGTCGCTGGCCGCCAGATCGGCGGGGGGGGGGTACGCTTCACTCCAAAATACAGTCGTCTTCATCGCAAGACTCGAAACAGCTTGGCGGCAAGAATCCATTTTCCCTAGACTCTACCCGATCCGGCCAAAAGTTTCAAATGCGACGCGCTGCGTTCTTGTGCTACAGCCTGTGTCTGCTCAGCCGTTCTCCTGGGCCTCGATCACGGCCAGTGTGGTCATGTTAAAGATATCGCGCACCTCAGCGCCGGTGGCCAACACCTGGATCGGCTTCTGCATGCCGACCAGGATCGGTCCAATGGCCTCGGCGCCCCCCAGCTCGCGCAGCAGTTTGTACGCGGTATTGGCGGCGCTGAGATCCGGGAAGACCAGCACATTGGCGTTTTGGACCCGACTGAACGGATAGTGCCGCTGCATCAGCTCGGGCGAAACAGCCACATCGGCCTGCATCTCCCCGTCGATTTCGAGGTCGGGGCGCTGTCGGCGCACCAGCTCGGTAGCACGCTGCACCTTTTCTTGCTGGGGGTGCGGTGTGCTGCCAAAGTTGGAGAAGCTCAACATGGCGATCCGTGGGGTCACGCCAAAACGCTCGGCCAGGTCGGCAGCGTTGAGGGCGATCGCAGCCAGCTGTTCGGCAGTGGGATCGATCAGGACAGTAGCGTCGGTAAAAAAGACCCTCTTGTCCTGGAGCAGCATCAGATAGACGCCGCTGACCCAACGGCCTTCCTGCGCGCCGACACACTGCAGAGCCGGGCGCAGCACATCGGGGTAGTTGTAGGCCAGCCCGGCAATGAAAGCGTCGGCGTCGCCACATTCCACCATCATCGGCCCAAAGTACATCTTCTGCCGCATCAGCTCACGGGCCCGCGACAAGGTCACCCCACGCCGTTGGCGTTTGGCGTAAAAATGTTCGGCGTACTCGGCCTGCTTGGGCGCAGCAATCGGGTCGATGATCTCCGGCTCCCAGTGCAGCCCGATCTCCTCCAGCTGCCGGTGGATCTCCTCGACATGGCCGAGCAGGATCGGGTGGGCAATCCCACGCACTTCTGCTTCGTGGGCCGCACGCAGGACCCGGGGCTCCCGCCCTTCGCCGTAGACCACCCGCTTTGGCGCTTTGCGGGCCTTGGTTTCGAGCAGATACATGGTCTGCGCCCCTTGACCCTGCCGTGCAGCCAGCCTCTCCAGGTAGGCGTCCAGGTCAAGCGAACGGCGGGCCACACCGCTCTCCATGGCGGCTTTGGCCACAGCCGGGGCAATCCACATCATCACGCGCGGGTCCAACGGTTTGGGGAGAATGTACTCGCGGCTGAAATGCAGTTCGCTCAGCCCATACGCCCGTATCACACTGTCGGGAACATCCTCCTTGGCCAGTGCCGCCAGCGCTTTGGTGGCCGCCAGCTTCATCTCCATGTTGATCTTGCGCGCCCGCACATCCAGGGCCCCACGAAAAATGAAGGGGAAGCCCAGCACATTGTTGACCTGATTGGGATAGTCGCTGCGCCCTGTACCAAAGATGGCATCGTTGCGCGCAGCCTGCACCTCTTCGTAGGTGATCTCCGGGTCTGGGTTGGCCATGGCAAAGAGGATCGGGTCGTGCGCCATGCTGCGTACCATCTCACGGGTGACGCAGTTGGCGACCGAAAGACCGACGAAGACATCTGCCCCCTCCAGGGCCTCGGCCAATGTGCGCGCAGCGGTCTCGCTCGCATAGGCCGCTTTGAACTCGTTCATGCCGACGGTGCGCCCTTTGTAGATGACCCCCTTGCTGTCGCACAGGATCACATTTTCTGGCCGGACCCCCAGAGCCAGATAGAGATCAGCCGTCGCAATCGACGCTGCACCAGCCCCGTTGAGCACCACCCGGACTGCGTCGATTCGCTTGCCGACCAGCTCCAGCGCGTTGAGCAGCCCGGCTCCCGAGATGATGGCAGTGCCATGCTGGTCGTCGTGGAAAACCGGGATATCGACCCGCTTTTGCAGTTCGGTCTCGATGTAAAAACATTCAGGGGCTTTGATGTCTTCCAGATTGATCCCGCCCAGCGACGGCGCGATCATCTCACCAAAACGGATGATCTCGTCGGGATCCTGGGAATTCACCTCGATGTCAAAGACATCGACATCGGCAAAGCGCTTGAAAAGCACAGCCTTGCCCTCCATCACCGGCTTGGCGGCCAGCGGCCCGCGGTCCCCCAGCCCGAGGATGGCGCTCCCATTCGAGAGAACGGCGACCAGATTTCCTTTGGCTGTGTAGTCGAAAACCAGCTCAGGGTCTTCGGCGATCGCCAGCACCGGGTACGCGACCCCTGGCGAGTAGGCCAGGGAGAGGTCGCGCTGCGTTTCCATCGGCTTGGTGGCGACAATTTTGAGCTTGCCAGGTCGGCCCTGGGCATGGTACTCCAGAGAATCCTGTTTGAGGTTGCCCATCTATCCACTCGCTTTCTCGGCAACAAACGTACGATCTGCCTTCCCCCCCGATCGTACATGGCTGCCCCCCGCCACACAAGCTGGACTTGTCCACAAAATTGCAGGATAGATGTCCCTTTTTTGGACGGTCGGACGCTCTACGGCTGCACCGCCGGCGTCCCCTCCCGATCCAGCGGAATATCAGCCCGCCAGCGAGAATCAGCCAGGATCTTGGCTGCATCCACCCGCTCCCGATAGCGGACGGCGACCTCGATGACTTCTTGCAGAAGCCCTTCACTCAGCGTGATTGGGTTGAGCCCCAATTCCAAAAACTGCTTGTTGTGGATCACCAGCTCGTTGTCTGGCGCTTCGTTGCGCGGGTTCACGTAGTGCCTGATGTCGGCACCGGTCAGTTCGGCGACCAGCTCGGCCAACGTCCGCACCCGGTGCGTCTCGGTCGCCTGGTTGAAAATTTTGACGCGCTGCTTGCGGGCGGGCGGATGCTGGATCGCCAGCGAGATACAGCGGACCGTGTCGCGCAGATGGATAAAGGCCCGTGTCTGGCCGCCGCTGCCATAAATGGTCAAAGGGTGGCCTACCGCAGCCTGGACCAGAAACCGGTTGAGCACGGTGCCGTAGTCCCCCTCCCAGTCAAAACGGTTGACCAGGTCGGCATGGAGCAAGGTCTCTTCTGTATTGGTTCCCCACACGACCCCCTGATGCAGGTCGGTCACCCGCACGTCGTCGTTCTTGTTGTAATAATAAAACAGCAGCGCATCCAACGTCTTGGTCATGTGATAGATGCTGCCCGGATGGGGCGGATAGGGAATCTCGATGGCCCGATCCGTCCCGTCGACTTCTACCTTCACCGTCAGATAGCCCTCCGGGATCGACAGCCCGGCAGTGCCATAGCCGTAGACCCCCATGGTGCCCAGATGGACCAGATGCACATCTACGCCCGACTCGACGATCGCGCAGAGCACGTTATGGGTGCCGTTGATGTTGTTGTCGACTGTGTACCGTTTGTGGCGCGGGGACTTCATCGAATAGGGGGCGGCCCGCTGTTCGGCGAAGTGGACGATGGCTTTGGGCCGCACTGTCTCGATCAGCTGCACCAGAGCAGAATATTCCTCGGCAATATTCAGGTTGTGAAATTCAAGGGTCTTCCCGGTCAATGTCTGCCAGGTCCGAATTCGGCGATCGATGGGCTGGATCGGCGTCAAAGATTCACAGCCAAGCTCGATGTCGATTTTGCGCCGCGAAAGATTGTCCACAAGGACGATCTCATAGCCCTCGCTGGAGAGGCGCAGCGCCGTCGGCCACCCACAGAATCCATCTCCTCCCAACACAACAATCGTTTCTCGATCTGCCATACGGTGGACATCCTCCTGGTTGGCTATTTGGTACATGTCGTGCCGATGCTCCGGCTGTATATCTGGTGCGACTCTGAGAATAAACGAGCATCCCGATTGTGGCAAGTCATCTGGCCAGACACAGCTCTTCGCGTGAGACATTGAGTCATCCCGCAAAACTTTGAACCACACCCACATCCTGTAGATCGACGGGGGTGTGGGCGGGGGTGTCCTTGCTTGACGAATGGGTGAACAACTGTCTATACTGAAGAGGCTGGACAAGAGTCTGTTTCTGCGTCTATTTCAAAGTGGGCTGCCTGTGCCGGTCTGGCTCGGGCACGTTCTGGCAGCGTACGCAAACGGCTGAGCATACCAATGGCTTCGACGGCAGGCACCCTGCGGGTTGCTATCTTCACTGAAACCTTTCTGCCCAAAATTGACGGCATCGTCACCATTCTCTGCCTGCTGCTGCAGCGCCTGCAGGAACAAGAGCACAATGTAATTTTGTTTGGCCCGCCCGGTGGGCCGTCCGAGTATGCCGGCGCCGAGGTTGTCGGGGTAGGCGGCCCACCGTTGCCCCTATACCCGGAGCTGCGCATCAACATCCCGGGCGCGCAGGTCTGGAAACAGCTGTGTGCGTTTCAGCCCGATCTGCTCCACGTCGTCAACCCCGCCATTCTGGGCCCGTTTGGTCTGGCCTATGCCCGGAAGCTGGGGGTGCCGGCCGTGGCCTCCTTTCACACCGATCTGCCTCGCTACGCCCAGCATTATGGGTTCAAGGTTGCGGTCCCAGCCATTCGCTCCTATCTGCGCCTCCTGCACAACCAGGCTACGGTCAATCTCTGCCCCTCGACTGCAGTGCGCGACGAGCTGCAACAGCAGGGATTTCACCGGATGCGCTGGTGGAAACGGGGCATCGACACGGAACGCTTTACCCCAGGCACCCCTCAGGCTGGGGTGCGCGAACGGCTGACCGACGGCCATCCCGAAGATTTTTTGGTGGTCAATGTCGGCCGCCAGGCACCCGAAAAACAACTGGAGCTGCTGCGCAGACCGCTGTTGGCAACCCCTGGGGTACGGCTGGCGCTGATCGGAGATGGGCCCAGCCACCCACAGCTGCGCCAGATCTTTGCAGACACCCCTACGGTGCTGACCGGCTACTTGCACGGCCAGGAGCTGTTGGATGTCTATCGGGCTGCCGATGCCTTTGTGTTTCCATCGACGACGGAAACGTTTGGCCTGGTTGCACTCGAGGCCATGGCCTGTGGGGTCCCCGTCATTGCAGCCCGCACAGGAGGGGTGCTGGATACAGTGATCGACGGCTACAACGGGCTCTTTTATGCGCCCGACCAACCCGAGCAGATCGGCAGCTTGCTGGCAGAGCTGCGCAGCACCCCCACGCTGCGTGCCCGGCTGGCCGCCAACGCACTCGACCATGCCCGCAGCCGCTCCTGGCGTGCCAGCATGGATCAGCTGGTGGCATATTACCGCGTGGCCCAACGGCTTTTCCGGATGACCCGGCCCTCTCCCGCTGAAACACTTCCATCGGAAAGGAAGCGCACCCGATGAAATATCTTTCCATCTGGCGCCATGCCAAAGCCGAACGCCCCGAACAGTACCAGAACGACTTTGACCGGCCGCTGGCCGACCGTGGGCTGCGCGACGCTGCACGCATGGCTGCCCTGATCGCAGCCCTCGAACCTGGTGTCGACCGCATCCTGAGCTCACCCGCTGCCCGCACAGCCCAGACGGTACAGAAACTGCTGGAAGCGCTTGGAGGCAGGCTGGAACCTGTCTGGGATGCCACGCTCTACCTGGCGCCGGCCACCACCTTGCTCTCCATCCTCAAAACTCTCCCGGAGGACGTAGGCCATCTGGTGCTTGTCGGCCACAATCCAGGGCTGGAAGAACTGGCCTCGGGGCTGTGCGGCACCGGGCCGGCAGATTCTTTTGTGCGCATGCCGACCGCAACGCTGGCCCACCTGACCGTGGACGCCAACCGCTGGCACTCGCTCCGTTGGGGAGGCAGCCAGCTGAAACTGCTGATCCCCCCCAAAGCGTTCGAGAACAAAGCCGAGTAAGAGCACCAGAGCAGTTTGTACTCCCAGACTGGCCGTCTGGTTTGTCATCTCTTCCTGCTGGAGTCTATAATGGTGTCAAGGGGACAATTTTGTTCGCTTGACAGCCTGAACCTGGCTCCACCACAGAGCCCACTGCGAGGAGGTTTCCGCTTGAATTTACACGAGTACCAATCCAAGCGCATCTTTGCCCGGTACGGAATCCCCGTCCCCAGCGGCGAAGTGGCTACAACCCCCAGCGCAGTGCGCGACATTGCGGTCCGCCTCGGCGGAGCCGTCGTCGTCAAATCCCAGGTTCTTGTCGGTGGACGTGGCAAAGCCGGCGGCATTAAACTGGCCAAAACCCCCGACGAAGCCGAACAACGTGCCGACGAAATCCTCGGCATGACGATCAAAGGGTTGACGGTCAAAAAAGTCCTGGTCGACCCGGCCGCCAATATCCTCAGCGAGATCTACCTGGGGGCAGTCCTGGATCGCGCCAACCGCCGGGTCGTCCTCATGGCAAGCAGCGAAGGGGGCATCGACATCGAAGAGGTGGCCGCCAAAACCCCCGAAAAAATTGTCAAAGTCATGGCCCACCCCTTCCTGGGCCTCAAACCCCACCAGGCCCGTCTCCTGGCAGACGGAATCCACCTGCCCAAAGAGTTGACCAACGACTTTATCAAGATTGCCCAGGGGCTCTATCAAGTCTTTGTCGCCACCGACGCCAGCCTGGCCGAGATCAACCCACTGGTCGTCACAGGCGACAAAAAATTGATGGCCCTGGACGGCAAAATTGCGGTCGACGACAACGCCCTCTATCGCCACCCCGAGCTGGCAGAGATGCAAGATCCTGACGAAGAGGATGCCAGCGAACGCGAAGCGCACCGCTACGGGCTCAGCTACATCCAACTGGAAGGCGAAATCGGCTGTATGGTCAACGGCGCTGGGCTGGCCATGGCGACAATGGATATTGTCAAACTGTACGGCGGCGATCCAGCCAACTTTTTGGACATCGGCGGCGGCGCACAGTCAGACAAAGTCGCTGCGGCGTTGCGCATCATCCTCGGCGACAGCCGGGTCAAAGCAGTGCTGATCAATATCTTCGGCGGCATCACCCGCTGCGACGAGGTCGCTCGCGGGGTGCTGGAAGCGATCGGGACCCTGGAGGTCAGGGTGCCCTTTGTGGTGCGTCTTGTCGGTACCAACGAAGAAGAAGGACGGCTGATTCTGGCGGAAGCCAATCTGATCACCGCCACCAGCCTGGCCGACGCCGCCCAAAAGGCTGTCGCGGCCGCCAAAGGAGAGCAACCATGAGCATTCTGGTCGGCAAACAGACCCGTCTGGTCGTCCAAGGGATCACCGGCCGCGAAGGCGCTTTCCACACCCGACAGATGATCGACTACGGAACCCCTCTCGTCGCCGGCGTGACCCCCGGCAAGGGAGGCGAAACAGCCTTCGGCACCGTCCCTGTGTTTGACACCGTCAGCAACGCCGTGTCCGCCACAGGCGCCAATACCAGTGTCATCTTTGTCCCCGCCCGCTTTGCCGCCGATGCGATTCTGGAAGCAGCCGACGCCGGCATCGAACTGGTCGTCTGTATCACCGAAGGCATCCCGGTGATGGACATGGTGCAGGTGCGCGCCTATCTGGACACCACCCATACCCGGCTGATTGGCCCCAACTGCCCTGGTTTGATCACACCCGGAGAAGCCAAGGTCGGCATCATCCCCGGCCACATCATGAGCAAAGGCAACGTCGGGCTGGTCAGCCGCTCCGGAACCTTGACCTATGAGGTCGTCTATGCCTTGACCGCCCGCGGGATCGGACAGAGCACCGCCGTCGGCATCGGCGGCGACCCGATCAACGGGACCTCCTTCCTGGAGGTGTTGCAAATGTTCGAACAGGACCCCAACACCGAACAGGTGATCCTGATCGGGGAGATCGGCGGAACCGACGAACAGAAGGCTGCCCACTACATCGGCAGCCAGATGACCAAACCGGTCACTGGCTTTATCGCCGGCCAGACCGCCCCTCCAGGCCGACGCATGGGCCATGCCGGCGCGATCATCTCCGGCGGGGAAGGCACAGCAGCCGAAAAAATCGCCGCGCTCACCCAGGCCGGTGCCCAGGTGGCCCGCCATCCAGACGAAATTGCTGCCCTGGTGGCCCAAAACCTGCGCTGACTGTCCACAGCGCAGGCTGGACCCAAAAACCGGAGCCCCTGCTATGCCAAGACGCGCTCTCCAAAATTGGCTGTTGGGATGGCTGCTCGCCAGCCTGTCTCTGCTTGTACCCCCCCCCGCACTCTATGCCCAGCCCCCCGCTGGGGCCGGCGTCTACAAAGCATGGAGCACAGCAGCCGACAGCAGCACCGTGGAGAGCACGCTCTTTCTCAACAGCGACGGCACTGCCCTGCTCGTAGAAGCTACCCCGCTCCTGGCTACCACCACGACCCAGTCGGGCCAGTGGGTCGCCGACGGACAAGGGCTCATCGTGACCTGGACCGAAAACGCGTCGGGAACGCTGCCCGAACCCCAAGCATTTCTCCTGGACACCTCTGTCCCCCAACAGCTGGTGATGGCTCCAGACAACCGTCGCTTTTATGCGTCCGAATTCCTCGTCGCCCACCGCGATACGCTTCCTTTCAACCCGGAACTCGTCAGCACCCTTGTGGCCGAACAAGGCCTGGCCGCTGCCTACAAGACGTTCGTGCCCACCCCAGAGGGGAGCTGGCAGGAGTTGACCTTGACCTTGTTTCCCGATGCCCGGGCTGTGCTGGAACGCTCCCGCTGGGATCCGCAGCCCCCCTCCCTCACCTACGGGGCCTGGCAGGATCTCGGCAACGGCCAGATGGCTGTGCTCCTGACGGAAAGCGGCGGGGTTGTCCTCGACCCCCCCGCAGATGTGGGCTTTGTCGTGGAGAACGGCCTCCTGCGCGCCCTCAACACCTCCGCCACCAGCAGCGCCGACCTGATCGGCGTCCCCTTCTACCGACTGGAGGGGCTGGCCGCAGGAGCCGCCCCGGCAGAGACCGTTCCAGCAGAGACCGTTCCAGCAGAGACCGTTCCAGCAGAGACCGTTCCAGCAGAGCTTTCCCTCTCCCCCCAGCTCACCCCTCTCTCTCCTGCGATCGTGGCCGAGTACCAGCCGGCTCTGGGAGAGACCCCCTGCCCGGAAGAAGTGCAAGGCGACCCCACGCTTGTTTGCAGCTATCTGACCGTGCCTGAAAATCGCAGTAGCGCTGAGAGCCGCTCGATCGAGGTGCTGGTGGTCAAGCTGGCTGGGTTGGACGGCGAAGCACCTGATCCTCTCATCGTGTTGGCTGGCCACCCGGACGATGATTTCTTCGACCAGGTTGCCTGGTTTGCCAACGCGCCTGCCCGCGCACAACGCAGCATCTATCTCCTGCAGGCGCGCGGCAGCCACCCATCGCGTCCGGCGCTTGCCTGCCCATCGGCTGCCGACAGCACATCGGCTGCCGACAGCACCGGGCAACCCAGCTGTGCGGCGTTTCTGCGCCAGCAAGGGTACGATCTGGCTGGCTACACGCTCGACCAGCGCGCCTACGACGTCGTCGACCTGGCTCAGACCCTTGCCGCAGAGAGCATCAATCTGCTCGGCAACGACATTGGGGCAGCAGTCGCTCAACGGGTGGCAGAACGGGCCCCCGGGCTCGTGCGCAGCATTGTGTTGGAAAGTCCGCTGCCATTGGGAACCAACCGTTCACTCGCAGGAGGATTGGACAGCTACGCTGCGCTGAGCGCCCTCTTCGCCGACTGCGCGCGCGAGCGCGCGTGTGCAGACGCCTATCCTGACCTCGAGACCCATTTTTTGCAGCTGATCGACTGGTACAACGCCCATCCGACCTCTGCGGAGATCGGCTACGGCGACGGGACAGCCATTGCGGCCCGTATTTTTCAGCAGCTGCAGGCTGGGGGCGACAGCGTTCCGGCGTTGATCCACGCCTTTTACACCGGTGATTTCAGCACGGCCTGCCGCATTGCGCCGGCCGCAGGCGGCTGCCAGCTGCCGGCGACCCCGCGGACGCCAACCGCCTCGCCCGCTCTGTCCGCCGACACCCCAACACCCACAGAGGCCGATGGGGTCAGCGTAGAAAAGCCACAGGGGGGCACCGAAATTTTTCAGCTCTCTCCCCACCAGAGCACCTACTATACGCTTGCCTGCAGCGAAGAGGCTCCCCGCTACACCGACGACGATCTGCAGCGGCTGCAAAGCCGGCTGCCTGCCCAGGTCGCCTCTCTGCTGACCGCCCCCGCCACCGAGCTGCTCGCCAGCTGCCCGCAGTGGCAGATGCCGCCCGCAGCGACGGGCGACCGGGTATTGCCTGCGCTTGGCGTGCCAGCCTTGATCCTGGCTGGCGCCTACGACCCGGTGACCCCAGCACGCTGGGCCCGACGCAGCGCAGCCGACTTCGACCAGGCGTTTCTCTACGTGTTTGCCGGGCAGGGCCACAACCTGCTCCAGCACCCCGAGAGCTGTGCACACCAGCTGCTCGCCGCCTTCCTCGAACGTCCGCAGCAACGGGTCAACGCCTACTGCTTCCACCGCCTGCACGCGACCTTCGAGCTGCCGCCCCCCTGACCGTTTCCTCTCCACAGCGGCTGGCTGGGCTCCTGGCCACCCGTCGGATCACTCGTCAAACACAACGACGCTGCGCACGACCTGCCCGCTCAACATTTCAGCGTAGGCTTGGTTGATCGCTTCCAGCCGGTAGGTGCGCGTGACCAGCCCATCGAGGTCGAGCAGCCCCGCCTGATAAAACGCGGCCAACGCTGGAAAATCGCGTCGGGGATGGGCGCTGCCGTAATAGCTGCCTTTGACCGTCTTTTCCTGGCGGGTCAGCACAGCGCCCGGAAGGTTGGTGCTGCTGCCCATCGGCGCCAGGCCAGCCAGCACAACCGTGCCGCCCGGCCGCGCGGCTGCCAAACAAAGCTCCTGCACCTCCGGCAACCCTACGGCCTCGAAGGTGTAGTCGGCCCCACGCCCCCCCGTCAACGCGCGGATCTGCTCCACAGCCGTCGCCCCGGCCGGCACGAAATGGGTGGCCCCCAGACGCAGCGCCAACGCCGCTTTGGCAGGCGCTCGATCGACCACCAGAATGCGCGCCGCCCCGGCCAATTTGGCGCCGAGCACCATGCTCATCCCGACACCGCCCGCCCCGAAGATTGCCACTGAACTGCCCGGGCGCAGCTGGGCCGTGTTCAACACCGCACCCACACCGGTGGTCACCGCACACCCGATCAAAGCGGCGACCGCAGGGGGCACGGGCCCGGGCAGCGCAACACAGCTTTGCTCGGGCACGACCACATAGTCGCTGAAACACCCCAGCCCACAGTAGTGATAGACCGGCTGGCCGTCCTGTCGCTGGTAACGCGTGCTGCCGTCCAGCAGGGTCCCTGCCCAGATCGGCGAAAGATAGGTCTCGCAGAGAGAGGGGCTCTCATGCAAACAGTAAAAACAATCGCCGCAAGCGGGTGCCCAGTTGAGGCAGACAGCATCCCCTGCTTGGAAACGGGTCACGCCGGCCCCAGTTTCGACAACGACCCCGGCACCTTCGTGCCCCAACGCAACCGGCAGCGGGTGCTGGGTGGCACCGCTGACCAGGTGCCAGTCGCTGTGACAGACACCCGCTGCCTGAATCTTGACCAGCAGTTCCCCCGCACGCGGGGGCAGCAGCTTCAAGTTTTCCACCACGATGGAAGCCCCCACCGCCTGCAGCACCGCCGTTCTCGTCTGCAACATCGCCGCCTCATTCCTCGTCGTCGTCTTCGCTGTCGTCTTCGCTGTCGTCTTCGCTGTCGTCTTCAATCTGCTCTTCATCCCCGACCATCAACCGCTGCAGAGAGTGTATCAGCAGCCGCTGTTCTGCCTGGCGCAGACGGCTCGCCAGCATCGCCAGCGTGTCCGACCGATAGATCGGTACCTCTGCGCTTCCAATCACGGGGCCTCCTCCCCCCTCCGCCACCAGGCAGCCCCTGCAAACGGCTTGTTTGATTTCGCCGCGCAAAAAGGCTGCCAGGATCTCTTCGGCCGTGCAGCTGCCCCCGGGCAGAAAAGGGTGCACGTCGACGACACGGTACGAAAAGTGGGCCAGGAATGCTCTCCCCAGGCGATGGGTCCAGCCATCCAACACCACCCAGTCTGGCCGCACTGCAGCGATCTGTTGCAGCAGCTCTGGATCAGACTCGCCGCGCGTCTGTTCTTGATCTGGTGGATAGAGCAGGGATCGGGTCTCGATCCCTGCCTGCCGGGCCGGGCCCAGTTTCTCCTCTCGATCGGAGAGCACCAGGCCGATCCGGGCATCCAGAACTTTGAGGCGAACAGCGTCGATCAGCGCCTGGAGGAGGTGGCCCTCTCCTGCGCTCAGCACGGCCACGGTGGCTGTCACGGGGTCTCCTGGGCTGGTCTGTGGGGCCGTGTCGGTTTGCGAGGGGCTGGGTATTTGCCGGCCAGCCTGGGTGGGGGGCGGGTCTCTGACCGCTTTCCGCGGGCAGCGCGCTCCGGGGTCCGACTCGCCCTGGCGGGCAGGGCGCGGCCAATGTCGGTGCGATAGTGGGCGCCCGCAAAACGAATCTTCTCTACGCCGGCGTAGGCCCGGCGGGCCGCCTGCTCGACCGAACGAGCCGTTGCGGTGACTGTCAGCACCCGTCCTCCGGCCACAAGCAAACGCCCGCCTTTCTGGCGGGTGCCGGCCTGATCGACGGTGCAGCCAGTCTGCTCTGCTGCCGCAACCCCGAAGATTTCGATCCCTGTCCGGCAGGTTTCGGGGTAGCCTTCGGACGCCATCACCACGCTGACGGCAGCAGCAGCACGCCAGCGTGGGGTCACGGTCTCCAACGTACCAGCGGTGCAGGCCAGCAGCACTTCAAGGAGGTCGCTTTCCAACAAAGGCAGGATCGCCTGCGCCTCCGGGTCACCGAAACGACAGTTGAACTCCAACACAGCGGGCCCTTTCTCGGTCAGCATCAGGCCGGCGTACAGGACGCCCCGATAGGGTGCGCCTTCGGCTGCCAGCCCGGCCAGCACCGGCGCAAAGATTTTGTGTTGGATTTCAGCCAGCTGCTCCGGGGTGAGCAAGGGGGAAGGAGCAAACGCCCCCAGCCCGGCGGTATTGGGGCCGCGGTCGCCGTCATTCAGCCTTTTGTAGTCCTGGGCGGCGGGCATCAGGAGACAACGCTGGCCGTCGCAGAAAGCCAACACCGATACTTCTGGGCCGCGCAGCCTTTGCTCGACCAGCACGGTGGTTCCCGCATCACCAAAACGGCGATCGACCAGCAGCTCATGCACGGCCACAGCGGCGGCCTCCATCGTGTTCGGAAGGAGGGTCCCCCTGCCTGCCGCCAGGCCGCTGGCCTTGATCACGGGGACCCGGTCCAGCATACGCAGGTGGCGCATCGCCTCGTCGAAATCGGTAAAACTCTCTGCCCGCCCCGTCGGCACACCCCAGCGCAGCATACACTCTTTGGCAAATTCCTTAGAGCCCTCCAGCTGGGCCGCCCGTCGAGAAGGTCCAAAGATTCGCAGATCTGCCGCCTGAAACGCGTCGACGATCCCATCCACCAGCGGCGTTTCAGGTCCGACCACGGTCAGATCGATGGCATGCTGGCGGGCAAAGGCGATCAGTTCCTCGAACTGTTCAGCCTCCAGCCCTACATTTTCACATTTGGGCAGGTTGGCGGTTCCACCGTTGCCGGGGGCCACATAGATTCGCTCGAGCGCAGCAGACTGGCTGAGTTTGTGGGCCAGCGCGTGCTCACGGCCGCCGCCACCCACGAGAAGAAGTTTCATAACGCCCCGTTCTTGTCGAATGCAATCGAGTCATAGACAGCAGACTGTCCAACCCTATTATCGGTGACAGCGTGCGCCTGCCCAAGTTTCAAGCGCAGCAGAAGACGGGTAGGGCGCAGCACGAACGCTCAGCGCGGCACCAGCTCCACCTCAAACAATGCTGGCCACAACTTGCCTGTCACAAACAGACGCCCCTTTTGTTCTTCGAAGGCGATTCCGTTGAGCACATCGACGGTCCCTGTGAAAGGGGGGGCCTGGGACAAAAGCCCGCTGAAATCATAGAGGGCGTCCACCTGCCCTGTCGCCGGGTCGATCCGCAGCACGCTGTCGGTCTGCCAGACATTGGCCAGCACCTTGCCGTCGACGTACTCCAGTTCGTTGAGACGGGTCACGCGCTCCCCCGCCAGCGTGACCGTGACCCGCCCGGTTTCTTGCAACGTGGCTGGGTCCAGAAAATAAAGGGTCGCTGTCCCGTCGCTCAGGATCAGCTGTTCGCCGTCATGGGTCAGCCCCCACCCTTCCGTTGGGTAGGAAAACTGCTGGACAGGCTGAAAGCTCTCCCGGTCGTAGACAAACCCCACGCCGTTCTGCCAGGTCAGCTGGTAGATTCGATCCCCCAACACCGAGATCCCTTCGCCAAAATACGCTGCATCCAGATCGTGCTGCTGGAGCACACGGCCGCTCTCCAGCTCGACACGGCGCAGCGAAGACGCTCCATACAGACCCGTCCCCTCGTACAGCACCCCATCGGCAAAATCTAACCCTTGGGTAAATGCCTGCGGGTCGTGCGGCAGCACAGAGAGAACCCGATAGCCGTAGACCGGCGGGCGGGCCGGGGAAGGGGCAACCAGCGGAGAGGGCGGGGCGGACACCTCCACAGCAGTGGGGGTGGGCACAGCAGTCGGGGTGGGCACAGCAGTGGGGGTGGGCACAGCGCTCGTCGGCTGCTGCGGCCCTGGCCGGCTCCAGGCAAATCCGCCCCAGCCAATGGCTGCCAGCAGAACAAAGATGGCAAAAGCAGTCAGCAGAGGAGATCGTTTCAAAAATTGCATATCGGTTCCAAGGTTTGCCAGACGGTAAACAGTGCCAGCGTTATTGTACAAAGTGGCGACGGATTTGTCACACTGCGCTCCTCGTCCCCGCTTTTTCACCGGGCAGCTTTGACAAAAGCCCTGCACATCGATCAGAATGCGCACATGGGTGATTTGTCATGAACTTCATCGAATTGCTGGTCGAGCATCCGCTTTTGCTGCTCTTTGTGGTGGCGACGGCAGGATATTGTCTGGGGGAACTTCGCTGGCGGGGCACAGGGTTTGGCATTGCTGCGGTGCTGTTTGTCGGGCTGGCCTTCGGTGCGCTCGACGAACGGCTGACCCTGCCGCGCGAGCTGGTCTCGCTGGGGCTCATCTTGTTTGTCTATTCGGTCGGTCTGGCCAGCGGGCCCGGTTTTTTTGCGTCGTTTTCGCGCAGCGGTCTGCGTGACAACCTGATGGTAGCCGGGGTTCTGGCACTTGCCGCGCTGATCGTCGCAGCCGAGGTGCTGCTGCTCGGGATCCGTCCGGCTGTCGCAGCGGGCCTTTACACCGGCGCGCTGACCAACACACCTGCGCTGGCGCAGGTGCTCAGCTACGTCGCCCACACCGGCAGCGCGGCGCAGCTTGGCACCGAGCCAGTGGTCGGCTACTCGGTCGCCTACCCGCTGGGGGTCATCGGCCCGATCCTGGCCATCCTGCTGATGCAGCGCGTCTGGCGCGTCGATTACCGCCAGGATGCAGAACAGGTGCGCGACATGTTCCCGGTCGAGCAAGAAATTTACAGCCGCACAGTGCGGGTGACCCATCCAGCCCTGGCGGGCCAGCCGCTGCATCTGCTCAGCCAGCAGCGGGGTTGGCGTGTGTTGTTCAGCCGGGTCAAACAGGGCAGCAGGCTCGAACTGGCCACCGACAAACTCATCCTTCAAGAGGGGGATCTGATCAACGTGGTGGGAACCCCGGAGGATGTCGACCAGGTCGTCGGTGAACTGGGGGTCCTTGCCCAGGAACAGCTCGACCTTGACCGCAGCGCCTACGACTTCCGCCGGGTTTTTGTCTCCGAACCGGCGCGGGTCGGGCGCAAACTGGCTGAGCTGGACCTGCCCAACCGGTTTGGTGCGGTCGTCACCCGTGTGCGGCGCGGCGACATCGAGCTGCTGGCCATCAACACCCTGGTGCTGGAGCTGGGAGATCGGGTGCGCTTTGTCGCCCCGCGCAGCCAGATGCAGGCGATCAGCCGGTATTTCGGCGATTCCTACAAAAAATTGAGCGAAATCAACCTGGGGGTGCTGGGGCTGGGCATCGCGCTGGGGATCGGGCTGGGTCTGGTGCCGATCCCGCTGCCGGGCGGCATCCAGTTCCAGCTGGGAGAAGCCGGGGGACCGCTGGTCGTCGCGCTGATGCTCAGCGCGCTGCGACGCACAGGCCCGGTGGTCTGGAGCATCCCTTACAGCGCCAACCTGACGCTCCGCCAGTTTGGGCTGACCCTCCTGCTGGCTGGGATCGGGGTGCGCTCGGGCTATACGTTTCTGGCCACCCTGACCCAGACAGGGGGACTGACAATTTTGCTGGCTGCCGCTGTGGTTTCTTTCGGTACGCCGCTGCTGGTGCTGTGGATTGGCTACCGCTGCTTTAAGCTACCCTTCGCGGTGGTCACCGGAATGGTCTCCGCCGTGCACACCCAGCCCGCCGTGCAGGCAGCCGCCCTGACCCAGGCGCGCAACGACCTGCCCAACCACGGCTATGCGTTGGCGTTCCCGATGGCCACGATCGCCAAAATTTTGCTGGCCCAGCTGCTGGTCGCTTTTCTGCCCTAGCTGGGGCCGCCCAAGGGTCCAGCACCCCAAGATGACCGCCGGCCAGCGCCAAGGGAGCACGATGACGACACCAGAGACGACCGATCTGCGCAACAGCTGGAACCGGGTGGCAGCCCACTACCAGGCGCTGCACCGCCACAGCACAGCCAGCGCCCACTACGGCCCCTGGGCCCCGAACGAAGAGGAGCTGAGGCTGCTTGGCGATGTAGGTGGGTCCCGAATTTTGGAGCTTGGCTGCGGGGGGGGCGAATGCTGCATCGCCTTTGCACGCCAAGGTGCACAGGTCACCGGGCTGGACTGGAGTGAGGGACAGCTCGACTACGCCCGCAGCCGGGCCCGCCAAGCGCAGCTTGCAATCCAGTTTGTCCAGGGCGACGCCGCAGATCTCAGCCAGTTTGCCGGAGCCAGCTGGGAGATCGTCTTCAGCACCTACACCTTTCAATACCTCACCGACCTGCCGAAGACACTGCAAGAGTGTGCGCGCGTGCTGGTGGCCGGTGGACGGCTGGTCTTCAGCCTGGACCACCCGCTGCGCGATTGTTTTTTCGATGCCACCGAGCACGAGCTGTCGGTCTATCCTGCCCGCAGCTATTTTGACAGCAGCCCCCTGGTTTGGCGTTTTGCGAACCCTGGCGTCTGGATGCATACGCACCACCACACCGTGGGCGAATGGATCGACCTGCTTGGCCAGGCAGGCTTTCGCCTGCAGCGACTCCTGGAACCTGTACCGCCTCGCGAGCTGCTCGACGCGCTCTGGCCAGAAGATGATGCCCGCGCGCCGCTGCGTTGTCTGCCGCAGACGATCATCTTCGTCGCTGCCAAGGAGGGGTAACGAACCTCCGCCGGCGCTCTGGTCGTTTGGCAGCAGCTGCCGCCATCAGGCATAATGAGATTATGCAGCGTTTTACCCTGCCGGCCGCAGCCCGGATCCTTGCGATAGAAAAGGACAACTACCGCACCCAGACCTTCACCCTGGCGGCCCGCCTCAGTGCTCAGCCCGGCCAGTTTGTCATGGCCTGGCTGCCCCGCTTCGATGAAAAACCCTTCTCTCTGGTCGCGGCCGACCCGGTCACGCTGATGATCACAGCGGTTGGACCTTTTACCCAGCTGGCCCACACTTTGCAGCCTGGCGATTCCCTCTGGATTCGCGGCGCGTTCGGCAACGGCTTCTGCGTGGCCCCCGAGCAGCGCCATCTGGCGCTGGTCGGGGGGGGGTACGGGGTGGCCCCACTGCTGTGGCTGGCCCGCCAGCAGCTGGCAGCTGGCCGCCAGGTCACCGTGGTGGTCGGCGCACGCACGGCAGCGGATCTGCTCTACCTCGCCCGCTTCGAGCAGCTCACAGCCACAGCGTCTGCGGGCATGCTCACGCTGCGGGTGGCCACCGAAGACGGCAGCCTGGGCCACGCTGGCCGGGTGACCGATGTGTTGGCGCCGTTGATCAGCGCTGGCCACGTCGATGGCCTCTACGCCTGCGGACCCCATGGCATGTTGGAGGCTGTTGCAACGCTGGCCCGACAGGCCAAGGTCGCCTGCCAGGCCAGCTGGGAAGCCTACATGCGCTGTGGACTCGGGATCTGCGGCTCCTGTGAACATGTGGGCAAGATACTCTGTCTGGACGGACCAGTCCTGTCTGCAACCAGCTGACCTTGTTTGGTTCTGAAATCGCCCGCTAAAAGAGCAGAGCATGGGAACCACTTTCTACCACCAACTTCAACAACTGCTCGACGATGGGATGTCGGTTGCGGTCGCCACGATCGTCCAGGTCAAAGGCTCGACCCCGCGCGAGGTCGGCACCAAAATGATCGTCCATCCCTACGGCAAACACATCGGTACAGTCGGCGGTGGCTGCGGCGAAGCCGATGTGATT
This sequence comes from Chloroflexota bacterium, assembly GCA_018969295.1. GTDB lineage: Bacteria > Chloroflexota > Anaerolineae > Caldilineales > Caldilineaceae > Caldilinea. The sequence continues at coordinate 55,009 of JAGWYN010000008.1, read as the reverse complement.
CGGGTTGGGCTGGATGTGCTGGTCGACGGCCAGCCGCGCACCGTGCGCATCGACCTGACCGAACCGATCCAGATGGAGAGCCTGGGGGTCTGTGGCGGCATTCTCGACGTCCTGATCGAACGCTGGTGCCCTGACCCGCCAGCGGAGCAGGATCCCCGATGAGACAGGCGGTGCTGGCCGCCTTGACCGCGTCTGCCGAGCGGCGTGAAGCGGTGGCCCTGGTCAGCGTTGTGGCTGCCCAGGGGGAACTGGCCGCCCTGGTGGGACGCCATCTGGTTGTCTGGGCAGACACACGGACGCCGGTCGGCGACCTGCAGCTGGATGAGTTGCAGCTGGGCGACCTGCAGGTCACCTGGGTCGAAGCTGCCCGCGCTGCTCTGCAGCAACGGCGCCACACCCAGCTGCATTACACAACTGCACAAGGCGACATCCAGCTTTTTGTCGAGGTTCAGCCCCAGCCCTACTCGCTGATCATTGCCGGCGCCGGCCACGTCGCTGTCCCTCTGGCTGCGATGGCGACGCTCTGTGAGTTCACCGTGACGGTGTTGGATGACCGCCCACAGTATGCCGACCGAACACGCTTCCCCACCGCCCATCAGGTCGTGGCCGGCCCGTTCCGAGACGAATTGCGGCGCCTGCGGGGTGGCCAGCCGACCTTCGACCCACACACTTGCCTGGTCCTTGTCACCCGCGGGCACCAGCACGACGTGGAGCTCCTGCTCGAAGTGCTCGACGACCCTCTCGCCTACCTCGGCATGATCGGCAGCCGGCGCCGGATCCGGGCGGTCTTCGAGCTGCTCGAACGCCAGCGTGGCATCCCCCGCCACCGATTTGACCGGGTCCATGCCCCGATCGGGCTGGAGATCGGCGCCGAAACCCCGGCCGAGATTGCCGTAGCCATCCTGGCCGAACTGATTGCTGTCACGCGCGGGCGCCCAGCTGCCGGGCGCACCGCATCCAGCCGCTGAGGAGCTCCTCTCTGTGAAACTTCTGCTGGAAGTCATCGCCACCGCCGCCCACGAATGCACTGTCATCGAACGGGCAGGAGGGGATCGCATCGAACTCTGTTCTGCGCTGGCTCTGGGCGGGCTCACCCCCTCTGCCGCTCTGGTGCAGCGGGCACGCGCGGCCACCCACCTGCCGATCCTGATGATGCTGCGCCCGCGCGAGGGGGGCTTTGCGTACAACGCGGCGGAGTTCGCCCAGATGGCACTCGACCTCAAGTTCGGCCGGGCAGCCGGGGTCAATGGCTTTGTCTTCGGCTGTCTGACCCCTGAAGGCACGGTCGATGTAGAACGCACAGCCCATCTGCTCAAGTTGGCTGGCGACACGCAGACGGTCTTCCACCGCGCCTTCGACGTCGTCCCGAACCCGGCTGCTGCGCTCGAAACGCTGATTTCGCTGGGGATCACCCGCGTCCTGACGTCGGGCCAGCGTGCTTCTGCCTGGCAAGGGGCCCCTCTGATCCGGCAGCTGGTTCGTCAGGCGGCCGGGCGCATCGAAATTCTGCCCGGCGCTGGCGTGCGGGCAGAGCATGTTGCCGAGCTGGTGCGTGTCACCGGCGTCACCCAGGTGCATGCCTCGGCCAGCACCACGCGTCTCGACAGCTCGACCCATCCCCAGCCCACCCTGCACTTCGGCGGCTCCTCCCACGCGCAGGGTGAGCTGTACCGCACCGTCGACCCTGCCCAGATCGCCGCCCTGCGGGCAGCCCTGGACTCCCTGACTCCCTGACTCCCTGACTCCCTGACCCTGACTACGCCTGGGCCAGCCGCCCGCCCACCCGCAGCATCGTCTCCCCGAGCACAGGGGTCTGCAGTGCCAGGACCAGCGCCCGATAGAGGAGGCTGGGCACATAGATGACCTGTCCATTGCCCACCGCGTCCAGCGAACGCTGCACGACCGTCTGTGCAGACTGCCACATAAACGCTGGGTAGGTGTGGGGTTTGAAATTCTGATAGTCAGGGGTGGAATGGAACTCGGTGTGGGTGAACCCTGGGCAGAGCGCCTGCACAAAGACCCCTGTCCCATGCAGCTCGTAGTGCAACGTCTCTGAGAAGGCATTGAGAAAGGCTTTGGTCGCCGAGTAGTTGACATTGCCGCGCAGCCGGATGTAAGCGGCGACCGAGGAGACATTGATCAGGGCGCCGTATCGGTGGTGGAGCAGCGCGGGCAGGGCAGCCTGTGTCAGCCGCATGGCCGCCATGACGTGCAGGTACACCATCTCCTGCTGGCGCAGAGGGTCGGAGCGGACAAACTGGCCTACGGTCCCAAAGCCAGCGTTGTTGACCAGGATGGCCAGGTTGTCCAGCTGCCGAATCGTCGCCTCGACCTGAGCGACCCCTGTCTCCTGGGCCAGGTCGGCGGCCAGGACCGTACAGCGCACGCCCTTCTCTGCTTCGATCGTGCGGGCGAGTTCGGTGAGTCGGGTCGCCCGCCGGGCGACCAGCAGCAGGTCAAAGCCGCGCCCGGCCAGCTGGCGTGCAAATTCTGCGCCGATGCCTGCTGAGGCGCCTGTCACCAACGCTGTCAGCGGTGCGGAGGGGTTGCGCGGGTGCCAGACAAAGCGGCCGGGCGCGTTGCGCGGCGCTGTCTGAGCTGTGGCTGGGCTCTGGGCCCCAAAAGGGTTCAATGACATTGCGGTTCCTTGCCGGTCTGCACCGGCCTTCGTTCCTCTGGCAGCTTCCCCCTGCCAGGGGGCGGGGGGTCGGGCAAGGCGAGCCGGCGTTGGCGCACCCCTTCATACAACAACAGAGCAGTTGCGGTCGCCAGGTTGAGGCTGTCCGCCTTGCCGTACATCGGAATTGTCACCGCAGCGTCGAGCGTGGCTCGCCAGAAGGGGCTGAGCCCCTCGGCTTCGCTGCCCATCACCAGAGCGACCGGGCCGGTCAGATCGGCCGCCGTATAGGGGGTGTGGGCCTCTGGGGTGGCGCCGACCAGACGGATCTGTCGGGCGCGCAGCCAGCCTGCCGCCTGTTCAGCGGCCGCCTCGGCCACCGGGACAGTAAAGAGCGTGCCGAGGCTGGCGCGCACGACATTGGGGTTGTGGACATCGACTCCTCCACAGACGATCACCCCATCTATCCCTGCTGCATCGGCTGTGCGCAAAATGGCCCCCAGGTTGCCAGGCTTTTCCGGTCGGTCGATCACGGCCAGAAAAGGGGGAGTGCCGAGCGGGAGCTTCTCCAGCCGGGTTTCCAGATAGGGAACGACCAGCACGATGCCGCCGCTCTCCTCGCGCACGGCCAGTCTGGCAAACAATTCCTGGGAGAGGAGCCAGAGTCGGCAGCGCCGCTCTGCGTCGAGCGCAGTCAAGAGCGCCAGTGCGTCTCGGGCAGCCGGCGCATCGACGAACGCCGGGCAGACAAAGGCCTCGACGGGCAGGATCCCTGCCTCCAACGCGCGTGCGACCTCACGCGCCCCTTCGACCAGGGTCAGCCGCCGTTGTGCGCGCTCGCTCCGTTTTTCCAGTTTGAGCGCCTCTTTGAGCTGGGAGTTCTGCGGGCTAGTCAGCTGGACGGGCATCTGCGTCTCCGTTCGGCGGGCTGGGGCGGCGCACCGGCCGGGGCCAGCCAGCGGCGCCTCCTCGGTTCAGCCATCGGGCAGTTCATCCCACTCTCCCAGCAGCCAGGCTGCGACCGCCAGATAGAGGAGCTTTCCAGAGGGCACCCCGACCACCAGCACCAGCCCGTTCTCTTCGTCTACGGCGATCTCGTCCAGCCGTGCCTGACGTGCGACCAGCCCAGCGAGGCGGGTCTGGCTTTCCGCCAACCCGTGCCAGGGGTCGTCGTCGGGGTCGTCGAAACAGCTGACGCCGTAGAGCTCAAAATAAATGCCATCTTCCAGGTACAGATCCAGGTCAAAGGTACTGGGGGGGCCGGCGGTGGCCTGTCCCTCCTCCAGCGCGTCGGCCAGCGAATCTTCCCAGAGGGCAATGTGGACCACGCGCTGTTCGACCAGTTCCAGCAGTTCGTCGTAGGTGGCGTCGTCGACTTCTGTCATCAAAGGCAGTTCATGCTCTGTTTTTGGCATCCTCATCTCCTCTAGGGTCGGCGTGCTCTTCTGGCACAGAAACAATCATTCGTGACGGAATTGTGGTTGGCCGCTCGAACCATTGGCCACCTGCCTCGAAATGGCTGAACTGCATCGGCAACCCGCGGTCGATGAAGGGGTGGGGCCCTTCGGCCAGATGAAAATGCAGATGGGGGCCGGGGGAGAGCCCGCCGCTGTTGCCGACACGCCCGAGCAATGTGCCGCGCCGGACCAGCTCTCCTTCGTTGACCGTGAGGCTGGCCTGCTGCAGCGCGCCGTAGAAGCTGAATTCGCCGTTGCCGTGGCTGATCGCCACGCAGTTGCCGAGCAGGCGGCGCGGGTCATTGCGAAAGATGCGCGGGTCTGGGAGCTGTCCTGGGGGGAGGTCGGGCAGGTCGTAGAGCACAGCGGACACCTTCCCGCCGGCCGTGGCGTAGACGGGCTGTGCCCAGCTGTAGTGATGTTCGAGGGCGAGTCCGCTGGCACAAAAAAAATGGTTGTCAGGCCCCAGCCGGACAAAATCGCTGGCATAGGTCTGGCTGCAGACCTCCTGTTTGTGGCGGTCGCTCCAGTCGGCCCCCTGGATCGCCCACCACGTGCCGCGCAGCGGAAAATGCAGATCAGTCTTTTGTTCGTGGAAGCTGACCAGGATCTGCAGAGAGTGCTGGGCGTCGCTCTCGCTGCCCGCCGCGCGCGCGATCACCGTCACCTCCAGGTGGGTCAACCGCTCATAGGCGGGTACCATGAAGTGAATCGCACGCAGGGCCAGACCGCTGCCAGGGGGAATGGTGAGATCCGTGCTGCCCAGCCGCTGTGCGACCATGCGGGCTGGCCAGCGCTGTTCGAAGAGCAGTTGGTGGTCGTTGTACCCTTGAAAGACAACCCCGCGCAGTTCCAACAGACGGTCGGTTGCGGTGATGCCCAGGTCAAATGCCACCTCCTGCAGCGGATGCAGTGCTGGGAACGGCAGCTGGGTGTATGTGGCCCCAATCAAGGCGGGCGGCCAGCTTTGTACAATCAAGGCGTATTCCTCCGTTCAACGCCCTTGGCGAACCTGGTGGCTGAGCACCGGCCGCCCGGCCAGAAACGACAACATCCAGTCGCGCTGGGCGCCCCGGCCATGGCGCCGGGCTGGATGGTCGGCGTAGAGCACCTGGTCGATCGCTGCCAGCACCTCGATGGCTTCGGGGGGGCTGAGCCGGTAGACACGCTCTTCTGTTTCCAGGCTGTCCGTGCGCTCCCAGCGGTCGATCCAGTCGTTCAAGTAGTAGGTATAGCAGCTGCGGCAGCGCCAGACACTGAAGGTCTCTTTGTCCCCTTCTGGCGTGGCCACGACCAGGGCGCCCAGATTGGCGATGCGCCCCTGGCAGGCAAAGCAAGGGTCGGCGCCCGCGCCGAGACCGCTGCGTTCGACCAGACGCTCTTCCCAGCTCTGCCGGTCGGCGGTCGGCGGTCGGCCCAGCCAGCGGCGCAGCTGGCCAGCCCAAGTCCAGCGCTCGTCACTTTCCCGTTCGGCCCGTCTGGGGATCGGTGCCATCGTCTCCCTCTCCTGGGTCTCCTGGCTGCATTTCTCCCCACTGCGGGTCCAGGCGGCACAGGAGAGAGCCAGCGCCGACTGGACCAGCAGCGTCGAATCGGCAGACAACGGGAGCGGGGCTGGCTGGACGGCCGCACCCCGAAACTGGCAGCGGCCGGTCCCCAACCCGTCGGCGGTGTGCAGAGAAAGCGGCTGCCAATGTCCACAGCTGCCGCAGCTGACCAGCTGCCACCCGGCAGCGGCCAGCGCATCGGCCAGTGCATCGGCCAGCTGCTGCCCCAGCAGAGCCGGGGCAGGGGGGGCAATCCGCAGCAGCTCTTGTCCTTCTTCGCCGCTGGCGTTGCTGCGCCCCTCCCATTCGACCCGACAGGCAGGCGGGTCTGTATACCAGAGAATCCGTGCCCAGCGCAGCCCGGCCGGTTCGCTGTGGGCCGCACGCGGGGCCAGCCGGACGCGCTGGTAGACCAGGGTACGGGTTCCAGGAAAGACCCCAGACATTGTAGCAAGATTGAAACGCGGGAAAGGTTCCTGCACCATTACTTCCCGGTTGCGTCGTTGATCAACGCCGCGGTCTCCACGACGGTGGCGGCTGGGTCGGCGTCGCCGTCGACCACTTTGACAAACAGATCGCCGCCGTAGCCCCAGAGATGCGCCATCTCGGGGAGGAGCGGCAACGGCTGGGCCTCGGCTGCCTGGCGGGCGAACCCTTGCAGCAGCGGATAGTCGGCCAGCGGGGTGTTTCGGCTGGCAGGCAGACGTCCTGCCAGGCTGGCCAGCGCCCTTCCGCTCTCTGCCGTGGTCAAAAACCGGGCAAAGGCCAGCGCCAGGGGTTGTTGGCCGGCCGAAAGGGCTGGATGGAGCAACACCCCGTCTGCGCTCAGCCACGGCTCGGAGGCGCCGGCTGGCCCTGCTGGCAGCGGGACCACCGCCAGATCGAGCACCTCGCTCAGTTCACCGATGGCCCAAGGCCCGTCGACAAAATAGGCGAACTCGCCCTTGCGAAAACGGTCTTTGAGCATACCGTAGTCAGGGTCCACATAGCTGCCGGGGGTCTGACTCAGCGTACGCAGCCAGCGCAGATAGCCAGCGGCATCGCCTGCCTGGTCGAGGACGGAGGTGCCGGCCTCGTCGAACAGGCGGGCACCATACGCCGAGATGCCCCAGACGAGATGGTAGAGGTTGTTGTAGAGGCCGATCCCCTGTGTGGGCCCTTGTTGGGCCTGGGCCAACCAGCCGTCCAGCGTCGCTGGGATGGACGCAGGATCGGCCAGGGTGCGGTTGACGAAGACGCTGACCACTTCGTAGCTGGTCGGCAGCCCATAGAGCTTTCCCTGCAGCCGAAAATTGTCCAGCGCGGCGGGCCAATAGATCTTCTGTTCCTCGGCAGTCACCAGGCCATCCAGCGGCAGAATGGCTTTGGCGGCGGCCAGGTCGGGCAGCCACCAGTTGGGAGCCAGCAGCAGGTCAGGCCCGCCTCCACCGGCCACCGCATCCAGATAGGCCTGGGCCAGCTCTGGGTAGGCCACATAGAGCGTCTCGATCTGGGTTTCGGGCTGGAGGCGTTGGTATTCGGCCAGGATTGTCGACAGCGCGTCGGCGTCTCCTTCGGTCCAACTGTGCCAGAGCACCAGCCGTCCGGCGAGCGGCGTTGGGGTGGGGGTTGCGGTGGGCAGCAACTGTTGCAGCTGGCCAGCTGCCGGCGTGCTGTCCGAGGCGGCCATCTGCGGGGGGCTGCTGGCGGGCTGCTGAGCGGGAGAGGAATCTTGACAGCCGGCCAACCAGACCAGCAGCAAGAGCCCGACCCCCAACAGCCAGAGGGGTCGGCGAAGGGCGGCGTGGGGGGTCTTCATGGCTGGCGGTCCTGCAGATGGTCGAGCAGGGCCTGCAGACCCAGCAGATAGCTGCGCCAGCCAAAACCACAGATCTGGCCAACGCAGACCGGGGCCAGGAGGGAGACATGGCGAAACGGCTCGCGTGCGTGGATATTGCTCAGGTGGACTTCGACCGTGGGCAATTGAACGCCGGCGATCGCATCGCGCAGCGCGTACGAAGAGTGAGTGAAGGCACCCGGGTTGATCAGCAGCCCATCTGCCCATGTGCGTGCAGCGTGGATTGCATCGATCAAGGCCCCTTCGTGGTTGCTTTGGAGCGGGCGCACCTCATGGTCGGGGGCGGCTGCAACGACACGGCGATCGATGTCGGCCAACGTCAAAGAGCCATAGATCTGGGTCTCGCGTGTCCCCAACAGATTCAAATTGGGGCCATGCAGCAGAGCGATTTTTGCCATTTTCGAATCTTTCAGCGAGCTCTCTCCGCCCTTGAGGGGCGTGAGTGGTTGACATTGTACCCAGACAGTATACCATACAGCTGTGCTGTGGAGAGAGAATTGGCCCTCTTGCCGTGGCTGCTCTATACCAATACACCATCTACCGCAAAGCTCAGGAGACCCAGTACGATGTCGATTGCAATACGTCCTTACCACCCCAGCGATCTCTATTCGCTCTATCAGATCTGTCTCAAGACAGCCGACAGCGGCCAGGATGGGTCGCACCTTTATCGGGACCCCGAGCTGATCGGTGCCATCTTTGCTGCGCCGTATGCGGTGGCGGAGCCCGACCTCTGTCTGATTGTCACGGTCGATGAAGTACCAAGCGGGTACATATTGGGCACCCGCGACTCTGCTGCCTTTGGGGCCTGGGCGGAGCTGAACTGGTTTTCCTACCTGCGCAGGCGGTACCCGCTGCCGGCTGAGGGCGACGACTCGTTCGACGCTGCGGCCATTCGTTCGATACACGAGGGCTACAGCCCGGAGCCGCAGCTGGCCAGCTACCCTGCCCATCTGCATATCGACCTGCTTCCGGCTGCGCAGGGACAAGGGTGGGGGCGTCGTCTGATCGAGCAATTTCTGGCTCGTCTGCGCGAGCTGGGTGTGCGCGGCGTGCATCTGGGGGTCGGCAAAGCAAATTCTGGAGCTGTCCAGTTTTACAGCCGGGTTGGGTTTCAGCGTGTGCTGGAAGCCGACACCTGGATCGGGTATGGGCGATTTTTGTAGCAGCCAGTTGTCGAGGGCGACTGCTCGGGATGGGTGAACCTGTTCAGGTCAATCCCCACCCGCCTGCGCGTTCTCCCCCTTGCCTTCCCCATCTTCGTAGCCCAGCAGGTGTGCTCTGTGACCGCCCCTCATTCCACACCCGGGTGCGAGCAGAGGGCTGGACGCTCAGAAACCGAGTTTCTGACAGAAACTCGGTTTCTTGGGTGCCCCCTCCTTCTGCGTGGCCCAGAGGAAAAGCCAGGAGCTGTGGCTTCAGCCAGACTGTTTGATTGTTTCAGACCATCTGCACTAAACCTGGTTTTCGCAGCCAGCGCCTTTGGATTTATGTAGCGCTCGCCGTCCGATGCGCCCGATGCCCCAGTTGTACGCCCAACGCACTGCCCTCACATGCCGGCGCATGGACGTGACCTGCTTGTTGTTCGGGTCAAGCTCGCTCTTGTACGCCTTCTTCATCATGCGCTGCATGCTCGATACACTGGCGGATGCATTCTGGCGGATGTGTATTGCCATCTTCTACGTTCTGCGTAGCGGCATCAATCCATCCCTTGCTCAAATGCACAGCCGCTCCCAGTGTAATTCCCAAACGGACTCTGAATGTGTTGACGAAAAGAATTGTGCCAAGCTCTGCAGCCTCCGTCCAGAGGTCGAATACGCCTCTATCCAGCGTCCGGAGCGGACTTTTGAGGAGCCCTGGGTCTGGGAAGCAATGGGCTTGACAACCGCGCCGAAACCGTCTACATTGCAGTTAAAATGCAAAATGGCCGATTTATTCCAGAGGGGGTGTGACATGTATATCCCACGAACACTCGAAACGTACGTCGCCCGGGCAGCCCAGCAGTTCCCAGTCATCTTGCTGACCGGAACGCGACAGGTTGGCAAGACCACCCTCCTGAGACACCTCGGCCAGGCAGGGCGCGCCTATGTGACTCTGGACGATCCGTTGGTGCTCAGCCTCGCCAAGACGGACCCGGCGTTGTTCATGCAGCGCTTCCCGCCGCCCGTGCTCATTGATGAAATTCAGTACGCGACCGAGCTCCTGCCGTACATCAAGATGGCTGCCGACCGCGCTGGTGAGCCGGGCCTGTTCTGGCTCACCGGTTCGCAGCAGTTTCATTTAATGAAAGGGGTGTCCGAATCCTTGGCCGGTCGGGCAGCAGTGCTGCACCTGCTGGGATTTTCCAGACGTGAGCTGCTGGGCCAGGGACTGGACGCCACACCCTTCGTGCCGATGCCGGAAGAAATCGCGCGGCGGAGCGCCCAGGCGCAGAAGCTGACGCTCAAGGAATTGTACCGGCTGATCTGGCGAGGCGCACTGCCGGCGATCGCGCTCAACGAAGCGGTGGAACGCGATCTCTTCTACAGTTCCTACGTACAGACTTATTTGCAGCGCGACGTGCGAGACCTGGCGCGGGTCGGCGACGAGTTGGCTTTCCTGCGCTTTTTGCGGGCCGCAGCTGCACGCACCGGACAGATCTTGAACCTGTCCGGGCTGGCGGGCGACGCCGACGTGGCCCCGAACACGGCGAAGCACTGGCTCTCGATCCTGGAAGCGGCTGAGACGATCTACTTGTTGGAACCATACCACACCAACGTGACCCAACGCCTGGTCAAGGCGCCCAAACTCTACTTCCTCGACACCGGCCTGGCCGCCTACCTGACGGAATGGGCCAGCCCGGAGACCTTGGAGGCCGGGGCGCTGTCCGGCCCGATCCTAGAAACCTGGATCGTGGCTGAGTTGCTTAAGGGATACTGGCATACTGGCCGGCGGCCGCCGTTCTACTACTACCGGGACAAGGATCTGCGGGAGATTGACCTGCTGGTGATCCAGGATGGCGTCGCCTATCCGCTGGAGATCAAAAAGACCGCATCGCCCGGCCGGGAAGATGTCCGACATTTTGGGGCGCTGGAACGGCTTGGCCTGCCCGTCGGTCCCGGCGGCCTGATCTGCCTGACAGAGCAGGTGTTGCCGCTCACCGCCACAGCCCAGTCCATCCCTGCCTGGGCCATCTGAACCGTTGGGCTACTGGAGATGCGCCTTTGGCGCGGCCGGTCTTCTATGTCTGGCTTGCGTAGCTCCTTGTCGTGTCCTTGTCGTGGCGGCCTTCGCCGTCATCCGGTATCGAGCCCGCCGGTGGGAGGAACAGCCGCGTGAGGCAGAGCGCGGTCAGCATCCTGTCGGCGCAAAGGCGGGGCGGCTTTGCCGCCCCGCTCGTCGCTCCCCCCTAGACCATGCGCAACACAACCTTGCCGGCCCCCATATTGTTTTGATAGGCGCGAATGCCGGCGGCCGCCTGATCCAGCGTGTAGGTCGCCAACACCTCGGTTGTCATTGTATGCGCCAGTGCCCCTTGAATATCTATCATGGCACGTACCACACGCTTTGTGCCATATCGACGAATCCACTCGCTCAACCAAAAGCCCTCAACCACCCGATTGCCAAACAGGAGTGTACCGACATCGACCTGCACCGGTTCGAGCGAAAGTGCGCCATATACCAGCACACAAGCCCCACCCGGCAGCGCTTTGAGCATGGCCCCCGTCATGGGACCGGCGATGGCATCAAAACCGATGCCCGCGTGATGGGTGCGACAGGCGTCGGCGAGTTGGTCGGCAAAATCATCGGCACTGCTGACGACCACGGCGCTTGCGCCAAGCGCCTTGAGCGCATCGACCTGACTGGCCTGGCGCACAATGGCCACGCTCGTCAAACCACGGGCTGCAGCAATACGAACAATCATGCGCCCGAGTGCGCTATTCGCAGCATTGAGCAACACACCGCGATGGCGGTCTCGCACAGCGCGATCCATCAAAGCCCAGGCGGTGAGTGGATTGACCAACATCATGGCACCTTGTTCGTCGCTGATGCTCTTGCGCAACGGAAAGACCTCCATGGCATTGACAATTGTGTACTCGGCCCACGTGCCGAAGTTGCCTTGGGTGGCGAGGGCGACGCGCCGACCGACCCACAGCTTGCCCAGCACAGAACCGGCTGCCACCACAGTGCCACACCCCTCAAATCCGGGAGTTGTCGGCAGCTCGCGGCGCACCCCATAGCGGCCCCGCAAAAACATCAAATCAGAGGGATTCACGGCGGCAGTGTGCATTTTGACGAGCACTTGACCACCCCGAGGTTGGGGAGTGGCGAGTTCGCGCACAAACAGCCCCTCGACGCCATCGAAGGATTCTAGTTGTAGTGCGCGCATGGTGGATGGAATCATCTGTGTTCCTCTCTTCATAGAAAATACATTTATTCTGACATCGGATAACTGATGAATTGCTTGATGATCGAATCCAGCTCGTACACAAACAATCCATCCCCAGCAACTCCAAATGGTGGAATGGGACGGGTAATCTCGAGCGATACCAAACCATGGACGCGCCCCCAAATCAGGATGGCCGTGGTGAGCGCCACCGGAGCCTCTGCCCCAGCATTCCGTTGCCATGCAGCAAACATTGGCACCGCCTCGGGCATCACCGACGGGATCGCCTCGGTGCGCAGGCACCCTGCCTGATGCAGCTGATCCACCACACTCACCAACGCGCTCAATGACCGACCTGCCACCGACAACATCTCAGGCGGTGGCTGATACCCAGGTATCGGCGTACCAAAAATCAACTGATAGCGCTGTGGCATCGCCAACGCCCACTCCCGATACGCCGCACCAGTCGCCCATAATCGCCCACGCATGTCGTGGACCGGCACGGCATCGCGTGCTGCAAGCTGGTAATCGCCCAACGACGTGTACGCATCACGAATCAACGCTGTCACCAAGACGTCGCGGTCAGCATAGTGGTGATAAATCGCCGGCGCACTCAGGGAGAGCGACCGTGCAATGGAGCGCAACGACAGCGCCGGAGCCCCTACTTCGCTGATTTGCTGCCATGCCACATCTTTGATCTGCGCTTTGAGATTCATCTGCTGGGCGTGTTTGGTCGGTCTTGCCATCGGCTACTCCAATCAATCGACTTGTACCTGAATTACGCATCGTTTTCGCAATCGCCGTGCCACCTTTCACGATGACGTGACTGCCATCTGCACTGCACTTTGGAACTTTGATGTCGTTGATCAAGGAACAACAATAATTTTACACCGTAAACATGCAATGTAAAATTATTGTTATCAAGCCCAAGCCTGACCAATAAAGCAACTCGAAATACATTTCGACAGGCCCAGCGTCCGCTCCCTCCCGGCACACGGCAGTTCTAAAGTCATGCGCCCCGATGGGGCGAAAACGCCAGACTCAGGCGGCAGGGCGCCAGTCGTTAAGTACGAAATACGATAGAGCACCCCTTCGTCGAACAACGGCGGCTCTAGCGTGACCACCTGTTCGCCGTCCTGCACAAAACGCAGCGCAGCCGGGTCGATCGGCGCTGCAGGCCGCCATGACGGCTGGGACGCGCCTTCCGCCACGGCAATTTCCGCGCCGGTCAGCGTATTGACCGCGACCACGCCCCAGCGCGCAGCTTCTTCAGGCAGATCGCTTTCGATGAAGCGTTCCGCTGCCATAAAGACACCGTCAACAGAGAGGCTGGGCGCCGCCAGCCAGGGGAACGCCTGATTGCTGCCTTCGACAAATCCTACGCCTTTGGGCGCTGGCAAACCGTTGCAGACACCGTCGCGCTGCTCGTAGTCGAATGCCAGCATCTGCGCATTCGCATCTCCGCTGAGCACCGCACAGCCGGCTTGTCCTTGTCCAGACAGGTTCTCGACAGTTCGAGAGCGCAGGGCAACGACAAACAGATCACGGTAAACCAGCAAGCTGTCGTCATCGATCACCTCCAGCGGCGCCAACACATTTTCTGCGTTGAACCAGTCCAGCCGGCCCATTGGATAGGCGCCGCGCCCGTAGGTGAGCGGCGCCAGCAGCGTGGTGCGCTCTTCGCTGTCTGGGACAATGGCCCGCAGCGCCGGTTCGTCTGCACTCAAATCTACATAGGCGATCTGCGTGCCATCGGGCGACCACGCGCCGCAGCATGCCTGCTCCACCAACAGCCTTGGTTCGCCGCCGTCCGTATCCAGCAGAACCAGGTCTGCTGATTCCAGGTCTGTGCCCCGGCTTGCCACAAGTTGCCTGCCATCAGGCGACCAGCCTGGCAGCAGATAGCCGCCATCTTCGGTCAGCTGGCGCGTGGCACCGCTCGCCAGGTCATGCAGCCACAGATTCCCCTCCAGCACGTAGACGATCTCGCCTTGAAACCCAGAGGTCGGCTGGCGAACAGGGGTGGCTGGGGCGCGGCGATCCCAGCGCACCGACTTACCGCTCCCAGTCTGCAGGATCGGCAAGCCCAGTGCACCAACTTGGCGATCCCAGTCTGGCAAGCAGGCTTTAGCCGGTTTCTCGTAGCCGACGCCGGGGTTCAACCGGCGAGTGAAATCTTGCCCCTGTATGAAGTAGACCCGATTGAAGGGAAGAACGAACGCTTGACATTGTCCGATCGAGTGTTCGTGTGTGAGGCGTGCGGCCATACAATCGACAGAGATCGGAACGCCGCCATCCATCTGAAAAATACCGTGAGTCCCACGGAAATGAACGCCTGTGGAGAGCATGTACGTTCTGGCGACATCGCTCAGGCTCTGGTCGGTGAAGCAGGAACCTGGCAACAAGCGTCTCCTGGTGAGAGGTTTGTCTAGGTCCAAGAGAACGGTGACACTGCCCTGAGCCCTGCCAAGTGGTTGCGTTCGCCGCACCGGCGTGTAATCTGATAAAATATTGTCTATGACGGCGGTGGAAAGCTGGATAAGCTTACTCTGTACCGGTCCGGTACAGGCACAATTTGGATGCTGAGAAAACAATACTGTTGGGCCAATTGTGAGATGGCAGGGCGTTGAAGCCGTGTCGTCAGATTTATGGAGGTTCAAACAGTGAACTATCAAGACTACATCACGATTGAACCAGATAAGCGTGGTGGCAAGCCATGCATTCGCGGGATGCGGATTACCGTGTATGATGTGCTGGACTCTTTGGCCTCTGACATGACAGAAGCGGAAATCCTAGAAGACTTTCCCGATCTCACCCATGAGGATATCCGAGCCTGTCTGGCTTTTGCTGCCGATCGCGAGCGCAAGCTGTTAATGGTTGTAGCTTGAAACTGTTATTCGACCAGAATCTGTCGTATCGGCTCGTGCGGACATTGGCTGACGTGTATCCAGGCTGTCAACATGTACGCAACGTGGGCCTAAGAGATGCTTCCGACACGCAAGTGTGGAACGATGCTCGAAGTAACGGCTACACGATCTTGTCCAAAGATTCTGACTTCTATCAGCGGAGTCTGGCGATTGATTTTCCGCCAAAGGTGATTTGGGTGAGGTTGGGGAATTGTACGACTACGGCAATCGAAGAGCTTCTGCGCAAGCATACGGTGACTGTAGAGCAGTTCAGGCGGATGCCAAAGCGACCTTCCTTGTCTTGCCCTAACTGAGGGATGGATATGGTCTTGGTTCCACTGACAGCGGCCGACACGTTCCCTGCTGTTGGTGGTCGCCGGCCAGCCGACGCATGGCAGGACCTGGCTCAAGCCGCAGCTCAGTCACTCACAGAGAGTGGAGGCACACCAGAAACCAAGTTTCTCGGGGCTTGCTGCAAAGCGGAAGACGGCACCGCCTGTCAGCGTCGAGGAAGGTGCAGGTTGACCCGGCCCAGCCGCTGGACAGCCAGCAAGGCGCTGGCCAGGATCAAGGCCCCCCCGGCAAATTGAAGGGCTGTCAAACGCTCGTGCAGGAACAGAATCGACCAGATCACGGTGAGCAGCGTCTCCAAGGGGCCCAGCAGCGCAATCTGGGCCCCCCCGATGGTCCCGATCGCGGCAAAGTAGGTCAGGCGGGCAAGATAGGTGCAGGCGATGGCCAGGGTGAAGACCACCCACCACCCCCCGGGAGTGGGGGCGGTCCAGGGAGCACCGCTCAGCCCCCACCAGAGCATCACAACGCCCGCCATCGTTGCGGTCACATAAAACGCTACCGTGCGTGAGTTGTAGCTGACCAGAAGCCACTGGGTCAGGGCAACCTGA
This sequence comes from Chloroflexota bacterium, assembly GCA_018969295.1. Classification (GTDB taxonomy): domain Bacteria; phylum Chloroflexota; class Anaerolineae; order Caldilineales; family Caldilineaceae; genus Caldilinea. The sequence continues at coordinate 39,380 of JAGWYN010000008.1, read as the reverse complement.
AGCGAGAAGAGAAAGGTTGCCACCGTGGCCAGGCCCACACCGGTCCAGTTCACCTGCCCACCAGGCCCGACCAAAAGATACACGCCCGCCAGGGCCAGCCCCAGACGAACCAGATGGCGCCGGGTCAGCCGTTCTCCGCGCAGGGCCAGCAGGCTGAGCACGATGGGCGGGCTCAACGACAGGATCATCGAAGCCAGCGAGGCTTCCAGCTGGCCCAGCGCCCCAAAAAAGAGCATCATTCCCAGGGCATTGACCCCCCCAACCAACATTGCGGCCGCCGCCCCGCGCAGCGGCAGCCGCAGCTGCTGACGGTCGGTGATCGCCAGGGTCAACCCAAAGATCGGAACACTGATCCAGAGGCGGACCAGCAGCAGCATGGCCGTGTCGAACCCGTCAAGCAGGGCAAAACGGACCAGCGGCGGCGCAATGCTGAACAAAAGCGTGGCAAAGATCGCCAGCCCCCACCCCACCTGCAAAAGCGACAGGCTGCGCGCCCACTCGCTGGCGCGCGAACGGACCCCAATCTGTGTCAACGACATTCTTCTCACCCGCCTTTACGGGTTGGACAGCGTCTGGCTGGACCCGATACTGTCCTACTGGCCATGTGCGCCAGCGGCCAGTTCAGCGCCTAACTCGGCAACCCGTGCCAGCCCCTCCTCGCCGACAGCCGCCTTGACCAGCGCCGACCCGACAATCACACCGTCGGCAATCCGGGCAACGGCAGACGCCTGTTCGCCGGTGGCAATGCCAAATCCGACCGCCAGCGGCAGCTGCGTGTGGCGGCGCACCCGCGCGACAAATTCAGCCAGGTCAGGGGGCAGCTCGGCGCGCGCGCCCGTGATGCCGGTCACACTGACCAGGTAGATGAACCCGGTGCAGTGGGCGGCCACAAACTGGATGCGCTCTGGGGTGCTGGTCGGCGCCAGCAGATAGATCGTCGCCAGGCCAGCGGCACGGCAGGCAGCCTCCAGATCTTCCGCTTCTTCCGGAGGCAGGTCGGGCACGATCAGCCCGTCGATCCCAGCCGCCACGGCATCGTCGACAAAACGCTGCACCCCGTAGGCAAACAGCGGGTTGTAATAGGTCATGGCACAAAAAGGCTGTGTCATCCCAGCCGTGCGCAGCTCGCGCACCATGGCCAGACAGTCGACCACCGTCGTGCCCCGCATCAACGCCTCGTAGGTGGCAGTCTGGATCGTCGGCCCGTCGGCCAGCGGGTCGCTGTGCGGGATCCCGATCTCAAAGAGATCGGCGCCAGCTTTTCCCAACACCTGGAGGATCTCCAACGTCTGGGGACGGTCGGGATAGCCCATGGCGTGATAGGGCATAAACGCCGCCCGGTGTTCGGCGCGCGACCGGGCAAACACAGCTTGAATCCGTTCGACCCCGGTCATAGGTTGCCCAGCTCCTTCATAATCGTGCCCAGGTCTTTGTCCCCACGGCCGCTGAGGTTGATCAAAATGATTTCGTCCTTGCTCATCTGGGGAGCCAACCGCACGAGATGGGCGACAGCATGGGCGCTCTCCAGCGCAGGGATGATCCCTTCGAGCCGGCTGAGCAGTTTGACCCCCTCCAAGGCCTCGTCGTCGGTGGCATAGGTGTACTCGGTGCGGCCTTGGTCGCGCAGCCAGGCATGCTCTGGCCCCACACTGGCATAGTCGAGCCCGGCGCTGATGCTGTGGGTCAGCGCGATCTGACCGTCGGCGTCCTGCATGACATAGCTTTTGGTGCCCTGCAGCACCCCCAGCCGCCCCAGTCTGGGGTCGGCAAAACGGGCCGCATGCTCCCCCCCTTCGATGCCACGGCCGCCAGCCTCGACCCCGATCAGCCGCACGCTAGGGTACTCCAGAAACGGGTGAAAAATCCCAATCGCATTGCTGCCGCCGCCCACACAGGCCACGATCGCGTCGGGCAGCCGCCCCGGCCCTACCTCCGGGTCACACATCTGCCGCAACGCCTCGCGGCCGATCACGCTCTGAAAATCGCGCACGATGGTGGGGTAGGGGTGCGGGCCCAGCGCGCTGCCGAGCAGGTAGTGGGTGTGACGCACATGGGTCACCCAGTCGCGAATGGCGTCGTTGATGGCATCTTTGAGTGTCTTGCTGCCCGATGTGACCCCCCGCACCTCGGTGCCGAGCAGGCGCATGCGGTAGACGTTCGGCTCCTGGCGCGCCATGTCGACGGTCCCCATGTAGACAACGCACTCGATGCCGAGCATCGCCGCCGCCGTGGCGGTCGCCACCCCATGCTGGCCAGCCCCGGTTTCAGCCACAATGCGGTTTTTGCGCATCTTGCGCTTCATCAGCAGCGCCTGGCCCAACGCGTTGTTGATCTTGTGCGCGCCGGTGTGGGCAAGATCTTCGCGCTTGATGTAGATGCGTGGCCCGCCCAGATGGTCGGTCAGCCGCCGCGCATAGGTCACCGGCGTCGGTCGGCCGACGAAGGTGCGCAGCAGATGGTCGAGCTCTGCTTGAAATTCAGGGTCGTGTCTGGATTTGAGATAGACCTCTTCCAGCTCATCCAGCGCCGGCATCAACGACTCCGGCACGAATTTACCGCCGTACGGGCCAAAATGGCCCGATTCATCGGGCCAGGCACTGTAAGGAAGAGGCGTGCTGACCTGCTCGGCAATTGGCTCGTTTCTCATCTATTCCCCCCATTCCATCGGTGTCGGCGGCGTGAACGAAGAGGTCACCTCCACCGGTCGCCCACTTTGCAGCGACTGACGAATCGCAGCGCAGATCTCCACGACATGGGCTGCCTGTGCCCCGCTCGCCCGTTGGGGGCGCCCTGCGGCCATGGCGTCGGCAATTTCAGCGACCGACCGTCCCCAGTCGACGCCGTTGAAAGGCACCCGAACATAGGGCAGGGGGGCGTAGCTCTCGCCAAACCGCGAAAACTCGACCGCTGCATCAAAGTCCTGAAAACTGCCCAGATAGAGCGAACCCAGATCTCCGTGAAATTCCAGCCCCTTTTGCTTGCTGTGCCCACCTACATAGAAATTGGTTGTCAACCGCACAACCGTGCCGTTCGCCAGTTCCACCGCTGCAACCACCCAGTCGGGGGTTTCGATGTGAAAAGGCACCCCTTCCTGGGTCGTGCGGTCAGGATGCAGCACTTTGCCGTAGGCGACCACCCGCCGTGCTGGCGCCAGAAAGGTCGTCACCAACGTGAGCGGGTAGACACCAACGTCGAAGAGCGCACCCACCTCGTAAAACGGGCCCGGGTTGGGATGCCAGGACTCGATTCGTCCCCAGTTGACTTCGCAGTAGACCACCCGCACCTGCCCGAGCTGCCCCTGGCGAATCGCTTTCCAGGCAGTCTGTTGCGCCTCTCCCATGTAGGTGATCGGCGAACAGCTCAGCCGCAGCTGGCGCTCTGCCGCCAGCTCGACCAGCCGACTCGCCTCTGGGTAGGTCATCGCCAGCGGTTTCTCGCTGTGGACATGTTTGCCCGCTTCCAGGCACTGCGTGATCACGGCAGGATGTGCGTGGTGGATCGTCAAGTTGACGACCAGATCGACGGCCGGATCTGCCAACAGCTCCTCCAGGGTCGCATACGCGCGCCCCCCATATTGAGCAGCAAACGCCTGGGCGCGCTCCAACAACACGTCGGTGGCACCGACCAGCGCCACCTGAGGATATGCCTGCAAGGTACGCGCATACGGGCCGGCAATGTTGCCACAGCCAGCAATCGCCACACGCAACGGTCTTGTCTCCATTCGTCTTCTCCATTCCCCTTGCCATTCATGGCAGTTGTTCTGAGGACGGTGCCCCTGCCTGGAAGCCCTAGGCCCACACCGCCGCTGTTCCAGCTCTCATTATGTACGCGGTTTCCACCGGGCGCGAATCTGCTGCGTCCTGACCAGCCGCTGGCGCAACCCCGCCTCGTCGCTGCTCTCCAACAGCCGATGGAGCGCGCCGAGATCGGCCTGGAAACGCTCCAGCTGCGCCAGCACCGCCGTGCGGTTGGTCAGCAGAATGTCCAAAAACATCTGGGTGTCGCTGGCTGCCACCCGGCTGGTATCGCGAAAGCCGCCCGCTGCCACCGACCAGACGGTGGGGTCCTGGTCGCCGACCTCAGCGACTGCGGCTGTGAGCGCGCTGGCCACCAAAAACGGCAGGTGGCTGATGCTGGCCACCAGCCGGTCGTGGCGTTCGGGCTCCAAGAGCAGCGGACGCCCCCCCACCGCGAGCGCCAGCTCCGTCGCCAGCGCCAGCGCGTCGGGGCTGGTGCGCGGCAGGGGGGTGAGCACCCAGGTGGCCCCGCGGTAGAGGCCACGCTCCGCAGCCTCAAACCCCGCCGTCTCCTTGCCACACATCGGGTGCCCCCCCACCGGCTCCACCGCAGGGGGAAGCGCCGCCATTGCCGCACAGATCTCCCCTTTGGTGCTGCCCATGTCGGTCACCACAGTGCCCGGCCACAGCCGCTCGCCAATCTCGGCGAGTGCGGACAAAATCGTACGCGCCGGTGTGGCCAGGACCACCAGATCGGCCCCCAGAACCCCCGTCTGCAGATCGTTGGTCGCCAGATCGACGGCGCCGGCAAAAAACGCGTCGAGTACCGTGCGGGTGCGCCGGGCAACCCCGCGCACCTCGCGACAGCGCTGCCCTTCCTTCAGGTCCATACACAGGCTGGCGCCCATCAGCCCCAACCCGACCACAGCAACTGAACACTCTTTGAGTGGCTTGGCCATGGCGACAGGTCAGAGATCCCTGCCGACCGCCTGTGCCACCTGGCGCAGCTCCTGCATCAGCCGGGAGAAGCGCTCCAGCGTGAGGCTTTGCGCGCCGTCGCTCCAGGCACGCGCCGGGTCAGGGTGCACCTCGACCATCAACCCGTCCGCCCCTGCGGCGACCGCCGCCTTGGCAACCGCCCCAACCAGCTGCCACATCCCCGTGCCATGCGCCGGGTCGCCGATCACAGGCAGATGGCTCTGCTCCTTGAGCACCGGAATGGCGTTGATGTCAAAGGTGTTGCGGGTCGCTGTCTCGTAGGTGCGGATGCCGCGCTCACAGACCATGACCTTCATGTTGCCACCCGACAGGATGTATTCGGCGCTCATCAGCAGTTCCTGAACGGTCCCGCTGATGCCGCGCTTGAGAAACACCGGTTTGCTCTGCTTGCCCAACGCCTTGAGCAGCGAGTAGTTCTGTGTGTTGCGGGCCCCGACCTGAAAAATATCGGTGTACTCGCCGACCAGACCGATGTCTTCGGAGCCCATCACCTCGGTAATGATCGGCAGGCCGGTCTGCTCTCGAGCCTCGGCCAGATGCTTCAATCCCTCTTCGCCCAACCCTTGGAAGCTGTACGGGCTCGAACGGGGTTTGAAGGCCCCCCCGCGCAGCACACTTCCCCCTGCCTCCTTGACCGCATGCGCCACTTCGAGGATCATCGAGCGGCTTTCGACGCTGCAAGGGCCAGCCATCATGACGATCTTCGGGCCGCCGATCTGGACACCGTTGACGTCGATCACCGTCGAGGCCGCGCTGAAATCGCGGCTGGCCAGTTTGTACGGCTGCATCACACGCATCGTGCGCTCGACCCCGTCCATCACCTCAAAAGAGCTGTTTTGAATCAGATGCTCGTCGGCACCGATCACCCCGATGATGGTGCGTGCTTCCCCACGGCTGAGATGCACCTTGTAGCCCAGCTCCTCGACACGCTGCACGACCGCCTCGATCTGGGCGGGTTCAGCGTGGTTCTTCATCACAACAATCATAGCGTCCTTCCCTTTCCTGCTGCATCGAGCAGCCCTGCTGGTTCCCAAATCGTGCGATCCACAGCCTGGGCGATCCGCCGCAGGCTTTTCATCAACGCAGAAAAATCTTCCAACGTCAGGCTCTGCCGCCCGTCGCTGACCGCCGTGTCCGGGTCGGGGTGCACCTCGAGAATCAGGGCGTCGGCCCCTGCGGCCAGAGCCGCCCGGCTCATGGCCGGCACCAGCTCGCGCAGCCCGGTGCCGTGCGAAGGGTCGGCCACAATCGGCAGGTGCGTCTGCTCCTTGAGCACGGGAACAGCGTTGAGGTCAAAGGTGTTGCGGGTGGCTGTCTCATAGGTGCGGATCCCTCGCTCACAGAGCATGACGTTGTAGTTGCCGTTGCTGACGATGTATTCGGCACACATCAACAGCTCCCGAATTGTACCGCTGATCCCGCGTTTCAGCATCACCGGCTTGCTCTGCTTGCCAACCGCGTGGAGCAGCCCGTAGTTCTGCATGTTGCGAGCCCCGATCTGCAAAATGTCGGCGTATTCAGCCACCAGCGCCACCTGCTCCTCCCGCATCACTTCGGTGATGACCGGCAGGCCGGTCGCCTCACGCGCCTCGGCCAGATATTCCAGCCCGCGTGCCCCCAATCCTTGAAAGTCGTAGGGGCTGGTGCGCGGCTTGAAGGCGCCCCCGCGCAGCACAGTCGCCCCGGCCTCGCGCACCGCATAGGCGATGTCGATGATCTGCTGGCGGTCCTCTACACTGCAGGGACCAGCCATCACCACCACCGCCGATCCCCCGACCCGCACACGCCCGCCCGCAACGTCGATCACGCTGTTCTCCGGTCGCGCTGTGCGGCTGGCCAGTTTGTATGGCTCTTGGATGCGCAGCGTGTGCGACACCCCCTCCATCTGGTCAAAGACCTCCCGGGTCAGCCCGGTCAGATCCCCGACCAACGCCACCACCGTCCGGTTTTCACCGTAGATCGGGTGGGTCTGGACACCGAACGATTCTGCTTTGCGGATCACAGCCCCGATGTCAGCGGCGGTTGCTCCTGGTTTCATGACAACGATCATCTGATGGTCTCCTCCATTTTCTCTCCAAAACTTTCTCTCCAAAACCTGGCCCTTGGGCCACCACTCGACCCCTGTAGTTGCTCAAATTTGCAGCAGCGCAGCCTGGCCCGCCGTCGCCTCGTGCTCCAGAGAGCGGGCCGCCGGGTAGCTGCCCAACAATTTGACAAACACCGCCCGATTCAACAGCCCGACGATGGCAGCGCTGACATTCGCATCCTGCCAGTGGCCGTCGAGATCTACATAAAACACATACTGCCAGGTCCGGTTGCGCCGCGGGCGGCTCTCCAGTTTGGTCAGGTTGACCTGGCGGGTGGCGAACTCCCCCAACGCCTGATAGAGCGAACCCGGGGTGTTGGGGACCGCAAAGACCAGCGACGTTTTGGTCCGTTCGCCCGGCGGCGGATCGCCCCGGCCCACGACAAAAAAGCGCGTATAATTGTTGGACAGATCTTCGATCCCCTCGTCGATGATCTCCAGTCCGTACACTTCTGCAGCCAACCGGCTGGCGATCACCGCAACCCCCTCCACGGGGTCAGCGGCCAGATCTTTGGCACTCCCGGCGGTGTCGTACCAGGGGACTGCGGCCAGTTTCCGTCGATTCAGGTAGGTCTCACACTGGGCCAGCGCCTGGGGATGGCTGCGCACCTGGGTGATGCGGGCACGCCCTGGCTCCTGGTTTCCGGGCACCGTGAGCAGGTTGTGGCGCACACGCAGCAAAACCTCGCCGTGCACCTTGAGATCGTGGTCCAGCAGCAGGTCGTACGATTTGTTGATGCTTCCTGCCGTCGAGTTTTCGACCGGCACGACCCCATACCCTGCCTGCCCGGACTCGACCACAGCAAAGATGTCGTCGAACGACCGGCAGGGCTGGGTGGTCACTCCCTCGCCAAAATAGTGGCGGCACGCTTCTTCTGAGTAGGCACCGTGCTCGCCTTGAAAAGCCACAACCGTCATTTTTCCCTCCATACACGCAGCTGTTCTTCGATCCAACGGTTCAACTCCTGCATATCGACGCTCGACAACAGCACAGTTTTGTCCGGGCGCAGCGACTGTGCCTCCCTGAGATAGACATGCTGGACCCGGTCTTGGGGGTGGCGGGTGTTCCAGTGCACCAACGCCCGGATGCACATTCCCAGGGAGCCGGGCACATCGATCTCGTGGCTGCACATCAACGGCACATCGAGCCACCCCAGCTGGCGCGCGGCGGTGGCGGGGAAGGCGGCATTCAAGTCCAGCGTCGTCGTAAAAATGGCGCTGGCCACATCTTCTTTCTGAATGCCGTTGAGGTGGATCATCAGGGCCAGCAATTCACGTGTGGCCCGGAGAATCTCTTCACGGTCGTCGCTGCTGACCGTGGTCGCTCCACGGACCCCTCTGCACACAACTGTCATGGTTCAGCTCCTCCCATCTGCTTCTTCGGTGCGTTTCAGCGTGCACAACAAAAAAGCGAGGCGGCTTTTGCCAACCTCGCTTGTGTAGCGAACCCTCGGTGCCTTTCTATCCAGGCATGATTGTCGCTCCAGCGCAGGTCGGTCTCTGGCGATAGCCAAAATAATAAAAATAAAAGGGGACGTAGCGCACAAAAAACCCACGCCATTCGTGGCGCGGGTCGCAGACAGCTTTGGCCACCGCAAGCACAGCGGCGCGCCAGAGCGCGGCCTTGTTCTGGGTCTGCAGATGGACTCCTGGTCTCGCCAACATTTTCTGTCGCCTGTCTCCCTTTTCCTGTTCCACGCTGTTTGCTTTCCGCCGAGCTGATTTTCAGAATAACACGACTGCATAGGGTTGTCAATCGGGAAACCAGAGAAAAAAAGGTTGGCGCTGCCCCGGTTTGGCTGGCAAATTGGAGCGCGTGCCGTACATCGGGTAGAATGAAGCCATTGTTTTCTTCACAACGGACAGGAATCCAGCCAATGACGGATCGGGGAACGCGTTTCGATGTCACCACTCTCGGCGAGACCATGCTGCGGCTCAGTGTGCCGGCGGGCGAACGGCTGGAGATGGCTGACCAGCTTGACCTGCGGCCGGGTGGGGCGGAGTCCAACGTGGCCACCTTGCTGGCCCGCCTCGGGCACCCCACCGCCTGGTGTGGCGCCCTGCCCGCTTCGGCGCTGGGCAGGCTGGCGGCCAACCAGCTGCGCCTGGCCGGCGTCAACCTGGAGGGGGTGGTCTGGAATCCCAGTGGGCGAATGGGGCTTTATTTTGTCGAATTTTCTGCGCCGCCCCGTCCGACCGAAGTCATCTACGACCGGGCCGGCTCCTGCGCGGCCCAGCTGACCCCAGCCCAGGTTGCCTGGTCTCATATGCTGGACAGTCGGCTGGTGCACCTGACCGGCATCACGCCGGCCTTGTCGGCCAGCAGCCTGGCCATCGCCGAGGAGGCGCTGGCCCGTGCCCGCCAGGCTGGTGTCGCCGTCAGCTTCGACATCAACTACCGCGCCCGGCTGTGGCAGCCAGAGGAGGCAGCGCCTGTGCTGGCCAGGCTGGCCCGCAACGTGGCGCTGCTCTTTTGCAGCCAACAAGATGCGGGCCGTCTGTTTGGCATCGTCGGCCCGCCGGAGAGTGCCGTGCGCGTCTTGGCCGCCGAGATGCAGGCCGCAGTCACCGTCATGTCCGCCGGCAGCGCAGGCGCCTGGCTCTGGGACGGCGAACAGCTGCACCACCAACCGGCGGTGCCGACCACGCTCATCGACCGGCCGGGGGCGGGCGATGCCCTGGCCGCCGGGGTGTTGACCGGCTGGCTGGAGGGGGACCTGGCCTTGGGGCTGCGCTACGGTGTGACCCTGGCCGCGCTGGCGCTCAGCCAGCACGGTGACATGGTGGTCACCCATCGTGCTGAACTGGAGAGCCTGCTCGGCCACAGCACGGCCATCCGCCGTTGAGCTGTCGGGAACCGGCCGGGGCTGTCTTCCACGCTTCTGAACAAAGGATCGCGATGACTTCGATCAAAACTGTCTCCTGTGCGCTGGTCGGGCTGGGGAACGTCAACCGCAACTTTTTGCGCATCCTGGAGCTGAAATCGACCGAGCTGGCCCGGCGCTACCAGCTCCGCTTCCACATCGTCTGTGTGGCAGACAGCAGCGGCGGGGCGGTCGACCCAGCGGGCTTTGACCCGGCAGCGCTCCGTCGCTTCAAAGAGGCAGGAGGCCAGGTCTGCACCTTGCCCGGCTACAAAGCAGGGGCCACGCCCGCGGAGCTTCTGTCGGCCCTCCGCTGCGACCTGCTGCTGGAGGCATCCCCGGTCAACCTCCACACCGGCGAACCGGGCCTCAGCGCGGTGCGGGCTGCACTGCGCTGCGGGACCACCGTCGTGCTGGCCAACAAAGGGCCGCTGGTGCTGGCCTACCGCGAGTTGCACGAATTGGCGGCAGGTTCGGGTGCCGGGCTTGCCTTCAGCGCCACGGTCTGCGGTGCGCTGCCGGTGATCAACATCGGGCAGCGCGACCTGGTGGCCGCCGAATTCCTGGGCCTGCGCGGCATCTTCAACGCCACCACCAACTACATCCTGGCGGAAATGGCGCTGGGCCACAGCTACGCCGCTGCGCTGGCCGAAGCCCAGCGCTGTGGAATCGCCGAGACCGACCCGACTTTGGATGTCGAAGGCTGGGATGCAGCGAACAAGCTGGTGATCGTCGCCAACAGCGTCCTGGGGCTGGATGTGACCCTGGCCGATGTACAGGTGCAGGGCATCACCGGCGTGACTGCCGAACAGCTTGTGAGGGCAGCGCAACAGGGGGCCACCGTCAAACTGCTGGCTGCTGCCGAACGCAGCGAGCAAGGGTATCTGCTCTCTGTGCGCCCGACCGTCGTGCCAGCGGACAGCTTTCTGGGCCAGTGCAGCGGCTGGGAGATGGGGATCGAGCTGCACACCGATCTCTACGGCAAGCTGTATCACAAAATCTGGGAACGAGAGCCGCTGCCTACCGCAGCGGCTATGCTGCGCGACGCTGTCAACCTGCTGGCCGCCTAGCGTGCTCCCCTGTTTCAGAAAGGACCTACCCGATGCCGCACGCTGGACCGCCTGTCTATCTACGTTCCGCCACCGCTGCGGACCAACCGGCCATCACCGCACTGGTGCGCAACGCTGGCATCAACCCGATGAAGCTGGACTGGTACCGCTTCGTGGTGGCGGACGAAGGCGGACGGGTGGTCGGCACCGGCCAGGTCAAAACCCACAGCGACGGGGCCAGAGAGGTGGCCTCGATCGCAGTGGTCCCTGAGCGGCGGGGGCAAGGCATCGGACGCGCGATCGTCGCCACCTTGGTCTCCTTGCAGCCAGCGCCGCTCTATCTCTGCTGCGGGGGGCACAACGAAAGCTACTATCGCCAGTTTGGCTTTGCTCCACTCTCTCCGGCTGCCATGCCACGCTCGCTGCGCCGAATCCATCGAATCGGCAACACGCTGCTGTACCTGGTCTCTCTGCTGACCCGCCAGCGCGAGCGTCTGGTCGTCATGGGGCAGGACATCCCAGATTTTTTACAGCAACATGTGTAAGGGGCGTGCCATTCGCCGGCCTCCCCACAGACCAAAAACAGAGAGAGCCCAATGAACACCTATTCCAACTGGTTGGTCTTTGTCACAGCAGCGGTTGTCCTGCTGCTCTCCGGCTGTGCGGCTGCCCCTGCTGGCACAGCCGCCCCGCCTGTCTACACCGACTGGGACGATGTGCTGGCGGCCGCCAAAGGCACGACCGTCCACTGGTACATGTGGGGGGGATCGGACAAAATCAACACCGACGTGGACAACGACATTGGCAAAACGGTGCTGGCCCGGTACGGCGTGACCGTCAACCGGGTCCCGGTGGCTGACATCGCCGAGATCCTCAACAAACTGCTCACGGAGTCCTCGGCAGGGGTCACCGCTGGGGGCAGCGTAGATCTGCTCTGGATCAACGGAGAAAATTTCAAGACGGCCAAAAGCGCCAACCTGCTCTACGGCCCCTTTGTCGACCTGCTGCCCAACTCGCGCTATGTGAACTGGGACGACCCGGCCATGGCCAACGATTTCGGCACCCCGGTGGACGGCTATGAATCCCCCTGGGGGCATGCGCAGTTCGTCATGGAGTACGACACAGCCCAGGTCGGCGACACCCCACCGACCACCTTCGAAGCGCTTGCCGACTGGATCCGGGCCCATCCAGGCAAGTTCACCTACCCGGCCATTCCCGACTTTACCGGCAGCGTCTTTGTCCGTCATCTCTTTTACTGGGCTGCGGGCGAGCCTACCCCCTTTCTGGGCGACTTCGACCAGGCGATCTTCGATCGGTATGCGCCCCAGGTGTGGGACTATTTGAACGGCATTGAGCCCTTCTTGTGGCGCGAGGGAGAGACCTACCCAGAAGCAGCGGCCATGACCGATCTCTTGGCCAACGGAGAGATTGCCTTCAACATGAGCTACAGTCCGGGCAACGCATCGCTCTCTATCGCGCAGGGCATCTACCCTGACACCATTCGCACCTTTGTCTTTGAGACAGGAACGCTGGCCAACAACAACTATGTGGCGATCCCTTTCAACGCCAGCAACCCGGCGGGGGCGCTGGTGGTGGCCAACTGGCTGATCGACCCTGAAATGCAGCTCATCCTGGCGGACCCGGCCCGCTGGGGCTGGCTCATGACGATCGACCCCAGCCGTCTGTCGGCAGCGCAGCAGGCGCAGCTGGCCAGCTACGACCTGGGGGTGGCCACCTTGCCGGCGGATGTGCTTGCGGCCAAGGCCTTGCCTGAGCCGCAGGGAGAGTGGGTCGCTGCCATGGAAAAAGGCTGGGTCGAGCAGGTGTTGCAGAAATAAGGGCCTGATGGGACGTCCAGAATGGTGGGAACGGCTGAAAATTCTGCTCATGCTGCTGCCTGCGCTGCTGGTGCTCGTTGGGCTTTTCAGCGGTGGGCTGGTTGTGGGGCTGGGCCAGAGTCTGGGGTACCTGCCGGCGGCCGGGCTGCATTCGGTGACGCTCCAGCACTATGTGGATCTCCTGGTCGAGGACGCGTTCTGGCAATCGCTGTGGGTGACCTTTTCTCTTGCCTTCACCAGCACGCTGCTCTCGACGCTCGTGGCGGTGCCCTGTGCGTTTCTGCTGCGCGACACCTTTCGTGGCAGCCGGCTGGTGAACTTCCTCTTTCAGGTGCCGATTCCCATCCCGCACCTGGTGGTGGCGTTTGGGGTCGTCACCCTGGTTGCGCAGAGCGGGATGCTGGCCCGTCTGCTGGCCAGCCTGGGGTGGCTGAGCGAGCCGAGCCAGTTTCCGGCGTTGGTCTTTGACCGTGCCGGCGTTGCCATCCAGCTGGTCTACCTCTGGAAGGAGATTCCCTTCATTGGGCTGGTCGTGCTGGCAGTTCTCCAAAATGTGGGGCCGGACTATGAAGCGCTGGCCCAGACCTTGGGGGCAACTCGCTGGCAGCGTTTCCGGCATGTGCTCCTGCCGCTCATTCTGCCTGCCATCCTGTCGACCTCGATGATTGTCTTTGCCTTTGTCTTTGCCAGCTACGAAATTCCGCTGCTGTTGGGGGTGCGCTTTCCGACCCCCCTGCCGGTCTGGAGCATCCAGCTTTATCGGGACCCGGATCTGAGTCTGCGTCCTGGGGCCATGGCGATCGGCGTCCTGCTGACGCTCTTTTCGATCCTCTGGCTGGTTGCGTACCGCAGGCTGATGCGGTACGCCCTGCGCGCATCGGGGGGCAGATGAGCTCCTTTTGGCGCGGCAGCCTGGTGGGGGGGATCGGGGTGGTTGTCGGGTTGCCGCTGCTGGTCCAGGTCATCTGGTCCTTTGCGTTTCGGTGGTATTTTCCCGATCTGCTGCCGAGCGAGTGGGGGCTGCACGCGTGGCGGTATGTTTTTTCCGACTCCTCTCGGGTGGGGGAAGCGTTGCTCACCAGCCTTGGCATTGGCCTTGCGGTTTCGCTGCTTTCGATTGGGATAGGGATGCCGGCTGCGCGGGCGCTGGCGCTGCATGACTTTCCAGGCAAAGGGCTGGTCGAATGGCTGCTCTTGGTTCCGATCGTTGTGCCCGGCGTCGTGGCAACGATGGGGATTCATCTGGTCTTCATTCATCTGCGTGTTGCAGACACCTCGTTGGGGGTGGTGTTGGTCCATCTGATCCCTGCTGTGCCCTACATGATTTTGGTGATGGTCAGTGTCTTTGCCAACTACGATACCGCCTTGGAGGAGACGGCGCGCACCTTGGGGGCGAATGCTGTGCGCGTCTTTTGGTTTGTCACCCTGCCGGCCATTCTGCCCGGTCTGCTGGTGGCGACGCTTTTTACCTTTCTGATCTCCTGGAGCCAGTATGTCACGACCCTGTTGATCGGGGGAGGCCGGGTGATCACGCTGTCGATGCTTTTGTTTCCGTTGATTGGCGGCTCCAACAATGCGACGGCGGCGGCGATCAGCCTGGTATTTGTGGCGCCGGCGCTGCTGGCCTTGGGGTTCACGGCTCGTTCGTTGGCGAAAGGGCCATCTGTTCTGGGCGGCTTGGGCCGCCCCTGACCCAAGAAGCCGCGGGGCTTTAGCCCCTGCGGAGTGTCACAAAGGATTGTTCATGACTGCCGTTGTCCTCCAGAATCTGACGCGTCGCTTTGGAAATGTCGTTGCGGTGAACGATTTAAATCTGGAGATCGCTGCGGGGGAGCTGGTGGCGTTGTTGGGTCCATCCGGCTGTGGGAAGAGCACCACGCTGCGCATGATCGCCGGGCTTTTGTCCCCTACGGCCGGCGACATCCGGTTTGGCGACCGCTCGGTGCTTGCCGTGCCGGCCGAGCGGCGGGGGGCGGTGCTGGTTTTTCAAAAACATCTGCTTTTTCCCCACATGACGGTCGGTGAAAACGTCGGCTTTGGCTTGCGCATGCGGGGGCTACGGCAGAAGGAGATCCGTGTTCGGGTTCAGGAGATGTTGGAGCTGGTCCGCCTGCCTGGTTTCGAGCAGCGCAGGGCGCACGAGCTCTCTGGCGGGCAACAGCAGCGGGTGGCGCTGGCGCGCGGGCTGATCGTGCATCCTGCGGTGTTGCTGCTCGACGAACCTCTGGCCAATCTGGATGCAAACTTGCGCCTGGAGATGCGCGAGCTGATCCGTTCGCTCCAACAGGCGTTGAAGATGACAGCCATTTTTGTCACCCACGACCAAGAAGAGGCAGTCATGCTGGCAGACCGTATTGCGCTGCTGTTTGACGGTGTACTTCAGCAGTTTGACAGGCCTCGTGCATTTTATGAGCGCCCGCGCAGTGCGCGGATTGCCCGCTTCTTCCGCAACGAAAACTTTCTGCATGGCAGAAAAGAGGGGGAGCGCATTGTCTGTGGGGGGAGTCCTCTTGTGGTTGGCGGCGGTAGGGAGCACCCGGATGGCGAGTATCTGCTGACGGTTCGGCCCGAGGAGGTGCGGATTGCGGACACCCAGGTCGAAAACAGCCTGCGGGCGCAAGTTCTGGCTGCGGTCTACATGGGGACGTACATGCAGCTGCTGCTGGACGTAGAGGGGCAGCAGTGGCGTGTCCACGGCCCAGCCGATGGCTGTTATCCTGCCGGGTCGGTGATCTGGATCCAGTTGCCCCCCCAGCGGATCTGGCTGCTTCCTGCGTCCGTGTAGGAGCTGCAGCGGGAAGAGCGCTGTGGAATGGGAGAGGAAAATTCAGGCTCCAAAAAAACGCGAAAAGGTTGCCAGGCGTAGATTTTTCTGGTATGCTGTGTGCAGACGCCGGATAAACTTGATTTTTATGCTGTAGGGGATGGGCGCCCCGGAGATCGCCATTTCTCGTTACAGGCCCCAAAGTGTTGTTTGGTGCTACTGCTGTACCGGCTTGATAAATCGATCGGATCAGGCGCAAGGCCGATTGGCGTTGTGCAGTCGTGTGTACGCTCCCTAGACGTGACAGGTGTGTGCCCAGAACGCGGCAGCTAAAAACAAACGCTGTGCTTGTCGCCACGCGTCGCCATTTCGCAGGTCCCACCGAACGTCGTCCTGGCCAAGTGACACTGCGGTCAGAAAAAAACGGGCCATCCTCGTTGAGCGATCGCGTGCTATGTGACAAATTCGTCGATTTTCCGCATCGCCTGGGACGGTTATGTCAGACGACATAGAACAACAGAGCAGCAAAAAATGAGAGAAACAATCTTGACGACAACAAGGAGATCTGTATGCCAAAAGCGCTGGTTGCACTGGATACCGACAGAATCAAAAGGTATATATTTCGCAGCTCTTCCCTCAAAGAAATTCGAGGCGCCAGCGCAATTCTAGACAAGCTCAATCGTCAGCTGATGCCGGAACTTATGGGTGGTGAAGTTGTATACGCTAATGGAGGTTCGGGGCTGTTTGTGGTAGACAGCACAATTGCCAATGAGCGAATAGAAGCCGTACAACATCTATACCAAACGACGACACATGGTGCAACCATCACTGGCGCAATGGTAGACATACCACAGAATCGAGAAGACGTTCAAGTTGAGCTGATGTTACTACGTCATAGGCTCCGGTTACACAAAAGTTTCTTCAGAGATCCTGTGATTTCAGTGACACATCCTTTGTTTCGTTATTGTTCAGCTTGTGGTGTCGGATATGGTGAGACCGAGACCGGTACCGATTCTCTGTGCCGTAGTTGCTTAGGAAAGCGCCAGGAGGACGCTTACATCAAAAAAGATATCGCACGTTGGATTGGAGAAGAGGATTCAGATCCCAGTGTACTGTGGGGTCGATTGATTCGCGACCTCACAGCCCTAAACTATCCCTTTGCCAAATGCAATCGGCCAGAGGACTTTAATGAGCTAGGCAATGTGTCAAGCCCTTCTGGCTATATGGGTCTGATCTATGCTGATGGCAATGGCATGGGTAATGAAATCGAACGCATCACCAAAATTGACGAATTCCGGCGTTTTTCGGAAGCTGTAGACACGTCTATTTATGACGCAGTCGCCGAAACCATAGCCACCTATCTTTGCCCGAATGGAAGTACAACACTTCCCTTTGATATTTTGCTATTGGGTGGTGATGATCTGGTCATGGTCACTGCGGCCGATCAAGCGATCAAAGCAGCAATGCACATCGTTGAGCGATTTGGTCAATTGACCGCTGAACGATTGGGGAGGCCACTGACATTGTCTGCGTCAGTAACGCTCAGCCATGTCAACTATCCCATCGGCCCGTTGATTCATCTGGCCGATACGGGTCTCAAGTTCGCTAAGCGTGAAGCGAGCAGACGACGTCTTGGCAGTCAAGCAGTAGATAGCGGACTGATTAATTTTCTCGTAGTAAGCAGCTCCAACCATTTGGATTTTGGTCAATACTACAAGGAAGTTTTGCAGTCTGACGATGGACTTGAAACTCTGGTGCGCACCTGTCGGCCTTATACAGTATCTGGTATGCGGCGATTGCTGAACGACATTGATGCCATTCGCAGCCTGCCGCGCGGAAAACTAGAACAACTACGTTCGGCTGTTTTTAAGAGTCGTCGTCAGGGGAATCTCGACGCCATGATGGCTGTCTTGCGGTTACGCAACAACCAACAACGAGAGGCGTTGCTGAGTCTGGGTGGCGATTCACCTACAGAGCAAGTATACCTACCGTGGATTCGTGAACACAACCGCTGGGTAACGCGCGTGCTCGATGTGGTAGAACTGCTTGATTTCATTCATTAGTGTGGAGATCTGCATGCTGAATCAACGAATCGAAATCCGATACCAATTCACTTTTGAAACTCCTTTTCACTTGGGAACCGGCCTGCGCAACGGTCTTGTTCATCGATCGATTATCACTGCTCCTGACGGCTATCTCATTATTCCAGGATCCACAATAAAAGGTTCTTTGCGTGATCGATGCAGTCAGATCTCTCGTTTGTTTAATTTTCCTGAAGATGATCCGCACGTCAACAATGTCAGCAAGGCAAATCCTCAGTCCACACTTATCGAGCTTGTCTTTGGTTCACAATTTCAGCCAGGGCGTTTGTACTTTGACGATGCAAAACTGATCAAAGCAGATCAAGATCTATTTGAGCCTGACTATAAAGATTTTAGAATGTCAAATCGAAAGCGAGATAAGTTTCGCAGTTGGCAGACCGAAAAACGCACACAGGTATCTATTTGGCGACCTACGCATACTGCTGCTGCTGGCCGTCTGTACAACAGCGAGTATGGCATCCGAGGTTTGCGATTTGAGGGGCAGATTGTTGGCCTGTTATCGGGCTATGCGACGCTGTCAGACTCGCCGCACAATTACTCGCTGATCTTTTTGATCATGGGGCTTGGGAGTCTGGAGTGGCTTGGCGGGAACAAATCGAGTGGGGCAGGATTGCTGAATTGTGAAATACTCCGGTTGGCAGTAGATGGCCAAATACTGGACCCAGCGTCAATGCTCATGAACTTACAGGATATGGACTATGCACTTTACGATCTGGTTGTCGCACAGGAGAGAGGTTCATGAGAATCATTATGCGGGTTACTGACAGTGATTCCCTGTCTCTGCGATCTGGCCGTGAAGCGTCCAACACTGAAACGCTCGATTACATCCCTGGCAGGAATGTCTTGGGTGGATTGGCCGAAGCACATACCCTCTTACGCAGCAATCCTGTTCAGTTCAACAAATTTTTTTTCTCAGAGGATTCAACCTTCGGTAATTTATATCCAGCATTGTTTATTGGTGACGAATTGCAGGGTAATGAAGACCCGGTGCTACCGTTACCCGCCACTGCTGTCTCTTGCAAACGTTTTGCTGGTTTTACATTTGATGAGGAAGACCCCTTGACCAATCCTCACCACGGCGTATATGACACGCTGATACCGTGGGCACTCTTTGCACTCAGTGGTGAGCAACGATTCGATCTTTTGTCTGGTCTGAGACACTGTTCCCATCTGTCCGGCTGCAGCGAAGCCATTGATCGCTTTGACGGTTTTTATCGGCAGAATCGGTGGGATGCCCGCAAGATTGGAAAATCGAACATCCGTCATGGGCTGCGTACTCGTACTGGAATTTCTCGTCAAACAGGTGCGGTGGCCAAAGGCATCCTCTATAGCAGAGAAACGCTTGGACCGTGCATGACCTTTTGGGGCAACGCAACAGTCAGAACAGACCAATTCGAAGCGTTCCGTGAGTTCGTGCAGGAGGCCAGCGCAGCGGCTATGGTCCGTTTCGGCAACAATCGTACACGCAGTATGGGAAAAGTTGTCTTGGATGTAGACAAAGCCAGCCAAGAAGATACAGAAGATTCTCTGGCAGAGCGCATTCAACAATTCAATCAAGCGTTCCAGAAACAGGCTCTAAGTGCCAATCTAACGCCCCATCACGCCATTTATGTGCCTTTGACCTTGATTTCGGATGTCATTTTAGTTGATCGCCTATTGCGCTATCAGACACAGATCGACACTCGCTACCTTCAAGAAGTATGGGGCTTGCACGGGGGAGAGTTGGTCTATCAATGCAACAGCACTCGAAGCATCATGGGATGGCAGGGTTTGCTTAGATTACCTAGAGCAGATGAAATCGCCATCACGATGGGATCCGTATTTCTTTTCAGTTTTGCAGCACCTCTTGATGTACAAAAAATTTCTGCTCTCCTACGTTTACAGGAACAAGGGGTAGGAATCCGCCGACGCGAAGGCTTTGGTAGTGTCATAGTTGCCAGCCCATTTCACTGGGAGGTAAAAGGACAATGAGTTCAAAATTACGCTTACAGATTCTGCGCGAAGTGGCATTGCTCTCTGATAATTTTCAATCCGAAGCTGAAAATTTGGGGAGCCGGGCAGCTAAATCTTTGACCGACAGCAAACGCTCTCAGATCACCGGTTTGGAAAGCCTGGCGAACAGCGCCCTCAGAGCTACCGATGTATTCGATTTTATTAAGCTCCGTATAGCAAGACAGGAAGCCTGGCGCGGAGACAACTGGGGAGCACATCTCTTAGAGTTCATTTGTGACAATCTGAGAGAACAACGCACCCAGATTTGTTCAAGGCTACAGATTCAGAGTCCAAGTCTTGAGGCTCAAGAAGTCTATCTCATGCTCATTCGAGAATTTGTACGTCAGTTCGCTGCACACTACGAGTATGCGCTCAAATATCCGAACAGCAAGTTGGGAGGAAACCATGACAGCGCCAGATAAAATTGCTGAATATATTGGGTTGCTATCCGATACAGAGATGTATCAAAAAGCGATTAGTTTGACAAAAAACACGTCAAAAATTGATTCGATCTCGAAAACGCAGTTTCTGGGCCTCATGGAATTTTCCAGATCGTGGAGCGATTTAAACAATTTCGTCAAGCATCAGAAGGAGCGAGATTGGAAGGAAAAGGAGGCATACAAAATTTTTTTTGATGGTTTGCATACTTTCCTCTGTCAGTTACGCAATGATGTGAGGGAGAAATATAAGCTGGTCTCGTCCAATTTGACCAAAGCTGAGTCAAAAAACATGACTGACTTGTACGCTGGTCTACTCGCTCGGAGTTTCATACAACATTTGTCTGCTGAGATGCTTTATAGAGGAAAAATCAGCCGTGATTAGCCCACCTACGATGGAACGACGCTTTCTTTTCATCGGAATCTTGACACTCAAGACCGCATTACACATTGGCGGCAGTTGGACAGTGGGCAGCCCGAGCGATAGTCCAGTCATACGTACGCCCGACGGTCTGCCATTTATTCCTGGTTCAAGTTTTAAAGGTGCTTTTCGAAGTGCTGTTGAGAAACTTGCCCTGGCAGCTGGCTTGGCCAGTTGCGCACTTTTGGAAGGTCAAGGATGCATCGGCGCACAAGGTAAAGAGCAAGACGATTTCAATCGGTGGCGGCGCGACAGCAGCACAGGAGACGCAAATTATCGTGACAAACTAGACCAGAACCTGTGTGACACTTGCAAACTTTTTGGATCTCCCTATGCCGCCTCTCGGATTTACTTCGCCGATCTCCTTCCTCCTGAAGAGGACCGATTCGCAGCAAGCATGATTCAAGTACGCGATGGCGTTGCAATCGATCGTGACAGCGAAAGAGCCGTGGATCGACTGAAGTATGACTATGAAGTCGTTGCAACAGCGCAAACCTTCCAGGTAACCATCCGGCTCGAAGGACCAACCAACAATGACCTGGCTCTGGCTTGCCTGGGACTGAAAGAATATACCTCCGGCTTTGGACATATCGGCGGCAAGCGATCTCGTGGGTTAGGAGCCTGCAGAATCGACGATCTGAAGGTATTTGTATTTGACTTGATGGATGCAACTATTGAGGAACGCGGTCGCCGTCTGCAAAAATATTTGCTGGGGAAGACGCCAGCCGAAAAATTGACACTTGTTCCAGATGCCCAGACATTTCTTGATGAAAAAATCCGTACACTTCCAATTTTTCAGGGGAGTCATTATGCTTAAGCGACTCTACAATGAAGCGCGTTTTGCACTCACGATTACAACTAAAGGACCAGTGCTTATCCGATCCGGCCATCCAACACTCACTGGCCCAGACATGACGCCGGTGCTCACCTACCGCAACAACGACTGGCAAGTCTACTTACCTGGTAGTTCGCTTAAGGGCGTCATGCGCAGTCACTTGGAGAAGGTATGCCGGACATTACGACCTTACCCACCCGTGGTCTGCAATCCATTCACGATGCTTCAAGAAAAAGCCTATGTTGAACAAGGTCGTCTGGTGTGCCCAGAGTATGCCGATGTCTTTTGTGGTGACAAGTTTGAACGCCGTTCTAAAGAGACACTACGGCTAAAATCTAACCGCGATGAATGGAAACATATTCCCGATAACAATCTGACTCCAGAAGTCGTCTACACGGATTCGTGTCCAATCTGTCGTCTGTTCGGCTCCACCGAATTCATCGGGCGTGTCAGCATCAATGACGCCTATTTGATGAGTGATATCAGACCACGACCAACTGAGACCCGCGACGGCGTTGGAATCAACCGACATACGGGTGGTTCATCTCATGGAGCACTGTTCAATCTTGAAGCAGTCTCATCAAATGTTGCATTTTGCACAGACATACATCTGCGTAACTTCGAATGCTGGCAGTTAGGCATGCTGCTCCTGGTCGTGCAGGACATGGCTGACGGCCTGGTGCGTATTGGTTCAGGCCGTTCGCGTGGGATGGGCAGCATCACTGCATCGATTGGCGAGTTGACTATCAGCTATATTGGTCTGGCAGATGAAAAGCCCACCAACGAAGTATGGGGGTTGGGTAAATTTCTTGGCCCTGACTCTGCATATGGAACACAGCCAGATGACAGACTATTGCTTGGGACATCCTCTAACGAACAATACATTGGCATTCGGCGGCTCTCTGTCTTCGCCGATGCTGCACTGTCCGAACTGAGTTCACAGGCTACTCGCTCTTTCATCACACGACTTCATGACTGGCAAATTCCTGAACGCATGACGTTTGCTGGACTGCAGTTCAACAGATAGGGAGGCGTGATGACCGAGTGTATTCAGTGGGCCAGCTTGATCGAACCAGAAACAGCAATTCGGTCGCTTTCTTGGACACCCTTTACGTATATGTATTTGGAGCGTGTTCCTGAGACATGGCTTTCGGATGATGAGATAGCAAGCGGCATTGCGTTTTCTTTGTTCGACCCTCAAACGCCCTTCAGCAATTGGGAGCGAGGGCGGGTATTTTGTTCCGAGTTTGAGATACGGTGGGAAAAACTGGACGGTGTCTATCAGACCGTCGTTGTTGGCAATGCACCTTCCATAGAAGGCTTTTTTTATGCAGAGGAAATCAACTTGGACAAGGCGATCGCGCAAAGACACAGCTACTTGTTGTGGGGACAACGGGTAAAAGACGATCAATTAGATCTGATCGGGGCAAAACACGAGCCCAATCAACAGATCTACCTGGAGTTACGCGTTCCCCGCATTCTGCGTTACCCAGTATCTAGTGAGGTTCATCAGGTGCAATTGCAGGTGTGTGAATACGTCGACCCAAAATCTGGAGACCTGCTCTACTATCGTTTCCTGGGACTGGAGAAAATGGCATGAATCCGTATGATTTTGTGAGAATAGATCGCCAACAGCCCTTGCACAAAAAACAACCGAGCGATCATGCTCGATTTATCGGCATCACTGGAAAATTGGAAGGTACAATTACAACGCTGACACCACTCTTTATTCCCAGATCGACGCGTGATACCCCTAAACGGTTTCAAACAAACGCAGCAGGTCAACACATTATCCCTGGAAGTTCCTTGAAAGGACTGATTCGTACTCTGGTCGAAACAATTGGTCCTGGCTGTGAAAGGCTGCTTGATGAGAAAGCGAACCGCAGTTCGTCAGAAAAGCATTCTCCTTGTTCACAACCAGATAGTTTGTGTATCGCCTGTCGCATGTTTGGCCTTATCTTCAGAGAAACACTGCTCGAAGGGCACGTGCGTTTTGATGATGCAGTGTGCAATAATCCGGTCCCATACGGGGAAATGTATACCCCTATCCTTGGTAGCCCAAAGCAAAGACATTCTGTCTGGTATTTCGCTGGCCCAGGTGGTGCGGCAACAGGATACAAGTATTACTTCCACAGCCGCACAGTGCGTACAAAAGAAACAGCCGATAAAAAAGTCAAACTGAATCAGCACATCGCACCCATTGGCATCAATAGTGTATTCACCTTCTCTGCAAATTTCGATAATCTGAGTGAAGACGAATGGCAAATACTCTTGTTTGCACTGGTGCTGGAACCTGCCATGCGACACAAAATAGGCTACGCCAAACCTGCTGGATTGGGTAGCATAGAAGTCGCTCTGACACGTATCGAAACCATTGACATGCAGCGTCGCTACATATCGCCTGATGGCGGCAAAACAGTTCATGAAGGTGGTATGCTGCAGGCGTACATTCGCACGCAAACACAGCGATTCACAGCGGATCACACATCGGTCACGCTGAACGATTTGCGTCGAATCTGGCAATGGCCCCCGCCAATAAATGTCGAATACGACTATCCCACACAAGAATGGTTCAACAAGAATCCAACAGCGCCGATCAGCGCCACACATGACGCACCCAAGCAATAAAAAATCAGTCACATCCGGAAGAAAATCAAGATGTCCAATCCTGTCGAAAACGTAATGATCGCTACTCTTGGAGAACATCCAGCAGTTATCACAGCAGGAATAACAGCGATGGAAAAGATTGCCGGAATCCCTATTCATCGCCTGCACGTATTGCATCCGCAGGATACAGACAAATACATTGGGCGGGAAGGATACCAATTGATCGAAAGACACCTGAGGGGGCAATGCCAGGTCTTTTCTGTTCCGCTGCCGTTTTCCGATGCCAACAGTACCGAAACCTCAATTCAATTTCTGCGAAGACTTGTCGACACTCTCAATCAATATCAGGATGACCAGAAATACAACGTCTATTTGCTGATTGCTGGAGGACGCAAAAGTACTGCCGCTTTTATGGCTCTGGTTGGTCAGTTCTATTCGGCTGTCCACGGAATCTATCACCTGCTCGACAAAAATGAGAACTCTCGCAATCCGGCATTTCCTTCAATAGAACAGCTCGAGCTTGAGATGACTGCGGCTGAGATACAAGCTGCGCTTGATCCACCTATTGAACGTCTGAACCTGATTTCGATTCCATACCCAGGTGCGTTCGCTTCACCAGTAAAATTACGAACTGCTCTGAAATCATTTGAAACCGGCAAAGAATCGGAAGGAGTAGAGCTATCGCCAGATGCAGAATTTTTTTTTCGGGACGTGTTTCAATCTTCGAATAACAATTCTCGTCTTGAGGTATGGCTCTCACAGAAGGCATTCGACCAGTATAAGTGTTATTCAGCATCTAGAAATAGTTCTGACAACAAATTTTTAAATTATTTTAAGCATATGCAAAAACCAGTCGAGCTCAAAAATGGCATACACGGTACTTTCAACGAGTTCCACTTCTTCAAGCGAGGTCATACCAAAGAACGGCCCTTCTTCTTTACCGAACCAAATCCGATCCATTTGTATCCTGAGCGCTCTGTCAAACGCGTGATTGTGTGCGCACTGGCTGTTGAGCAAGGAAATGGCCAGTATACACCCACAGCAGAAGAAATTCAGGCAGATATTGACAAACATCCAAAATTTCCGCTGTCCAGTCTAAACCACCGCGACCTTACCTTGATCATTCCATTGGGAAAATCGCCTATGGTTGCCACACAGATCTACACACTGCTGACTGGGAGTCGCGCTGAAGGCCCCTCCCGTATATCAACCGTTGCACTCATCTATCCTGAACAGAATTCTGCAATCAGCAACAGTGTGCGTTTGCTTAAACGACAATTCAAAACAAAAAACGTGGAGATCGAAGACATACCGCTCAAAGATTTGCAGGATTTGGACTCTCATGAAGCCTGCAAAGTATACCTTCGTGGATTAGACGCTGCAATTCAAAAGCTCCGTGAAAAACATCCAGAGCGGGAAATTGCTCTGTCTCTATCTGGCGGGCGCAAAGGTATGAGCGTGTTGGCATACTTCGCAGCTCAACATGCTGGAATCGAGAAGGTATATCATATGTTGATCACGGATAAAGATATGGAAAGTCGCATAGAGACAGAAACAACGCTGCAAGCTCTTGATCGCCTGCCGACTGATGTAGCAAAAGCAAGACGGCTATTCCTTGAAGAATATGACTCTACGAAATTCGAACTATTCATGGTTCCAGTAATTCCACTTAAAAATCCGATCTAAATTTAAGATGGTGCCGCCCCCACAATATACATAGCTCCAATCACAATGACGGACAGTACGCCGAGCGCGATAGACCAGTGGAGAAAATACCTGTCGCAGTGCTGCAAACTGCCACAGTCGTAAAAAAGGAAAGGAAACAATGTCCACTGTTATTCTGGTCGTCACTGTTGGCGGTTCGTGTCAGCCAATCGTTACGGCAATTACCAGCTATCAGCCAAATCATGTCTATTTCATCGCCTCAGAAGGAACGCACGGGAGCAGAGCAACGGTAGATGCACCTGGCGTTCCTTGTAAAGGGGGGCACACATCAGCTGATGTTTTCCCTTCCATTGTCATGCAAACAGGTCTGAAGCAGTCTCAGTATTCAATTCAATCCGCCAGCGATCCCGATTCGCTGACGGATTGGTATAGGGCAATTCAAGGTGTGCTGCGTAAAGCTGCAGACACTTATCCAAACAGTCGCTACGTAGCCGACTATACCGGCGGCACCAAAACAATGTCAGTGGCATTGGCGATGGCGGCACTGGAGGCTGGCTGGGAATTATCGTTAATTAAAGGTGCTCGCAAGGACCTTGTCAAGGTAGTTGACGGCACTGAAGCTGTAAGCTTGGTCAGTAGGGAAGTACAAGCACAGCAACGCATGAAAGAAGCGTGTCGTCTTTTCAACGATTACCACTACAGAGCGTCAGAATCATTGTTAGGCAACATTCTTCAGACCGGCGCGGTTTCGACCAATTTGGAGACAAAACTGCGGGAGTTGATTGGGCTGGCGCGTGGCTTTGATGCCTGGGATCGCTTCGACCACAAACACGCAATAACAATATTGACCCCCCATCAAAGCCGCGTTGTTCCCAATTACATTTTTCTCAAACAAATCTTGGGCTTAGATAAACGCGCAACGGGCTACGAGAGGGCATTCGACCTGCTGTCCAACGCAGAACGCCGCGCCCATCAGGGACGCTACGATGACGCTGTTGCACGTCTATATCGCGCCTGCGAGATGTTTGCGCAAATTCGTCTACAACAACGGACACCAGCGCTTAACCCAAGCAACCTTGACCTGACCTTGCTGCCAGAAACCTTAAGAGAGCGTTATGATTATCTACATGACGCCAAAGATGGGAAGATCAAATTAGGCTTGCTACAAAACTACGAGTTACTTGCTGCGCTTGGTGATTCGGTAGGAATTGCATATCAGACAGTTGCCAAAAATCTGCGCAACGGCCTCAGTACACGAAACAATTCAATCCTGGCGCATGGGAATCAACCACTTACACGCACCGACTATCAAGAATTTACCAGTTTGATCGTGTCCCTATTTGAGAGCGCGTGCACGTCACTCCAAATAGCAGTCACTGTTCCTCCTCCGTTTCTAAAACTTGATCAGACAATTACGTAAGCAACGTCAACACGATGACTTTTATCAAATTATTCAATGAGTCAGTCACCGTCTGATTGAACAGTGTATGATGAAGGACTTGCACATCGACACAGTATTACGGTATTGCACGGGTGCCTGAGCTATTTTTTCTGCCGAAGATGTGGATGTGCATGGTGAAGGAGGGCCTGGATTGGCAGGCAGTTCCAAAGACGATGTGGCACCCACAGGACGTGGTAAGGTGAAATGTGTTGATTTCAATAGTGCTGACGTTGGTTTCAGAAACTCAGGCAACAGTGCCCACATTCCTTGGTCGTGCCAATTATGTCGCAATGATGGAACGGTTAAGTCGCGTCGATGATGCGTTGGTGCAGCGAGTTCATGCTGGCAACGGTCCCAAACCGCTGACCTGCTCTCCATTGTTGGGCGTGCAGGGCACTGCCGGCAGCGTGAGCCTGCATGCCGGACAGTCGATGTTTGTGCGCATGACAGGATTGGATCCCGGGGTCAGCACCAGCCTGACGGCAGTCTTGCTGGACGATCCACCTGATGTGTGGAGATTGAACGGTCACCACTTTGTGGTGCAGGAGTCGATCTGTGACCCGGCCCGCCACAGTTGGAGTGGACAGACAAGTTACGAGGCGCTAGCAGCGAAGCAACTGACACAGGCTGACCAGCTTGATCGCCAAGTGACGCTGGAGTTTACCTCACCGACGGCATTCCAGTCAAAGGAGATGACGATGCCACTGCCACTGCCAGGGCTGGTCTTTGGGAGTCTGGTTGAACGCTGGAACGCGTTCAGCCCAGTGATACTCAGCCCGGAGATGCGCCACTATGGCGAGGAGATGATGGCGATCAGCCGCTATCGACTGGAGAGCCGCGCCGTGGAGCAGAAAAATCAGGCAGTGCGCATTGGCGCCGTGGGACAGATGACCTATCGAGCGCTGGGAGCCGACCGCTACTGGCTGGGCGTGATAAATCTGTTGGCAGATTTTGCGTTTTATAGCGGCGTGGGTGTACAGACAACGACGGGAATGGGACAGGTGAGGAGGAGATAGGACAAAGATTGAAATTGTGAAATATGACGTTGCTGACAAGTTGCACAACATCAAAATTTTTCTACAACGTACTTGTTGGGGTTCGCTCGAACAGTCGATCAGGTAACGAAGGCAAGCACCGGTGCCAGTTGCAATCGTAGAGATACAAGCCAGCTACGGCCCATCAGAGGTGATGCACACCGTGATCCGCCCGTGTGGAAACGTACTGGTTGTCAGCCCCATTCATCGGCGAAGCCAATCGATGGGTGACAAGCGAAAAGACTGATGGCGGCGCTACCCGCAGCAAACGCTGCCTCATCTGGAGTAGCTTTGGTGTATCAATTTGCACACGTAACTGGTTCTCCCCAATTTTTGATGATCCTGGCCGCTACATAGGATGGAGCAGGCGTTGTCGCATGCAAAATGACAGCGCACACCCCGTCAGCATCAGTAGTTATCTGACTTTCGTAGCCCATTGTTATTGACACGTTCCAAGACACACAAAAAATATGCTTTGATCAAGTGAATTCTATGGAGAAGAGTGACGATGAACGCACAAGAATTACATCGATGGATTGCAGAGAAAGCACCGACACCTTGGCCCCACGAAGAGATCGACGGTATAATGGCCGGCAACCCTGAAGCAGAAGTGACCGGGGTTGCTGTGACTTGGCTGCCCAATTTGGACATTCTGCACCGCGCCGGCCAAAAGGGATTGAATTTCATCATTGCCCATGAACCAGTCTTTTACTATCACCCTTATTTCTATCCATATGGAGACAATACACACGTCCCCGCAATGGATCTAGAACAAAAAAAAGCAACACCACCTGGACAGGCCAAGCAACGCGTGATTGCACAGCACAATCTGGTCGTATATCGCCTTCATGATGGATGGGACCAGTTCCCAAAGCACGGCATGGGACACGCACTCGCCCAGACGCTTGGCTGGGAAGACCGTCTCGTTGCGCGCGACTCGATTTATGACGTAGGAGCGATGACGCTGCAAGACCTGGCAGCATATGTCGCCCAAAAACTTGGCAAACCAGCCATTCGCTACGTCGGAGACCCCGAGCGCATCGTGCACAAAGTCACGCTGGACTGGGGCAGCCCGGGGGCAGTCGATATTTTTCTGCGTGCCCTTGCACATGGCTGCGAGGCGTCCATCACAGGGGAGGTCGTGGAATGGCGCGATGTGGAATTTGCGCGCGACGCCGGCCTCGGGCTGATCACCGCCGGGCACCATGCCACAGAGACGCCAGGCATGATGAGTTTTTACAACTGGTTCAAGCCGCAGTGGCCAGACCTGCGAGTGGAGTACATCGACGCCGGTGATCCTGATCTTTTCGTTTCGTAGTCTCAACGTGCAACGCAAAACAGCAGCTACCCCAAGGAAGGACCATGCAACCCTTTCCGTTTTACCTTGACTGGATCATTTCCGGCCAATTTGTTGGCTTGTGCTGGGCGTACCGGCGTGGCCTTTACGCCCAGTCTGGTTTAGATGTCGAGTTGCTCTGGAGCGAAGAAGATCGCACGATTGTCGACAAAGTTGTTTCGGGCGGAATTTGCGCCGGCAGCAGCGAAGACAATCTGATCGTCAGCGGTATCGCAGCTGGCAAGAGAATCAAAGCAGTGGCAGGGATGCTTCAGCAATCGCCGCTGGTGTTGATGACAAAACGATCCACTGGCATTCACTCGTTGACCGATTTGCCTGGACGGCGCGTGGCAATGCACGCAGACGGTATCCGCATTTTGGATGCAGTTTTGGCGCTCTCCGGAATTGAGAGAACGACCATCGATCTGCACGAAGTCAACTTTGATATCGCCAATCTGGTCGATGATCGCTACGACGCCGTGCAAGGGTACGCAATGACGGAGCCGATTGAACTTGCTGAAAAAGGCCTTGAAGTTTGTTTGGTCCCAGTACGCCATCCTCTTTTGCACGCCTATGCCCAGGTAATTTTCACTTCGGAAGAGTGTATTGCTCAGAGACCGGAGACTCTGCGCGCTTTTCTTGCAGCATCCTTTGCAGGATGGAGGGAAGCAATGCTTCATCGGGACGAAGCAGCTCAAATTGTGGCTGAGATGGCAGGCACAAATACACGTGTGACAACAGAACGACATGTGATTGATGCACTGTCGTCATTTGTTTCGGGTGAGATAGGGATGGAGCGATTTGGCGTGATGGATCTGGCACGATGGCAGCGAAATCTCGACGCGTACGCACGCTTTGAGATTGTCCCTCGCCGGATGACCGTGGCAGAAGTGGTCGATCATCGCTTTCTCGATGAAATTTATGGTATTCCGCAGCGCTGAAGATGGATCGTCGGTGCACTGCCGTCGAACCAGCGGTTGAATCGCTACCGAACTCGCTCCATCGCTTCGATCTGCAGCCAGCCGCCACCCCATTCCTCCTCCAGCCAGCGGCCGCGGATGTGCAGCACTGCCCACGCTGGCGGGTTGTTGACCCCGCGCGGCGGGACAGCGCTGCAAAAATTGACGCCGTCGCTCAGGTAAAAACCTTTGCCGCCGCTCCAGCCAGGCAGCCGCATGCCGGCGACCCGCACCGACTGGCGTGGCATGGCAGCCGCCCCAGCCAGCGCGACGCAGCCGTCGCCGACCTGCGGCCACAGTTCAAGCGGCTGCACGCTGACCGGCTGCCCCAAGATATGCTGCTCCCATTCCAGCCGCTGTGCAGCATCTTCCGGCAGCGTCTGCTGCGCCATGAACGCAAAAGCCACCTGCTGCGCGCCAGCAGCTGCGTTGTGCTCCACTTCCTCGAGCAGGGCAGCACGGTGTTCACCCAGCCCGTCAAGTGCACCACACTGGATCAGATGGGCGATCTCCTTGCGCTGCAGCGACACACGGCGCAGCAGGTCAGCCAGACTACCAAATGGCGCACGGCTGCGCTCCGCCAGGATCGCCTGCACGCTCGTCTGGCGCAGGTCGCGCACCTGGTTCAATCCCATGTAGAGCACAGGACCTGCACTTTTGGTTGCTGGCACCAGCGTGAACTCGCTGTTGCTGAAGTTGATATGCGGTGGGCACACGCCGATGCCCAGCCGCCGCGCCTCGGCAATGTAGATCGCCGGGTGGTGGAAGCCACCCCAATTCGCCAGTCGCGCCGCCAGAAACGCCGTCGGCCAGTGCGCCCGCACGTACGCCGAACGGTAGCTCACGTCGGCGTAGGCGGTGGCGTGCCCCTGGTTGAAACCGTAGCCGGCAAAAGGGGCTACCTGCTCCCACAAGGCGCGCGCCTGTGGCTCGCTCAACGCCGGGCCGTCGGGCGCCGCACGCTGGCAGCCCACCACAAAACGATCGCGCATCGCCTCCATCTCCGCACTCTGAAACTTGCTCATCCCCTTGCGCAGAGAATCAGCCTCCACCCACGACAGCCCGGCAATCTCACGCGCAATGCGCAACACCTGCTCCTGAAAAATCAGCACCCCCTGGGTGCGGCGCAGGATCGGTTCCAGCGCCGGGTGCAGAAAACGCACCGGCTCTTCCCCGCGATAGCGGCGAATGAAGTGCTGCGCCATGCCCCCCAACGCCGGGCCAGGTTTGAAAAAAGCGTTGGCAACAGCCAGGTCCTGCACCGTGCGCACCTTGAGCTGGCGCAGGGTCCGTTGGGCGCCGCTCGATTCGCACTGAAAGACGCCGATCGTCTCCCCGCGCGCCAGCATCGCACCGGTCAACGGATCGTCGAGCGGGATGGCGTCGACGCGAAAGCCCGGATCCCCGTGCCGCCGCACCAGGTCAGCGGCGTCGGCCAGCACTGTCAGCGCACGAATGCCAAGCAGGTCGATCTTGGGCAGGCCGATCGCCTCGACATCGCTGTGGTCGAACTGCGTGATCAAAAATCCTTTGGGCGCCATCTGCACCGGCACGATATCGGTCAGCGGCCCCGGCGCAATCACGACGCCGCCAGGATGCACGCTCAGGTGGTCAGGCTGGCGCAGCAGGCCGAACGCAGCGCGCACAACCGGGTGCAGCGCCACATCCTCCACTTTTGTCAGCGCGGCGTCAAGCGTCTGCGCGTCGCGCCGGCGCGGGTCGGGATGCCAATCCTCGGGCAGCAGCTTGATCAGACGGTCGGTCGTTGGCCCGTCCAGCCCATAGGCTTTGGCGCTTTCCCGCAGGGCAGAACGCAGCCGCAGCGTGCTGACCGTGGCCACCATCGCCACCTGCTCGGCACCGTAGCGCTGACGCACATACCCAAGCACTTCGTCGCGACGCACACTGCACAAGTCCAGGTCGATGTCGGGCAGGCTGCTGCGCGCCGGGTTGAGAAAGCGCTCAAAAAGCAGGTCGTGCTCGATCGGGTCGACCGTTGTGATGCCGACGCAATAGGCGACGAGCGAATTCGCGACGCTGCCGCGCGTCGAGACAGGGATGTCGTGGCTGCGCGCATAGCGCACGATGTCAGCCACGAGCAGAAAGAGCGGTGCAAAGCCATGGCGGGCGATGGCAGCCAACTCGACGGCGAGACGCTCCGTGCGCTGCAGCCCGTCGCTGTACAGAGGCACATCGCCGTAACGCCGACGCAGCCCGGCGGTTGCCTGTTCTGCCAACACCTGGTCAGGGGTGCGCGCAGCGGGCAACGCCAGCACAGGCCAGATCGGGCGGCCGTCAGGCAGCGCTGGCTGGCAGTGGGCGGCAATCTCAACAGTGGCGTGCAGCGCAGCAGGAAAGGCCGCGTAGCGCTGCGCCATGTCCGACGGCGCTGGCCAGTGCAGCATGACCCCCTCCTCACCGCCGTCCAGCCGATCGGCGGCCGCCAGCGCGTCGAGCGTCGTGTTGCGTGCGATCGCCGCCAGCAGGTGCAGGCGGCTCCGCTCCTCGGCTTCCAGACAGTAGATCGGCTGCGCCGCGACGACGCCGAGGCCAAAGCGTGCGGCCAACGCCTCAATCTCGCGTCCGACAGCCGGGCCCTCCGGCGCCGAACAGTCGATGCTCAACCAGGCGCGTTCGCCAAAGACGCCCGCCAGCCAGCTTGTCACCCGCCCGGCAGCAGCGCGTTCGCCTAGCCGCAGCAGGGCATCGACCCACCCGCGACGCCCGCCCGAAAGGCAGATCAGGCCGGCATGGTGTGTCTTCAATTCGTCCCAGGTCAGGCGAGTTCTGGCACAGGCCGGCGTCGCCTGCAACAGCGAGGTAAGACGGCAGAGCGAACGGTAGCCCGCAGGGCCGGTTGCCAGCAGCGTGAGTTCGCCGGGTGAACCGAGCATGGGTGCGCCGTGCGGCGCTTCGACACACGCTGTCATGCCGATGATCGGCTGCACAGCGGCGGCAAGACAGGCATGCTGGAACGCCACAGCCCCATAGAGCACATTGGTATCGGCGATCGCCAGGTACGCCATGTGCGTTTGGGCGGCACGCTCGGCCAGTGCCTCGACAGACGCAGTGGCGCACAGCAGGCTGAACCAGGAGCGAACGTTGAGATGAACCACCGCCGCAGGTTCGTGCATCATCTCTCGATCTTACGCCGGGCAGAAGGAATCTCCAAGCTTCCCACCGGGCGATCGAGCGTCAGCCCCCCCGCCCCGCTGCACATGCCTGCAGACAGTTTCTGTGGTATACTCAAGGCTGTTCTTTTGTTGGCTGCGTTGACTTTTTCGCAGCTCCTCAACCGCATCACACGGAGTTTGGCAATGCAAACCCAGACACAATCCACAAAAAGCGTCTTGCGCCATGTCGTGCTCTTCAGCTTCACACCGGCGACGACCCCCGACCAGGTGCGCGCCCTCGAAGAGGCCTTCGCCAATCTGCCCAGCCAGATACCAGAAATCCTCGACTTCGAGTGGGGCACGGATGTCAGCGTCGAGAACGCTGCACGCGGCTACACCCACTGCTTCCTGGTCACCTTTCGCGACGAAGCGGGCCGCGACCTCTACCTGCCACACCCGGCACATCAACGCTTTGTCGAGCAGGTTGGGCCCCACCTTGCCCAGGTGCTGGTGCTAGACTACCGGAGCAGATAAGACAGAACCCTGTCTGACCAGTTTGAATGGACGCTCGCAACCATCCATGCCACCGCCCACTCCTGTGTCGTCCCCTCTCTGACCTGCCAACAGCCCTGGTCGCTTACACCCATAAAAGGGTGGCCACCGGCTGGAGGGACATGTCAGCCGATGACCTCTTTCAACACACGCAGCCAGTTTCCATACAGCACCTTTTCGATCTCGTCGTCGCTGAAGCCGCGCTCGATCAGACGCTCTGTCAGGTTGCGGGCGTGGCTGTGGTTGGTGAGACCAGGCGCAGGGTGAGCCTGGATCATGGCGGCAGCGATGGCGGCCTGCTGTTCGGGCGTCCAGTGACGGAAGAGAAACTCGATGAAGTCAAAGCCGATGCCCACGGCGTCGATGCCGGCCAGGTCAGCCACGTAGGCGATGTGATCGACATAGTGGTCGAGGGTCGCCTTTTCTTTTTGTGACGAGAGCAGCACGGCGTTGATGCCGATCACGCCGCCGCGTTTACCCACTGCGCGCAGATGCGCGTCGCTGGTGTTGCGCTCGATGTCGTAAAAATGGCGCGGGTTGGTGTGCGAGATGATCAACGCGCCGTCGGTCAGCGCCAGCACCTCCTCCGTGCCCGCTGCGTTGAGGTGCGCCAGGTCGAGCAGGATGCCCAGCCGCTGGCACTCCTGGACAACCGCCCTGCCAAAACGACTCAGCCCCGCCGGCGACGACCCCGCCGACGCAAAAAGACCGCCGTCACCGGCAGCGTTGCGCCGCGCATGGGTCAAACCAAGGCTGCGCACCCCCAGCTCATAAAAGACGCGCAGCAGATGCAGATCTGTTCCCAGCGGTTCGACACCCTCCATTGTGATCAGCACGCCGATCTTGCCGTCAGCACGCGCCTGCTCGATCGCAGCATAGCTGCGGCAGATCACCACCTCGTCGGCGGCCAACGCCGCTTCTTCGTAAAGACAAGCAACCTGGTCGAGCGCCACACGCAGCCCAAGCTCTGGCAGATCCTTGTCCTCCACAAAGATCGCAGCGCCGATCAAACCGACGCCACCGGCGCGCAATTCAGGCAGATACTCGTTGCGCAGCAGCCCGCGCTGTGTGCGCCGGTCGTAAAGGTCAAGCGGCAGGTCGAAATGCATATCGACAATGCCCGCAACGCGAAAACGGTCGATGCGGGTCTCTAGTGTGTGCTGCATAGGGACACCTTTCTGCATTGTAGCGAAACAACATCGCTGTGGCGAAGCAACATCCTGAACTGCGCAGCTCCTGCAATGGACTGTCGTGGCCCGCCGCTGCGTTCAGCGCAGCACGACTTTTTTCACCGTTCCCCTGCCTGTCCGTCGGGCGGCATCTGGAGCAGCACGGCCGCAGAATAGGGCGGCAGGCTGACAGTGGTCACACTCTGAAAAGTCAGCGACCCGGTGGGAACACCGTCTGCACCGACCGGCCCGCCCCCGTTTGGCTGCGCCAGCCGAAACATCCCTCCCAGATCCACGACGATCGGGGCCCCCTCCTCCGCCGGGTTGACCAGGACAAAGCCGTTGGTGAAGTCGCGACGATAGATAGCGTTGCTTGCCAAATCGTCGACAACCGCGACCGGCGGCTGCAGCGGAGTGCCGATGGCGATGTCGTACTCGGGCCACCACTCCGGCACCATGTCCGACTCCAGGTTGAGATAAGTGCGCTCGCCTTTGATCAACAGATAGCTGCCCAGGGCAAAGAGCCGCTCGCGACCGTCGCCCGTGTACGCCTGGGCGATCACGGCTTTGCCCTGGCGGATCAGGCCGAGCGCCCGGTTCATCTGCAAGCGCCAGTCCTCGACCGCATAAGGCGCCCCTGCACCCCACATCGCAAAGCCCTCGAACATGGCGCCGTCGGCGGCAGCGTAGGTCGTCGGGTCGCGCGTCGTCACCCAGTTGCCGACATTGGGCACGAGGGCATAGTCGCCCACAGGCTGCGTCTGCAGCCAGGCCAGCCAGGCGTCGATGCGGCTGGCCCAGGTGGTTTCGTAGGTCAGGTCGAAAGAGGGCAGCACCGGATCGTAGCGGTCGCTGCCGAGATAATTGGGCACGCTGAGGCTGTCCATGAAGACGCCGTCGTTGGCGTTGGCCTGAAGCTGGCGCAATACCTCCCCCTGCCAATAGGCCCGCCAGCCAGGGCTCTCCAGATTCATCAGCCACCAGCCCCAGTCGCAGTTGAGGACGCGGGAGGCGCTGCTCTCCGGCCAGTGCGCAAACCAATCTTCCTGTACGACATCCTCCCCCGGCCACTCCTGCACCCACGCGGCGCCCTCCACCACGCGCACGTACTCACCGACCGGCTGGCAGCCATTCTCAATGCCACGATAGCCGAGCGCCAACCCCAGCCGGTAGTGCAGGATCAGCAGATCGGGGTTGTAGCTGCGCAGCGTATCGGCGTCGGGGCGCGTCATTTTCTGCACGCCCGCATAGTGCGTGGCGGCAAACTGCCACTGCGCGTCGCTGAGGGTGGGCAGCAGCTGGTCGTTGAAAACATGGATGCCGTCTCGGGTGTCAGGCCAGGTGCGCGCAACGGCTGTACCTGTGGCGGTCGGCGTGGCGGTCGGTGTGGCAGTCAGCGTGGCGGTCGGCGTAGCAGTCGGCGTAGCGGTCGCTGCTGCGTGCTGCACCACCGGCAGATAGGCTGCGCGCACCCTGCCCTGGACGATGCGCAGCACTGCGCCGTAGCGATCCTGCTGGGTGGAGAGCGTATAGCCGCCGAAAGTGCAGCCACCGCCACTGGTCGTACGCACGCGTGCCGCCACAGTCAGATCGTGGACGCTGTTGGGCAGCAGGTTGATGGTGACGCGCGCCGGGTTGCCTGTGGCGGCAAACGCGCCGGTCTGGGTGAAGACCCCCCCAGCGGCCGTTACGGTCACCGCCTCGCCGTTGCCGATGTGGACGACGATCGTCTGTGTGAGCAGCTCGGTGGGCGAGAGCACAGGCTCGACCCAGAGTGGCTCCGGCGTGGCAGCCGGGCAGAGGGTCGGGGTCGCTGTAGGAACATCTCCCGTCGGCGCCAGGATCAGCCGGTTGCCATCGGGGTCGTTGAGCGCAAAGGCGGGCACGGTGATCAGCCCGTCGCCGTCCGCCGTGACGACGCCGCTGTCCACCAGCAGACCATCGCGCACACGGCGGTTCTCCCAGCGATAGCTGGCGCCGGCGACCCGCGCAAAATGCTGCGTGCGTCGCGGGGTGATGTCGACGGTGAGCGGCTGGCCGCTGCCGCACTCGTTGCTGTACCGATCCACATCCTGGTAGCAAAAGCTCATCGCCCATTGTGTCGATGTGTCGACCGGCGCGCCGTCCCACGCATCCCACGATGCCGACCAGCGCACAGCCAGGTTGTACTCTCCCACGCCTGTCGGCGGGAGCGCCGCGTTGGTGCTGCCGTTGCTGAGGCCGGGCACGGTCTCGTCGCGCACAGGCAAAAAGCGAAAGAAGGGGACGAGCGCGCCGCCAGGCCGCGTATCCAGATCCAGATTGTAGAGCGAGCCGCCAAAGCCTGTCCACGAGTGGCCGCCTGCCACCGCTGCGCCGCCCCAGAGCTGACGGCTGCTGTTGAGCGCCGGGTAGACCGGCTCTCCCTGTGTGCTCCATTCGATCACATCGTCCTCGACGCCGTGCGCGATCCCCAGCGGGGTGGCGTCTCGCCTGCGCAGGGCGACAAGCTGCGCCTGGTGGTTCTGCCAGCTCCAGACGTTGGTGCCGTTGTAGGCTTGCAGCGCCGCCGCCCAGTCCCCCGGCGCGGTGATGTTGACCGGCAGGTTGTCGGCGACGGCTCCCCACTTCGGCTCGACATCAGGACGCCAATCCACGCCGCCGCCGTCGCCCGACGTGGCATAGTCGGTCATCGGCTGGCCGGCATAGGCGGCGGCAAAGACGTTGGGATAACGCAGTGCAAAGGCAAGGGCCCCACTGGCCCCCATCGACCCGCCGAAAACAAAGACACGGTTGGGGTCGGCAGCGGGGCCGGGCGGGTCGCGCAGCAGGTCGTAGACCATGCGCAGCACGCGCTGCTCGGTGTAGTTCACAATGGTGTCGCCCGTGGTCGGTGTGTCGCTGGCCCGGTAGTCGTGTGTCCGCGCAAAGCCGAACCACCAGGTCTCGCTCTGGTCGATCGGGTAGATGCGGTAGACGCACCAGCCGTAGGGGTCGGGGTCTGCGGTGCGGGGGGCATAGCTGTTGCCATCCCAGCCGTGCAGAGACACCACCACCGGCACGGTCGCTGGCAGCGAACCGCCACAATCTGCTGCGCTGGGCGCATAGACAGCATAGTCGTAGGCGTACTGAAGGGCGTTGGCGACGGCGGGTGCAGCAGCCTCCAGACCGTAGAAGCCGTTGCCAGGGTTGGGCGCGTGAAAGGTGACGTTCCAGTCGCGCAGCGGCATGTACTGAATAAAAATGTGGCCGCCCGGATCGATGGCATCGACAGAAATCTCGACGGGCAGCGGGTCAGCGACCTGTTCGGCAATAGGGCCCGTCGTGTTGCCGGTGCCAAACTCTGTGCGATTCTCGATGCCCTCTGTCACGGTTGTGACGGCGTAGTAACCGGCGCCGCTCTGCGCGCCCTCAAAATCAACCGGCGCCAGCGTCCACACCAGCAGCCCGAGGCCAGCCGCCAACGGCGGCGCACCTTCCTCGATCACAAAACGCGCAACATAGCGTTCGTCCCAGACGCCGCTGGACTGCACGTTGTACCGATTGGCGTAAAAACGCGCCGAATCCTGCGGCACGTCTGCGTAGAGCAGCGTTGCCTCTGCCAGGTTGGCAGCGTCGATCGCAGCATGGTGGCGATAGACACGGTAGCGCACGTCGGCGCCAGGCTGCTCCTGCCAGGTGAGAAAGGTCTGCCCGCTGCGGTGCAGGGCAGTCAGGGCGGTCGGCTGGCCGGCAGGCGCAACGGGGGTGGCAGCTACCTGCCACGGAGCACGCAACGCTGCACCGAGCATGAGCAGCACAGCCGCCAGCAACCACGCAATCCACCAATGCCGGGTATACACCATTTGTGTGAGCCTCCGCGCGGATAGCTCCTGCGGCTTGTCAGAGAGCAACCCGCGTCACTCACCTGCGGGCAACAAGTGCGGGCTCTCTCTTGGTGCCGGGTCCGTTGTCCCTGCGAGCAGCGGCCCGACAGAGGAAGAAGAGACTTTAATTTGAGTATAGCATAGCCTGCCTTGACCGCCAATTGCCGAAAAAATTAGGGTCTACTTCACGCTGGGGGAAGGTTTTTGGCAGCATCCCACATCTGGTCAAAGCGTCCACTAAGGACGGCGGCACGAACTGGCAGCAGGTTTTCGGCGCCTTGCCGTGACCAGCGCATGCCAGGACCGCTGAAGCGCGCTTTGAATTGCATTGCGCCGCTTTCGACCATACCCCTGCCGATGGGCCATTCTTCTTCGCGCATCTCGATGTAGTGTCTTGTCAAGCATCATTTGATAGTGTTTTTTCCTGTAGGATGGGCTGATTTTAGGGCACGCGTATCCATCACTTCAGGCTTGACAAAACACTGGTTGGGCTGGATGTCGATTGTGTGAAGGCGCGATCGTGGGTCGCTGGCCG